>DGQF01000022.1 GCA_002389675.1 Gammaproteobacteria bacterium UBA4421
CTAACCTAACCTAATCAACTCAGCGCACCGATCTGCTTAACCCAATTTGGGTCTGCAAATAGGCGCTCAACAGTCTCCACGGTGGTCACCGTTTGAGAATCCACTTCAACATTCACTGCGCTCCCATGTGCACAAAACCCTAACGTAGTTCGGCTTAACGTTTCGGGAATTAGGCTCACCTCAAACTCCGAAGCTTCGCGATCCACCGCGGAGACGGTCAAGCTTGCACCATCAAGAGCAATGAACCCTTTATGAAACACAAACTTCATCCATCTCGGATCTATTGAAAATCTCAGAACGTAGTCGTTTCCAAACTCGCGCTTTTCAACCAGTGCACCGGTACAGCTGACATGGCCCGACACGATATGACCACCAACCTCATCGCCAACCTGAAAAGAACGCTCAACGTTAACTTGGTCGCCTGCGTTTATACGCCCCAGATTTGTGGTCCTCAGCGTTTCTTTTATGACATCAAAACGAGCCGCAGTGTCTGCCACATGTGTAACGGTCAGACACGTTCCATTAACCGCGACTGATGCCCCTAAGGCAAGCCGGTCAGCCAACCCGCCGAGAATCACTTCTATCTGCACGAGATCTCCTTGATCAACCACAGACCCAACGCGGACTAAATCCTGCACAATCCCCGTGAACATTCTTAATGTTCTCCTCTAAGGCTTCAATACAACCAATAAAAAAGGCCGGAGTTTGCCGGCCTTTTTTTACTCATCTACACGATTCGACCAACCCTGGCCGTTAGGGTTCAACCCGCGGCAGCAAGCTTAGCAATTCTGTCTTTCTCGCGATCGATATAAGTAATCCATTGCGCACAAGTGCGAACGTTTACACTATCGTCATCACGTCGTGCCTCATTTCGGCAAGAGACAAAAGACCGGCGGGCATCGTCAAGCTTGTCCCCGTTATACATACACAGGCCGCGGACAAAGTAAGTACTCTGTTTTTTGCGAACACCACCCTTGTCTAATGCTTCATTGGAAGAACGTACACAGTCCCCAAATCGGTCTGCCTCGAGGTAAACATACGCCAACTGGTCATATATCTTTCCGTCTTCAGCAAGTTTTGCGGCATCTTCAAGCACCGGAATAGCCGCATCGACTTCTTGGGCAAGTTGCAGTGCTTGGCCTAAGGACCGTAAATTTTTTGAGGAGCGTTCAACGGCTTCTCGCTCGATACCGTCCTGCAACACCTTGGCCGCTTTGTAAGGAATCTCTGATTGCATCAGCAATCCCGCTAAATTAGTGTAATCGGACTGTTGCTCGAGAAAATCAGCTGCGTAGGCCGCCTGCAGCGTATGCAACTGCATTGTCTCGCGACCCTCCTGTCCATAAATTCCCGCCAGTCTAATCCAGTAATCGCGCTTTGGGTAATCCCGAACCAAAACCTCAAGCGTTTCAATGACCTTCGGGATATTTTCTTGCTCGTAGTAGAGATAGTTCAGCAGCTGCCACCAGTTCTCTTTCACGGTTAATCCGCGCTCCTGAGCCATTTCAATACCAATGATCATTTGGCCAATAGCGGACGGAAAATCCTTCATCTGATAATACACTTGGCCCATAAAGATTCGCGGTTCTGGACCTGGATTGTTCGCTTTTCCTATAAAACGCTCCATGTACAACAACGCATCGTTATAAAACCCTTCAACGAAGGTCAACTGGGCCAACGTGTACAAAGTGGTTTGCTCTAGCCCCTCTGGTATCTCTTCCCCTTGCGCAACGACTAACTTGTATTCGCCGATAGCCTTCACAAAGTCTTCCTTAAGGAAGTAGATATATCCCAACATACTATGGACTTGGCCAACTTCATTACCATTGAAGCGCTTGGAGCGAGCTAACATTTTCTCGAGCACTTCAACCGCAAGATCGTAGTCCTTAATATCGATCGCCTCTTGCGCTTCTGTCAGCTTTTTGTAGACCGACTCACTCATCGACGGTACACGCCGGGTCTTTTGCGGCTTCGCCTCCTCTTCAGCAGCTTGCACTGGCGAGGTTACGCTCACACCACCGGCGGCTAACACCATACCGACGACAATGCTCGGGATGAATTTAAGCAATTTCTTCATGAATAACCCCACTAATCTGCCAGCTCAAACGTGATTCGGTTCCGCACACCTGCAACGTCGATCGGCTCGCCGTTGACCACCTTTGGCTTGTACTTAAACTTCAGCGCTGCATTAGTCGCCGCACGATCAAAAATACCTTTGGGCTTTGACTCAATGACAACCGGATCCCGCACAGCACCTGTACGAGTCACCACGAATTCTAAAACAACATATCCTTCCAGTCCGCGGGTCTGCGCGCGCCGCGGATAGACAGGCGCAACCTTAACAATCGGCAGATACTCGCCGTCTGAACTAAAACCACCACCGCCAACATTGAGGTCAACATTCACGTCCACCGCGCCAATATCTACCCCCGTAGAAACATCCGAGGATTCAAACTGCGGCTTGGGCATATCTGGTGGAGGCTCATCTGGCGGGGGCGGTGGCTTGGGCTTGCGTTTCTTCAGCTGAATATCTTCGTCATCGGTCAAACGCACCATATCGAGCAGTTTACCTTTGACACCCTCCTCTATATTGGCTTCGTCATTAGAGATCACTGCCTGCATAATGAGGAACAGAAGAAAAGTAACAACGGCCCCTAGACCGACCCCAATTGCATAACGTACGAGCATAACGCTTACCTAGCTAAAACGACTTAGTTTCTCTCGGTGGAAATAGCGACTTCTCGCAATCCCGCCGCTCTGGCTGCATTCAATACGGCCACTAACTTTTCATTAGTAGACCCTTTGTCCGCTTGAATGACTAACCCTCCTTTAGGATTTTCGGCGAACAACTTTTCAAGGTGTGCTCGTACCGTTGTTGGGTCAACCCGCTTCTTATCAATCCAAATTTCTCCGTTCAAACTGATCGCGACCAACATCGACACCGTAGGCTTCTGTTCAGCCGTGAGCGCCTCAGGACGGGCCACTGTAATACCCGCTTGTTTGATAAACGTGGCGGTGACAATGAAGAAGATCAGCATTATGAATACAACATCTAACATAGGCGTCAGATTAATGTCAGCATCCTCGTCGCTTGCACCTCTTCGTCGAATCGTTCTTCTCATTACCCCTCCTGAAGGTGGACTATGCTGACTAGTGATCCAGCGTCAGATAATCTTCAAATAGCTCTACTTCATAATCCACTTTCCGGCGAAGCCAGGTGCTTCCAACCAAACCAGACAGCGAAGCAATCATTCCTGACATTGTCGGAATGGTTGCCATTGAAACACCAGCGGCCATGGACCTTGCATTTCCACCTTGTGTCGCCATAGCATCGAAAACCGCGATCATCCCGGTAACCGTGCCAAGCAAGCCAAACAGCGGGCACAACGCCACGCAAGTCTGAATAATCGGCAAAGAACCGGTGATCCTATCGGATGCCTCTGAAATCATGCCTTCTCGCACCTGACGGGCGCTCCAAGACGTTCTCTCAGGCCGACCTTCCCAGCGTTCAGACGCTGCGCGAACCAAAGCCTTGTGTTCGGTCCAGAAAAACCACATCCGTTCAAAAATCAATGTCCACATTAGAAATGTGATCAAAGCGATCAGCCAGAGGACGTCGCCGCCCATCTCCATGAAGCGAATGATCGCCAAATAAGCATCACCAAACATCTATTGACAGCTCCTTTATTTGCTGGGCTCGTCCAACCCCTATCCTAGGGGCTGGCCGGACTTCTCTGCATGATCGGCAATGATGCCCGCACTTTGCTCTTCGATGACGTGAATCACAGACTTAGATCGGGCGTTGACCAACGCGTGAAGCAATGTTGTTGGTATCGCAACACATAGACCCAAAACTGTTGTCATCAGTGCTTTCGAGATACCGCTCGCCATCGTTTTCGGATCACCCGCACCAAACAGCGTAATCGCTTGGAATGTCTCGATCATACCGATGACCGTTCCCAACAGGCCGGTCAACGGAGCAACCACAGAAATCACTTGAATGAGCGTTATGTTCCGCGTCAACTTCGGGGTCTCACCCAAGATAGCCTCTCCGAGTTTCAACTCGAGGGTCTCCACATCAACGTCGAGATTCTCAGAATGGACCTTAAGCACCCGACCCAGCGGATTGTCGTCGCTTGGTGTCGGGTTCTTACGTTGCGCATTAACCTTCGCACCAATCAAAGACAGTGTCAGCAAACGTTCCAAGGCCAACAAGACGCCTAAGAAACCGCCGAGGATAATGATTGCGCCAACTGTTCCGCCTTGACCGTCACAGAAGGGCAAATAACATTCGGAAACTGCGCCGATCGAACCAACCTGTTCGCCCACTGTAGCCGCCTGAATTAACAGCGCGAGCAATGAACCACGCAAAGGATCTACGGAAAACTCCACAATCTCGCCCGGTGACGCATTTTGAACCGCTTGTGCCGTTTCAACGTGGCGACCAGAAGGTTGGCGCGCCAACTCGATAATTGCCTGAGAATCCGGATCCCACTGGAGGTACTCGCCTTCACCCAGCAACGCATATGACCCAAGCCGCACAATATCCGTATTGACCTTGTCGCCAGAAAGCTTGGTGATGGTGCCAGGGTATTTCGCGATCTTCCCGGATTCGGTCATCTCACGCTGAAGCTCAAACCAGAGATCTTCCATCTCCGCGATGGTCGCCAACTGGCTTGCGGTGCCCATTTTCTTGGCGAGCTGTCCCAGCCATTCCCCACGGTCGGCATACTGGCTGGAAATCAGCGATGCTTCGAACAGACCGCGGGTATCCCCGGCAACCTGCTGCAGCACACCAAAAAGTTCCCGCAAGCTACCGAGGCGTTTATCTAATTGCTCAGTTAAATCGCCGATTCTGATCTCGTTTTCTTCAAACTGAGTCTCTAGGCGGTCAGAACGGCGTTCTTCGCGCGTCCGCTCGGCTTGAGCATCCTTGAGCATCTTGGCTTGGTTTGCTTTCTCGCGCGAGAATCGTTGCTCACGAGCACTGTGCTCGCGCGACTCAACAACTCGGCGCTGCTGTACGTTGCCTAGCAACTCATCTAACGAGTTTGCCTCATTAACAACTAGGTCATCAGCCGCCGCTGCACCTTCGCCAGCGTCCTGTGCACCTGCAAAAGGTGCTACCAAAACAAAAAGGCTGGTTAGAAATAATTTCTTCAAGTTCATTCCGCTTTCTCTACCCGTGAATTTCATTGTGCTGCCTCCGGACCATGGACCGGAATGCTAAACAAATCCTGCGTAGCCTGTTGCCGGGCCATGCGAATGCCTTGACGGATAGAGGCTTCATATTCATTGCCGATAGGCTCAAAAGCACCCGTATTCAAGTTATACATCCCTGTTTCCGATGCATCAGGGGTTTGGTATACCAAGGAAACTCGGCCCACTTTCAGAATATCTACCTTACGCTCCGTGCCACCGATTAAAATCGTATCTCCGTAGGTTTCCATCGTGCGGCCATACTCGTTTTCAATCTGGTACGCGCGAAAAACCTGCGAGAACTTTTCGGATACCGCAACGTCGGCACGATCCATCATATCTCTTAGCCGATCGATTCGAGCACGCCGTTCATCCAGCAGGAAGGGCATGTCCAGTTCGACAAATTGCTCCAATCCATCAATCATCCGCAACATTAGAGGGGTGATTTGACGCTCAATAACGGTGACCTCATCAATTGAAGTCGATAGCTGCGCCATTTCAGTTTCCTGATTGGAAATCTGTTTTTCAAGCTGCCTGTTATAGACACGCAACCCTTCAATTTCCTTGAGCACAACCTTGTATTCGCTTAAAAGCTTCCGCGTCTCTTCTGTCAGCGCATCAATTTTTGATTGCGACCGCAGCGCCGACTGGTTGATCTGTTCTGCCACCTGGAAAATATCAGCTAGCGTAGTCGCTGCCGCGTTTGTACCGGTGAATGCAAACATGATACCCGCCAACGCAGCACTGCGTCGTAAGGTTAGTAGCCCTTGCCTAAGATTTTTCATTACAACTTCCTACTGGAAAGATCCGTTCTTATATTTTCAAGCCCCAGACCCCTCAATTCAGGATCCGAATCTTTTCCTTGATGTGCGCCACAATTACGCAGATAAAACAACACCGCCGATCTCACTCGCTCGGTGCATGAATCTTCATCGCAACATGTGCCTCTCAAATGCCCAAAGCCACAAACTTAAGATTAAGCTGTGTTTGGACCCTCCCCGGGGCTAACAGCACTCGCCCGCCCCATCAGAGCTAGAAGGATCAACAAACCCCCCGAAGATGTCAAGCATCGTCGTGCGACTAATCGGGGTAATATGAGAGTCAACCCCCTCAGCACATTAAACCGCGATAAATTTTGCAAAATGCGCCAGTGTTCGCGCCTGCGCCAACTCAGCCGCATCTGCGTTAAAACTGTCTCTATGGTCACAATTGAAGCCATGGTCCGCAGCGTAAACGTATATCTGCGAATCTGGCAACGACGCCCGCACGGTTTCCACATCGGCCATTGGGATATGCGCGTCAAGTTCACCAAAATGCATCATCACTGGACACTTGGGCGATTTATCCATATGCGCCGCCACACCCCCGCCGTAGTAGCTACTCACCGCACTGACACCATCTAGCTGACAGGCAGACAGCCAAGTCATTAACCCGCCAAAACAATAACCGACCACCCCCACGTTGCCATGCGCAGCTGCTGCGGTAATCGTCGCCTGCAGATCAGCCAGGGCCAGAGCATGGTCGAGTTGTTGAAAAGCCAACTCAATCCCTCTGCCCATGTCCTGAGCGTCGTAGCCAAGTTCGATATCCGCTTCAATTCGATCAAACAGTTTGGGCGCGACGGCATAATAACCTTGCGCGGCGTAACCATCAGCTACTTGCCGAATATGCTGATTAACCCCAAAAATCTCCTGCACAACCACCACCGCCCCCTTCGGCGTGCCTTGTGGCTGCGCAACGTAGGCCCCCAACGAAAAACCTTGGGCGGCTGTCAACGTGATGTTTTTTCCCATGCTATTTACCTATTTTAAGAACGTGGCATAGTCTATGTCAGACTGCGCACGCACCCAACCGAAAAGCGACCGGAAACGCATTTTGAGACTTTCACATGATACTGTGCAGCGCTCACACCACATGCCATAAACGCAAACAAAAGAGCCACTGCAAACCATGCCACTTTCACTTTTAATCGTCGAAGACGAAGCAGCAATCCGCGATCTGTTAGACTTCACATTCTCTCGAGCAGGTTACGAGGTGATCACAGCCGACACCGCGGAACAGGCCCTACGTCTGCTCAAAGATCAAATCCCTAATCTAGCAATCATTGATTGGATGTTGCCCGGTATGAGCGGACTCGACTTAACACATTTGTTACGCGGCGATGCTTTGACGTCAAACTTGCCGATCATCATGCTGACCGCTCGAGGTGATGAACCGGATAAGCTCCAAAGCTTTGCAAACGGCGTCGACGACTACATCACCAAGCCTTTTTCACCCAAGGAGTTGTTGGCAAGAACAAAAGCATTACTCAGACGAACCAGCGATATGCAAGAAAATCGACTGTCAATTGCGGGCATTGAAGTTGACCTTGCCACCTATCAGGTAAGCCTAGACAACCAACCTATCGAAATTGGCGCTACTGAATATCGATTACTCACACTATTGATGCGCAACCCAGATCGGGTTTTTACCCGAGACAATCTCATAGACAAAATATGGGGACAAAATACGGCTATCGAAACGCGCACTGTAGACGTTCACATTTTACGCTTACGTAAGCTATTAAAGCCCCACAACCTCCAGGACTTGATTCATACCGTGCGCGGCATCGGTTATAGATTTTCTAACCGAAAAGCCTAATTCCCGGGCACATCTGCCCTCTCAGCGCACAAACCTCTTTTGGCAACAGCACAATAAAGCCCTATCATCTACGCAACGGGTGCGCCACCGCGTTCAATGTGGTTCGTGCCACTGCGTTTGCAACATTAGGAGAATCAATTGTCAGAAAAAATAACAGCCATCCTTTGGGATTTTGGCGGGGTAATGACGTCAAGCCCTTTCGACGCTTTTAACACTCTTGAAGCTGCCATCGGTGCGCCGAAAGACTTTATTCGCTCGATCAATGCAACCAATCCTGAACACAATGCCTGGGCGTTGTTTGAATCAAATCAAATTGATCTGGATGAATTTGACCACTTATTCGCTAAAGAATCTGCAAACCTCGGACACCGCATCGCAGGCAGGGAGGTCATTGCCCGGCTCAGCGGAGATTTAAGACCCCGTATGATTGAGGTTTTAAAACGTTGCAAGCTCAATTTCAAGGTGGCATGTATAACCAACAATGTGAAAGCGGGGGAAGGCCCGGGTATGAGCCGCAGCGCTAAAAAGGCTGCCGCCATTGCAGAGGTCATGGCGCTATTTGACTTAGTCGTAGAATCCAGCGTCGAAGGTGTTCGTAAGCCAGATCCCGCGATTTATCAATTAACCTGCGAGCGGCTAGGCGTTGCCACTGAACAATCCGTCTTTTTAGATGATTTGGGCATTAATCTAAAGCCTGCAGCAGCATTAGGCATGCGCACAATCAAAGTGCTCAGTGAAACACAAGCCATAGACGACCTGAGCGAAATTACGGGGCTTACATTTTGACCCAATCGAGGGCGCTTTGAGTGCTCAACAACGCATCGACGTCTACCCTCTTGGGAATCGCTGGCGCCGCTCCGCTTACGGTAACCGCCAGCGCCCCGGCAGCGCTGGCACAGCGCAACGTCTGTTTGATATCTCGGTTTTGTACAAGTCCCGCTAGCAAATATCCAACAAAAGCATCACCCGCCGCAGTCTCGTCAACCGCATTGACGTTAAATGCATCCATCTGCGCCACCTCCTTGGTGGCGGCATCATAATACCGCAGGCCCTTATGGCCACGTGTTAAAACTAAGCTGGTTGCCGGATAACGATCGATTAAAGTGTCAAACGCCTGCTGCCAACTGCGCCCACCCGCCAGCGCCAATGCCTCGGGTTCATTCACAATCAAAAGGGCAAGCAAATTAATCGGGTAATCGGCGGCGCGAGCATCTGGCGGCGCCAAATTCAACGCAACCTGCGCCCCAACAGCACTGGCGCGCCTAATGGCAGCCCCTACATCATTCGTCTCGTTTTGGAACAAAACCCAGTCGCCCGGCTCTAGGATCGCCACAGCCGCATCGAACAAACTCGCAGGCAATCGACGGTTACTGCCGCCGCTGATCACAATGGCGTTTCTACCCGCAGGATCAACTTGAATAAATGCCTGCCCTGAAGGACCCTCCAACTGCAGGACACCATCCGTGTTGACCCCTGCTGCGCGCAGTGTATCCAGTAGCGCAAACCCGTCATCACCAATCGCGCCTAGGTGATGCACCTCTGCTCCCGCACGAGCAGCCGCAAGAGATTGATTGAGCCCTTTACCACCGCAAAAAATCTGACTCTGAACACTGGCAAGGGTTTCCCCGGATTTGACGATATCAGGCACGCCGTAGACAAAATCGATACACAGCGAACCGATGTTAACCAGTTTACTCAAAGCAGATCAGGCCGGATGCGCCAGTGTTTTTGCAGCATCCTGAACCGCACGAATGATTTTGTCGTAGCCAGTACACCGGCACAGATTACCCGCCAACCAGTAACGGATAGTCTCCTCATCTGGGTCCGGGTTTTTTGCCAAAAGTGCTTTGGTTGCAACAATAAAGCCCGGCGTACAGATGCCGCACTGCAAGGCAGCATGCTCAAGAAATTTTTGTTGAATTGGATGCAGCTCTTCTCCGGCAACACCCTCAATTGTCTCAATTTCAGCGTTCTGCGCTTCAACACCGAGCACCAAGCAAGAGCAGACCAATCGGTCATTGACCACAACGGAACAAGCCCCGCAGTCTCCACTGCCGCAGCCTTCCTTAGTTCCGGTAAGACCCAACTCATCGCGCAAAACGTCCAGCAACGTTTGATTAGGCTCACACAAAAATTCGCGTAATTCCCCATTTATTCGGCTGGTGACGTGCATTTTACCCATCGGTTAAGCTCCTATCGCTCGTTGTTTTGCAATCGCTACTGCTCGCCGGCAGAGCACCGCAATGACCTTTCGGCGGTATTCTACCGTTCCGCGCTTGTCCGTAATCGGCGAGGAAGCCGCGGTACACGCTGCACCTGCGGCTGCCAACGCCGCCTCATCCAGCGTTGTGCCCACCAACGCCGCTGCGGCTTCTGGTACCAGTCTCGGCGTTGGCGCTACAGCGCCTATCGCAACCCGAGCAGCCGTACATTGCCCTGCGGCGTCAACCGAGACACTGACGCCACAGCCGGCCACTGCAATGTCCATTTCGGTGCGAGGAATAAATCTCAGATAGGCGTCTTTTTGACGGGCAGCTGGCCGAGGAATTGTTAACCCTAATACGAATTCGCCAGGTAGTAGCGCATTTTTACCCACACCGACAACAAAATCTTCAACGGCCAAAAGCCGGGTACCCGATTCGCTGGCGATCTCACACTGCGCGCCTGCAGCAATCATTGCGGGTATGCTGTCACCAGCGGGCGACGCGTTACACAGATTGCCACAAATCGTCGCTCTGCCTTGAATCTGAGTCGACCCGATCAAGTCAGCGGCTTCCATCAAGCCTGGCAATAATGCCTGTAAATCAACATTTTCAGTCATCAACGCACTGGGTACCGCTGCACCGATGTAAATGCTTTGATCAGTGACCTCCAGTCGATTGGCTTCTGCCAACTGTTTGATGTCCAGAATTAAACGCGGTGTTTTATCAACTGAACGCATCTGTACCAATAAATCTGTCCCTCCAGATAATATTTGAGCCCGTTCTCCGCGCTTCAAATGATCATCCAAAACAGACAGTGCTTCTTGTACAGACTGTGGCGCTAAATAGGCGTATGCCCCCATGAATCCTCCGGGATGGTAAAACTATTAGAAAAAACAGCATCGAATCTATCAGAGACAGGCAGCCGCGAAAAGCTCTGTACCCAATTCGCATTAGGCTAATACAATACAAGCCCGCAAGCTGTCATAGGATCGAACGCCATCTCTATCTCAACTAACGAAAGACCGAACCTAAAGCCACTGATCAAAGACCATCTGGATCACGTTCAGGCAATGTGGGAAAACGCACTCGAGCAAGGCGGGTACGCTGGTGCTTGGATCAGCGCTGGGCAGCAGAGCTTCTATTTTCAGGACGATCACGGGCCAAAGTTTCAACCTAACCCAAATCTGGCCCAGTGGGTTGATCCAAAATTTTTAACGCCCGATTCGCATTTGTTAATACAAGCCGGTGACCGACCCATATTATTTTTGCATACACCTCGCGACTACTGGCACGCGCCCGCCCCGCTACCGGACTACTTAGCGCCATTTGTCGATGTACGCACGTTCTCATCACAAGCGGCACTTTGGGCTGCGTGTAAGCAGGCTAATGCAAATAAGCGACACATGGCACACATCACACAAGTCTATGCCGACGCCGAATATTTGGGCGATCTGAACCCGCCGAGCATAGTGGACTACGTGCATTTTCACCGCGCTCAAAAAACCGCTTATGAACAAGCGGCAATGCGCGCAGCCAGTGATATCGCCACGGCAGGACATATCGCTGCCGCAGAAAAATTTACGCAAGGCTGCAGCGAATTCGAAATTCACATGGCCTATCTTCAGGCTTCACAACAGACAGAACGGGACTTGCCGTATGGCAACATTGTTGCACTGAACGAGCACGCCAGCATCCTTCACTACCAGCATCAAGAACAACAGCATGTCTTACCCGCTAGAAGTTTTCTAATCGACGCGGGCGGGCTGTATCGCGGATATGCCAGCGACATCACCCGAACCTACGTTCACCAAGGCACACAACACGAGGATTTTGCGCAGCTGTTGCTTGATATGGAACAGCACCAACTCGAGTTGATTAATAGCATCACCTGCGGCAAGACATTCGCCGAACTACACGTACAGATGCATCAACAATTAGGCAAAGTGCTGGCGGCCAACGGTATCGTAACCTGCACCGCCGAGGCCGCTTTCGAACGCGGTATTACTGAGAAATTTTGTCCTCACGGACTCGGCCATTTGCTGGGTTTACAGGTTCATGATGTCGGTGGTCACCTCGCCAATGCGCAGGGCCAGGCTGCCCCACCGCCACCTCAGTACCCCATGCTACGCTTTACCCGCGCAATCGCTGCGAATCAAATTTTCACCATTGAGCCGGGCATCTACTTTATTCCTATGCTTTTAGCAGCGCTGGCCACTGAAAAAGCCCCTGTTAACTGGTCAAAGGTTGAGGCCTTAAAAGGTTATGGCGGAATACGCATTGAGGACAACGTCAAAGTGTTAGAGGTTGGCGTTGAAAATTTAACACGCGATGCATTTGCGAGAATTATTCATGACTGAGCGCCTCACACCTGCCCGTCTTTTTGCCGGGCAACCACTGACTGGCAGCCCACCTATTGACCTGAAATTTTCGCCGGACGCCAAGCGTTTGATCTACCGGCGAAGCGCGCAAGATGATCGGCAGCGTATGGATTTGTGGCAAATAGATCTTCAAACCAAAACTCACAGCCTGTGGATCGACGCTCGCGCGCTCACGCGCAACGAAACTGAAACCAGCACAAAAAACTTAACCAAAGCCGAACGAGCCGAAAGAGAACGCCGCCGGCAATTTAGCTACGGCATCAACCAATATCTCTGGCATCCGGACAAGCGACATATGCTCGTGCCGATTCAAGGGCAGGCTTATCTGGTCGACACCGAACATCCCAACAAGACAGCGACAACTCTTTGTCCGAGCGAGACACGACAAAGTGGGTTTCAAATATCGCCGCGCGGCGATTATCTAAGCTACGTTAGAGCAGGAAATCTGTTCATTACAGATTTCCAAGACGACACCGAACGACAAATCACCGAAGATGCGAGCGACACCCTCAGTAATGGGTTACCAGACTTCCTCGCAGCTGAGGAGATGCACCGATTCGAAGGACACTGGTGGTCACAGGACGATCAATATCTGGTGTTTTGTAAGGTAGATGAGGCTAGCGTTAACGTCAGTTTTCGTCTGGAAATGGAAGCCAGTGGTACGCAGACAATTGGGCAGCGCTATCCCTATGCGGGCGAAGCAAACCCTAGCGTTAGTCTGTGGCTTTACCACCTTGAGACTCAACGGGTCAGCCTAATATGGAAAAATGACAGGGACAACGACGCCGACTCGCAAGCCTATCTTGCAAGAGTCCATCTCGCAAAATCAAAGGTGCTCATACAAACCCAAGATCGACGGCAGCAGCATCTGCGCATTTTTGAATTGAATCTTAACAACGCGCTTGAAACTGGAGCGCCAGAATCTATTCAGTGGCAGGAGCGCTATCGTGAGTCATCATCAACCTGGATCAATTTAAATCACAACCTAAAAATACTGACCGACCAAAACATTGTCTTGACCACCGAGGAAACCGGCACCGCTCAGATAAAAATTATCAAACCCGATGGGGCAATTGAGCGTCTTGGGGGACCAACCCATATCAACGCCGTGTTGGATGCGAACCCGCACAAGATATACGTCACTGGATGGACCGACACTCCGCTGGAAAATCACCTCTTTGAAATCGATATCGCTGAGGGCGGTTGCCAACAAATCACCTCTGCGCCAGGCTGGCATGACGTGGTGGTCAATGTGCCGCATGAACAATTCATAGACCGCTATAGTCATGAATCATTGCCTTTACAAATTGACCTCAGCGACCTCACAGCAGACCCTAGGCCAGTGAGTCTATATCGGGAAACCATTACCAAATCTCATCCCTATGCGCCGTTTCTGCCGATGCATGCCTACCCCTATTTTGGTGAGGTCAAAGCCGAAGACGGGCAAACCCTACACTACCGCCTAACACCACCGGCAAAAATAACAGGCCTTCATCCGACTATTGTGTATGTCTATGGCGGGCCCGGTCCACAAAAAGCAAAACGCGAATGGAGTCCTTTAATCACTCAGCTGTTCGCTCAACATGGATTTGCCGTTCTGGAGTTAGACAACAGGGGTAGCGGCAATCGAGGACACCAATTTGAGGCCCCCATCTATCGCAACTTAGGGCTTGTTGAGGTGCGCGATCAAGTAGCAGGCTTGAGCGCTCTAGAGGACTACCCATGGGCTGATCAATCCCGCGTTGGGATCTATGGCCACAGTTATGGCGGGTATATGACAATCATGTGTCTCGCGCAAGCTCACCAACACTTTCATGCTGGCGTTGCGGTTGCACCGGTCAGCGATTGGCATTTATACGACACGCACTATACCGAGCGTTATATGGGCCTACCCGAGGAAAATACGGCCGGCTACGAACAGGCAAACGTGCTCACGCACATACATAAACTGCAGGCACCACTGCTACTGATGCACGGTATGGCAGACGATAATGTGCTGTTCACACACAGCACAATGATTATGGGCAAACTGCAAGCGCTCGGCTTACCCTTTGAACTCATGACCTATCCCGGCGCCAAACATTCGATGCAAGAGCAGGACGTTTCAATTCATCGCTTCAACTTAATTTTAGATTTTTTCAGTCGGCGACTTGGAGGCCATCAATGAGTGAAATCACGATCAGAAGAGCCGTACATACCGATATTCCTTTTCTGATCGAGAGTAATCAGGCAATGGCAACGGAAACTGAGGACTTGGGCCTGAATATACAAGCGCTGGGTAAAGGCATTGCCTATTTGATGACGCACGCCGCCGAGGGTTTCTATTTAATTGCAGAACAGAACCGCATATCCATCGGCACACTTATGGTGACCTTCGAGTGGAGTGATTGGCGCAATGGACGCTTTTGGTGGATTCAGAGCGTCTTCGTCCCGATAACCCATCGACGCAAAGGCGTCTACAATCTCATGCACAACGCAGTGCGACAACTCGCTTTGCAGGACCCTCAGGCATGCGGCATTAGACTTTACGTGGAACATAACAACCAACCCGCAATCGGCACTTACCTGAAAATGGGAATGGCAGAAACCCACTACCGCCTATACGAAGAGCCCCTCAAACGGCCCGATTAAACAGTCGAAAAAAATTTTCGCGCGTGAATTGAGCCAATTCAGCTACCTCCACCCCACGCAAATCGGCTAAAAACTTTGCGGTATCCGCAACAAAACCGGGTTCATTTTTCTTCCCGCGGTGTGGCACCGGCGCCAACCACGGGGCATCAGTCTCAATCAGCAAACGCTCATCAGGAACGCGCTCCGCTACTTCTCGCACTTGGGCTGCATTTTTGAACGTCACGATACCCGAGATAGAAATATAATAATCTTCAGCTAATGCCTGCTCCGCCATCGCCCAAGATTCCGTAAAACAGTGCAAAACGCCGCGAACTTTTGGAAATTCGGTGATCAAGGCCAAGGTATCAACCTCTGCCGACCGGGTGTGAACGATCACCGGCAATGCATGATTTTCGGCAAGCTGCAATTGTTGGGCAAACGTATGACGCTGCTCTGCGCGGGCTTTGTTGTCATCAACGTAGAGATAGTCCAGACCCATTTCGCCAACCGCAATCACATCTGAGCGATCCAAATAGCGATTAACCCAAGCGGCATCGCCGCTGCACGACCCTGGATGTTCCCCAACGCTGGCCCATACCCCGCTGTGGTTTTCAGCCATCGCAAGCACCTCTTCGATAGCCGCTTGTTCAACGCCTATGCACAGAAGTTCATTAACACCCGCCGCTCGAGCACGGGCAAGTGCTGCCTCGGGATTTTCCAGATAATTCAAATGACAGTGCGAATCGACAAACATGGGCCTAGGCTACATCGTGTGGGTATGGCGATCCGACTGCAATGCGCCTGCGAGATGCGTTTCGATCTTGCTGCGAGCAACGTCGTCCTGATCGTTAAATTGAACGCCTATGCCCGCAGGACGACTGCCCTGCGCACGCTTTGGCGTGATCCAGACCACGTTGCCAGCGACCGGTATTTTTTCCGTTTCATCTAAAAGATTCAACAACATGAATACTTCATCACCAAGGTCGTACTCTTTGTTCGTCGGAATAAAAAGGCCGCCATTGTGGATGTACGGCATATAGGCTGCATACAAAACCGCTTTGTCCTTAATTGCTAAAGACAATATCCCGTTTCTCACTCCGCGTTTTGAACCTGCCATTAGATTAAAAATCCTGTTTAAATCTTTGCATTCAAGGATCCAGCAGGTCAGTTAAACACTGCCTTTTCCAAGCTAAATATAGTCCGCGTTACGCGTTGAGGTGTCAATCGTCAAACTATGACACACAACCCAGATTTCACCGAATATCAGGGTCCTTTTGCACCACTGACTCTATTTAGCTGAACCCACCGCACAATGAGTCGCTCAATCAACAACCGCGCATTCGCTGAATTTGAGGTTTCGATCTGCTGGCGGATCAACAGTAATTCATCCGAAAATCCGATCAGCGCTGCCGCAGAACCCTGGCAGCCGGGAATCGAATCACCACCCAAATGCAGCAAAACCCTCCGATACCAACGAGCAAGCCAATTAACCTTGTCCCCCTGCATAATCGGTTCAAGACTTACCTCTAGGCTTGCTCTAGGCAACTCGGCAAGCCACGGGGTGATCTCAATCTGCCCGCTGTGCCTACTTTGGGCGATAGACAACGGGGCATGACCATACTCGGCAAAAGTGCTCTGCGAGATATCTAATCCTTTCTCTTGCAACCAAACCCGTGCTTGGGTGATGTCCGCATTGACCTGAAAGCGCTGGCAACGACTTCGGATGGTCGGCAAAAGCTTTCCCCAGAAAGGGGTAGCCAAAACTACGTGTGTATTAGGCGGCGGCTCCTCCAGAGTCTTAAGTAACGCATTGGCTGCGTTCGGATTCAAAAGGTGCGCATCCAGTATCGCCGCGACTTTACGGCAAGACTTCTGTGGTGTTTGCACGGCAAATTCTGTCAGGCGCCTAATCTGATCGATTTTGATCACCGCGCCATCCGCCGTGATCCAGCGAAAATCAGGATGAGCAAACTCATCCACCTGCCGCTCACCATCAACCTCCAAAAGTAATAATGCCACTTGGGCCAACAACGTTTCATGCCCCC
The DNA here is from genome assembly GCA_002389675.1 of Gammaproteobacteria bacterium UBA4421. Taxonomy (GTDB): domain Bacteria; phylum Pseudomonadota; class Gammaproteobacteria; order Pseudomonadales; family Azotimanducaceae; genus UBA4421. The sequence continues at coordinate 17,077 of DGQF01000022.1, forward strand.
ACCCAAGCGGACACGTCAACGCAAGCGCATTAGGCAGCTGGCTTGTTGAACAAAGGTCTTGCAAGCGCCGCAAGGTGGGTTCATGCCATGGATAAATAGACACTAAATATCGCGCTCGGCTAACAGTCGCTGGATCACTAGTGCAATGTTTTTCTGCACCTCATCTAATGACTGGCTCGCATCAATGGTATGCATTCGCGACAACGAAGCCGCCCGGGCCAGATAACCCTGGCGCACAGCTTGAAAAAAAACGAGCTGTTCTTGCTCCATGCGGTCTAACTCTCGCGAGGCAATTCGGCTGCGCCCCACATCCGGATCACAATCAAGGTACAGCGTTAGATCAGGCTGCAAATCTCGCTGCACCCACTGTTCGAGTTGTCTGACATAATTAAGATCAACTCCGCGCGCGGTTCCTTGATAGGCATAAGAAGCGTCGGTAAAACGGTCGCTCACAACCCACTGCCCTCGCGCTAAACGTGGTCTTATCTCCGTATTCAAATGCTGATTTCGAGCGGCAAAGACAACTAATAATTCGGTCAAACCGGCCACTGGCTCATCCCAAGTTGAGAGCAATTGATCTCGCAAAGCCTCGGCAAACGGCGTACCTCCGGGTTCTCGCGTTTCGTAAAAATCAATATTAGCCTGCCTTAACAAATCACATAAAAACACTAAATTTGTCGACTTACCTGCGCCCTCAGAGCCTTCCAGAGTGATAAATTTTCCTTTTAAACTCATGGTTTTACCTGTCGATTTAGTTGATACGTGCGGACCGCACTATTGTGCTCACTTAACGTGCGTGAAAACTTACTTTTGCCATCTCCTTGAGCAACAAAATACAGATAATCGCCGTCTGCAGGCTGGACTGCCGCCTCGAGCGAGGCGTTAGACGGCAGTGCAATGGGCGTTGGCGGCAAGCCTCGATTCTGATAAGTGTTAAACGGTGAATCAATGCGCAAATGCGCACGCGTGAGGTTTCCGTCGAATTCTGCGCCCAGTAGATAAATCACGGTGGGATCTGTTTGCAATCGCATCTGGCGACCAAGTCGATTATGAAAAACCTGACTAATGAGGGTTCTATCACTTTCCAAACCCGTTTCCATTTCAATAATCGAAGCTAAAATCACCATCTCAAACGGACTCTTCAGCGCGCTATTCTCCTGCTTTTTTTGCCAAGCAGACAACATTCGCAGGCGCATCGCATCATAGGCGCGCAGTAGAATATCTCTGGTGCTATCACCACGCCGAAAATAATAAGTATCAGGAAAAAACATACCTTCTACAAATGGCGCATCTAGCGCAAGTTCCGACGTTAAATCTAGGGCGGTTGCCGCGGACAAATTTTGCGATAACAAGTCATTGTCACGCAACTGCCGCAGAAGTACGGCCACCGTGATACCCTCCCGAACACGGAACCGATGAGTCACGACCGACCCGTCTCGCAACATAGACAAGAGTTGCCTTGGAGTCATACCAACGGACATTTGGTATTCGCCCGCTTGCAGAGAGGTTTCGAGCCCCGTCAGGCGTGCTAATAATAACAATCGGTTGGAATTATCGAATCCTGCCTCATCGAGCTTTTCAATCAAGTCCGAAAGGCTTTCACCAGGCATCAGATCAAAGAAAATAGGCGCATTTTGAATCGGTTGCACGGCCCATTTAGTGATATGCCAATAACCAGCGCAGAGCAACAACAAACCCACTGCCGCGATCATCGCAGCTAATTTCATCAGTTTGCGGAAGACTCCGCCCACCGATCAAACGGTGCCAAAAATCAGCGTTCCGTTGGTCCCACCAAAGCCAAAGGAATTGCTTGCCGCAGCCTTGATACGTACATCGCGCGCGACGTTTGGCACATAGTCAAGATCACAATCTGGACTTGGATTGTGCAGATTTATGGTTGGCGGGAGCACCTGATCCGCTAACGCCTTGATCGTGAAGATCGCCTCGACGGAGCCTGCAGCGCCCAATAGATGGCCAATCATTGATTTCGTTGAACTGACAGCCAAGGAGGTATCCGCACCAAATATCGATTTAATCCCCTTGGTTTCAGCGACATCTCCCAACGGCGTTGAGGTGCCGTGCGCATTGAGATAACCAACATCTTCGGGATTCAGGGCCGCGTCCTTCAGCGCATTGCGCATCGATGCCGCGCCACCTTCTCCATTCTCAGCCGGACTGGTGATGTGAAATGCGTCACCACTCATACCAAACCCGAGAACCTCTGCATAGATCTTGGCACCGCGAGCACAGGCTCGTTCATATTCTTCCAGTACAAGCACACCTGCGCCGTCTCCAAGAACAAAACCGTCACGGCCTTCATCCCAGGGGCGACTGGCCTGTTCTGGTTCCTCGTTACGCGTCGATAGCGCTTTCATCGAATTAAAGGCGGCGACACAAATTGGCGAAGTCGCATACTCAGCACCACCAACCACCATGACGTCGGCCTCACCATACTGGATCATTCTTGCGCCAAAGCCGATATTGTGGGTACCTGTTGTACATGCGGTCACAATCGCAATATTGGGACCCTTAAAACCATAACGAACGGATAGGTTTCCCGCAATCATGTTGATTACAGAGCCTGTCACAAAAAATGGAGACACTCGGCGGGGACCGCTTTTGATCAGCGTGGAGTGCGTTTCCTCTATCAGATTGATTCCACCGATACCCGAGCCGATAGCGATACCGATCCGATCACCATCGTCGGGATGCGCAACCAAACCCGCGTCTTGAATTGCTTGAATACCAGCAACCATCCCGAATTGGATAAAACCATCAATTCGACGGGCTTCTTTTGCAGCCATATACTCAGTGATATCGAGGCCTTTGACCGCAGCACAAATCTTGACGCCGTGATCCTGCGTATCAAAATAGGGATTTTCGGCAACACCACTGGTACCCGCTAATGCAGCCTGCCAAGAGTCATTGACGGTATTCCCAATGGGGGAAACCATACCCAAACCGGTTACGACAACTCTTCTTCTACTCATAGATGACCACTCATAGATGATAGATGGACAGCGCAACCGGAGGCCCACTAAGATTCGCCTTATCGAAGTCCAGATAAAGCATTGCCGCGGGCAGCTTCTTGGCGCGCAAATTGCGGCTGTTTAGCCCTATTGGTGCGCCAAAATGTAGTCTATTGCGTCTTTAACCGTTGTAATTTTTTCAGCTTCTTCGTCAGGAATTTCGGTTTCGAATTCCTCCTCTAAAGCCATTACAAGCTCAACGGTATCTAATGAATCGGCCCCGAGGTCCTCAACAAAAGAAGCTTTTTCGTTCACCTCGTCGTCTTTGACTCCGAGTTGCTCACAAATCAATTTCTTTACACGTTCTTCAACACTGCTCATTTTTAAGGTATCTCCCTAGAAAGTTCGTGAATGCAGGGCGGGCGCATTCTATAGAGGCCATTTACGCAACGCAAGCAAGCTTTTGTCTCTTGAAACGGCGCCGCCCTTGCGGTTATAAAATTTTTTCCATCAGGCGGCAAACATGCCACCGTTTATATGTATTGTCTGCGCGGTGATGTAACCCGCTTCATCACCGACCAAATAAGACACGGCGCTGGCAACCTCTGTTGCCTCACCCATGCGCCCCAAAGGAATGCGCTCCAGCATAGATGCCGTTTGCGCGTCCGTTAACTCTGCCGTCATGTCAGTCCCAATAAACCCTGGCGCGACTGTATTGACCGTAATATTTCTCGAGGCAACTTCCAATGCCAACGCCCTAGAAAAACCTTCCACAGCAGCCTTGGAGGCGACATAGTTGCTTTGCCCCGCGTTACCCATACGCGCAACAACGGAGCCCAGGTTAACGATTCTGCCCCATCTTGATTTCACCATTCCGCGCAAAACAAGCTTGGTGACGCGATAGAGGCCATTTAAATTTGTATTTACAACATCTGTCCACTCAGCTTCGCCCATGCGCAACATCAGGTTGTCTTTGGTAATCCCAGCGTTATTGACTAATATCTGCGGCGAATCTGCTGCGTCACCAATACGCTGCATCAACGACTGGACTGATTCAGGATCATCCAATCGCAACTCCACACCCACACCACTGACACCTAATGCCTGCGAAATCCGCTCGGCACCTACTGGCGAGGTAGCGGTGCCCACCACAAAATACCCATCACTGGCCAGACGGTCGGCGATAGCGGCCCCGATTCCCCGCGATGCGCCCGTGACTAGCGCCGTTTTTCTAGCCATATTGGGTCTCTCTCATGCTGTTCTTCGCTTGGGTTCTCGTTTTATATTTCATTGCTAACTTGTATCTCAAAGAACCCCAGCTTTTGACAACCCTGAAGTCGGCGTTGATTTTGATATCCTTCGAATTAGACCTGCCAGTACACTGCCCGGGCCACATTCAGCAAAGTCCGTTACCCCGAGGCTAATCATTTGATTCACGCACTCAGACCAGCGCACCGGTTCAGCTATTTGCGCCACTAAATTCGTACGCAACTCATTTAGATCGTTGGGCACCTTGGCACTTACGTTTTGAATAATTGGTATACTGGGTAAGGTCAGCGGAATTCGATTCAGCGCTTCAGCAAACTCTGATTGCGCCGCTGCCATGAGTGGAGAATGAAAAGGGCCGCTAACGTCTAAAAGAACCGCCCGCTTCGCACCATCAGCCTTGCAGGCAACAACCGCAGCTTCCACTGCTGCTGTCGCACCAGCAATGACCACCTGCCCGGGTGCATTAAAGTTTGCAGCGACAACAACGCCTTCAACGTGTTCACAGCAGGCAACTACCTGCGGGTCATCTAAACCCATAATTGCCGCCATAGCACCTTGCCCTCTGGGCACAGCCGCTTCCATGAGTTCTCCGCGCAACCGCACCAGCCTGAGCGCGTCAGCAAAGTTCAGCGCACCTGCGCAGGTCAGCGCTGAATATTCCCCAAGGCTATGGCCCGCAACATAACTCGGCGATGGGGATTGTTTCTGCCAGACATCCCACAACGCAGCACTCGCAGCCAGCAATATAGGCTGAGTATTTTGAGTCGCAGACAAGTCTTCGGGTGGCCCCTTTTGAACCATTTCCCAAAGATCGAAGCCAAGCACGTCTGACGCCTCGGAAAATTTATCGACAATGGTAGTGTACGTCGCCGCCAGATCAGCAAGCATGCCCACGCTTTGCGCACCTTGCCCCGGAAAAACCGCGCCGAGGGTCATCGTTACTAACTCTCTTCGGAGATAACCTGACGGCCGCGATAATAGCCATCCGCAGTCACATGATGGCGACGGTGGGTTTCCCCGGTGGTGTTATCCACGGACAACGTAGGCTTATCCAACGCGTCGTGCGAACGTCTCTGCCCACGACGCGAGCGGGTAACTTTACTCTTTTGAACTGCCATCTCTTTTCCTTACTAGTTTGCCAAATCAACTGGCTTATTGGCGCGCATAATACCACGTATAGGGCACAAGCACAGGCCACTACTGATTATCGTCTTCAGACTCCGGTGAACGCGCCCCAATCCCCATTTGAGATAATGCAGCAAAAGGTCGGTGCGTATCGGGCTCCACCTCTTCCACGAGGGGTCCAAAGGACATTTTCGGGTAATTAACACATTCCGCTACCATGCAAACCTTGGCCGGCAGATGCAAAAGTATCTCGTCCTCGATCAACTCCACCACATCTAACTGTGGTCCTGAAACCACAATAATTTCCAACGCTTGGTCTTGCTCACGCCACAACTTTGCCTGATCCTCAGAGTTAGCCAATACCGCCTCTATCTGCGCCTTAACCTCTACCTGCACCGGCTCTGTACATCGCTGGCACGCCAGCCCGAGGACGGTTTCCGCCTTTCCAGCAACGGCCACTCGACCACGGTCATCCACTGCAAAGCTTAAGCGTGCACGGATGTCCTGCAGATTGATCGCACAATCTACCAATCGTTGGCAGTTCTGAGCCGGCACCTGCCGGTCTATCACCGCCTCGGACTTTGCAAGATCAGCATATTGCGGCACAGAGTTATTGCGTGTTGTCATGGCGGCGGCAATCATAGGGATCAGACAATGCCATGTAAACCCACACCCACGGTTAAAATTTGCAGAACGCTTAAACACCGTTTGGATTCATTTCTGCAGGAACACGCGCCATGACACCATCTATTATTCTCGCCTCAACGTCTGTATACAGAGCACAAGCTTTGGCGCAATTCGACATACCCTTCACGTCCGCAGATCCGAAAGTTCAAGAGCGTCGGATTAGCGGAGAATCCGCCAGAGCCCAGTCACAAAGACTGGCCTGTGAAAAAGCCACTGCTGTGGCCAAAACCAACCCATACGCCATCGTCATCGGCGCTGACCAAGTTGGCGAATGTAAGGGAAAACTGCTGCACAAGCCTCTTTCCGTAGCAAATGCCATTAAAGGGCTTTGCGAGATCAGCGGCAAGCAAGCCACCTTTTATAGCGCGCTTGCTGTGTACTGCCCGAAACGGCAAAAGCTGTTCAAGAAAGTAGTACCCACGCGCCTAGTCTTTCGCACGATTTCAAGACAACAGGCCAAAGACTATGTGCAAAAAGACCGGCCATTGGATTGCGCAGGCGGGTTCAAAATTGAATCCTTGGGGATTGCATTGTTCGAGCAGGTCTCTGCGAAAGACCCAAGCGCGCTCATCGGACTGCCATTAATAGCATTGACCACGATGTTGAATGATTGCGGTGTCCAACTCGTGTGAGCAGGACACACCATTAGGCGGTTTCTAAACCCTTCAGCCCTACCCAATACGCCTCCAAAGCGGCACTTACAGGGGCATTCACCTTGAGCGCCCCCCGTTCTAACGGAATCATCAGCTTTCTAGCATGCAAACATAAACGTGGGGCAGCATCTGGCGTCGTTTGCTCTGAACTAGCCTGAGTGTATTTATCATCCCCTAAAACGGGGTGGCCATTTGCGCTGGTATGGACACGAATCTGATGGGTTCGCCCGGTATGCAACGTCGCCTGCAGACGAGTGGCCCGATTAGCCGCACGATCCAGCACCGCAAAATCTGTTCTTGAGGCACGCCCGTCACTCGATACTTTCACCCGCCGCTCCCCCCAGGACGTTTCAAAGCGCTGCAGCTTTAGTTGCACAGTACGAAACTGTTGCGGCCAGGCGCCCGCAACAAAAACCTCGTAAATTTTTTTAACCTGACGGTCTCGGAATTGTTGCTGAGCGTAGGTGAGTGCTTGACGGTTTTTAGCCAAAGCTAAGCACCCAGAGGTATCTCGATCCAGGCGGTGCACAAGTTCTAAACGTAAATTCCCCGTCATATCGCGAAGGATTTCCACCACGCCAGCACCAATTCCCGAACCACCATGAACCGCGATTCCTGAAGGTTTATCAATCACCAAATACTGCTCATCTTCAAACAAAATGGCGTCCGTCAAATTCTGCTGGGTTTTTGTCGAATATTGCACCGGCAACGTATCTGCTGTGCGCACCGGTGGAATGCGAATGCGGTCATTTAGGGTTAACCGATAGCTGGCTTTGACCCGCCCGCCGTTAATCCGAACCTCCCCCTTGCGCAGTAACCGATAGATATGCTGGCGTGGAACGCCTTTTAGCTGCCGCAATAAAAAGTTATCAACGCGCTGCCCAACATCTTGCTGATCAAACACATCCACATACCTAACGCTCATACGTGCACACTCAAATAAAAATATAAGGGTTTGAAGGACTTAGCAAACACTGTTAACATCGCGTCGTCTCGGTGAGCCGACTTGCTGATTGTCATACGATATAACGATCCCCGATCAATATCGATCGCTGATTAAAAATCGTAGTCAAAACAGATAATCGCCTCGCTGAGCGAACGACGACAAGCCAAACGATGGTTTTAATCCTCGACACGGCATAAGAGCATGATTGGCAAGCCCCAAAATAAAGGTCGGGTTTGCGCCAGCCCTCGAGAAGGCGAACTATGACAGTGGCAGGTAGTCTAGCGCGGATCCCTTAAACTTAGATCAACACTAGACACCCTTGATAGGTATTCGATCTTTGATGCTTGTACATTGAGCATCAGTGATAACGTGTGTTCATGTCCGAAGAAGGCGCCTAGTGGCGCACCGGAGCGTAACACTGAGCACATTTTTTGCGGATTTTGGCAATAAATTTTGGGTTTTGAGGGCTGTAGCATTGCGTGCGTACAACAAACGACATCTACAACACTCAAGAGAAATAGGCACATTGACGAAGGTTACCGTGGGACGCGCCCATACAGCAGCGTTTGGCAGGTAATCTAGATCGCCGGGCATACCCCGACTCCCGTCACTGAAGCTCTTTAAAACCCAAGGCTAGCAATCGCTAAGCCTGTTTATGCCCTAGTCCTCAAGCGCCTGCCCTTTGCCGTCAACGACACCGGTATTTCAGCACAGCTGATTCTCCGGCTATAAAATGACAACGGACAAATTTAAATGAAAAGAATGTTAATAAACGCAACGCAACCCGAAGAGGTGCGCATTGCATTGGTCGATGGCCAGAAATTATATGACCTGGACATCGAAAACCGCACTCGCGAGCAAAAAAAATCCAGCATATACACAGCCAAAATCACTCGCGTAGAACCCAGTTTGGAAGCTGCTTTTGTTGATTTCGGCTCTGAAAGACACGGCTTCCTGCCTCTAAAGGAAATCGAGCGCAGCTACTTCAAAAAACGTATGAGTGAGGGCGGCCAGCGCACCCCAATTCACAATCTTGTTCAAGAAGGTCAGGAACTACTGGTACAAGTTGACAAAGAAGAGCGCGGTAATAAAGGTGCCGCGCTGACGACATTTATCAGCTTAGCCGGGCGTTATATGGTGTTAATGCCAAACAACCCGCGCGCTGGAGGCATATCCCGACGCATTGAAGGAGACGATCGCGACGAGTTGCGCGAAGCCTTGTCGCACTTGGAAATACCTGACGGAATGGGGGTCATTGTCCGTACCGCAGGCGTTGGACGTAGCGCCGAGGAACTACAGTGGGATCTTGCCTACCTGCTACAATTGTGGGAAGCAATACAGACGGCTCGAAACCAAGAAGCAATTCCCTCCCTCATTTACCAGGAAAACAGCGCCGTGCTGCGGGCGGTACGGGACAATCTGCGACGCGACGTGAGCGAGGTGCTGATCGAAGGTCCAGAGGCTTTTGAAGAGGCCTCAACATTCATCGCGCAAGTGATGCCGCACTACAAAGATAAAGTCAAAGCTTACAGTGACGGTATTCCGCTTTTCAGTCGCTATCAAATAGAAAGCCAAATTGAATCCGCTTTTGAACACACGGTAAAACTCCCCGCCGGCGGCAGCATTGTCATCGACCCAACGGAAGCATTAGTCTCCATCGACATTAACTCTGCTAGGGCCACAAAAGGCGCTGATATAGAAGAGACTGCACTGAATACTAATCTCGAAGCTGCTGATGAAATCGCGCGTCAACTTAGAGTGCGTGATATCGGCGGTTTAATTGTGATCGACTTTATCGACATGGTTAACCCGAAAAACCAACGTGCCGTCGAAAACAGGATGCGTGACGCACTCGAAGCTGACCGTGCGCGCGTACAAGTCAGCCGCATCTCCAGATTTGGGCTTATGGAAATGAGCCGACAACGACTACGCCCTTCTTTAGAAGAAGTAACCAGCGGACTTTGCCCTAGGTGCAATGGTCAAGGCCGAATAAGGGACACAAAATCACTGGCACTGGCTATCTTGCGCATCGTTGAAGAGGAAGCACTCAAAGAGCGAAGTGCTGTTGTAAGAATTCAGGTTCCATTATCTGTCGGCGCTTACTTATTAAACGAAAAACGCCAAGACGTGGCCGATATTGAACAACGCTCAAAAACTCATGTTGTCATTATACCCAACTTAAATTTGGAGACACCGCACTACATTGTCGAACGGTTGCGCGACGACCATGTCCAAGAAGAAGGGGAAATTCCAAGTTTTCAACTTTCTGAACTGGCTAACAAAGCCAGCAGTCAAGAGTTACCCCAAGACGAACCCACTTCTAAACGCCCGCAAGCTGCTGTTCAAGCCATACAACCCCAACAGCCGCCACCCAAACCGACGTCGGCACCACCTGCCGATCGCGCACCAAGCAAGCCTGAAAATGACAACGCGCCCGGTTTTTGGAAGAAGTTAGTCAAAAGCCTGTTCTCCGACGAAGCGATAAGCGAATCACGGGAAAAAGAAAGCGCTCAAACCCGCGAGAGAGCACAGCCGAAAAAAACCCGTAACGCACGATCGTCACAACGCTCAGAAAGCCCTGCCAAGTCAAACGCACGCCGGGCGAAACCACAATCCGCGGAACAACAAAAGCCCAGCGACTCCAAACGCGCCTCCTCGCGTGATGGCGGCAGCAACGCTGAAGAGCAGCGTGATCGAGGAACTCGCGCAGATGCGAAACAAGCAGAAAGCAGCAAGCCAAACAGTCGTTCAAAAAAGGAACAAAAAAATAAGCTGGCTGACGATCTGCACAGTGAGAGTGAGCAACCATCTAAAGCAAAAACAAAAAACAAAAGCGAGAAGCCATTACCGACGCCAACCGCGGAGGAACGTGCACCCAGCCCTGAGGCGTTGAAAGAAAGCAAACGCGCTCCTCGTAGAAATCGCTCTGCCAGCAAGCCAAAAGCACCTGCAGATGGCGGCTCAGTCAATCAAACAACACCCGATTCCAGTGAAGCGACTGACACGGCTGAACAAAAATCAGTTCAATCAAACGCGGACACATCTGTCGAAGCTATAAGCGAAACAACAACCGATACCGCTCAGCCATCGAAAAATACGCAAGCGCCAGCTTCTCCTGAGCAAAACAGCATCGCTGAGGGCGAGACGGAAAGCGAGCCCTCGACAACCCGCGGTCGAGCAATGAACGACCCGAGAAATCGCGGCAAATCTGCCGATGAACCAACGCCCGCATCACCGCCGGTTGAAGCTAACGGTGCTGAAGTTTCCGTGCTAGAAAACGAAGTCACGCCAGACAAACCACCAGCAGAAAAGAAGCCAAGACGAACTCGGGCAAAAAAAGCTGTCCCGAAGGCAGTCGAGGCTTCCGGTGATGACTCGCAAGCCCAAGAAACAGTAGCTCAGGCCACCGTCGAAGAGAAGACAACTGTGGATCCGGAAACGGCCGAGAGCACGGATACACCGGTGGCAGACAAACCCAAACCAAAGTCCAAATCGAGACCTCGCAGAGCGCGAAAAACCGTTGACAGCCAGGAACCGGAAAAAGACCAAGACGCAACCGCGCAGGCCGCCGTTCCGACGGAGCCAGCCACAGCTACCATTGATCAGGTACCTGCAACAGATTCAGCGTCACCGCCAGATGCACCGGTTGTGCCTACTGCGCCCTCCGGCTCAGCATCATCAACACCTGAAGCGGTAGTTTCCGAGGAGGCCACTGCGGCGCAGCCAAGCCCCACGCCCGCTGAACGACCTGCACGAGCTTATAATGACCCGCGCGAAATTCGCCGTAGGCAACGCGAGGAAACACTAAAATCGCAGGGCGTTATCCCAAAGAATGCGCCGTCAGCCAAAAGTGATCAGAACAACAGCGAGGGTTCTACCTCAAGCTGAACGCCGTACTTGTCGAGGACATCACGCTGGATGTCCTCGGCGAAAGACATAATCGGCTCCAACCGATCAGCGCCTAAATTCACCAGCACTAAAGGCTGCTTTGACCAACAGGCGACCGTCGCCGATGGCTTATCTTTCCAGCCGGCCGTATCTATTAACTGCGCCGCACTCAACTTAACGCACGCCGCACCGACTGTGTCAACGGTTGAAAACTGTTTGAACTGTGGGTGTCGGGCGCGCAAAACAGCGGCAGTCGCCACACTAACGAGCGGATTTTTAAAAAAACTGCCCACGTTGGGCACAATGGCGGGTTCGGGCAACTTACGCCGACGAACGCTCATCACTGCTGCTGCCACCTGATTCGGTGAGGGGGCAAGCACACCTACTGAAGTCAACTCAGCGCGCAGGTCGGGGTACCCCCATCGAACCTCGGGATGTTTAAGAAGCTTAAACTCGACCTCTAAAATAGTTCGTCGGTCTGATTGTTTAAATACACTGTTCCGGTAGGCAAACTGGCAGTCGCTTTGCGTCAACGTAGAACATATGCCATCTTCATCGAGCACCGTTAAGCGGTCGATATACGCGCCCACCTCTACCCCGTAAGCACCAATATTTTGTACCGGTGCGGCACCAACAGAGCCTGGAATCAGGCTCAAATTTTCCAGACCAAACCAACCTCGCTTGAGGCTGTATTGAACAAAAAGATGCCAGTTCACACCTGCACCAACCGCAACTGAAATGTGACGCTGTGTTTCCGCGATCACACGAATACCCTTGAGGTCAATCACACAAACAAACGCATCAACCCTCGCATACGGTAAGATATTCGAGCCTTCGCCTAAGGGGACAAAACGCAACTTTTCCGCGCGCGCTATCTTGCGAGCCTGCCTAACCTCGTCAATAGAATGGGCGCGCATACCTTTAGCCGCGACAGCGTGTACGCCAATGGTATTTGGTATGACAAAGTGGCTTTCATCCATATCATCGAAACCTCTCATCGAGATGCTTGTGCAATATAACGAAACGTAAGGTTGATTCGTGGGCCAACCAACTTAGCTGTCTTGGCCAGTTTGTGTTGGCATCTCCCGTCGAAGACCAATAATGAGCCAGATGTCAGGTTAATTTCCTCGGCCTTAACATCAGGGTCCTGACGATAACAGAACCGGCGAGTATCCCCTATGCTGAGCGATGCAATCACCGGCGCCGCTGCTTTTTCATCGTCGCGGTGCCACCCCATATATTGGCCACCATGGTCGTAACGGTTTAACAAAACAAAATTAAACTCTAAGTCAAAACGTTCGCAAATTTGCACTTTGAGCGCCAACAAATACTCGGGCCAGCCACTTGCCAAATGGTTCAAACGGGTATATCGGTAGTTGACACCTTCATCTCCAAACCACGCGAGCCGCCGCGGAACCGGAGTGCGTTTACCAAATAGTTGGAACGTTTCCGACTGCCAGATTGTTGATGCTGGATCCATCAGTGGATTCAACAAAAGTGCCACCGCGTGCGAGCTCAGAAAATTCGGCTCGTAAGCAATAATTGGAGAAGACAGGGCGTTAGATGACACGTTTAAGAGGAAGATGTGGCAAGAAAATTCTCGACCCTGAGCAGATCCTCGGGCGTATCAACGCCAGCAGGGACGCGCTGAGCTGCGGGTAGAACCTGAATGGTCTGACCCGACTCCAGCCAGCGCAACTGTTCAAGACATTCAATATTTTCCAATAATGAAGGCGGCAGACCGATAAACTGCGACAGCGCCGAAACTCGAAAAGCATAGATACCCACATGCCGAGCCACGCGATGCTGCTCGAACCAATTCTGGGTGAGTTCATCGACCGGAATCTCGCGCGGAAACGGCACAGGCGCACGCGAAAAGTAAAGTGCCCTGCCATCCTTATCACACACCACTTTGACCACATTCGGATCCAGAAAATCCGCGGAGCTCTGCAGCAGTTCACTCAAAGTGGCCATACCCACGTCAGGCAAAGCGCACAGGGAACTGGACAGCTGATCTATCACGGCCGGAGGCAGTAACGGTTCATCGCCCTGAACGTTGATCACAATATCGCGATCACTCCAACCCAGTCGAGAGGCAACTTCCATAACGCGGTCTGACCCCGAGCGATGTTCTTTGGCCGTGAGCATTGCCTGATAACCCGCATTCTCCACAATTTGTCGAACGCGCTGATCATCTACCGCGACAACCACATCGTCAGCATTTGAGCGAGCAGCTTGCCGGGCAACCCGCACGATCATTGGCATACCAGCAATCACCGCTAGCGGTTTCTCGGGCAACCGAGTTGAGCCCAAACGTGCAGGAATCACAACATGAATTTTCATCAAATCTCCTCTGCTTATGGCCCTTCTCGACGCGGAACAATGGCTCGGGCGTTCAACAAATCAGCCAGATGTGATGTCGCGGTATCAGGCAACTCAACCGAAACACGCAAAAACCAAACATGACTGTAGTCGCCAGCCAGATGCTTGAACTTCGCGGCATCTTTTTCGGTACACACAACCGGCAGCACATCATCAAACTGAGCCTCTGGGCCCGCAAAGTTATAATGATCGCTATAGGTATGTTTTAGGGTGTTTAAGCCCAATTCGTGCAAAGTCTGAAAAAACCTTCCCGGATTACCGATACCGCACAATGCGTGCACCTTCGGGAAGCGCCGGACAAACTCTTCAGGATCTATCGGGCGCGCACGCCCCAAGCTATAAAAACCAACGGGGCGCATATGCATGACGGTCTCTGTTTCCACCAAGCCCGTTGAGCGCCCATTGGCTACCACCCAATCCACCTCTTTCAATCGAGCCGCCGGTTCTCGTAAGGGGCCCGCCGGCAATAAAAGCCCATTGCCCAAACCACGGATCCCATCTACTACCGCAATCTCCAAATCGCGGGCCATATCATAATGCTGTAATCCATCATCAGAGATAGCCACATCACACAGCTGCGTCTCCAGCAAACGCAACCCTTTGACGCGGCTAGCGGCAATGGCTAAAGGACAACCCAACCGGTCCCTCAACTGTACAGCCTCATCACCATAGCGGGCGGGATCAGCCCCGGTCGGCACCAATGTTCCCGAACGACTCAGCGCACCGCCATAACCGCGCAAAACAACACCCGGCGTAAATCCCATCTGCCGCAATGCATCAACCAACCAACCTACTAGCGGCGTTTTCCCGGTGCCACCCACAGTCACGTTGCCCACTACAATGACCGGCAAGCTGGTTCTCTTGGGTATTTTTTTACCGGTCAGATAGGGCTTCATCCGCCGCAACCGCAGCAGGTTATAAATGACAGAGAGAGGTCTAAGCAGATGCAGCCAACGTGCCTGTTCGTACCATGCTTTTGCTAGTCCTAACGAAGATTTTTCAAAGTAGTCACGCGCAGGGAAGTTAACAGACGAGTTGCTTTGAGCAACCACCGGCAAATCCGAACGTTCGTTTGGCGTGCGGTCGTCTTGAAAATGAACACTATGTAAATCAGCGTAAAGACCACCTTGGTTTAGCAATGCAGTGTGGGTTCCTGCTTCTACAATTGCGCCCTCATCTAGCACCACAATGACATCCGCGGACTCAACCGTAGACAACCTATGGGCAATGACAATGGTTGTACGCCCCTCAATTACCGCATCCAGCGCAGCTTGGATATGACGCTCAGACTCGTTGTCCAGCGCTGAGGTCGCTTCATCAAGAATCAATATGGGGGCATCTTTAAGCAACGCCCTAGCGATGGCGACGCGCTGACGCTGCCCACCCGAGAGCAGCACACCATCGTCACCCACTACAGTGTCTAGACCTTCTGGCAGTGCTTCAATGAATTCAGTTGCATGTGCTTTGGCGATCGCCTGGTGCAATGCATTTTCATCAGTGCCGCTTAAGTCACCATAGGCAATATTATTTCTCAGCGTGTCGTTAAATAGTGTCACCTGCTGAGACACTAGTGCAATCTGGCGACGCAAAGATTTCAGTGTGTAATCGCGAATATCTTTGCCATCTAAAGTAATTCGGCCCTCTTTAAGGTCATAAAATCTAGGAATCAGACTCGCGAAAGTCGTTTTGCCACTACCTGAACGCCCTACAAGCGCTACAGTCTGACCCGGATGAATGGTTAGGCTGATGTTTCGCAACACGGGTTTTTCATCCGCATAGTGGAACGATACATCCTCAAATTCCAATGCGCCTTCAGCATCGTCAAGATCAACTCCACCGGCATTGGTTTCAACGCCTTGGTCAAGTTGGCCAAAGACATCATCAGCCGCGGCTAAGCCTCGCTGAAGTTTTGCATTCACCTCAGAAAGCTTACGAATCGGTCGCCCCAGCAGCCCTGCCCACGTTAAAAACGTTACCGCTTGACCGCTGGTTAAATCACCGCCCGTGTCATAGAGCAGCAAAATCAATATACAAATAGCCAACGCTACAATCGTTTCATTGATCTGCGCGGAAAATACCTTGGTTATCGCCATCTTCAAATTTTGATTACGATTGACCCGACTGGAGCGATAAAAGCGTTGAGTTTCATAGTCTTCGCCACCAAAAGTGCGGACAACTCTGTATCCAGCAACCGCTTCGGACACAACATGCGTCACGTCACCCATCGAGTTTTGAATACGACGACTGATTCGCCTGAATCGATTACTTGCAAAAATGACCACTAAAGCCAGGATGGGCAACGTGCCGATAAACAACAGGGTCAACTGCCAGTTTAGCCAAAGCATGGCGCCTAGATACACTACAACCTTAAGCCCGTCCTGCATGATCGCGCGCAAAGCATCGGTACCGGTATCTCGCAGCTGAGCAACCGTAAAGGTCAATCGAGAAATAATATGGCCTTGCGTATTTAGGTCAAAATAACCGCTGGGCAGCTTTAGAAGCTGGTCAAATAGTGACTGCCTGAGGTTGAAGACCACGTGAAAGGACACTCTAGCTATTAGCGATTCACCCAATATCGTGCCGATTGCCCGGATCACCGCTGTCGCAAACATCAACAAAGGAATACTTGCGGCCGCGCGCAATACCGCATCATCCCAAGAATCGATTAGCTGACCAAAGAGATACCCAAAATAAGCTTCAGCACCGGCCGCCACCAGAAAACCTAAAATGGAAAAAAGCATCAGCAACCAATACGGGGCAACATATCCAAGCAGGCGTTTGTAGGTTTTCCAATCTCCATTTGGCGGGGCATGCCCCTTATCTCCCGAGCTCCTGGCATTATGCGTAGCCATCAGCCTTCCTCACCGCTTTGCTGGGTGGCAATGCTTATGCGCGTCAAGCCAACCGAGCCCGCCGCATCCATCGCCCTAACCACCGCCTGATGGGCCGACGACGCATCAGCCGTGATGATAAGCCGTGGAGACGGCTCTGAAGGATCAATCAGTTGCTGTAATGCGCGCATCAGTGTCTCTTTCTCAGTGTTCACCAGCACCTGATCATTGACCGCATAGTCACCGGATTTGGCCACCACAATTTCAATCGTATTTGGATCACCAGAGACTACCTCACCGCTGGCTTGTGGCAGCGTAATATTCATTTCCGATTCTTGAATAAAGGTTGTCGACACCATAAAAAAAATCAGAAGAAGAAATACCACGTCAATTAATGGCGTGAGCTCTATATTGGCCTCATGACGCCCGCGTCTGCGCTTCATCAACTCGCTAACTCAACGCATCAACATGCAGGCGGTGGCCCTGCACTAAATCAAGCAGTTGACTACTTTCATACTCTATCTCTACCACTAATTCATCAACCCGGCGAAGAAAAAAACGGTGAAACATGAGCGCAGGTATCGCCACCGACAAACCGGATGCTGTTGTCACCAACGCGGTCGAAATACCGCCAGCCAACAAATTGGCGTTGCCAGCACCTTGCCGCATCAGGTTGTCAAAAACATCGATCATGCCAATCACAGTGCCAAGCAAACCCAAAAGCGGCGCAATACTTGCGATGATACCCAGCGCAGTCAGATAACGCTCCAAATCCTGACTGACTTTATGGGTCGCCTCTTCCATCGCTTCTTTCATCAGCTCACGCCCCCGCTTCACGTTGCTGATCCCCGCAGCCAGGACATATCCCAAGGGGGATTGTTTGCGCAACAGGCGAACGTTTTGCCGGCTTAAATTGTCTTGCTTGAGAGCCGCCCAACTGTTCGCTAACAAATTTTTTGGTAATACTCGCCGCCGCTGCAACGTCCATAAACGTTCAACCGCTATTGCAGCGGAGACAACGCTGCACATCAGAATGGGTACCATAAGCCAGCCACCAGCCTGAACAATTTCTAACATGCATTTCTCCCCTTAGCGCAGCCTCACCAAACACATCCTCGCGCCGTGATTGGCCAACAGCTATGGATAAGGCCATCTGCTTCTTGCACCCAATAATAATCATGCAAGTTAACGGTTGGATCGCAGTGTGGTGTGACAAACTGCAGAACTTGACCCAACGCCACCGACTGCTCCCCCTTGGGCAGCAGCAAGACACCGTGCTCATCTCCAGCAAAATGAAAAACAACATTAGCCAACTCGTCACTCACTGGCGCAACAGACTCAGAGGCAAACGCCTTGGTGCCCCCATCAAGGGTTAACCTATTCGGCTTAGGCTGGCTGATCGTCGAACAAGCCACCGTGAGCGCAACTTCAAAATCGGTGAATCTTGTATCTTCGGCCGTGCGCACCTGGCGATATTCTTCATCCATGAAAATATAGCTGCCAACCTGAATATCGGTAATGGCAGGTACCTCGACATCAATATTGTAAGTACCGGTGCCCGAACCCGTTATGATCTCGCTGGCAAACCCCTGCGCTGCCAAATAATCCACAGTTGCCGTGACTTCTGCCCAAAGCCGTAAGGATTTTTCTCTGCGCTCAACAAAATTTTGGATATGCATCAAATGGCCAGCATAGTGCTGTACCCCCCGGAAACGCAGTCGCGAATCGGACCGAATCTTTGCAGCCAAGCGCAAAATTTCTTCTAACTCTCGAACGCCAGTGCGCCCCATCGCAACATCGATGTCAATCAGGACATCCATTTGCCCCTCAGCAGAAAGCGACTGTGCCAGCACATCCAAACCAGCCATGCTGTCAATCACACACATCAAGCCTGGTGTCGAGCGTGCCAGTTGCGCCATCACCCGAGCTTTGGAGCGCGTTGTGATTGGCGATGTAACCAGAATGTCGCTGACACCACCGGCGATTAATGCCGCCGCTTCGCTGACCTTTGCCACGCACACACCTACCGCACCCGCATTCAGCTGCTCGTGACAGATTAGCGGGCACTTGTGCGTTTTGGCGTGCGGTCGAAAACCCTTGCCATATTGATTTACATGCGCCGCCATTTTGACAATATTGCGTTGTAACGCGGGCCGGTTGAGCACCAATGCCGGCGTGAGCAGATCCGTGAGGGCCAACGGTTCCGCCAGGTGCACCGCAGCGTGCGCACGGCGAGAAATCTCATCTAAAAAAAATTGTTGTACCATAGCCCCACGATACTGAGTTTAACGATTGCGGTTGTAAACTTTTTCGTAATAGTAATTGGTGGCATCAACAAAACCCTCAACGGACCCACAGTCAAACCGCTGCCCCTTGAACTTATAGGCCATTACGCAACCCGATTGAGCCTGCGACAGCAGCGCGTCCGTAATCTGCACTTCTCCGTTTTTGCCCGGCGGTGTACCCCGAATAATGTCAAAAATATCCGGCGTGAGGATATATCGGCCGATAATTGCCAAATTGGTTGGGGCATCCTTAGGATCAGGTTTCTCGACCATGTTGGTCACACGCATCAAATTATCGCTGATTTTTTCGCCGTCGATCACACCATAACTGCTGGTTTGGTCATGAGGCACCTCTTCAATGGCCAAAATGCTACAACGGTACTGGCGGTACAAGCCGACCATTTGTGCTAGCACACCCACGCCTTCACCAATACACAAATCATCAGCCAACACCACACCAAAGGCTTCGTCGCCAATCAAGGTTTCTCCTTTGAGAATTGCATCTCCCAGACCATTCATATTGATCTGACGCGTGTAAGAGAAACTGCAGTTGTCAATCAGCGACCGAATACCTTCAAGCGCGGATTCTTTTCCGGTGCCCTCGATCTGATGCTCCATTTCATAATTGACATCAAAATGATCTTCGATCGCTCGTTTGCCTCGTCCGGTGACAAATCCAAGATCAGATAACCCGGCCTCGGCAGCCTCCTCAACCGCATACTGCACCAACGGCTTGTCTACAATCGGTAACATTTCTTTGGGCATTGCTTTGGTTGCGGGCAAAAATCGCGTCCCGTAACCAGCCACCGGAAAAAGACACTTTTTGATCATCTGCGCATCACCTGAGGTAAACGCAGAGTGTACCGAAGACATTGATTTGTGTCACACGCACAACCGCGCGCATATCGAGTTTATGGCGCTATAGCGCCGGAAGCGACGTTCAAAACCGGGTTTGATTTTGTTCTGCGCATACCTGCTGGGCCAACGAGGCCAATAGATGCTCGCAGATCGAAGTGCCTGCGCGCTTGCGCTGCCTGGCTGTTAAACGAACCACCTCTGCCTCGGCATGGCCGCGCATAGCTCTGCGTCTATGCTTTGCGGCTTTTAAGGCGCTTGCCAGCTGAAACGCGGCTTCCATATGTAAATCGGTTTCTGTCATTGATTGGCGTCGCGAAACACTCTGTTCCCAGGCGCCATCTGTGAATAAAGGCAACGTTTGCGCAACCCAGCGGCTGTCTCCACTGTCTCGCCGCTGACTTTCTGGGGCCTTACTTTCGGGAGCCTTGCGTTGTCGAACCTTACGTTCTCGAACACCACTTCCCGCAACGCTACCCGCTTGAGTGCCACTTCCGTGGCTGCTAGCTTTGCAGAAGCTATTTTTGTTGCTGCTACTCTTTTGCGCACTATTTTTTTTAATGCTTGCTTTGTGCATGCCACACGACGAGATCTCTACCTGACGACTCGAAACACTACCTAAACGCAGGCTCGAACAATCGCCTACGCCCGTTTTCAGCAACTCATGAGGCCACTGCCTTTGATTTCCAGCAGGCTGTTTTGCTGACCGCGATCGCGCGGCCATTGGAAAAAGTAGAGATTGCTCGCTCATGCCTCAAAGCATAACACTACTGTATATTTATACAACCTTTTCGGTTAGCACCAGCTGCTCATCGCACCAATTGCCTAAAACCACGCTGCCGCTTGAAAAACCAGTCTCTAACATCGCATTGGCAAGCGGGTTTTCAATTAAGCGCTGAAAAGCTCGCTTGAGCGGTCTGGCGCCATATACAGGATCATAACCCTGCTCCGACACGTGCAACATCGTGTCGTGATCCAATTCCAAGGCTAACCCTTGCTCGGCCAGACGAACATTTAACGCCCGCAACTGTAGCTGCGCAATTTCTGCAATTTCGCTCTGATTCAAAGGCTCGAAAACAATCATATCGTCAATTCGATTAACAAATTCAGGCCGGAAATGTTGCGCCACCTCACCCAAAACCGCCTGCTGAATACGCTCAAAGGGTGATCCTGACTCAGTCAGGGCCTGAATAGCCTGTGCGCCTAAATTAGAAGTCATGACCAGCACCGTGTTTCGGAAGTCCACCGTACGGCCATGACCGTCGGTGAGACGGCCATCATCAAGCACCTGAAGCAAGAGGTTAAATACGTCACCATGCGCTTTTTCTACCTCATCTAACAGCACCAGAGAATACGGCCGTCGGCGCACCGCTTCAGTTAAATAACCGCCCTCTTCATAGCCCACATAACCCGGAGGCGCACCAATGAGACGCGCCACCGAATGTTTCTCCATGAATTCGGACATATCTATACGCACCATCGCGTCTTCACTGTCAAATAAAACTCGTGACAGCGCTTTACATAATTCCGTCTTCCCAACGCCGGTTGGGCCTAAAAACATAAACGAGCCGTTAGGTCGATTGGGGTCAGATAGTCCGGCGCGAGAGCGACGAACAGCTTGACTAACCACACTAATCGCATTGTGTTGGCCAATAACACCCTCATGCAACAAATCTTCCAGCTGCAAGAGTTTCTCTCTTTCGCCCTCCAAAAGTTTGACAACCGGAATCCCAGTCCATTTGGCTACCACTTCCGCCACTTCGCTTTCGGTGACTTTGTTGCGCAGCAGAGTATGCACAACCTCTTCTACCGGCTGCGCAAGCTCTGCCTCTAATTCAGGAATTACCCCATACTGCAATTCGGACATGCGGGCCAAATCACCCGAACGGCGCGCAGCGTCAAATGCTATACGCGCCGCCTCTAGCTTTTCTTTGGCATCTTGAGCGCCTCTCAACGCACTTTTTTCGGATCTCCAGACCTCGTCCAAACAATCATATTCGTGTTGTAACTGAGCAACAGAGCTGACTAGGTCATCCATACGTTTATGACTGGCTTCGTCCTTTTCTTTCTTGAGCGCTTCTATTTCCATTTTTTGTTGAATGAGCCGACGCTCCAGGCGATCCATGCTCTCCGGTTTGCTGTCCATTTCCATGCGAATGCGACTGGCAGCCTCATCAATCAGGTCAATGGCTTTATCCGGTAACTGCCGATCTGCAATGTAGCGGTGAGACAATCGTGCCGCGGCGACAATAGCTGGATCAGCGATATCGACCCCATGGTGGACCTCATAACGCTCTTTCAACCCGCGCAAAATAGCGATGGTATCTTCCATACTCGGCTCGTCTACCAAGACCTTTTGAAAACGTCGTTCCAGCGCTGCATCTTTCTCTATATAGGAACGATATTCGTCCAGCGTCGTGGCACCCACGCAGTGCAACTCACCCCGCGCCAAAGCAGGCTTGAGCATATTACCCGCATCCATCGCACCTTCTGCTTTGCCCGCGCCAACCATCGTATGTAATTCGTCTATAAAAAGGATGACACTACCTTCCTGTTTGGCCAGTTCGCTCAACACGGCTTTAAGTCGCTCCTCAAACTCTCCACGGTATTTAGCCCCAGCAATCAGCGAACCCATATCTAGAGACAGCACCCGCTTGTTCTTCAGGTTATCCGCAACCTCTCCGTTGACAATCCGCTGCGCCAGCCCTTCAACAATGGCGGTCTTACCCACGCCAGGCTCACCAATCAAGACAGGATTATTCTTGGTGCGGCGTTGCAGGACCTGAAGGGTACGCCGGATTTCTTCATCGCGGCCAATCACAGGATCCAGCTTTCCCGCTGCAGCGCGGGCCGTCAGATCCAGAGTATATTTGGCTAGCGCCTGCTGTAATTCCTCAGCATTACTGTCCTGCACTGTGTCTCCATTACGTTGTAATTGAACTGTTTGTTCAAGTCGTTGAGCGCTGACCCCAGCTTCTCGCAACAATTTAGAAATCGCCCGATTCTGCGCAAGCGCGAGCAACAAGCGGTCCACAGCAATGAACTTATCACCGGCCTTTTGCGCATCCACTTCAGCGCACCCCAGCACCCGGCTAAGGTCTTGCGTGATACCTACCTCACCGGTTGGGGTACTAACCTTGCCAAATCCCTCTAGACAGCGCCGCAGGGAACCATGAAGTTTCTGTGCATCACCACCACTGGCTTTGACCAGTTCGCTCACCGTTTTATCTACTGCATCGAGCAACGCAGATAGCAAATGAGCGCATTCCACCTGAGTATGATCCAAACGTAGTGCTAGCGAATGAGCGTCTGACAAGGCAGTCAGCGCGCGCTGTGTAAATTTTTCCTGTTTCATCGTGCCACCTCACTTCACCTTCACTCAATGACAATTAGCCTTGAGTCCATACAATGCGGGTCGAACCCGGTTTTTCAACCGCAGGACAATGTATTTATGCATCGGGCAAATTTTTCAAGGCATCTTCTATGATCGCCACCAAGTATTTTGATTCCTCACCCCAACGGCTAGACGGAGCCGTTGGGCACATTGTCTTGCGCCCTAATAACTCCATGACATGGCGGGCTGCACAATATTTTCTTGGGGTGCTAATGGCGATCTCGTTTACCGTGGCCACCGCTTTTCTATGGCACGGTTACTGGATGATACTACCGTTTACTGCAGTTGAAATGTCTTTCCTAAGCGCCTGTTTTTATTACATAATAAAGCGAAGCCAGCACCAGGAAGTTATCCGCTTCAGTGTCGACGAAATCACCGTAGAGTGTGGTCGAAAAACCCCTGACATTTGCCTGCAATGGCCCCGCTTCTACACCAAAATAATGGTCAGCACCCCGCGTCATCCTTGGTATCCGATACGCATCTCATTACGCTGCCGGCAGCAAGACCAAGAAATCGGCCAATTCTTGACCTCTGAAGAAAAAGACAAGCTGGTGAAGGACCTACGCCATATGATCAGCGCTGCCGACATTCAGCGCGTTCAGTACTCCCACCAATGAAACCCCGACGCGCGCTCTCCACTCGGTCTGGCATTTGGCTGCTCCAAGTAATCGCACCCTCTTTTTCTGTACTCAATATCAACGATCCCGTCGAACGGTAACGCTGCACCACTTCCTCGCGAGGGTGCCCGTAACGATTATTACGCCCGGCACTAAACACAACAAAACGCGCGCAGAGCCGATGAACAAAAAGTGGCGAAGAGGAGCTCGCACTACCGTGATGAGGAGCCAACAAAAAATCCACACTGGCAGGCATCTGCGTAAGCATACGGCGCTCCACACGCTTACCGATATCACCGCTGAAATAGGCGGTGGCCGAGCCCGCAGAGACCACCAACGTACATGACCGATCATTGGCACTACTCGCCTGTCCATCAACCAAGAGCTTGAAAGTGACGCCCTCCCACTGCCAACTAGTATTGTTAACACATAGCCCTGATGCTCCTCGTAGCGATGCCGCTGGATACCTTCGCTGCACAGCCGCTAACCCACCCGCATGATCGTTATCCATATGGCTCAGCAAAATAGTGTCCAGATGATCTTCACCCGTTGATCGCAGCGCCGGAATCACAACCGCCTGCCCACTATTGTAACCAGCGTCAAAGGCTGGCCCGGTATCAACCAATAAACGATGATGCTGGGTATCGACAATCGCCGCACTGCCCTGCCCTACATCAAGCACGCGAACACGAAAGGTGCCCGCCTCTACTCCTGAGGATTGAGGAATTAGAAGGCCCAGCCAGCCAATGAGCGCTAATCCCCGGAAAACATTGCCAACAGGCAACAACACGACCGCCGCACAAAAGCCGGACACCCAAGCTGTCTTTAATCCGAAATAACCCACACTCGGTGCCAGAGTTTGCATTTTGCCCAGCAAATAGACCACTAAGTGCAGCGAATAATCCGCCAATAAAAAACAATAATCTGCCAACTGGCTCATCCCCGGCAGTTCCTGAAGCAACATACCCGCCAGACCAACAGGTAACGTCAAAAGCGTCATCACAGGCACGCTCAGAATGTTCGCCGCAGAAGCGATCAGCGGTATGTCACCAACAATTGCACCAAGCCAAGGCGTCAAAAACACCAGCAGCACCCCTTGGCAGAGCATTAAACCTCGAACCCAAGATGGCCGCGGCCTGCGTGGCTCGAAATACCACAAAAGGCCCAAAACCGCTGCATAAGAAAGCCAAAAACCCTGAAGCAGAATGACTCTTGGTTGCAGCAACACCAGCACCCCCATACTCAACCAAAAAATTCGCCAAATGTTGACACGCCTGAGAAAAATTCCGGCAACGGCAATGCCGCCGGCCATCAAACTTGCGCGCATGACTGGCGCCTGCAATCCCATTTGGCCAACTAATATACTCAGCGTAATCAAGCTGGTAAGCAGTGCCATCCGCTGTGGCACCCAACCGCTGCGATAAAAACGCAAACACCTGAGCAGCATGAATGCTAAGCCATGGATGAAGCCGACAAAAATGCCAACATGCAGACCCGAAACCACCATGAGATGAGTGGTGCCGGTCGCCCGGAAGAGCGCCCACAAATGCGCGGGGACGGCATCGCGCTGCCCTAACAAAACCGCATTTAACAATTCACGATGCACCAAGGCCGCGGTTTTAATTGCAGGTTCAGGTGATAGATTAGACGAACCCACCCACGCAACCGAGCGAAGATATCCGGAGGCCACATAACCTTGTCCGCGCAACCATTGACCATAATCAAATCCGCCCGGATTTTTCGCACCCCAGGGTTTGCGCAGCCGCGCAACAACCCGCATGCGAGCACCAATCCGGACAACTTCGTTCGGGTAATACCAGCTCACGCGCACCCGTTGCCCCTTGAGCATCTGACACTGAGATGAATGTAAGCTAAGAATTTGACTATCGAGTTGAATAACTTGGACGCGAGACTGTTTAACGCCACGGATTTCCAACGTTAAATCATGATCGCCAGCCTCCAGGCACGCCGGCGGGTGAGCCACGTCTAACCACCACAGACCAAACCGCAGGCCAATGGCCATGCACGCGCACAACATAAAAATATAATTTTGACGCTCAGACAATGATGCCGGGCTCACTAAACAGGCATAATACGCAGATGCGCAAAACCAAACTAAAACGTTACCTGCCCAGCCCACAGGATGTCCGCACGAATAAAGCCTTAAGACCTGTAGAACATCTCTTGGCGCGCAGTGAGATATGGCACCTTAACCGCCGATCAGCCGCGGGTGCGGTATTTATCGGGTTATTCTGCGCATTTATACCGCTTCCGATGCAAATGATAATGGCCGCTTCTCTCGCTGTGGCCACGCGCTGCAACTTACCCATCGCAGTCGGTTTGGTTTGGGTCTCCAACCCAATCACCATCGCACCGCTGTTTTACTTCACCTATCAACTCGGCGCGTGGTTGTTGAATTTGCAAATCTCCCAACCCAACATTGCAGTGAGCTTTGGTTGGCTTTGGGAAAATTTAGCCACCATTGGCTACCCACTGCTCGTCGGATCACTCCTGTGTGGTTGGGTTGCCGGTGTCAGCGGTTTTGTGCTGACTAGGGTTTTGTGGCGGCTACAAACAATCAAACGCTGGCGCGAGCGTCGCGCTAGAGGCCGTACAAACGAAAAATCCAGCTCTCAAGGCGATTAAAAAAACTGTCAGTGCAGCCCTTGAACAGGGTCCAGAGAAGCCGCTCGACGTGCGGGAAACCAAGCGGAAATAACACACATAGTGCAGCTCATTACAGCCACCAGCACAAGGTCTTGCGGCAATACCAAAACGGGCACCTCCACAAAAAAAGAACCATCGAGTAAGTGTCGGCCGGTCAATTCCCCGACCCAGCTCACAATTGCATTAATGTTAAACGCACATACCAGACCCAAGAGTAATCCCACGAATGTACCAAACACGCCAACGCAGACGCCTTGCAACAAAAAAACGCTTCGAATCAACTCCGTTTTTGCACCCATCGTTCGTAAAATCGCAATTGTCGCGCGCTTGTCGTTTACCATCATGGTTTGCCCGGCAATGATATTAAACGAGGCAATCGCAACAACCAGCAACAGTAAAATGAACATCATCGATTTTTCCAGACGCACCGCCTGAAAGAGCTCACCATAGGTACTGTCCCAAGAGTCAACGTCACGTTGCGGTAATCTTGTCTTTATAAATTGGGCGAGCCGAGGCGCGTTAAGCGGGTCTTGCAGTTGCACCTGTTGTCCGCGGGTACCCAGGGTTTGCCAAACGGCTGCCGACTCGCGGGCCAAATTGACAATAACTAACGAATAATCGGGTTCCGCACCAAGCTCAAAGGTGCCAGCAAGCGTAAACCGCATGAGCTTCGGCGCAATTCCCTGCGGCCCATTTTTCACGGTTAAAACAACCACAGGATCGCCCATTTGCAGGCCTAGGTAGCGCGCCAAAGGTTGGCCCATGACCAATCCCATTGGGTCATTCATTAAATTTTGAAGATTGCCTTGCGGCATTGTCTGCGCCAAGTAGTCCATGACACCCACGCCAGTGGAATCAACACCGTATAGTGACACCGGCTGCACCTGTGATCCGACGGATATGGCCGCAAGACCTTGAAAATAATCATGCACGCTGATCACCTCCGAAAGTTCACGTATCTCATCGAGCACTTCACTGTCAGCACCGGCATCAGCAATTGTGATATGCGGAATCGAACGCAACAACCGGTCCTTAAGTTGGCTATCGAACCCGTTCATTACCGTAATGACCACGGTCAAAACCATCACCCCTAACGCAAGCCCCGAAAAAGAAATCCACGTAACAAATCGAGCAAACCTGTTTTCGCTGGCAGTCAGAAAACGGCGGGCAAGAACAGCCGCGAACCCGGCTTCCGGTTTAACCTTCAACATGGTCGACCAATGTGCCATCTGCGAGATCCAGCACTCGATCGAACTTGCCCAGCATGGAGACATCATGAGTCACGACCAAGAAAGCGGTGCCCTTTTCAGCACTCAATCGGGCGATCATTGCCATTACAATGGCTGCATTTTCCCGGTCCAGATTGCCCGTCGGTTCGTCCGCTAAGACCACGCTGGGCTGACCGGCCAGAGCTCGCGCGACCGCTACCCGTTGACGCTCCCCCCCAGAAAGCGCATTCGGCAGGTGATTTGCGCGCTGGGTCAAACCGACTTCTTTGAGCAATCCCGCCGCGTTTGCTTCAGCTGCGCGGCGGCGAACACCAGCGATCCGAGCCGGCATAGCAACATTTTCCAACGCGGTAAATTCAGGCAGTAAATGATGATTTTGATATACAAAGCCCATCTCAGCACCACGAATCTCAGCTCGAATATTAGGCAGTGCAGTCGCCATATTGCGATTGCCTACCTCAATCCGGCCCTGATCTGCAGTGTCCAGACCAGCCAAGATATGCAATAAAGTACTTTTGCCAGAACCCGAACGTCCAACAATCGCCACGCGCTCCCCTGCGCTGAGGCGCAGGTCAACGTTGCGCAGTACCTCAATGGCCGTGGATCCTTGATGGAATGTTTTGGCTACACCCAGCGCCAACAAGGCTTGCGGCAACCCCTTACTCATGAGCCAGCACTCGACTGGGCAAGAGTCGCGACGCCTGCCAGGCGGGATATATCGTGGCCATAAGCGATAGACCAAGCGCCGCCGCGGCAATCCATGCAAGATCTATCATGCGAACGTCAACCGGCAAATAGCCAATGAAATATTGACTCATGATATTTAACTCTAGCGCTTGTGATGCGTAATTGAATACAACGGGCAGAGCGAGCGCAAAAGCTGCCCCGGATAAGATCCCCATCACAATACCGCTGACAGCCAGAAAAAGGCCGAGCGCGCAAAACAGGCGAATAATCGTCCCAGACGCTGCTCCTAAGGTGCGCAGCACTGCAACATCATTCTTTCGCTGCTCAACAATCATCATCAAACCCGACACTAAATTAAACGCGGCCACAGCAACCAAAAAAGACAGCAGCACAAACATGGTGACTTTCTGAACCGCGATGGCTTCATATAGATTACCTTGCGTACGCACCCATGAGCGCACCCGCACATTATCCCTACCCAGCGCACGATAGAGCTCGGTGCGCGCCACTTCCAACTCAAAGAGGTTGTTCAACCGCCCCTGCAAACCGTGCACTTTAGTGCCCATACGGAATAACCGCTGACCGGCGTTGAGGCTAATCAGTGCGTTGTGCCCATCAATTTGAGACTGGCTGCTAAACAGGTCAACCACTGTAAACCGGCGTTGCCGTGGAATTGCGCCCGCCGGAGTTACCGAACCCAGCGGCAGAATGACCAAAACATTGTCACCAGGCTGAACACCTAACTTGGCCGCCAAGCGTGCGCCAAGAATAATGCCATACCGCTCCTGATTCAGGGAGGACAATTCACCACCATGAGTATAACGAGGTAAATCAGTGACCTGCGGATAACTCTCCGGATCTACCGCAGTCACCTCAGCGCCGTGTATTTTGCCCTGCGCGGCTAACAATACCGTACCCCTTATGTAGGGGGCTAAGCCCACCAAGCCAGGATAAGGCTGCGCCTGTAACACCCGGTCAACGCTCGATCGACTCAAGCCACTGTCACTTTCTGCCACTATATGCGGCAACACCCCCATGACCCGCTCTCGCAATTCGCGCTCAAAACCGTTGATTATGCTAACAACCACCACCAAAACAGCGACACTCAGGATCAAACCGCCCAACGCGAGCCTCGACACATAGGACAACGCGGATCGGCGTGCCAACAGATATCTGCCGGCAATCCAAATAGGGAGACCCCTTAGGCGGGTCAGATCTCCCTCCGCGAAACAGCCTCTTGAGCCAACTCCTGAGCATGCACAGGAGTGGCAGGATCCAGTGGAGCGGAGCCGTCCGCGCTGTCACACAAGCTTGGATTGCCTCCACAAATTTCACAAGAGGTATCTAGTCCCAAAGCTTTCATGCCACCGCAGGTGCCCGCAATTGGCGGACGACCGGCCATCACGCCCACTGCCATAATCGCGGTCATCAACAGCATAAACCCAAACGCAAAAATCATGGTGGACATGTGAACACTCTCTTTATTGGCAATTCGAGACAACAATTTGCGGATAACCATTTGCCCTGTTACTGGCCATCCATCATCACCGCGTTTGACAGCGCCGCTGGCAGGTAGGGCTGCATGGCGGAAGTATACCGAAACTCAAACCGTTCTTCAGCAGCCGGTTCAGCAGATGACAATGGATCTGCTGGCAAAACATCAATGAGCATGTCGTCGGTAACTAAATCGCCTTGTGGTAGCCGAGCAATAACATATGCGGCCAGACCTTCCTGCTCGGCAAAGCGCATCCCCGCATCAAGGCCCAGCACCATGAGCGTTGTGGCATATGCATCCGCCCACATCGCTGACGGATGCAAAATGGTCACCGACACAACTGTATTATTTGCAGGACTTCCGCTGCGAGGATCTATGACATGATCTATCCGGCGCCCGTCCACAACGCGGTAGTTACGATAGTCTCCTGATGTCGCGACGCTATTGTCGGTGACTTCTAATACGGTTTGAAACATACCAAAGCGGCTAGGATCTGGTACCTCAACGCCAATACGCCAGACTTCGCCTCTTGGACTCAACCCTGCAACGCGAATTTCACCACCGATATCTACCATATAGCTCACGCAACCCATATCGGCGAGTAAGTCCGCCAATTGATCTACCGCAAAGCCTTTGCCAAGCGCAGACAAATCAATATAGACAGAGTCCAGATGCTTGACTAAGCGGCTACCATCGAGCGTGAGATGTTCCATACCTACCGCTTTTGAGGCCATGGCCTGCGCTTTAGCACTCGGTGCCTGTGTTTGCGCCTGGGGACCGAACCCCCAAAGATTCACGAGCGGCCCGACGGTAACGTCAAACGCGCCGCCAGATCGCCCAGCAAGCTGCAGCGCGGCATCCATCACAAAACGAAGATCAGACGACAATACATTGTTTTGATGAGCCAGAGATTGATTGATCAACGATAGCTCTGAATCTGCTTGATAGGTCGACATCGCATCATTAACTGCCTTCAAACTGGCTTCGATCTGCTGCTGATTAATTGCGCAAGACTCGCCCGCGGCGAAATGTACTGCGTAATACGTACCCATCGTTGCACCGCGAATCATGTCATACCTTGGCGAGCCACAACCGGCTAGGCCCATCAACAGCAAGGCAGCCGCAACTCGTATAGGCCAATAAGGCCACAGGCTCTGCGATGGAATGTGCCAAAATTGTCTGAACACCAAACATTTCCTCAGCAATACAACTAAATATCTGCCACTGAACTGGATTTGTCGCCAGAGATTGGCAGAATCCAACATCGATACTCCTAAACTCAGAATAACATATGACTTCAAAATGGTTTGCGCCACTTCTTATCTTGGCCGCCTTTTCCGGCTGGCTGGCGGCTTCGTTGTTCAGCGGGCTCACGTGGCTGGATACAACCACAGCCATCGTTCAATCCAGTTTTCTAGCCGCCCTGCGCATGATCATTGTGCCTTTGATCTTTTTCTCCTTGTTCAGTGGCGTGCTGCAGCTGCGCGCCGCAGGCGCAATGGGACGATTAGCGGGCGTGACGGTAGCTTATTATGCATTTACCTCTGCCATTGCGATTACCATCGGACTGATTGTTGTATTTTTCATCCATCCTTGGACTGCATACCCGCCGCTGGCCGAAATCCCCCCACTTTCCAGCGGGCTAATCGATGCCGAGGCTGGCGGCGTTGCATCACTCATCGGTAATTTGCTGAACAGTATGCTGGTCAATCCCTTTAGCGCATTGGCCGAGCTCAACATACTTGGTGTGCTGACTACGGCTTTGCTATTTGGATCAGCAGCAGCGTTGACCCTCCCCACCAACTCTCGGTGGCCAGCGCTTCTTGAAGAGCTCACGCAAACCATCTACACCTGTGCCCGGTGGGTGCTGACCACACTGCCACTTGGCATTTTTGCCATCACCTATCAGCTGACAGACCGCATAGATCTCAACACGCTGGTTTCTTTAGGACACTTTGCCGGTGTTGTATTCGGCGCGACCGCTATACATGGCGTCATTGTTCTGCCCCTAATTGCTTGGGTACTCGCGGGCGTCACACCACTTCAATTAGCTCGAGCGATCAGTCAGCCGGTGCTAACGGCCCTGATGACCTCCTCAAGTGCAGCCACGCTGCCCTTATCCATGACCACCGCTGAAGAAAAACTCGGCGTAACCCGGAATAAAGCCGCATTCGTCTTGCCCCTAGGGGCAACCATCAACATGGATGGCACTGCGTTGTTTGAGGGTATTGCCGTCATTTTCCTCGCTTATATGTTTGGCGTGCAGATTGACGCCGGTAGTGTGATCATTATATTTTTGATTACGATGCTGGCTTCTGCGGGCGCGCCCGGAATCCCTTCAGGCTCTATGGCAGGACTGCAGGTCATACTTCTGGCCGTCGGCATACCTCTGGAAGCGATCGGTTTGCTCCTGCTCATCGAACGCCCACTGGATACCTTCCGCACCGCGGTCAACGTTGAAGGTGACCTTGTTGGCGCTTTAATCGCCGAAAAATGGAGTTAATACACGCGTGAGTACAAAATTCTTACTGCTTCGTCATGGCCAAATCAAAGCCAATAAGACGGGCCGCTGGCACGGCTCGACCGACAGCAAATTAACCTGGCTCGGGCGGGGCCAAGCCAAACGTACCGGCAAATATCTGCGCAAACACAAATCAATACAAGCCGTCTACGCCAGTCCACTACAACGCTGCCACGCAACGGCAAAATTTGCGACTAAGGGCATGGAGCTCGACATTAATACTCTCGACGGACTCAAGGAGATGTGCTTGGGTGACTGGGAAGATATGCGCTTTAGCGAACTGGCTGAAGACCACGATTTTATTAATCGGGCCACGGGTGACATACACCACAGCGCGCCCAACGGAGAAAGCCTCGACCAGGTCGCTACACGAGTCGTTGCAGCCTTTCGCCAAATAGACGAACAACATGCAGACGACGAAACCGTTTTGGTGGTTAGCCATGGCGTCGCTCTGGCCGTTGCCATTTCCGTTTTTCTGCATAACTCCCCCGCCCGCTGGGGAGACTATCACCTCAACAATTGCAGTTTAACCGAGTTTGAATTGTCTCCTGACCCCATTGTTTATCGGCTGAATGAATATGCACATCTGTAATAGTCGGTTAAAGTTCTAATCATCACACCACATCACGATCTAAAAGGGGAACCTCATGACAAAATACTGTCTGGTAGAAAAGCATGACCATATTTTAACCGTGAAACTCAATCGGCCAGATCGATTGAACGCATTACACCCCTTGGCTAACGCAGAACTTGGCGAGGTCTTCGATGATTTTGCAGCCGACCCTGATATGTGGGTTGCGATTATCACCGGCGAGGGCCGCGGGTTTAGCGCAGGTAATGATCTTCGATATCAAGCTGAGGGCGGCGAGCGAGTAGCGGTGCCCAAAGGATTTGCGGGGCTAACAGCCCGATTCGATCTGAACAAACCGGTCATCGCCGCGGTCAATGGCGTGGCTATGGGCGGTGGATTTGAAATTGCTCTGGCCTGCGATCTCATTATTGCCTCCGAAAAAGCCTTATTTGCCTTGCCCGAACCCAAAGTTGGCTTAGCCGCACTGGCGGGCGGGCTGAACCGGTTACCTCGTCAAATTGGCTCCAAAAGAGCCTTAGGTATGATATTGACTGGACGCCATGTGAGCGCTGAAGAAGGTCAGCAACTGGGATTCGTCAACGAAGTAGTCCCACATGACACGCTGATGGAAGCAGCCAACCGGTGGGCACAGCAAATTGCGGCATGCGCCCCGCTATCTATTCGCGCCAGTAAGGAAGTGGTTTACAAAAGTTTAGATATGGGACTTGAGGAGTCCATGTCTCAAAAATATGATGCCGTTCAGCAAATGATTAAGAGCGAAGACTTTATTGAGGGTCCAAAAGCATTCGCCGAAAAGCGCCCCCCGAACTGGCAAGGGCGATAATGCATCTTGGCTAATAGACGCACTAAAGATCACCCTAAGCAGCCAATTGGGCAGCAGTAATGCTGTCCGCAACGACCGCTACGGCAAGACAGATGTCGTTTAGGGTTTCTTGTTCACCCCCAGCGAGCATTCGATCAATCACTTCGTTCTGCGGAATCATAATGTGCAACAAATCCGGGGGAACAGAAAATTGGTCGGTGTAGTAACGCGTGGATTGCATAAGTGGTTTCCTTGTTTGCTCAAACATCACCAGAAGGTAAGTCGAGTCAAACAAAGTACAATTTTCATGCCAGCATCCTAAATTTTTAACTGACTGATTTTATTGATATTTATTTTTTTAATTCTCGTTCGCTGATTTTTCGCAAGCGCCCTGAGCGTCATACTTGTGACTGAATTTGTCGAATATTTAAACTAGGAGTCCAAATATGCTTAAAGTCACACATAAAATGCTAATCGAGACGGCACTGGATGAAGTTGAAACTCTAGACGTTGATGACGCCGTGCCAATGCTCGAAGACGCAGAGTCTTTGTTTATCGACATCCGCGACCCTCGAGAACTTGAAAGAGAAGGCAAAATTCCCGGCGCAGTGCACGCCCCCCGCGGCATGCTCGAATTTTGGGTAGATCCAACCTCACCGTACTATAAAGATATCTTTGGATCCGGGAAGCGGCTTGTATTTTATTGTCAAAGCGGGTGGCGGTCCGCTTTAGCAACTAAAACAGTACAAGATATGGGTCTAGAAAAAGTCTGTCATATTGGCGATGGCTTCCGTGGTTGGAAGGACGCAGGCGCACCGACAGAAGCCGTTGAATCGAAATAGCATCTGATTCGATATCGCTTTAATTTTACTTATCTCTAACATTCAAGGCTTCTTATGAAACTAATTTTGGAAACCGTCATCGCGTGACCTATCTTATTTACTTACTCGCATTTACCGGTGGCTTTGTCATCATGTCCCTCGAGCTACTGGGCGGGCGCGTATTGGCACCGTACTTCGGCAGTAGCATCTACGTTTGGGGCAGCATCATTACGGTTTTTATGCTGTCTTTGTCGTTGGGTTATTTGATCGGTGGGCGCTGGTCAATCCGCAATCCCAGTTTAATGAGATTCGGCGGCATATTTATCGTCGGTGCGCTGTTGATGTATCCGTTAGTATCATTTGCAGAGCCAGTCATGCAATGGATTTTCAA
This sequence comes from Gammaproteobacteria bacterium UBA4421, assembly GCA_002389675.1. GTDB lineage: Bacteria > Pseudomonadota > Gammaproteobacteria > Pseudomonadales > Azotimanducaceae > UBA4421. Next base: position 52,183 of record DGQF01000022.1, read on the forward strand.
GTCAATCAGCGATCCGCGTTACGGTTCGTTGGCGGCGTCAACCTTCCTGTTTATGGCACCCACCATCATTCTGGGCATGATATCTCCTTACTCAGTGCGCTTGCTTGTCGTTTCCATCGAACGCTCCGGGCAAGTAGCGGGTCGACTTTATTTCGTTTCCACGCTGGGCAGCGCGCTGGGCACGCTCATCACCTCGTTCTACTTTGTACTGCATTTCGAAATTAATACCATACTGCTGATGCTTACCCTTGCTTTGCTGTCTATGTCAGCCCTGGCGATCATGTGTGACAAATTTGGTTGGTATGGAGACGCAGAATGAAGCGTATATTTTTGAAATATTGCATCACCATGATTTGCTTTGGCGCTGCCTTACCGCTCAGCGCAAAGATACTGCATGAAGAGCGCTCGCTCTACAGCACTATTGTTGTCACGCAAACGGGCAACACCCGATGCCTGCAATTCGATGTGCGCAGCGAACAGCGCAGCCAAAGTTGTATCGATGTACGCCGCCCCAAACAAATGGTGTTTTCCTACACTCGAATGTCCATCACCAGTGTTTTATTTGCAGAAGCACCCAAAAACATTTTGGTCATTGGATTAGGTGGCGGCACTCTACCCACGGCATTTCACGCCCTACTGCCACAGGCCCGCATCGATGTGGTCGAAATCGACCCCGCGGTCATCTCGGTTGCAAAATCGTTCTTCAACTTCCAGCCGACATCCAATCTCATTGTTCACGCCCAAGACGCGCGGGTTTGGACCAAACGAGCGCTATTAGGCCCTACCCGTTATGACATCATTGTCTTGGACGCTTTTAACGGCGAGTACATCCCTGAGCATTTAATGACACAGGAATACCTCACCGAAACAAAATCTTTGTTGACACCCACCGGTGTTCTTCTGGCGAATACGTTCACCGGCAGCAACCTCTACCATAACGAATCTACCACCTATGCAAAGGTATTCGGTCCCTTCATTAACTTTCGCATCCCCGAAAGCGCTAACCGCATGATCGTGGCACCGAACATCAAACCAACAGATACACAATTGAAGGCGCGCGCCGCGGTTTGGAGTGACCGCCTACAGCCCTATGGCGTGCCCATCGTGCGCTTCGCCCGATTGCTGACCAAACAGCGCAGGGAAAAACCCGACTGGCGCCAAAACGCAAGAGTGCTTACCGATCAATACGCACCGGCAAACCTGCTACAAAGCGGCGACGAGTAGCCCCGCNNCCAGCAGCCACACGTAGTGCTATTTTTCCGTCGCCCAATATTCATCTTTGAGCAACCGCTTATACAATTTACCTGTCGGGTGCCGGGGTAACTCTTCGCGAAAATCTACGCTGCGAGGGCACTTAACGTGCGATAGATGGTCTCGACAGAAATCTAACAATTCGATTTCCAACATGGCGCTGGCCTGGCTGAAGTCTCGCAGCTGCACCACGGCCTTCACCTCCTCTCCAAATTCTGCGTTGGGCACACCAAATACCGCCACATCAACGACTTTATCATGCGTAATCAACACATTTTCGGCCTCCTGGGGATAGATATTCACGCCACCAGATATGATCATGAAATGCTTCCGATCCGTCAGATAAACGTAGCCATCCTCATCCAAATATCCGACATCACCTAGGGTGCTCCAGCCTCGCGCATGACGTGAATCAGCAGTTTTCTCCACATCTTTGTAATATTCAAACTCACCACCACCAGAAAAATAAATCGTCCCGGATTCACCCGCAGGAACGGGATGACCCTCGTCGTCACATATATGGATTTCACAGTTTAGCGGCTTACCCACCGACCCCTTGTGAGCTAACCACTCTTGTGAGTTGAGTTGAACAAAGCCGTTGCCTTCGGTACCTGCATAATATTCATTGATCACAGGGCCCCACCAATGGATCATCGCTTCTTTGATTGGAATGGGACAAGGAGCCGCGGCGTGAATGGCACACTGCAAAGAGGACACGTCGTATTTCAGCCGCACCTCTTCGGGTAATTTCAGCATGCGCACAAACATTGTAGGCACCCATTGGCTGTGGGTAATTTTAAAATCCTCAATACACTGGAGTGCAAATTCAGCTTCAAAGTGCGCCATCACAACAACGGTGACACCATTACGCAAACACGACATCGTGAACCCTAGAGGTGCGGCATGATATAAAGGGGCCGGCGACAGATAAATCGAATCCGACTGAGCACCATAAAGGGCTGACATCACATTCAGAGCCTCACCGTCTCCATAGGCCACATCCATCAGCGGCTTTTTCACACCCTTAGGGTAGCCTGTGGTTCCCGATGAGTAGAGCATCGATGCGCCTTCGCATTCATCATCAATCGGCGTTTCAGCAAAGGATTCCAGCGCGGCTTCAAAGCTACTGAATCCGTCGATAACGCCATCTAGCATGTATCGGCCTTGAACCAGAGGCGTCGTCGCAACCAGCGGCTCTACAACCCCTGCACGGGCATGCGAGGTGATAAATACTTTGGCCTCGCAATTATTGACGATATATTCAACTTCAGCTTGCTGAAGGCGCCAACTAATAGCCGTGTAATAAAGACCCGCCCGCTGCGCAGCCCAGCAAATCTGGAAAAAACTGACATGATTTTCCAGCAATAAAGCGATGTGGTCACCGCGCTTGAGTCCCAAACTGCGAAACAGGTGAGCCGCCTGATTGGCGCGCGCTTCGAGTTCCGCATACGTCACAACGTCACCTGTTTCGGCCATAACATAGGCCACTTTGTTCGGCGTGGCAGCAGCAATATCAGCTGGTTTCATGTCGCTCCCTAGCCCTTGGCTTCAAGATTAAGTGAGGCAGAATTCATGCAAAAACGCAAACCGGTCGGCTGCGGGCCATCGGGGAAAACATGCCCTAAATGAGCATCACAGCGTGCGCAGGTGACCTCTATCCGGCGCATCCCTAAGGTCATGTCCTCGTGAGTCGCAACGGCTTGTTCATCAATCGGCGCGTAGAAACTCGGCCACCCGCTGCCAGAGTCATATTTAGTATCAGAGTCAAACAGCGGCGCATCGCAACACTTACACTGATAAACCCCGGGCGTTTTTTCATTATTGTAAATCCCGGTGAACGCAGGCTCTGTGCCTGCTCGACGGGTGATCTCAAAGTCATCACGCGACAATATCTTTTGCCATTCATCATCGCTTTTTATCACTTTGGTCATTTTTTCTCCTAAACTTCATACCCATGTTCAATGCTATGATATCGCGCAGCTTAAAGGAACTTTTCATGGACTCCGATACCGAAATGGCACGTACCCTAGCTTCAACGGCCCGACCCAAGCGCAAAATTGTAAAATCGGCAAAGCTTGAGGATGTCTGCTACGACATCCGCGGCCCGGTGCTCAAACAAGCCAACCGCCTGGAAGAAGAAGGCCACAAAATTCTCAAACTTAATATCGGCAATCCGGCGCCTTGGGGATTCGAGGCACCCGAAGAAATTCTGCGCGACGTTATCCATAACATACCTGCATCGCAGGGATATAGTGATTCAAAAGGGATCTACTCAGCACGCAAAGCGGTGATGCAGTACACGCAGCAGATTGGCATTAAAAACGTAGATGTCGAAGACATCTACATCGGCAACGGCGTGTCAGAGTTAGTGGTCATGGCAATGCAGGGGCTAATCAACAACGATGACGAGGTTTTAATTCCGGCGCCAGACTTCCCTCTTTGGAGCGCGGCTGTAAATCTATGTGGCGGCAAGCCCGTCCATTATCTGTGTGACGAAAATTCAGACTGGGAACCCGACCTCAACGATATCCGCCAGAAAATAACCCCAAAAACCAAAGCTTTAGTGGTAATTAACCCTAACAACCCCACCGGTGCCGTTTATCAGCGATCCATGTTAGAACAGCTGGTAGCGCTGGCGCGAGAATTCGATCTTGTGGTCATGGCGGACGAGATTTATGACAAGATCACCTTTGGTGATGCCGAATACATTCCACTGGCCTCGTTAGCCGACGACCTGCTGATGCTGACGTTTTGCGGATTATCGAAGTCTTATCGAGTAGCCGGATTTCGTACCGGCTGGCTGATTGTCAGCGGCGCTACGCTGCGCGCATCGGACTATATTGAAGGCTTGGATATCTTATCTTCGATGCGACTTTGTTCCAACGTACCCACTCAGCATGCCATTCAGACTGCACTGGGCGGATATCAAAGTATCAATGACCTCACCCGTCCGGGCGGCCGCCTCTATGATCAATGCCACATCGCATGGGAATTACTGAATGAAATCGACGGTATAACCTGCGTCAAGCCGCGCGGCGCACTCTACCTATTTCCAAAAATCGACACCCAAAAATTCAACATCACCAATGATGAGCGTTTTGTGTTGGATTTATTGACCAAGGAAAAAGTGCTTGTCGTTCAGGGTACCGGGTTCAACTGGCCCAAACCCGATCATTTTAGAGTGGTGTTTCTGCCTCGCGAGGAAGATCTGCGCGAAGCCGTCGGCAGAATTGAACGTTTCCTGACCAACTATCGCCAGCTTTAGCGCACCTTTAGATCGTTGTGAGCGCGTACTCCCCGAGCCCCGCTACCGACACTTGTACTGTTGCACCTTTAACCCCCGATCGGGGAAAGCTTCGGGAAAGTCTTCGTGTGCGGGCATAACCTTTTGCAACTCAAACTGCGGACACCATCGCGCGGTGAGATTAAACAAGAAATCATGCCCTAAAAATGGCGAGTTCAAACACAGCACCACACTGGCATCCGTTCGGACCAGTTTCGGTACCTGTTTGAGCAACTGCGGATAGTCTTTTTCTGCGACAAAACTTCCCCGCTGGTTTGTTGGCGGGTCAACGATCACCACATCATAAGGCCCGTAACTGTTTATTTTCTTCCACGATTTAAATACGTCATGGGGCAACATTCGCACATCACGCAGATCCTGATTGTTCAACTGATGATTATGTTTACCCACATTGAGCATATTGGCGTTCATATCGCAATTGACGACCAATTTGGCACCCTGAGCCAGCGCTGAGACAGAAAAAGCACAGGTATAAGCAAATAAATTTAGAACTTTAGCGCCCCGCATTTTCGGCGCAAGTGCTTCGCGCACATGCGCCATGTCCATAAACAATCCCACATTTTGGTTGCGTTGAGGCTGAATACGAAAGGCCATCTCGTTTTCAAAAACGATATGCGACTGGGGAACTTCGCCAAACCAAACTTTGGTTTGTGTCTTACGCGATAGGCGAAACTGCACAACCACCCCTTCTACGTCCGGCACTACCCGCAGCAAATTGTCGACTAAATCATTAATTTCGCGCTCGGGGAGCTCTTCGTAGAATCCCAGCTGTAAATAAGGTGGAAACCAGTTAACGACCACGTGCTCGTAGCCCGGATATTGGTGCCCACGTCCATGAAAGAGTCTGCGTGCATCCTTTGAGACTCCGGAATTCACTTTTTCAGTACAAATATCAATTACCGTCTTCATGAGCACTAGACCGATAACCGATAGAGCATATATGCATCATAACCAGAGCAAACCTGCACAAGTCCGGCAAACTGATCATCCAAATCGCTGTCCCCTGAATCTATTAAAAGCGGGCGCTGGGCCAAGGAATCAAGCTTGGTCAGCGTAGAAACAATCAAAACATCATCAGGCCAACTCAGCAGCCGCAGAAACTTTATACTCAATTGCTGGTTGCCTCGGCCAAAAAGAAAACCCTGCGCTCGCGTAAAGCTGACGATCAGGTAAGGGCTTGTCAGGCCCTCAAGCATACTCGCGGTTGCGTCCTCTATCAAAGCCCCGTCGGCCAGCCGCACATCACAACCTCGCAAAGTCACCGGCATGGACAAGGCCTGCTTGATCGCCGCGCAGGTGCTGCCCGGACCAACCACAATATCTTTACCCGCTGGCAGATGCTCAAGCACCTCAGCACAAATATCCTGCACGGCCAGTGGCTCGCTCTCTTTGCCGCCTATCTTAGTTTGCTGCATGTACCCAGCAGCCTCGGGCACAGACAACTCACCATACGTGCGCACCGCAAAGGCCTCGTCCTGTGGGGCGTGGGCGTCAAAATCTCGGACTTCTCGAACTACCCGGGCAACCCATTCACCCTGCAGAATCTGGATCAGGACCTGCGCTGCCGCGCGCGGCGAGACGGCAAAAACGCCACTGTGCATTTTCACTCCAGCAGGCACCCCCAATACTGGCTGCTGCTGACCAACCCCCTGGCAGATCAGCCGAGCGGTCCCATCCCCGCCAACAAAAACCAATATATCCACGCCCACGTTTGCTAACTCTCGAGCACCAAGCAACGTATCCTGCCCTTGAGTGGGCGGCACAAGCGGACGCTCAACAATGTTGACCGGCCAAGAGCGATCAGTTAGACACTGGGCGCCCATCGGCGCGGCTAATGTATGCCAGTGAATCTGCGCGCTAATGCCCGAAGCGGCGCGCTCTAAATGATTCAAAAAGTCCTCACAACGGTGCTGCGCACGATAGCGCCCGCCTCTGGCGATGGCGGCTGTTTGGCGTTGCGGACCGTCACTGCCTTTCAGCGCAACAGGTCCCCCTATTCCCGCTACCGGGTTTAGAATTAAGCCGACTTTGAGATGCCTCATCAGGCCTTGACTAGTGATACCACTTCCTCCGCAATAGCTAAAGATGCGGTTAGCCCGGGTGACTCAATGCCCAAAAGATTGAGACGGCCTTTAACGCCGTGTTGCGCCGGCCCGTCAATACGGAAATCCTGAAAGCCCGCCTCGCGCGGTGCAATTTTAGGCCGAATACCCGTATAACTCGGGTGCAGACGCGCTGGATCGAGCCTCGGATAATAAGCCATGACCGCTGCCACAAAATCATTAAAGACCGATTCGTCAAACCCATAATCAACTTGATCTATCCAGCATACATCGGGACCAAACTTAAGCTGACCGGCAAGATCGAGCGTGGCATGTATACCTAGACCGCCTGGTTCGGCAAGGGGGTACACCAGATGCCTAAAAGGTGATTGACCCGAGTAGGCGTAATAATGGCCCTTGGCATAATACGGCCGCGGACAGCCAGCGGTGTCCGCCGCAAATTGCGAGGCGGACAAACCCGCACAATTAATCAACCATCGCGCTTGCAGCGAAAGTGCCTCGGTGTGGATTATCGTGGGATCATATCCGCTGACGTGCTCTACTTTTGTACGCAGCGACAAACAACCACCGGCCGCCTCTAACTGGCCCTGCAGACTCACCATGTATGCATGCGAGTCGATAATCCCCGTCGATGGAGACCAAAGGGCACCGACCCCCCGAACTTCAGGTTCAATCACCTTGATCTGCGCAGCCGATAACCAAGTTAAATCATGCACTTGATTGCGCGCGCCTTTGCGAAGATAACCGCGAACGACATCCAGCTGGTCTGCGTGACTGGCGACAATTAATTTCCCGCAGCGGCGATAAGGGACCCCAAAGGCATCGCAATGCTCGTATAACAACGCTTTACCGCGCACACACAGTTGCGCCTTTGTCGACCCTACCGGGTAATAAATACCTGCATGAATGACTTCGGAATTACGCGAACTTATCTGAGTACCGATCGCATTGTGTTGTTCTAAAACCAAGACCTCGATCCCGGCCATAGCGAGCCGGCTGGCCACGGCCAAACCAACCACACCGGCACCCAATACAACACACTCCACCTTATCCACTCTCACCGCCTAACAAGGCCGGGCTAGCAACGCCTGTTGCGAAGCCTTGTGCGGCAAGACAATCATAGAATGTGCGCGCCCGCGGATCGGAAGAATGCCGCATCCAGTGAGTCACATCTGATCGAGCATCGGCCAGCTGAGAAATAAACACCGCCAGATCCGCCTGCAGGTTATCGGCACTGGGTGAGAATTTTACGCCTGCTGCCTGAGCAAACAATGCCTCAAGACATTGCACACGCACCTCAGACCGAAAAAACTTCTCCTGGTCGGCAGGCGTCCGTGGCGGCGGCTTGTACAGATAGCCGAAATCAACCAAGGTTCGTCTGTGCGGTCCCGCGATACACCAATGTGCCGCTTCATGCAGCGCACTGGCAGCAAAGTCTTCACGATAGTACAGCCGCGCCTCGCCGGAAAACCGGTCACTAACCGTCTGGGCACCGTCAGCAATCATCGACGGCAAATAAATTGGCTCTGCCGCTCCGCCATACAGACGTGTCTGATAGGCATCTGCAAAACAAGCGTTAAAACAGGCCGCCACCATCCAATCTTGCATCGTCAAAGACACACATCACGCAGTGCGACAAGCGCATTGAAATAGCCTGGGCTAAGATATGGCCTACCCGCGAGCAAATGCTCAAGGTACTCGCAACTGGGCACCAGTCCTGCCTTGAGCACCGCCGGATTTGCCACATAAGTCCAGGCCCAAACGGCCTCCGACCCTCGCCTGATACAGACTACCTCGCGGCTATAGTTGATCGGCGCGCGCTCAAACGAATCCATCTTGGTGATCTCGTCCACATGAGCAAGCTCATACAACACCCCTTCGGTAAAGCACCCGGGCGCATAACGAATATTCGCATGCCCCGTACCCACAGGCGCCATAGACAGTTTGTCAAAGACCAACTCAAACCCGTCTAATTTTGCACCAACTGCATCGTGCACCCTTAACCCACGACTTTTGACTCGGCGCGGATTCATATTAGATCCATAGGCAAAATAGTGTTGAATCAAGCCCACCAGCCTATTTCTTTATCCAAAAATGCAGTTTTTCCTCTTGCGTATTTTCATGCACAAGTTCGTGCCCCATAAAACGGCAAAAATCCAAAAAATCACGACGCGTTGACGGGTCTGTCGCGATGATATGCAGGATGTCGCCTTTACTCAGTGCTCGAACTTTATTTCTAACCAGCATCAACGGCTCGGGGCAACGCAACCCCTGCGCGTCTAATTCTGCATCACTGTGCATGCGCATTCCTATTCAAAAACGCGGGAGTCATAGTCTAAGAGAAATAGCACAACATGTGGAGCGTTGTCATGCCGTCATCCGCTCGCGGTCAGACCGCTTGACACAATGCAGGATGCTCACCAGACTCAATGCACACAAAGCCACGCGGTCAGTATCGTACTTCGTTAACCACTTCATGCGCTTGCGGGGAGAGATTATCATCAGGTTGCTCACGCCTTGGACCCAGCTCAAACGCCGATGCTCAGCAGCGGGTGCTTGCCTATTGTTGGTTTCGACAATGACTCACGCTGAAGAAAGTGAAATCCAGAACCAAGCGCCCTCCACGCCGAATACCTCTGCCGGTACCGTGGATGAGTTCAAGGCAAACGGCAGCGTCGCCCTGGGCACCGAATTCGACTTTCTCGAGCAGCAAATCTTTCGCGGCGAGGCAGCTAACGCGCAGAACACTTTAGAGACGACCATTGCCCAAATTTCCGCACTCAAACATCGATATCACGAAGATCTGCTCGTACCGCTGGCACTGCTTGGCGACGCGCTCATGGTTCAAGGGCAAGTTGATGCCGCAATAGACCGCTATGTGCGCGCCCGCCACATCGCGCGGGTCAGCTACGGTTTATTCAGTCAACGCCAACTGCCCCTCGTATATCGCGAAGCCGACGCTTACCGCAGGATAGAAGATTTCCAGTCCAGCGCTAAGCGCGAGGAGTACGCCTATGATGTGAGCCGCAAAGCGCTTGGAGATTCAAACCCAGATCTGATACCGGCCACCATGCGGCTCGCCAATTTCTATCTTGAGACATTCAACTACTTCTCAGCGCGCGAGATGTTCAATCGGGCAATGATCATCCGCGACCAAAACGGCTTACAATTTGAACCAGCGGCCATTCCTGCATTAAAAGGCATTGCAATAACCCACCGGCTGGAAAAGTTTCCACTATTTTATGTCTCTTCAAGAAATGCCAACCCGGATAACGCGCCGATCTCGCAAACATCCACCCTGGACCGGCAGCAGGTGACGTTCAATAATTTTCCAGCTGGCGAGAAAGCACTTCAACGCATCGTCGAAATCAGACGCCGCCAAGACCCCCAAGACCCTTTGGCTACCCGCAACGCAATAATTGAGCTCGCCGATTGGCATCTGATGTTTGGGCGCACAAGCCCGGCTCATACCCTCTACACTTACGTTTACGAACAAATGTTGGCGTTGGATGAGGACCCCGCGCTTTTCTTTGCTGAACCCTACTTGCTTTACATGCCCAAGCCTGAAGACCCTCAACCCAAAAACGATCAAACCCCAGAGCAAGCCGCTACAGGGTATATCGAACTTGGATTTGATGTTGCAACAAATGGTCGGATAAGAGCGCTCACCACGTTGACGTCATACCCACCCAAACTGATGGATTTCAAAGTCCGCCGAAGTCTGCGAATGGCAATTTATAGGCCATCTTTAGTTGCGGGCCTGCCGGTCAAAGCGGAAAATCGCACCTATACCCACGAATTCAAATTTTACCCCCAATCACCGCCAACACAGACCGCCGCACCGAGTACGCCGGTCGATGAAATCACCGAGGTTCAAGAATGATTTTTTTTACCCGGCGTGGCATGGCCATGCTAGCACTCACGGCTTGTGTGGCTTGCGCACCCATCACCCCCTTACCCGGTGGCAGCACCTCCACCAGCAGTCCGTCTTCTTCGTCGTCAACTTCTTCCCCCTCTTCTTCCCCGCCAGCCGGAGGGGCCAGCGGCGGATCTGCCGGAAGTACATCAGGACAACAAGGTTCTTCCTCCAGCAGTTCCTCTGGCAGCAGTGGATCTAGCACCGGAGGTGGCTCGTCCGGTGCAGGCGCTGGCGGAACCAACACCCTGCCCGGAGGCAATCCAGCACCCGGCGGCAGCCCCGGAGACCCCGGCGGAGCAGGCGACAGCGGCAACAACGACAACGCTGGTGACCAGGACCCAAGTTGGGATATCCCAGAGGAAAACGGTGCTCAAGGAGGATGGCAGACCAGCAATGAATTACCCGCGGGTGATCAATCTAGCGCCGGCAGCCCATCCGAAGACGCAACTGCCAAAGGCTCCGCGGGCGGTGAAGGTGGTGGTATGGACAACACCCAAGACAGCGGCTCCGAGGCGGAACTACGCGGTGCACTAAAAGACTTGGACGGCGAAATCCTCGCTGAGCGCGAGATCATCAAAGACCATACAGCTTCTGGAAGCGCCCGTGCTGCACCTAACCCTACCGATCTGCCGACAGGCCCAACCAGCAGCAGCGATTCCGCGGGTGCAGGTTCGCAACAGGCGAGTATACCAACACCGAAAAGAGCCATGCCGCCAACGCCTGCGCCACCGCGAAGGCATGCGGGAGATATACCAAAAAATATTCCGGATGCTCGCGACGATGACATCATTGCCCGCCAACTGCGCGAAGCGGCAATGCAAGAAGAAGATCCCGAATTAAGAGAAAAACTTTGGCAGGAATATACCAAATATAAAAATGGCTAATGAACACACCCCAAGTATGCAGACCGTCGTGACGCGCGGGACCCCACATACATTACGTGCACTAACCATAATTGGCGCACTTGCCTTGGTCTGTGGTTGTGTCAGCCAGACCACACGCGTGGTCGACATGACACCACCCCAAGTGACAGATCGCTATCTTGCGGAAAATGAACTCCTTGATATTGGCATCGCCATTTTCGACGCTAACGTGCCCGACGATTACGATCAGCGCATCGAGGAAATCATCATGCCTGAGGTGCGTCGAGCAGAATCACAGCATGTGCCTTACTTCGCGAAAAACCTCTTGCAGTCGACTGGCAATTGGGGCGCAGTGCGCGTCATTCCGCGGCCGACGCACGCGGTAGACGTCATCGTCACCGGGAAGATCCTTCACTCCAACGGCGAAAGCATGGGCATCGAGGCCACCGTGACTGATGCAACGGGCAAGATTTGGTTTACTAAAACCTATGAGGCACTCGCCAGCAAATATGCCTATGAACCCTCCATGCCCGAAACTATTGATGCATTTCAATCTATTTATAAACGTCTTGCCAACGACATGCTGGCCTATCGACAAACCCTAGATAAGACCAAAATCCAAGCCATAAGAACAACTGCCGAACTGAAATTTGCACGCGAATTTTCCGCAGAGGCCTTTGCCGATCATATTGTTGAACAGTCACCTGGGAAATTTGAAATCACTCGCCTACCCGCCCAAAACGACCCCATGCTCAAACGCGTACAGCGCGTGCGCGAGCGCGAATATTTATTTATCGACACTCTGGATGAGTATTATGCAAATTTCCACAGACAGATGTATCCAGCCTATCAAGATTGGCGGCGGGCCAGCTATGACCAAGCCATAGCCTACAAAGCGCTGCAAGCGCAGGCACGTGAGCGCACGATCGGGGGCACGATTGCGATCATCGGCGGCGTCGCCTCGATCTACGAAAGCAGCGACGCATACGTCGATGCGAGCGGCATTGTCGGCGTTGTTGCCGGCGCAACATTGCTTACCAGTGCAGTCAGCAAACGCAATGAGGCCGAGCAACAGGCTGAGCGCCTGCGCGAATTAGGCAGCGCTGCAGAAGCCGAATTGGTTCCCACCACCATCGAACTAGAGAATCAAACGTTGCGCTTGCAAGGGAATGTTGACGAGCAGTACGATGAATTAAAAGCGATACTGCGTCAGGTATATTTCGAAGATCTCGGGCTTGAAATAGAAGACACAACAGCGCAGACACCGGCGAACCCAAGCACAACCACGACCCCTTAAACGCAGACCATGTCCAACGACACCCCCGAAACCATAGAAGCGCAACCCGCGCCCCTGTCTCACCTTGCGACAGCCGGGCAAAATCCGGCTTTTTATCGCCGGCTTGAATGGCGAAGCATAGCAGTGCTTCTACTGGTCGTTGCGGCGCTAATCGCGCTGGTTGTTGGCCCATCACTGTTGTCTTCGGATCAACCAGCACAACCAGCAGCGGCGGCGCCCCAGCCGTCCGAGCAAGATTCGCCTATGGCGCAATCAACGCCAGCATCTAGCAGCCAACTACCGCCTTTCGCCCAAGCGCAGAAAGCCAAAGCACGCACGACAGCGCAAGCTTCATTGACGCGATTTGTGGAACTACAAATCCAACTGGAGGAGACCCTTAAAGTTGACAGCTGGGCTGCAGATGAACTGGCTGCGGCCCTCTCCACCGCCAAATCTGGAGATCAGGCATTCCTTGACGAGGAATATCAGTCGGCCCTGAATACTTACCACCAAGCGACTGAACAGCTCAGCGCAATTTTACAGCTCGGCGACGAGAAATTTCGGGCACGCCTGGATCTGGCAGCGAAAGCCATCGAAAATTTTGCCCCCGAGGCGGCCCTAGAAGCCGCAGAAGCGGCTTTAGTCATCAAACCAGATAATAAAGAGGCGCAACTAATCTACCAGCGCGCTTCACGTTTGCCCGAGATCATCAGTCTGCTTAGAACTGCCAAAAATCATGAACTTAGCCAGCGTTTTGAACAAGCTCAAGCCACCTATGCGGCGATTGGTAACCTGGATCCATTAACTGCGAATCTAGCTGCGCTTGTGAACGCAGCGCGCGCTAATCAATCGATGCAAGACCTCAACCGTTTGATCAGCGATGCCTTTAGCCAATTGAATCAAGGCAATTTCAACAAGGCCAAAGCTTTTTTCGATCAAGCGCTGGCCATCGAGCCAGAAAACCCCATCGCCAAGGGCGGACTAGAGCAGGTAGCCCAACAATATGAACTCAATCTAATTGCGCAGCACCAAACTCAAGCCGAGGCAGCGATAGCCGCTGAACAATGGCAAATTGCGATGACCGCGTATCAAGCAGTTCTCGATCTTGATGCTAACGTTCAGTTTGCTCTCAACGGCATCAACGCAGCGAGCGTTCATCTGCGCACACAACAGGTGTTGGATAAGATCACAGCTGAACCTCAAAAGCTGTCTTCCGAGAAACTTTTTCTACAGGCAGAAACGATATTGCAAGATGCCCAAACACTGCCGCACGCCGGCCCAACGATGAATCGCAGCATACAAGAGGTTAGCGTCCTGCTATCGCAATACAGAGACCCTGTGGAGGTTGTGTTGCGCTCGGATAACGCCACAGAAATTATCATGTCAAATATTGGCCGACTGGGCACCTTTGAGCGTAAAACTTTAACCCTGCGACCCGGGCAATACACCATCCGCGGCAGTCAAGCAGGCTGCCGCGACATCTTCATCAACGTCCAGGTGCTGCCAGGGATCGAACCCTTGAACCTCTATTGCACTGAAACCATCAACCTTAATTGAAGCCATGCCGCCCAACCCCAGCAATAACCTCGACATTCAAGCAACCCAATTTTCGCCAAGCGATGACTCGGGTAAGGGGCAAAAATTTTCCAAAAGGCAGATTGTTCTTGGCCTGCTGAGCGCTTTTGTTATCGCCACTCTATGGTTTTTATTCACGTCAAAGAGTGTACAAATCCGGCTCTCGCCCGCCGCTCAAAGCGTCAGTATCAGCGGCGGTTTTTCCATCGCGCTGGGCGGCATTTATCTCCTGCGGCAAGGCAGCTATAAAATAGAAGCTGTCAGTGAATTGCACGAACCGTTGGAGATGCACTTCGATGTTGACGAGCGTCGCAATCAGTTGGTGGAATTCCAGTTCACCCCGTTGCCCGGCTTTATGACATTTACCATTGCACCCGAAGATGCCCACGTAGATATCAATGGAGTCAGAGCAAACATCAGTGGACCGCTGACGCTGGCGGCCGGGCCGCAAGCCGTGACGATAGCCCACCCGCGATATCAGACCTGGCAGGAGACCGTAAATATCACGGGCAAAAAAATACATCAGACGCTCACGGTCGACCTTGCCCCCAACTGGGCTGAGGTGGGGGTCACCAGCACGCCATCAGGCGCAGAAATTTTCATCGACGGTGAGGCAACCGGCCAGTCCACGCCCAGTGTCATTGAGGCACTCGCTGGGGAACGCGAGATCAGCCTCGCTTTACCTGGCCACAAAACCCACCGCCAACGAATCCTCGCGCAAGCAGGTCTACCAATGAAACTTGCACCGATCTCACTCGTTCAGGCTGATGCGCAACTCAAGCTAACCAGCTCACCGAGCGGGGCCGGCATTACCGTCAATGGCCAGTTCATGGGGTCAACGCCGACCCAACTGGATGTTAAATCCGCACAAGAACTCAACGTCTCGGTCATTTTGAACGGCTACGCTAACTTCAACCAAACACTGCAACTCAACCGCGGGCAAGCCCAATCTCTGCACGCGGATTTGCAACAGCTTGAAGGCGCCGTAGTGATCCGAACACAACCAACGGATGCATGGCTTACCGTGGACAACCAGCTTCGAGGCGCCGCCAATCAAACGTTGAACTTACCTATCCGCGCGCACCAAATCGCCATTGGCTTAGAAGGATATGCAGGCTATAGCCAAACCATTACACCCAAAGTCGGTTTGACCCAAGAAATTAAAGTAAAGCTGCTGACGCTAGCCGAGGCTCGACTCAAGGCGCTCAAGCCCACTATCTCAAGCTTTGCCGGGCAAAACCTCAAACTTTTTCAACCGGGAGAGTTCACCATGGGTGCATCTCGGCGCGAACCTGGTCGCCGCGCCAATGAAACTTTGCGCACCGTGTCGATGTCTAAACTTTTCTACATGAGCACCCATGAGGTCACCAATGGCCAATTTCGGCAATATGCCGCGGGACACGATTCCGGCGCTTTTGAAACCGTTAGTCTCAATGAAGACACCATGCCTGTCACGTCTGTGAGCTGGCACGAAGCGGCAGCATACTGCAACTGGCTATCAGTGAAAGACCAACTGCCAGAGTTCTACAACATAGAATATGGCAAAGTGAAGAGCATCAATTCAGGTGCTATCGGCTACCGCTTACCTACCGAAGCCGAATGGGCTTGGGCGGCCCGGACTTGGCCCGCGGCATCGAACCCATCAGATCAGACAAACACTGCGCTGCGCTTTCCTTGGGGTGACAACCTGCCCCCGCCCGACCGGCACGGCAACTACGCGGACCGTGCTGCGTCGCGATTGGTTGGACGAGTCATTTTCGGCTATAACGACAACCAAACGGCGGCTGCGCCCGTCGGCACCTTTAAACCCAACCAGCGCGGCTTATTCGACCTCGGCGGCAACGTCGCCGAATGGACCCATGATTTCTACCATATCCCCAGCAACGAGCCCGTCACAGATCCCATAGGACCCGCGACGGGAGAATATCACGTCATGCGAGGGTCGAGCTGGATGCACGGCACCGTCACCGAATTACGTTACTCTTTTCGTGACTATGGCATTACCGGGCGTCAGGATGTGGGCTTTAGAATTGCCCGGTACGCAGAATGACAACAGTCACCGCCACTGAGACCCAAGATATCCTGTCCAGAATCAGAGGATATCTTGTGCTCGCTGTGATGTTGATTGTGTTGGGCATCAGTCCAGCCCTAACAGCCGCTGCCGCGGACTCGCCCGCCACGCAACAACAGCCTAGCCAAAGCGGCGAGAAAACAACTGATCAAAATGCAAATCCGCCACCGGCGAGCCCTCAGGTCAAACCACCGGTAAAATCAAAACCCCTTACAAAGGACGATAAAGTATTTATCCCCAGCGAAGAAATATCTGAAGATTTTGCAGTCTCATTTCCAGTGGATATTTAAGCCTAGGCAACTCAAAACCATGAAAAAACAACTTCCCTTCGAATTAATCTATCAAGTGGGTGCTCTGATCATCAGCATCATTATTGTTCACCTAGTTTACGTGACCGTAATAAGACCTAATGCGGACGCCATTTTACAGCAGCAAGCTGAACTTGCGGCAAGCGGCGAACCGTTTGTACAGGATCGCTCACTCTATGTTGTGCTGCGAGACTATGAGCAAGAGTCTTGTTTCATATTGATGTTTTGGGCCGTTGCCATTATGGGACTTAAAGGGCGCGCTGCATTAGCCGAACGCAGCTTGCTCAACCACGACTTCGTACCTATCAGCGAGGGAATGAGTATTCTTCCTGAGGACACCCGTGAATACACACGCGCACTTCAAGCGCTACCCGCCCAGGATAGAGTTTCTTTATTACCTCGTGCCTTACTCGCCGCTCTTCACCGTTTCTCCTCTACCCGCAATGTGCAAGATGTCTCCGAGGCCGTCAAATCCGTCTGCGATGCTGAATCGGACCGGCTCGACAGCGAACTTTCAATGGTTCGCTACATTGCGTGGGCGATTCCCTCAATTGGCTTCATAGGCACAGTACGCGGCATCGGAGAGGCACTAGGACAAGCATATAGAGCGGTCGAAGGCGATATTGCAGGGGTCACCACCAGTCTCGGCGTCGCCTTCAACTCAACGTTCATCGCTCTTGTCATTAGCATTGTTCTGATGTTTTTGATGCATCAACTGCAACTGATTCAAGAGCGCCTAGTATTAGACACTCACGCTTACTGTGATCAGGGGCTACTGCGCCATATGCAGGTCAGGCGCTCCTGATAATGATCTTCATTGACATCAACGACTGGGAATTTTCAGCGCGAACCGAGCAAGGCACAGTGCTGTACAACGCCCGCGCTGGCGCATCAACAGCCCAAGGCCCGCTGGTATTTGGAGACGCTGCCAACCAATGTTCGCGAACCCACCCGCAACGTTTCAATAACAAATATCTTTATACGCTGGCAGCTGAACCTATCGCTGGCGATCTGAAACCGGCAAAAAATCATGCCGACCTGATTTACCACCATCTACTTCAGCTGCAACTTCCCGCCGACAAACCGATCACTTTTTGTGTCGGTGGACACCTCACATTGACGCACCTTGGATTACTGCTGGGCATCGCTAAAGAAGCGAAACTCGACGTCAAAGGGTTTCTCGATAGCGCCCTGGCACACTCGCTGAGTACCCCGTTTACCGAAAACTATCACGTATTGGACCTCGAACTGCATAGGCTGGTCGTCAGCCATGTTTCAATCACTAATAACGAGCGCACCGCCGGCAACACCACCACCTACGACGGAATGGGAGCCGCGGCAATCATCGAAGGCTGGATGAATGTCATTGCTGATGAATTTGTACAGAAAACGCGATTCGACCCCCTGCACACCGGCGCCTGCGAACAACAGCTGCTCGATCAAATCAATGGCTGGATGGGGGAACAAAAACTTAAGGATCAACACATCAGCCTCAGCTATGCAGATGCCAATAGAGACATCGACGTAGCAGCAAGCCTATTAAGCGATAAATTGCAGCAACGCCTGACCGGCTGTGATTTTGAATCGATCAGTCGCCTACTGTTGAGCCCACGTGCGGCCCGCATGCCGGGTCTTAAAGACGCGCTCGCAAAGCGCATTGCGCAAGTGATGGTCGCAGATGAAGCCAGCCTCCCGAATAACTATCATACGCTCACCCAGAGTTTGTCAGATCAGGGCGTACGGCGGATCATTACCGCCAAAACCGATCTCGAAGTGGCGCCTGCCACCACCAAACAAAAAGCCACACATCTACTCTTGCACAACCAAGCACATCCATTGAGTGCCCAACGGTTCGCCAAACATCTTGATCCTCAACATAGCAAAACACGCTCCACCGACATTGCAGTCAATGGCGTCATTGCGCCCGGCGAGACTGTTTATGTCGGTGACCGTGTATTACTACAAGAGCTAACTTATACCGCCATCACAGTGCTGTAGGCGCATGCTCCAACGACGCAAATTCACGGTATTCTCGCTTTCTTTCCTAGACGTCATGTCATGCGGCTTTGGCGCAGTTGTGCTTATATTTTTAATCATCAATCACGACAGCAGCGAAGATCAACAGGTCAACAACGATGACATGCTGGCCGAAATTCGAATGCTCGATTATCAGGTTCAAAGCGGCGAAAAAGACCTCTTTGAGATGATTCAAGCCCTGCAGGAGATAGAGGCCCGGGTCGAAGACTCGGATAATCAACTGACAAGCACCCAAGAAAGCCTCGAGCAGAAACAAGAGAGTTTGTCTGAACTACAAGAAACGTCTGTTGCAACAACAGAAAGTCTCAATGCGCTCACTGCAGATCTTGAATCCAGAGAAGAAGAAGTGAATCGACTGCTGGCTCTCAAGGCGGCCAGTGAAGGAACTCAAGCCCGCTCTTTTAAGGGCACCGGCGACCGCCAATATTTAACTGGCTTACGCATCGGCGGACGAAATATTGTGGTCGCCATTGACACCTCAGCCAGCATGCTGGACGACACCATCGTCAATGTATTACGCAGGCGGAATATGAGTGATGCACAGCAACTGGCCGCCCCTAAATGGCAGCGCGCCATTCGCACAGTAGAATGGATTGCCGCACAATTACCTCTTGATGCGGACTTCCAGCTATTGGGCTTTGCCGAGGCCACCGCGTCCTTTGTACCCGAGGCGACCATGGACTGGGTACCGATGTTTGACGGTCAAGCACTCAATGCTGCCGTGGAGGCGCTGAGGACGGTGAAACCCAAAGGCGGATCAAGCTTAGTTAATCTTATTTTAGAAATACGCCAGATGTCTCCGATTCCTGATAATGTCTACATCATCACTGACGGTCTGCCAACTCAAGGCGAGAGACCACCCCGCGGTGCCACCATTACCGGCAAACGCCGATTGGAACTTTTTGGTGAGGCGGTAGACCGGCTCCCTAAACAAATCCCTATTAACGTCATTATGTTTCCGATGGAAGGGGACCCTATGGCTTCCGCAGCATATTGGAACGTCGCCCGCGCCACCGGCGGCGCATTCATCTCGCCCTCTTGGGACTGGCCATAATGCGTTCAAGGCGCGGTATAGAAGAGTTTAGCGTTTCTTTTCTTGACGTCATATGTTGTGGTTTCGGGGCCATTATTCTTTTGCTGATGATCACCAAAACAGTGGAGCCCATACTGCTTGAGAAAAGTAATCAGAATCTTCAGGGCCAGGTGCAGCAAAGAGAGCAGGCCCTGTTTGAAATTCGCGGGCAAATTCGCGAGCTCCGGCGTCAGATCAACAGCAGCTCGTCTGATCTGGACACCAAACTGACACAACTGGCCGACCTCAAGCGCCAACTCCAGCAAATTTTAGGGCAGTTTGACAACCTGTCTGAAGCACAAGAAGACATCTCAACCGAATCCCTGCAACTGGCTGAGGCAAAACAATCTTTAACCGATGAAATGCAGCGTTTGCTGGGAATGGATTTCAAGCGCTCATCAGGCCTTGTGGGCGGTATTACCGTCGACTCGGAATACATCATCTTCATCATCGATACCTCAGGCAGCATGCAAAGTGTCGCCTGGCCTCGGGTGCTTCAAAAAGTAAGTGAAACCTTATCCATTTACCCTCAGGTTAAAGGCATCCAGATTATGAACGACATGGGCGATTATATGTTTTCACGTTATGCTGGCGCCTGGATCGAAGACACACCGGCACTGCGTAACTCCATCATTACGACCCTACAAACCTGGGCACCCTTTAGTAATTCGAGTCCAGTCGAAGGCATCACTATGGCCATCAATACATACTATGATCCGGAAAAACGAATTAGCCTCTACGTCTTTGGTGATGACTATACGGGCAACTCAATTGAGGAAGTTGTTGAGGCGGTTGAGGCCGTAAATGTAATGGATGAGCGTGGTCGCCGACGCGTCCGTATACATGCGGTCGGCTTTCCGGTATACCTTGACCGACCAAACGCGCGCGTTTATCGCTTTGCCGCATTGATGCGCGAACTGGCTTTTAGAAATGATGGAACTTTTGTAGGGTTGGCGGAATGAATATTTTCACCCTCAGGCGGAATCGCGGCGTCTCAAAAATACCGACAGCTAGGTCAAAAATGATGGCCGCTTTAACAACGTCGGGGGCAATACTGCTGCTCATAGGGTGCGCCGGAGGTACAACCCAGCTCGATATCGAAGGCGATTTTCCAGTCCCGATCATGGTCAAGCTGCCCGTGGCACTGGGCATTCACCTCGACACCACGCTCACCACGTTCACACACGCCGAAACATTTGAGAACTCGCGAGAATGGGTGGTTTCGATTGGACCCGCCCAAGAAAGGCTGTTTTCTCAACTCGCTCTGGGGTTGTTCAGCGAACATACGCTAACCGATAGTGTCTACGCGACACCGCCCTATGATGGTGTCTTAAAACCCGCTATTGCAGAGGTTCAATTTTCTCTGCCAGAACAAACTCGCTCAGATTACTACGAAGTTTGGATACGATATGAATTTGATCTCTATGACCGTTCGGGGCGCCTTATCGGCAACTGGCAATTACCCGCGTATGGAAAGGCCAACCAAAAAAACTACAGCGGCACCAGCAAAGGCCTACAAGCGGCCGCCATGGCCGCGTGTCGCGACGCCATGGCTTTTTTCAGCATCAATTTTTCTCGCGAACCGGTAGTCATGAACTGGTTAAATTCCGGCATGCCTGATGTTCAAGCCCCAGATTCGATAGACAAAACAGATGCGTCAAATACGGCCACATCCTCCGACGGGCGCCCGGTATGAGCATCAGATTAGTCCTTATCGCATTCGCGCTCTGGCTAGGCGGTTGCGTCACCGCCACTGTCGAACAAGTTCGCCAAACACAGACCCTGCTGGGGGATGGTGACTCGATTGTTGTGATCGGCCGCCGAAATCGCCCCAATCAAGAAGAAGCAGAACTGGATTTTATTGACTGTGTATCGCGCAAGATGAGTACCGGCGTCGACCGGGTATCGATGATCAGCGAACAAGAATTCAGGGATGCCGTTTTCCCTTGGTTTGAACCTCGCACAGCCCCCCTGAACACCACAGACTTGCCAGCGTTACTGCAAGAACCTGTATTGGCCAAGCGAATGGATGAAATGGGCTTAAAATATCTGGTCTGGCTTGAGGGTTCCACGCGCCGAACGTCACAGGGAGGGTCTTTATCTTGCACCGTCACCCCCGCCGGTGGCGGATGTTTCGGCTTTTTAAGCTGGGAAAATGACTCATCTTATGAAGCATCAATCTGGGATACCCACACCGCAAAAACTGCCGGGCGGATCAGTTCAGATGCGGCAGGCACGAGCTACATGCCGGCCCTAGTGGTGCCAATACCTCTGATTGCAAGAGTGCAATCTTCAGCCTGCAGCAGCTTGGCAGAGCAACTCAGACTGTTTATCCAACCCGACAGCGCCGAATCTTAATTTAGGATCTGGGACGAATATCTATCACCTCGCCTTCAAACCGATTTGGTTCTATGGAATACCACGCCTGCAGATCCACTTTGTGGTCTTCTGCCATGAGATCACAAAATTCATAGAAAGTCGGTCGTCCCGGATCCGCAATCACGACCCGTTCTACACCCGCTTCAAAACTTCGCGCCACCAATTGGCCTAACGGTTTAACCAAAGAATCCCAAAAGCAAATATCGCTGCCGACCAGATAACACTGATCAACCAACTCGCTACGGGGCAGATTTGTGAAATCGGCTTGCAGATGCCTCACCGTCACCTCATTTAACTCCGCCAAAACATCCACATAAGGAAACACCGCGGGATCCAGATCAACACCTGTCACACGCGACCTGAATCGGTGGGCGCAAAACACGGACACCCCACCCCAACCGCAACCCAACTCCATCAGACCTGCCCCCCTCCGCAGACCGTAATGGGTCAGATAATCCATCAGCAAAAAACTCGAACCCCAAGTTTTATGGCCATGAATAGAGGGCTTATAACGCTTCTTCAGTGCCCTGATGAGTCGGTGTCTCTGATCTAAAAAATAGATGCCGTACGCAAAGTCTATATGCGCTTCTGGGACGGGCTCCAATCTGGGCATTAATTGTCCTTGTGTCTAACCATTTCACCTGAAAATGCGCTTAAAAAGCGTTACGAAAATACCCGACTGTTTTACTTGGGTATTACGTGCGCGTAGACTACGTCCCCCAAGAAGACCGCTTCGGGGTTGCGCCGCCACAGGTTCAACAGCACAACATTAAAGCGTAAGTTTACGCATGATAAGGCTCAGAGTGTGAATCAAACTGTCGACGATTTAGTCCTATCCAATTCGGAATACAATGCCGGCTTCGTCACCGACGTTGAGTCGGAGACCATTCCACCTGGTCTTGACACAACCACCGTTACCTTTATTTCACAGAAAAAAAAGGAACCACAATGGTTAACCGATTGGCGCCTGAAAGCCTATTCGGCGTGGCAGAAAATGGACGCACCGCGGTGGGCACATGTTCATTTTAAGCCAATCGACTTTAACCAGATTTCTTACTATTCAGCACCGAAAAGTCAGACGGATGGCCCCCAGTCTCTCGAGGATGTGGACCCGGAGCTGCTGCGCACTTATGAAAAATTAGGCATCCCGCTCCACGAACAAGAGGCGCTCGCCGGGGTCATCAATCGCAACCCTAACGTGGCCGTCGACGCGGTCTTCGACAGCGTTTCAATTGCTACAACCTTTAAAGACAAGCTCGCAGAGGCCGGTGTGGTTTTCTGCCCTATCTCTGAGGCCGTACACAGTCATCCTGAGCTGGTACAAAAATACCTCGGCTCAGTTGTGCCACAAAAAGATAATTTTTACGCCGCGCTGAACAGCGCGGTATTCAGCGATGGCTCCTTCGTTTATATCCCTAAAGGCGTACGCTGCCCGATGGAGCTATCCACCTACTTCCGGATCAATGAACGTAATACTGGCCAATTTGAGCGCACTCTGATTATCGCTGATGAAGGCAGCCACGTGAGCTACCTAGAAGGGTGTACAGCACCCATGCGCGACGAAAATCAACTCCATGCCGCGGTTGTTGAGCTTATTGCGTTAGGAGACGCGGAGATTAAATACTCCACGGTGCAAAACTGGTATCCCGGCGACAAAGACGGCAATGGCGGAATTTATAATTTTGTCACCAAACGCGGCTTGTGTGCCGGACCCCGGGCAAAGATTTCTTGGACTCAGGTAGAGACCGGGTCGGCAATCACATGGAAATACCCCAGCGTCATTCTGCGCGGTGACGATAGCGTCGGCGAATTCTACTCGGTTGCTCTCACCGGTAACTATCAACAAGCCGACACCGGCACCAAGATGATCCACATGGGGCGCAACACAAAAAGCACCATCATTTCAAAAGGTATTTCCACGGGACGCAGCCAAAATACCTACCGCGGCTTGGTGCGCATTTCGCCTACTGCTGAAAAGGCACGCAACTTCACACAGTGTGATTCTTTGTTGATCGGTGGTGAATGCGGTGCGCACACCTTTCCCTATATTGAAAACAGTAATGCCGGCGCCATCGTCGAACACGAAGCCAGCACCTCAAAAGTGAGCGAAGATCAGTTATTCGCATGTCAGCAACGCGGCATCGACCCTGAAAAGGCCGTCAGCATGATCGTCAACGGTTTTTGCAAAGAGGTCTTTAAGGAGTTACCCATGGAGTTTGCAGTTGAAGCCGGGAAATTGATGGAAGTCAGTCTCGAAGGAGCCGTCGGATGAGCCTACTAGAGGTCAACAACATCCACGCAACGGTTGCAGGTCAAACTATTCTCAAAGGCTTGAACCTGTCCATTCAGCCTGGCGAGGTCCACGCCATTATGGGCCCCAATGGATCAGGGAAATCTACGCTTGCTAACATTCTAGCCGGCCGCCCCGGCTATGAAATTACCGCAGGGGACGTCCAGCTCAACGATGAGAGCATTGTGGAGTGGCCACCACACGAACGAGCACATGCAGGCCTGTTTTTGGCCTTTCAATATCCTGTGGAGATTCCCGGCGTCAGCAATATGGAGTTTCTTAAAGCCAGTGTCGACGCGCACGCTTATGCACGCGACGAGCAACAAGTGGGCGCGGCTGCCTTCATTAAAAAAGCACGCCAACTGGCCGAATCTCTTGATCTGAACCCTGAATTTCTCAAGCGCGGCGTCAACGAAGGATTTTCCGGCGGTGAAAAAAAACGCAATGAAATTCTACAACTACTCTTGTTAGAACCTCAATTGGCAGTCCTGGACGAAACTGATTCAGGTCTGGATATCGATGCATTGCAGGTCGTAGCGGAGGGTGTGAATCGATTCCGCAACGCCAACAATGCAGTCGTGTTGGTGACGCACTACCAACGCTTACTGGACTATATCGTGCCGGACTTTGTACACGTGCTCGCTGATGGCAAAATCGTACAATCGGGAGATAAGGAACTGGCTCTGAAACTCGAAGAAAAAGGCTACGCATGGCTTACGTAGCGGCGCAATGGGCACGCGAGCCGCGTGCACCTGATTGGGTCGAAAATGGCGATGCTCGGCTGCGTCAGATGACGCAGGCTTTAAACAGTAAGCAACACAAGGAACGCTGGAAATATTCCAAAGTACAGCCCGTCCTCGACCTTATTGCGGCGCCAGCAGCAGCACCTGCTTACAGCCCCCTGCCCGAGGGCATTTCAGAAATTATTTATCCGAACACACAAAATACCGCGCCTTTAGGTCCCGACTGGGAAAATGCGCCAGAGGCAACAGCCTGTTTATTTTATCAACCCTGCGTGCACGTATTGGAGGTTGAGGGAAATATTGAGTCACCGCTACTGATTCAACACCACGCACGGAGCCTGCCATTGGTGATCAGACTCAAAGCAAATGCCAGCCTGGACCTTCAAGAAACCATGCTGCAGGACGATGAGCAGCAAGTGCAGACTTTGTGGATTGAACTGGAAACGGGTGCACGCTTGGTACATTCGAGGAATATTTTCTCCAAAGGTCAGCATTGGCAATACCTCAGGGTCAACGTCGGCAGAGATGCATCCTATGCCCTGCACAACCACAGCAGTGGTGCCCGCTTGCGCAGACAAGACGTTCATATTTGTTGCACGCAACCGGGGGCTAATGCCGAGATCTGTAGCGCCTCCCTAGTTGATAAGGCAAACCATTTGGATCAGCAAATTGTGTTAGAACATAGCGCACCCCACACCAACTCACGCCAAACATTCCACGCCATTGGCAATAGCGGCGCTCGAGTCACCTTTAACGGGCGAATACATATTCACAAAGACTGCGGTGGCACTGACGCCACCTTGGCCAATAAAAATCTCAGCCTGGGCACCGGCGCCGTTATCAATACCAAGCCGGAATTGGAGATTTATACCGACGACGTGAAATGTGCCCACGGCGCCACTGTCGGTCAATTGGATGATGACCACCTGTTTTATTGCAGCAGCCGAGGCATTCCAGCAGAAGTTGCTCGTAATCTACTGAGCGAGGCGTTTTTAAAAACGTGCATTCGGGGTCCTCTGGCAGACGACGCACATGCAGAACTTCAATCACAATTTAAGGCGCAGGACCATGCGTGACATGCGCTCTGACTTTCCAATATTATCGCGACAGCAAAATGGACAAGAAATTGTTTATCTCGACAATGCGGCGACGACTCAAAAACCCGAAGCCGTGATCGATGCCATAAGCAATTACTATCGCATGCATAACGCAAACGTACATCGTGCTGCTCACCGCCTTGCTGAGGAGGCAACAGCCCTGCTGGAGGAGGCACGCCAGCTTACCCAAAGCTTTATCGGGGCGGAACGCGTTGAAGAAATTATTTTCACCCGCGGCGCGACCGAAGCTATTAATCTTGTCACACAGATCCTCGATGGCCGCCTGAATGCGGGTGATCAAATCTTACTTACCGAATTAGAGCATCATTCCAATATTGTGCCCTGGCAGATGCTGGCAAAACGCTGCGGCGCGTCCATCGAAGCGGTTAAGGTCACACCAGATGGTGAGCTGGACATCGCAGACTTTTATCAAAAACTGAGTTCCAAAACAAAAATATTCAGCTGCAACCACGTGTCGAACGCCTTAGGTACCGTCAACCCGGTCACCGAGCTGGTTCAGGCCGCACGTTCAGCTGGAGCGATTACGTTAGTCGACGGTGCACAAGCCACGTTACATCAACACTTGGATATGCAGGCATTAGGCTGTGATTTTTACACCTTCTCTGGTCATAAGATGTACGCCCCGACCGGCATCGGCGTGCTGTATGGTCGCGCCGAACTGTTAGAGACGTTGCCACCTTGGCACGGTGGTGGCGAAATGATCGAACAAGTTACTATGACAACCAGTACTTACCAAAAAGCGCCTTATAAATTCGAAGCCGGCACTCCCAATATATGCGGCGCTGTCGGTTTAGGTGCAGCAATAAAGTACTTGCGTCAATTACCCATCAACGACCTCGTTGCCGACGAAAACCGCATCCTGGCAGAGACCATTGGGGAAATGCAGGATCTGCCGAATATTCAGCTGATCGGCACACCCAAAAACCGCAGCGCAGTTATTTCATTTGTGGTGAACGGCGCGCACCACCACGATGTGGGCACCTTACTCAATGAACAGGGTGTTGCCGTTCGAACGGGACATCATTGCGCAATGCCATTGATGCAAGCATTACAGATACCTGGAACCGTCCGTGCCTCGTTTAGTTTATATAATACAAAAGCTGACGCGGATCGTTTTATTGCAGCGCTGCAAAAGACAATCACCTTTTTATGACTGAACTTCAGCTCAAAATAGACGACTCACGGAGTGATCGCATGAACGAGAAAGCCAACATTACGCTGACTGCATCTGCCAAGTCACACATTTTACGCCAACTTGAACTCACCCAAGCGACCTACCTCAGACTCGGCGTTAAAGAGAGCGGCTGCAATGGCTTTATGTATATGTTGGATTTCTTAGAAACCCCTGCACCCGGTGACAGCTGTTTTGACTTTGGCAGTGACGTTCGAGTCTGTGTTAGCGCTGATCACTTAACTATGGTTGAAGGCACCGAAGTGGATATGATTACCGAGGGGCTCAACTCAGCACTGGTATTCAAAAACCCAAATGCCACCAGTTACTGCGGTTGCGGAGAAAGCTTTGCTGTTGCCAGCAATCCGCAGGACGCGGCGATCGATAAGGACAAGGACAACCCGCTCGATCAATTGGCTACCGATATCGGGCGGAAGTAACCATGGACCGACGAATTGTCACCACAACTCGGGCATGCAACGCTAGACTGGTGCCAACGGGCGACCCAATTACAATCCCCGCCGCGAGCTTCATCACCCTCACACAAACACTCGGCGGCACATTTACTGTTGTTGTGGAAGGGAATATGGCGCGCATCGCCGGACAGGATGCCGACGCTCTGGGCTTGACAAAAATAGAGCTTGAATTTGCTACGCCTAATGCTGATGGCAGCATCAACAGAGCTGATGTCGAGACGGCCCTGAACAGTGTTTATGACCCTGAGATACCCGTAAGTATTGCCGACCTTGGGTTAATTTATGGGCTGGACATTTCATCTGGTCACGTTGCAATCACCATGACACTAACCGCCCCTGGATGCGGCATGGGGCCCGTATTAGTCGCCGAAGTCGAGGATCGCGTCGCACAGGTCCCCGGCGTGGAGTCGGTAAACATTGAGTTAGTCTTTGATCCGCCGTGGTCTCGCGAAATGATGAGTGAAGCCGCGCAACTAGAGCTGGGGGTATTCTAAATGACAGATCTAGAAGAACTTAGAACAACCTTTGAGTTTTTTGACGACTGGGAGGACAAATACCGCTTTGTCATAGATCTTGGCAAAGAGTTGGATGACCTCCCAGACGCAGACAAAACTGATCAAAATCTCATTCACGGATGTCAAAGCCAAGTCTGGTTCACCGCCGACCACAACGATGACGGCAGCTTGCACTTCAAGCTGGACAGTGACGCCTTTATTGTTCGCGGATTGATCGGGATAGTATTAATTGCACTTAACAATAAACCCGCTCAGGACATCGTCGAGTTTGATATGGATGCGCTATTCACCGAGCTTGAATTGATTCAGCACTTGTCACAGACACGGGGCAACGGTCTGCGCGCCATGATCGCTCGCATCAAATCCGTTAGCCATGCTTACCTCAATCCTGAACCGATCTAGCTTTTCCACTTTTGATAGCGCGCCCAATCAGCAGGATCATCAACATCCCAAATTGTTGGCAACGTGATTAAGTCCAAAGCCGACTCCGCCACCCGCGCCTTAGTTTGGCTAAAAACCGCATCACTACCCCAATCGATGTGTGCAAATAGTTGCGGGCACTCACGTGAAACACCAATAAAGCCATAGCCTCCATCTTCCGCGGGGCCAACGGCCACATCACACCCGCTGAGCGCCTGAAATCCTCTTTCCACGTAGGCTTGATCAATGCTCGGACAATCTGTTCCCACCAGAGCGGCAAGGTCGCAGCCATGTATCAACATATGGGCTAGGATAGCGTGCATTTTTTGCCCAAGGTCTCCTGCAGGCTGCTCGCACAAGGCAACCTGGAACGTATTTGCCCACTGTCGGGCCTGAGCATCAATTTCTGTCACCCAAAGCGAAGTATCGATATTGGGCATTTGAGTGAGACGTGAAAGCGTGTCTTCAACCAGCTGAATATGAGCACGCATTGCCCCTGCATGGCCCAAAGCTGTCGCCAAACGCGTTTTTGTTTTGTATGCACGCGGCGTGCGCGCCATCACCGCCAAAGCATATCGCTGGGTCATGATTTCTTAGAATAGTAACCTTCAAACAGTGTATGAGCATCCGCGCCTAAGAAATAGCGCAACCTGTACCACCACATCTGTAAAATGGTTCTTATGGTACCGCGCCTCAACCAACGCCTGGGCGAAGTCAGGACCGTTTCAGAGCGGGCAAGAAAAGGAAAACGGGCTTTTTTTAGCTGGCGGCTAACCTCGATATCCTCCATGAGCGGTTGAGCGGGAAATCCACCAATGGCGACGAGCTGAGGCACTGCAAAAAACATTCCTTGATCCCCCGTGCATATTTTCGTTAATCGGGAGCGCAGATTCATCATAAACGCGACAAGTCTCAACTGAGGAATCGCCACACAGAAACGTCCCCAGCCATGTTGTGTGGTGTGCGTAAGCGACTGCATAAATACAAAAGCTTCTTCACTAGGCAAACTGTCGGCGTGTAAGACCCACACCCAAGGGGTCTGGACCTCCGCAATTGCCAAAGCAATTTGTTGCCCCCGACCGGCGCTGCTGGGCAGGTACCGCACCTCATATCCGCTGGCATCGACGATCCCGCGGGTCATCGGCGACGATGCGCCATCCACTACAACAACCGAAAATCCGCGGTGTTTAAGTTGTCGCAACAGTGCGCTCAGTGCTTTGTCATCCGCGTATACAGGGATCACAACACTCAAATGTTCAGACATAGCGCACCTCCCAAGCAACAAACGTCTGCGCCCGTGGGAGGGGTCCGAGGGCTTTAACCCGCCAGCACATCGCAGACTTTAACGCCAGTGTAATCTAGCTGCACCCGATCCCATATACGCACCTCTCGACAATTGTGTGCCCCCTCTGCGGGAGGTTCAAAACGCAAGGGCCGCTTACGCGGCAACTGTTCGCCAGGCGGCTCAGGGCATATGATATCCAAGGCACAGACATTCCCCTGCACCCGCGCATCATCTAACGATTTACAGAGCGTCTTCGCAACACCCTCGACACACAAGCATCCACAATTGGCATATTGCGTCAGATCCGAAGGCGCAACATAAGCCATACCCGCCAACGGGTAAATTAACAACACAAGCAGTTTCAACATGATTTCTATCCATACAGGTTCAGATCAATTTTAGCGCTTGGACTGATTCCCGATGTAAGCCGCCACGGGTAATGCTGTCCGTATAAAAATCCACCCAAGGTAGGCTTTTTCATGTTAATTTTTAGTTTTGTAATTTAAGCCTAATTAAGCGCAATAGGAGATATTTTGTACGCTGATTATCAAGACGTTTGGAAGACCTTAACTGCACCCGGCGGTGACTTTGAAATTGTCACTCAGGAACTGCGCGGATACCCCATACGTGCCTACGCAAACGCGCCACACAGCCTGCGCGACGTATTTTTAAGCTCAGCTCAGTACGCAGATCGCGATTACCTCATTTTCAACGAAGAGCGACTCACGTATACACAAGCACACGATCAGGTCAGAAGCATTGGGCTATGGTTAATCAGCAGAAACGTTCAACCCGGCGACCGGGTGGCTATCGCCATGCGCAACTATCCTGAATGGCTTCTAGCCTACTGGGCAACGTTATCAATCGGCGCGACAGTTGTTGGCATGAACGCATGGTGGACATCACCCGAAATGGCCTACGCGCTCAATGATGCAAAACCCAAAGTTATCGTCGTTGACCAAGAGCGCTTTGAGCGAATCCAAGCCCTACCAAATCGCAACAGTCTCGAAATTGTCGGCGTTAGGCTCAAACAAGTAGCCGCTGACGTCACACCATGGTCCGAATTAACCGCTTGTGCAGGCCAATTGCCTTCAATCGACATCGATCCAGATGATGATGCCTGCATTTTTTATACCTCTGGCACCACTGGGAACCCCAAGGGAGCAGAACTAACCCATCGCGGCTGTGTCAATAACGTCTGGTCTTTAATGTTTGCGGCTGCTCTACAAAGAACCCTCGCTGAGCGCAAAGGGCTTATAGAACCGGACGCGGAGCCCCCTGTGCCCGCATCATTAATCACCACCCCCCTGTTTCACGTGACCGCAAATAACTGCGTTGCACAAGGCACCACCCTCGGGGGTGGAAAATTAGTACATATGTATAAATGGGACGCCGGAGAAGCATTAACCCTCATCGAAAAAGAGCAAATTACCGCAATGAGCGGGGTTCCCGTTATGTCCCGTGAAGTCATCGCGCACCCTAATTTCAGTAAAACCGACACCTCCAGCCTCATAACGCTGGGCGGTGGCGGCGCTCAACTACAGCCTGATCTGGTCAATAAAATAGACCAGACCGTTGCCACAGCGCGACCCAACACGGGCTACGGTATGACAGAAACGTGCGGCATCATTACCTCAATTAGCGGTGACGTTTTCATTGACAAGCCCGCAAGTTGCGGGCCTGCCATGCCCTGTTATGAGATTAAGATCGTCGACACTGAAGGTAATGAAGTGGCATCCGGGCAGCCTGGTGAACTGACTGTCAGAGGGGCTCAGGTGATCAAAGGTTATATCAACCGTCCAGAGGCAACCGCAGATTCCATTAAAGATGGCTGGTTATATACCGGCGACATTGCACGCCAGGATGAAGATGGGTTTCTTTTCATCGTTGACCGCATCAAAGACATGGTCCTGCGCGGAGGGGAGAATATTTATTGTGCAGAAGTTGAAAGTGCGCTTTTTGAACACCCCGACGTCGCTGAATGTTCTGTCTTTGGGGTACCCGATGACCGTCTCGGTGAAGAGGTTGGCGTCGCCATTTACTTAAAACCTGATAAGTCGCAAGACGCCCAAGCATTGCGCAACCACCTCAAACCGCTGATCGCGTCACTCAAAATCCCAAGATATATCTGGTTTACCGATGCACCGCTGCCTCGAAATGCTTCAGGAAAATTTCTCAAACGCGCTTTACGCGAGGCCCTGCCTCTGGAGGAAGCTCGTTAGGCTAATGGTTTTAAAGATTGTCCAGCACCTGTTTAAACTGATCGCGCAACAAATTCTTCTGCACCTTTCCCATGGCGTTGCGCGGTAGGCTGGACACATTGACCACCGTTTTAGGCTGTTTAAAACGAGCCAGCTCGTCTTTCAGCGCCAAGTTGACTTGATCCAGCGTCACGTCTTCTGCGCAGGGCACCACGATTGCAACAACCGCCTCACCAAAATCAGCGTGGGGTACGCCAATGACCGCGCTCTCGCTGACGTGAGGTAGCTCGTCCAGTAAACGTTCAACTTCCTTGGGATAAACGTTGAAGCCACCGGAGATGATCATATCTTTAGATCGCCCGACAATCGATAAACGACCTTCTTGATCGACACTACCCAAATCGCCGGTAATAAAATGGCCATCTTGGCGAAATTCTGATCGCGTTTTTTCTGGCATATTCCAATAACCGCGGAAAACACTCGGTCCGCGCACTTCTATTGAGCCAACCTCTCCGGCGGGCAGTTCAACCCCCTCTTCATTTGTAATACGCAAACTAAGACCTGTCAGCGGAAAACCCACAGTGCCCGCGACGCGCTCACCTGCCAGGGGATTGGTTGTATTGATAATGGTTTCGCTCATACCATAGCGCTCTAATATCGAATGTCCCGTGCGCGCTTGCCATTGCAAGAAAACCTGCTCCGTTAGGGGTGCAGAACCACAGATAAAAACCCGCAAGCGACTTAAATTTCCCTCGGGAAAATCCGGCTGCAGCAACAATCGAGCGTAAAAGGTCGGAACACCCATCATCACCGTGCACTCAGGCAGGGCGGCCATCACCGATTCCGTGCTGAACTTTGCCAGCCAAATCATTGGCGTACCAGTTAACAGAGCACAATGGCTGGCAATAAATAGCCCATGAACATGGAAAATAGGCAATGCGTGAAGCAGCACGTCATCACTACGCCACCCCCAAGACTCACACAACCGATGGGCGTTTGTAGACAGATTGCCATGCGTCAACATTGCACCCTTGGATCGGCCAGTGGTTCCCGAGGTGTAGAGTATGGCGGCTAGATCATCAGCGGCGCGTTCGACAATAGTTAGATCAGGGGTTTTCTGAGGCAACGCCTCCATTAACCCTCCGCGTCCGTCTTTACTTAAGGTCAAACTCGGCACAGATTTGTGTTCAGTCTGACCAACAAACAACGCCGGCTGAGCATCGGCTAGAAAATAATCCAGCTCAGCTGCTGTGTAGGCGGTGTTTAACGGCACATAGACGCCGCCAACGCTCAGTGTCGCTAGATACAATGCCAAGTTTTGTGGCGACTTCTCAACCTGAACCACCAACCGATCTCCAGGAACAAGCCCCTCTGCCACCAGGGTATGCGCGATTTTTGCCACAAGATCCCTAATATCCTGATAACGCCAAGTATCCCCTGCAGGTATACGCAGACAATCTTTAGTGGCCTGCGCTACAAAGACAGTGTCGAGTTCCGCATATAGGTTGGTCATAAATTCCTCCGAGCTAAGCGCGCCAGTATACCCAGTACCACCGGCAATCGAGAGACTTTACAATCAGTTTAGCCTTTACAAGCCGAATACTTGCGTCATGCTAATTGACCTGTTAATGTGCGCGGCCGGTTTGCGGCAGGCTAAAAAAGCCGCCCATCCGCTGTTTTTTAATTCCCGCAACAATAATAATTATGGGAATTTTGAGCCGCCTTCTAGGCGGCTTTTTGTTTTGGAGCATAATATTTAGATATGCTCATCACTGAAACATAATCTACCTGCTGAGCTACCATGGTTGCTGCACCTTTTTTAATTCCCAAACTATCCCCCCATTTCAACGCCACCATCACCCTGCCCGGCAGCAAATCCATTGCACTCAGACAACTGGCGCTAGCAGCGCTTTGCCAAGGGGTTTCCAAAATATACGGTGTACCCGAGTGCGACGACACTTCAGCCATGTTGGAGTGCCTGAATCGGCTGGGAGCTACCACCGTCGAGCAGCAGGATCATATTGAAGTCCACGGGCCGATGACAAGAGATACACCCGTGACGTTAAATGCACGCATGAGTGGCGCGTCAACCAGACTACTTATTGGATTAGCCGCCCTGCGCTCGGGCACCACCTTAATCGATGGACACAGTTCATTGCGCGCCCGCACGAATGCGCCTTTATTGGATGTGTTGCAACGCCATGGTTGCCAAGTACATTCTGATGCGGGGAAGTTGCCTGTCAAACTACAAGGACCAATCAAACCACCGGACCAACTTGTTATCGATGGTTCCCTGTCTAGTCAATATGTTACTGCCCTGCTGCTGTGTGCACCTGAATTTTCCGCAGGGCCAACCTTGGAAATAAGAATTCAAGGGGACCTCGTATCCCGCCCTTATATCGACATCACCCTCAACGAAATGAGCAAAAGAGGCGGTCAGGCCTACTGGCAAGACAGCCAGACTCTAATCGTACACCGGCGTGCCTACACCCCCGGCAACGTTACCATCGAAGGCGATGCAACCGCTGCAACATATTTTGCCGGATTGGCAGGTATTCACGGCGGTACCATCACCCTTACGAACTTGGGCAATGGCAGCGTTCAAGGCGATTTCAATTTCTTTGCTGTGATGGAAGCTTTGGGGGCAAAAGTAGATCGCCACCCCGAACATACACAAATAAAAGGACCTTCGGCCCTTAACTCGTTACCTGCCATTGATATGAATTCAATGCCAGATGCGGCACTTACGTTAATTGCCCTCGCACCGCTGATTCCTGGCGACACTCACATCACCGGATTAAGCTCTTTGCATCATAAAGAATGTGATCGCCTTAACTGTCCAGCGCAAGAATTCAAAGCCTTAGGGGTGCACCCGAACCTCACCGATGACACGATTACCGTTCCACAATTGCCGCCGCAGTTACTGCGCCCGCACGTTTTGAACACTTACCACGACCACCGCATGGCAATGGCATTTTCCCTCTTAGGCAGTGTCAGCGGCCACCTCAAAATCGATCACAAACCGGTGGTGGATAAGACCTATCCACAATATTGGTCTGACTACAGTCGCTTAGTATAAGCGCTCACTGCGGCTTCGCACCTTAAGCCGGTTCTCGCATGGGCAGCAAACGCACAAATACCAGACCGCCGACTGCTCCTGCAACACACTGTGACAAAAGACCCACAGTTGTACGTGTGACCGACAGCGGATGGATACCCGATCCCAGGACATTCACCAACATCAGATCAACCACGTAAATTCCCGCGAAGCCACCCAGCATATAGCCCAGCGTACGCAATTGGGGGACCCAACGCAGTACCTGATGCGTCACCGCAAACGCGATGAACAAGGCAATCCCTATAATGGGCAGATAAAGACCCAGCATGCCTTGCAGATCATGTAAGGCGGCACTCACACGATCTTGCGCTGTTACCGGCAAACCCAGTTCAACAACATTAGCCAAATTCAGCTGCGTATACATTAGTACAGCCAGTACATATGCGGCTAAAACCGCCAAAATAAACGCAAGTATCCGTTTCAAAATAACTCTCCATGCAGGCAAAAATGGATTTGGGTCACGATGCCGAAGACGTTACCATAGGTATTCAAACATGCAATCAAAGTATCCCGCTGATATGAAAGCCAGAGTAACCAGAGCGCTGAGTCTCGCCATAATCGCCGTTGTTTTTTCGGCTCCTGTCACACTAACAGTCGCTTCTGAGACAAACTACACCTTAGAGACCGTGGCTGATGGCTTGGACTCCCCTTGGTCGATCGCGTTTTTACCCAACGGTGAGTACCTGATTACCGAACTGGTGGGCAACTTGCGTATTATTAATCAAGCCGGTGAGGTGAGCCCACCCATCGCAGGAGTGCCTGATGTTTATTTCGCCGGACAGGGTGGCCTGTTTGATGTTTTGCTCGACCCGGCACACGACCTCAATCAACTCATCTATTTGTCTTATGCCTCCGGCGGGCCCACAAGCAATACGACAACCGTGGTGCGGGGGAAATTGTCTGAAAATCGGTTGAGCGAAGTTCAAGTGATCTACTCAGCCGCGCCCAAAAAGACCACGCCTGTGCACTACGGTGGACGTTTGGCTTGGCATACCGATGGCACACTATTACTGACCACCGGCGACGGATTCGATTATCGAGAGAAAACTCAAGACATAAAAACACATTTTGGCAAAACCATTCGCATGAATGCCGACGGCACACCAGCAGCGGGCAACCCTTTTATCAACGCACCTTACGTCTTATCGTACGGCCATCGCAATCCTCAAGGCCTGGCCGTCAGCCGATCTGGGACCATATACCAACACGAACATGGCCCGCGTGGCGGCGACGAAATTAACGTGATCGAAGCTGGCAAGAACTATGGTTGGCCAGCCATCACCTACGGTTTAGATTACAACGGTGCTTATATTTCACCCTTTACCTCCTTTGCGGGTATGGTCCAACCCCTGCACGTCTGGACGCCTTCCATAGCCCCCTCTGGTCTTACGCTTTACGAAGGGGACTCATTCCCCAACTGGCACGGCGATCTTTTTGTGGGCGCCTTGGTCGACGCTGAGGTCCGCAGACTAGATCTCGAGAACGGCAAAATCGTTGCCGAAGAGACTTTGTTCAGCGAAATAGACGAGCGCATCCGGGACATTCGCAGCGCACCGGACGGCCGCCTCTACCTATTGACCGATGGTGCTGAGGGTCGGGTAATTCGAGTGACACCAAACGGATCGTGAAGGGGAGTTAACTCAACCAAAATAATAGGCTTTGCCTATGATAAAGCCATGAAAATACAATTGGATTTATTCCCCACCCTCTAGGTAAGGTAGCTGAACCTCTCAATCAGGATATTTTGGAATGAATAGGGAATTAAAATCAATTTTAACACTGGTCATTCTAGCCGTGAGTGGCCTAAGTTCAATGAACGTTGCAGCAGCTGACACCAAAGCACGAAGCAACCAATTTTGGTGGCCAGACCAACTGAACCTGACACCGCTGCGCGCACACAGAGCCGACTCCAGCCCCTATGGCGAAGACTTTGATTATTCAGCTGCTTTTAGCCAAGTAGATTTAACAGAACTGAAAGCGGACGTCGAACGCACGCTCAAACAATCCCAAGACTGGTGGCCGGCAGATTGGGGCCATTACGGTGGCCTGATGATACGAATGGCCTGGCATAGCGCGGGCACCTATCGTATTCACGATGGGCGCGGCGGCGCAGACGGTGGACAGCTGCGTTTCAACCCTCTCAACAGCTGGCCTGATAATGCTAATTTAGACAAAGCCAGACGCCTAATGTGGCCGGTCAAGCAAAAATACGGTAATCGGGTTTCTTGGGCTGATCTGATGATTTTAGCGGGCAATGTATCACTTGAATCTATGGGTTTCCAAACGCTGGGATTCGCTGGCGGGCGAATCGATGATTGGGAAGCGGACCTCGTGTACTGGGGTTCGGAAACACAACTATTAGCCAACGACAAGCGCTACCACAAAGGCAAGTTAGAAAAACCCTTAGGCGCAGTCCAAATGGGCCTGATCTACGTCAATCCAGAAGGCCCCAACGCCAATCATGACCCCCTTTCGGCCGCTGCAGACATTCGAGAATCGTTCGGCAGAATGGCAATGAATGACGCCGAAATCGTCGCTTTGATCGCTGGCGGACACACACTAGGTAAAGCGCATGGCGCCCACAAAAGCAACTGTGTGGGAGCCGAGCCAGCCGCCGCCTACCTCGAAGAACAGGATCTCGGCTGGAAAAATAAATGCGGAAAAGGCAACGCAGAAGACACAGTAACCAGCGGACTTGAGGGTGCCTGGACGGCAACCCCAACCACTTGGTCGCACTTGTACCTTGACAATTTGTTTCGCTTTGACTGGGTGCAACAAAAAAGTCCCGCCGGTGCTACACAGTGGATCCCCGCAGATAACGCGCTCCAAGATAGTGTTCCCGACGCTCACGTGGAAGGACAATGGAACACCCCCATCATGTTCACCACGGACCTTGCCCTAAAGTTTGATCCGGGCTTTCGTGAAGCGGCCGAGCAATTTTGGAAAAACCCGGAAGCGTTTAATGCGGCCTTTGCACGCGCATGGTTCAAACTTACCCACCGCGATCTCGGGCCCCGCAGTCGCTATCTTGGCAGCGAAGTACCTGACGAAATCTTCATCTGGCAAGACCCTGTCCCGGCGGTAAATCACAAATTGGTTGGCAAGCGCGACATCCAACGCTTGAAACAGCAAATTCTAAATTCCGGTCTTACCTTGACCGAGTTGATTACCACTGCATGGGCCTCCGCCTCGACATACCGGGCAACAGACATGCGAGGCGGCGCCAACGGTGCGCGCTTGCGTCTTCAACCTCAGGCCACTTGGGCGGTCAATGAACCGGCAATTCTCAGCCGAGTGCTCGGTGAAATCATCAAGATTCAAACCCAATACAACAATTCTGCATCGCGAGGGAAACAAATTTCGTTGGCCGACCTGATCGTCTTGGGTGGCACAGCGGCTGTCGAACAGGCCGTTCAGTCTGCAGGTTACGATATTGACATGCTATTTACGCCAGGACGCAGCGATGCCAATCAGGCGATGACCGATGTTGCATCTTTCGCAGCACTAGAACCCCATGCGGACGCGTTTCGTAACTACTACTCGCCAGAAGCCTACGCAACGCCAATCGACATGCTCATAGAAAAAGCTGATTTCTTAACACTATCTGTGCCCGAAATGACTGCACTGCTTGGAGGTATGCGCACTCTGGGCATCTCAACCGGCGGCTCTACCCACGGACAGCTCACTCAAGAGGTAGGCACCTTAAGCAACGACTTTTTCGTCAACCTGCTAGATATGAATACCCAATGGTCAAAATCTAACGCCATCGGTATTTATGAAGGTAAAGACCGTGCTTCGGGATCGGTAAAATGGACGGCCACACCTGTTGACCTGATTTTTGGATCTAATTCCGAACTGCGCGCCATCGCACAAGCCTACGCGGCGGAAGGCGGCGAAGCTTTAATGATCGAAGATTTTGTGCAGGCTTGGAGCAAAGTCATGATGCTGGACCGCTTTGACATAAATTAACTCTCAGCAGGATCATAGACTTGCTGAAGGCGCCGCCAGACGCCGCCTTCAGCAGATTCTATGACAAACGGTAAACGGCAACACGATTCGCTCACCACCGCAGTGGCTGTTTAGAAAAGCAGATTTCTTCAATAGCCAATATATTGAAGATTTCACTAAAACTACTGATAATCGAGCGCTGATAAGGAATCAAACATGCTGCTGATTAAAATACTGTTATCACCCCCCGTATTTGCCGCGGGTTTTCTTTGGCCATTAACTCATGAAGTCATCCTACGCATGAGCCTTATGCCGACAGGATGGCAAAGCTGGGTAGTCAGCGCTGGGATCGTTTTGCCATTTGCCTTAATGGCCCACTTTCGAGGGAGTTGGATATGGATCAAATAAGCACCAATCAAGATGATTCAAGTGCATTATCTTCTTTAAACGACGTTCAACTTGATGTAATGGAACGAAAAATTGCCACCAAATATATGCAAATAGTGCCTTGGGGGGCCGTGGTTTGGGGGTTGGGTAATTGTCTAATGTTCATCGCCTTATTTCCCCTAGTACTGATGGATATCATGCCGCTGTGGATTGCCTTTCCAATCGCCACGCTAAATTGTGCATTGGCCTATCTGCCCTCACATGAGGCACAGCATAATATTATCGGAGGGCCGGGACAGCGGTTGCGCTGGCTAAACGAATGCGTAGGTCATATTTCCCCAATACCGCTGGTTCTGCCCTATCGCATTTTGCGCGCCACCCATATGGTGCACCATCAACACTGCAACGATCCAGAGCTAGATCCGGATTATGATGTACATGCACGCTCCAACATCGATTTTTTTGTCCAATACTTAAAAAATATCCAGCCGGACGGCGGCAGAAACAATGCTTATGGGAGCTGCCTTGAGCGCTTAGGACGAACAGATCTCATGCTGGATTCTGCTGTCTCTGAAGGGATTTACCTCACCGTTTTATTGGCTATGGCTTGGAGCGGGCATGCAATTGAAGCAGCTTTATTGTGGTGGCTGCCAAAACTAATTGCAGGCGCACATCTGCAGTACTATCTGTCGTGGGCACCACACCGGCCAGGACGTGAACAGGGCCGTTATCGTGATACCCGCGCGTTCAAAAGCCAGCTGGGCAACATTTTTTCCGCGGGCATGCAGTACCATATTATTCACCATCTTTACCCTCGTATTCCACTGAGTTTGACACCTGCGGCGTACCGTGAACTCAAACCGATACTCGCTCAGCGCGGCTGCGAACTCGGCAATCGTTGATCATTCCTAACCGATACTGCTCAGCAAGTTAAAGTTATACAAGTGTTTAGGTCATGACCATCAACAAACAATGGCAACTCGCACGAATCCCCACTACCGGATGGCCCAGCGACGGCGATTTTGCATTCAGTGAATCCATCAGCGCTGACCCCAAGTCAGGCCAGGCGCTGACCAAAACTATCTACTTGTCCTTGGATCCCTATCAGTGGGCACGCAGGCGCAGCGGTCTTGAAGGCGTTGGTGATGTTTGCCATGGTAGAACGGTCTCTCAAGTTTCAAAAAGTCGCCACCCAAATTTTTCTGAGGGCGACATCGTGTTTAATACTAACGGATGGCAGGAGTCGGGACTGATCGGCGCAGGTATATCAGAATTTGGGTATATGCATCCACGCGTCATAGATCCCCAACTCGCCCCCATCTCAACGGCCATTGGCGTGCTGGGCATGTTGGGTTTGACCGCCTACGCCGGGCTAAGGATTCAGTGTGAGCCAAAGCCCGGCGAAACCGTGGTGGTTTCCGCGGCCAGCGGCGGCGTTGGACAAAATGTAATACAAATCGCAAAACTCTCTGGCTGTCATGTTGTGGGTATTGTCGGCTCAGATGCTAAATGTGACTTTGTCAAAGACGTACTTGGCGCACACGCGTGTGTTAACCGCAAAGAAAAATTTTTTGCGGAACGCCTCGCCAGTGCTTGCCCGGATGGTGTGGACATTTATTTTGAAAACGTAGGCGGCCCGGTCTTCGAAGCGGTTCTACCCTTACTGAATCGATCATCAAGAATCAGTCTGTGCGGTTTGATTTCTCAGTACGGCCATGAAGATACAAAGACCAACCACAAACGCTGGCAGCAAACGGGCGCGGCCGTCTTTAATCAGCGCGCTGTCACGGTACACAACCTATTCGTAGGCAATTTTGTCGCCAACTACCAAGCTGCGTTTCTTGAAGAAATGAGTGCTTGGATTAAAAACGGGCAAGTCACGTATCAAGAGGACATTTGGCGTGGCCTAGACAAAGCCCCAGCTGCGTTTGCCGCGATGCTCCAAGGGGAAAACTTCGGTAAAACCATTGTCAAAGTGGGGGCCGACCCGACACTCAATTAACAATTTATGTGCGCATTTCCCTCACCCGATGAAGCCGTTCAGACACTGACGCGATTAGACAGCTTCGCTGGGTTTTTGGGTACGCAAAAACATGAAGAAACAAACCGTCGCACACGCAGATAATAAATGCCATACGCCATGCGCTTGCAGCAGTGCGTCCGGGTCACACCATGGATGATCAGGCTTACCTGTCTGCCATATCGCAAACGCGCACAGGTAACTCAACACACCCAGCACAAACCAAGGTAAATATTGGCGCCGGCCCGGAGGAGCCTGAGGCGCGATCAATCCCGGCAACCAAAATAAGATCACCCACCAATATGCCCCAGGGTCAGCCCACATCTGGCTTGGAGTGATACCGAAAACACCCGCTACCGCAAAGCCAACGAAACCAGAAAACCACCGGAAATGCTGCGAATGAAACCGATAAAGCATCTCTGTGATCATCCAGAAGGCGATCGACAAACCAAAAAAGTCTAAGTTGATTCCCAGACCCCAACCTAAAATGGCTCGTCCGACACCATAAATAACCACGAGTGCACCATATATCGCCAACAACTTGGTTGTAGACCAGCGCCCCATAACACTCACATTAATCATCCACGGCACTAGAATGTACATCACCATACTTAAGTTATCCGCCCACCCACCCCAAGCGGTATGCGTACCGTGCATTAACAGAGAGCCTGGACCCAACCAAATCGCCGAAGCCGCATACAGCAGCGCCACTGGAGATGTGCCAAACATCAGACCTTCGCGCCCCGCCCGCGTATCACCACCGAGTGTCCACAGCATCCATAACCCACCCACCATAAAACCGAGATTACTCAGCGCATTGACCGGTTCGTGAAAAATTCCGGGGTGCACTCGCTCGCACCAACGGGAAGCTTCACCAAT
The DNA here is from genome assembly GCA_002389675.1 of Gammaproteobacteria bacterium UBA4421. Lineage (GTDB taxonomy): Bacteria > Pseudomonadota > Gammaproteobacteria > Pseudomonadales > Azotimanducaceae > UBA4421. The sequence continues at coordinate 94,872 of DGQF01000022.1, forward strand.
GGCCTGCTCAACTGCTGCTGGGGCGCCCCACCCATTCCAGCCCGCCACAAAATATAGGACAAAAAACATCGCGCTGGCGACAAATCCAATCTGGAAAGGGCGGAAATAAAACTGCGGATTCATATCTTGGGGTCTCTGCTGGCCTATTTATACAGCCACATAACGTGCCGCTTTAAGTGATCTCTTTCAGACCGATTTGCTCAGCTGAAGAGATGTTGGCCACCGCCTCCTCAAATAATGCGCGCGCATTCGCCGCTATCAGTCTCAGACGCCCGTGTAACTCTCTGCCTTCGGGGGAGGTGTCTTGACATTCCAGGCTATACTGCTCAAACGCACTGATATCCATTAACAGTTTTGCAACATGGTTAGGGCATTCGCAATCTAACTCTGACGTGCGCGCCAACATTTCGGCGATACTGTGCTGCGAGAACCGCGGGGCCGGAATAGTTGCATCCTCAAGCAAGGCATCTATCGATAGATTGACTTTCTTCCCCGCCAAGGTTGCCATGATTTCGCTTGCCGTTGATGGTCCTTTCAGGCAGCTAATTTGTGCTTCTAACAAGCGCTGCTGCATGCTTCGAGAAATAAATCCGTAGACCACCAAGACCCTCGCAAAGTGCTGTTCACGCAGCGCCACCAGACGGCTTAGCGTATCGGCCGAAATTGTTTGCAGTTCAACAACCAGCCACGACTCGCCTTTTTGTTGATCAACGCCGGACAACGAGGTCAAAAAGGCCTCATCTGAAAAACGGTCGAAATATGCGCAATTGCTAGGCAACCTATTCTGCCGCGCGAATATTGCTTTGAGTGCAACACCCACCAATGTTAAAGAAGTACACGCTGCTTGCGGTGCAATCGAATTATCCGCTTTAGCAGTGGATGAACTTTGCTCTGAGAGATTCTCGAGGACCCCGAAATCTAGCCCGCTAAGCTGGCTAATGTGATGCCCCTGCTCGGTCAACTCCCGCAGCAGGATAAGTTTTCTAACTTGTGTTTGGGAGTATAGCCGCCGCCCGGTCGAAGATCGCGTCGGCTCAATGGCTCGATGCCGACTTTCCCATTTGCGTAGCGTATGCCCTGTGACGCCCGTCAGGCGGGTCACCACGGCAATTCCCAAGAGGGCCCCTTCATGATTCACAACATTTTCGTTTACGATTGTGCTCTCCCGTTCATCGCCATTTATCGGCAAACCTTAGCGGCAGCATGCTGAACAACCCTGCCCCTTCCGCTGGGCCACACGCTTCATCATGCGCGACTCTCTGTTTGAGCACCGTGACCGCTACTCGACTGCGCCGCAAGAGCGTGTGGACTTCCGACAAACTGCGGAAACGCATCACGCGCCCCCGTTTGCGCAACAAAGCAGTTTGCGCCCTACCAACAATTTCGACCACATAATCATGCTGTCCATCACTGATAATGTTTGCCTGCACATCTTCACGCGCAGCCAAACGGCTTAGCTCCAGCGGCGTCACGGCACTCCCTGCCCGACCCGCGTCGGTCTCGCCGCTATAATACCGGTTTGTTGCACGTTATGTTCCACCATCATCCCAGCTCGAATACCAACTCACGAACTGAACATAGCCAAAAGTCACAGTTATGTCTATAAATATGAGGGGATTTAGGGTGATTTTTTCGACAATCTCCTTATTTTATAGACTTATATTAGACAAAATAGCAGGGCAGATGTTGGTCAGTAGGGCAATGTATTTTTGTCTATGAACTCCTCCCCAAGCCTGAAAATTTCGGGTCGTTTTGTTTTGACCCTGTCTAAGTTCGCGATCATGGGCGCAAGCCGGTGGTTCGTTTTCAACGCTGTTCGATGCTCCTGCACAAAACCCCAAAACAGTCCATCAACAACATCACACCAGGGGCCACGGCGATAGTCACTCATCTTGAGCAAATAATTCGAGCCGCAGATATAGGGCTTCGTAGAAAAAATACCACCATCACTGGTCAATCCCATGCCAAATACGTTGGGCACCATGACCCAAGCATAGGCGTCCACATACATCTCCATGAACCAACGGTATACCTCCGATGGGTGAATGCCGCTGAGATTCATTAAATTCGCCATGACCATTAACCTTTCGATATGGTGCGCCCAACCATACTTAACAGTTTTGGTAATCACATGGTCTAATGGCGGTAACCCCGTATTACCCTCATACCACGCGGGTGTGAGCTTGCGACCGGCCCGCCAGTGATTGCCTAAACGCATGGTTTCTCCGTAGGTATGAAAAATTCCACGCATGAATTCCCGCCAGCCTAAAATTTGCCGCACAAACCCTTCTGTACTGTTTAGCGGTATGTCGTTGTCCACAGCATAGGAAAGCGTCAAGTCTAATACTTGCCGGGGCGTGAGTAATCCGACATTCAAAAGAGGCGATATCGCACTGTGAAAAACAAAAGTTGAGCGGGTGGTCAACGCATCTTCATAGGCACCAAAATGATATAAACGTGCCTCTAAAAAGTGCTCGAACCAGCGCAGCGCATCTGCATGTGTCACTGGCAACCACAATGGCCCAGGGGCACCAGGATGCCTACCAAAATAGGTTGCAACATCCTTTTCAACCTCAACTTCCAGCGCGGATGGCGCGTAAACTGGCGGCTCTTGCGGCAAAACCGTTTTGGGCAGCTTTTTTCGATTCATCTCATCAAAACTCCACTGCCCCCCAACGGGCTCACCTACCGGTGTCAAAAGGACATCATGGCGAACCCGCTGCTGCTTGTAAAAGCGCTGCATTAAAGGCCGCTTGTATCCTGCCAAATGCTCCGAAAAATCCTCAACCGGGCCCAGAAACATGGGCGTTTGGAGAACTTCGAGGGCCATTTCCCGAGACTCGGCAAACCCGGCCACCGATGCTGTAAGGTGAGCGCTTTCGACCTCAAAATGAATCAATTTTTTGGCACCCAGTTGAGACGCCACTTTAGCAACCGCCGCCTGCCAATCACACTCGTCGTCCAATGCAAAATAGCGGACGCTAAATTGAGCATCGCGCAGACATTTGGCGTAGCTGCGCATTGCGGTAAGCATAAAAATCAGCTTCTGCTTGTGGTAGGTGTAACGCGTGCATAACTGACGGTCCTCCACCAAAACAACCGTCGCCCTTTTATGATCGGCCAGATATTGCGGCGCAAACAGTTGGTTACCAAAAATCAGCAGTACTTCGTCCATCACCTCACCCTATCAACATAAAACCACTTTGACTGCGATCCGAGCAATCTACACCGACCTGAAACCGTTCTAAAAGGCCAAAACGCGCCCGTCCCAGTTAAAGAACTTGCCACTATCCTCTTTATCCAAGCCGCCAATAACCTGCAGAATATGGACGGCGCTATCCTTTGGCGTACGGTGGTTATGGCGCGCGACAAATGGCTGCGACAAAGCAGTTAACGTAGTGCCAGGATGCAGTGCGACGACCGTTGGACTGCCCTTAAGCCGACCCCATTCAATGGCAACGTTACGTAAACCCATGTTCAACGCGGCCTTGCTCATGCGGTAGCTGTACCAGCCACCCAGTTGATTGTCGGTTGTGCTGCCCACCATCGCTGACAAAACCACTGCAACAGATGCTGAGCGACCATCCACATTCTTTTGCCGCAACAGCTTTGCAAAGCTGTTCAAGACTGCGAGCGGCAAAAACGCATTCACCGTCATCACGCGCTGAAAATCACGCTCGTTAAGTTGTTTCAACGCTTTCTCCGGCATCTTCTTCCCCTGGCCCCCGTGCAGAGTGCCAATACAGTTGATCAGCAAATTCACGCTAAAATAGTTTGCCTCGATCTCAGCTACCAGGCCATCCAACTCCGCCGGTTCACTCACATTGGCTTGAAACCAGATCGTCGCTGGCGTGTCGACAGGTTTAGGTGAACGTGACACCGCGATCACAACATCATAATTGGTACCGGCGGCAAGCGCGCCAATAAGCGCGCCACCCAATCCACCAGATGCGCCTATAATTACCGCTGTGCGTGGTTGAAGCCGGCTTTCATTCTGCATCATCATCTACTCTCTAAATCTTAAAATTCAAGCTGCTCATTGACAGGCTCAACACCTTCTGGCCGCACCAAATCTAACGTCTTCAACAGCCCTGGGATGTGCCGCTTTAGCCCAAAAAAACCTTTCGCTGTATGCGGCCAAATCAGCCGGTCATAGTCATGCATCAGATATAAAAGCTGGCAACCCACACCACTGAGAGCCTGCGTAAGCTCTGAAAAAATGTCGCGGATATATCCCTGAGGTACGTAGGCAACATAAAGGCAATCGAATTGCTGCTCGACTACCCAATCAACCACCTGAGCAATCGCCGACGCAATCCCAGTCACCTGCGCGGCCGGCCATTTAACCGCAGCCCGCGCCAATGCATCTCGTCCCGCAGCATCCTTGAAAGCGCGCACACCTGCAGCCATGGGCAATAGCGCTTCATCTGTGGGCATAAACAAGCAAACCCCAGTCGGAGAAAACGTAACATCCAAACTCAGATCCTCTTCAGTGAGCAACAATCCACCGGCGGGAGCCTCAACAGGCAATTGAGGTAGCTGCGGCATGGCAGGCGCCGGCAGAGGCGGTTCAACCAACGCCACCGCGCGGCCCGCCAACCTATCCAAACCTTGCGGTTGCCCGTACTGAAAGAAACGAGCGCCTGCAAATCGCTCAATATTCTCTTTGGTCGCCAAATAGGTCTTACCCGCTGTATGCAACCCAGCCACCCAACGCCACGACAACGTATTAGAGGCGGGATCACCGTCGCACAGATGCCGCAAGAAAAAGTCAGCGCCCAGAACCCAAGGTATTTTCAGAGTAAATACCCAAATACTGGCGAACCACATGCGCGCATGATTATGTAAATATCCCGTCGCGACCAATTCCGCCGCCCACGCGTCAAAAACGCTGATGCCTGTCCGGCCAGAAATCGCTTGGTGGTAGGATTTGTTTCCACCAGATAACCCCGCCTGCGCATCGCGCAAGTCATCCCGATACCGTGCCCACACCTGCGGACGGTGCTCAAGCCAGCCTTTAAAATAAGCACGCCAAAGTACTTCTTGAATAAATTTTTCGGCCTGAGCGGGGCTATGAGTTGCCAGCACCGCGCTCATTACTTCCCGCTCAGTAATCATTCTGTGTCGAATATAGGCTGATAACCCTGAGACACTGTCTTGGTGTTCTGCGCCTTTGTCTAAGTTGCGATGCGCACTGTAATGACGCCCTGCCTTTGGCAAAAAAGCCGCCAATCTCAGCAGGGCATCCCGTCGCGTTGCCGTGCTCTGGCTCATCCGCTGGACCGCTCTGGTTCTGCCGATGCCACAACACCACGATAACCTCGGCAGCGCTGTGAGCAGTATTTAACGTCCTCCCAGACGGCTGACCATTTCTTTCGCCATACAAATGGACGCATACATACGCAACACTGTTTAACGGGCAAATCTGATTTATGACGGTGTTTTGCCACTTCAACCCCCTTAACTTTTACTGCGTCATCATGCAGACCAGCCTGTGGCCTATGCGTGAAATTAATGCCAAAATCTCATAATTAAGCCATGCAACCGCAAATAGGGTGAATCGCCCGATTCAACGATGCAAAACTTCAATATTCACATCGCAACCGCCGACCACTTAGCCGATGCCAACGCGGTCATTGCCAACGCTATCCGCGCCTGGCCTACCACTGAACGACTCATCCGGCGGGCTGCGCCAGTGTTAAGCTACGACCAACAAGACCTATTGGATCATGAGATCATACAAATTGTAGTCGACAAAAGAACAATTGCCATCGGCGCATGGCAAACCAAGAACCGACTGCGCGACCCGGACGGAAATCACTCGGCATTGCTGCACGGCCTCTACATTCAAACAACTGCCCAAAAACGGGGATTGGGACAACAACTGCAAAAATTTATCGCGCGCCGCGCAAGCCTTGCCGGCTTTCACGGCCTACACGTCAAGGCGGAGCGTTTTGCCGCGGCGTATTTCGAGCATTGCGGCTATCGACAACTGTCGCCACAGGATCAGCCGCAACCGCGCAACACCCCCTACCCGCACTGGTTTTGGCAAACTTGCCTGTCAATTGAAGCAAATGATCTAACTGATGCGGGTTAAAGCGCAAACGACACATATCCCCAACACACCCCACCACAAAAGAGGTCCAAATCATGAACGCTACTAAATGGCTCGTTGTGCTCCTCACGCTGGTGACCGTTCACCACGGCGATGCGGCCGAACCTTGGCCCAACGGTCCTGTGATAGACCTCACCCACAATTTCAACAGCCATACCATCTACTGGCCTACCGAAAAAGATTTTCGCCACCACACAGAATTCGCGGGCATCAACGACAAAGGTTATTACTATTCTGCGTATGAATTAACCACCGCCGAACATGGCGGCACCCACCTCGACGCGCCTGTTCATTTTGCTGAAGGTGCGCTGACAACCGACGAAATTCCGCTAACGCAGTTGATCGGGAACGCAATTGTGATTGACGTCAGTGCCAAAACGGCTAAAAACCGAGACTACCAAATTTTACCTGCTGATTTAAAAAAATGGGAATCTGTCCACGGGCCAATACCCGAGGATGTTATCCTGCTATTTCGCACGGGATGGAGCGAGTTTTGGCCCGACCGGCTGGCTTATTTGGGAACCGCCGAGCGAGGACCAACTGCCGTCACCAAACTTCACTTTCCTGGCATCCACCCTGACACTGCGACCACACTGGCTCAGCAATATCAAATCAAAGCCGTCGGCATCGACACCGCCAGTATCGATTATGGACAATCTACAGAATTCCTTAGTCACCGCATTCTCTACGCGCAAAACATTCCCGGGTTCGAAAATGTTACTCATCTTGATCGACTCCCCGCAAAAGGTGCTCGAGTCATCGCATTACCCATGAAAATCGAAGGCGGCAGCGGCGGCCCGCTGCGCATCATTGCCCTGCTTGGACAGTAAATCCGCGCGCAAATAAAAGCCTGCCAAGGAAAAACATTCTCCCTCTATCGCACCAACTTCCTCCTCATCGCTTTTGCTCTTGATTCTGAGCGGAGTTCGACCTAGTTTGGAAGCCAGAAGATCCGAGTAGCCCGCAACTACTAGGACTCATGAATAGACGATCACCGGAAACCAAAACCGCCCCACAACAAGGCCTTCAGGAGTCAATACATGCGCACAGATGCGGGACCATTACGGTTCACCGAAAAAGTAGGCTATGGCCTTGGAGACGGTGCCTCAAACTTCTTTTTTCAAACCTTTAACGTCTTCCTCCTGTATTACTACACTGATATTTTTGGACTATCTCCTGCTGCCGTGGGCACGATGTTCCTCGTTACGAAAATTATCGACGTGGTCACAGATCCCGTGATGGGCATGGTTGCCGATCGCACCAACAGTCGCTGGGGAAAATTCAGACCGTATTTACTTTGGATGGCAATTCCCTACGGGATTTGTGGGTATGCCATGTTTGCCAATCCAGATTTCTCAGAGTCAGGAAAATTGGTATACGCCTACATCACCTACACATTGATGATGCTGACCTATACGGCGATCAACGTTCCCTATTCAGCACTTATGGGCGTCATATCGCCCTCTTCGGTCGAACGTCTGAAAGTTTCTAGCTTCCGCTTTTTCTTCGCCTTCGCTGCTGGCTGGGTCATCGTAACATTTGTACGCCCCCTCAAAACCCTACTGGGTGACGGAGATGAAGTGCTCGGTTTTCAACTGACTATGCTGATCTTTGCCGTGCTTTCCGTGGCGCTTTTCTGGATATCATTTGCCACAACCAAGGAACGTGTTGTACCTGAACCCCAGGAGCGCAATATCAAGCTGGATTTCAAAGCCCTGCTGAACAACGGACCTTGGTTGGTGCTGTTTGTCGCCGGCATTCTGACCCTTATGGCTGTTGCCGTGCGCAGCGGGGGCACGCTCTACTACTTTAAGTATTTCGTTGGCGATGATGGTGCAGCGATCTTCCACCTGCTTGGCCTGAGCTTTGACAAAACCAGTGTCTTTATGTCGCTTGGTCTGATCGCCATGCTTTTCGGTATCACGCTGACCAAAACCCTCGCGACCTATTTCGAAAAACGAACCCTTATGATCGCCTTGTCTTTAGGTAACGCGGTTGCTTCACTGGCATTCTTTTTTATCCCTGCGGATCAATACTGGCTAATGGTACTGGTCAACTGCATCGGCTCTATCATCAATGGCCCCACACCCGCGTTGGTATGGGCGATGTACGCTGACAGTGCCGACTACGGGGAATGGAAGACCGGCCGCCGAACCACAGGCCTGGTGTTCTCAGGCATTCAATTCGGACAAAAACTAGGACTGGCAGTCGGCGCTGGACTATCCGGTTATGTGCTGGCGTGGTACGGGTTTGTTGCCAACGAAATTCAAACAGAAGAAACTATATTGGGCATACGACTGATGTTCAGCGTTTTTCCAGCCGTACTGGCCACCTTAGGCACGCTGGCTTTTTTCTTCTATCGCCTCGACAGCAGCATGACACAAACCATCGAAAAAGAGCTGGCCAGGTAGGCGCTCAACGCCCTACCCAACCACCGAGCACTTCTTTGACTATGCGCGTGGTATTGGCCAGCGCATCCGCCTGGGGAATAACGTTGTGTACCGCTTCACCCCAAGTTGCAGGAATATTCTCCCGGGTCATGAAATCTGCCGGCAAGGGATGCGGATAAAACCCTTGTTGGTGCGCCAATCGCAGCGCACGGCTCAAATGCCAAGCTGAAGTAATCAAACCCACTCGCAATCCCGTCTCGTTGAAACGTTGACCCAAAGACAACATTTCTTCCGCGGTGTTACGGCCAGCATGTTGTTCAATCCGCGCCTGAGGGACCCCCAAATTCATCAATACATCTGCGCACTGCGCAGCTGGATCATGCTGACTGGTGCTCATCGATTCAATCGTTTCGCCCGTACAGATGATGTTTTGAGTAAGTCCCAAGTGATAAAGCTGACCCGCTAAAATCAGGCGGTCACCCGCACGATTTCCTTGGTGGCGTCCATTAATAGCAGTGGAGGATCCGCCTCCCAGCACAATCACCACGCTGAAGGATCCTTGCTTGAGCGGCTGAACATCCGCATACGGCGCCTCCAGCATCTCCGCCAACCGCTCCGAGAAAGGCACATTGCCGACCAATGTTATACACAGCCAAACCACCCCAACAAATAGGAGCGTCCGCCGCGCTCGCAGCACCGCCGCCACAACGAGCGTGACACACAGCAGATACCAAAGCATGCCAAGCGGCAGGACGAGCACTGTGGCAATTTTTTCAAACGCTTTTGGCCCAAAAATCAGCGCGCTTAATGCCAGACAAGCTAACGTTATTGCGCCAACCATGAAGAGAACCCGCAACGCTTTAATGCTCAATGTAGGGGAACTCCTTGCTGAGGGACCCTGTGCCTGTGCCCCTTAATCTCTGTTCATCGGCTGGCAAAACAAGCAACCCAACCAGGCCATACTCAGGTGCGCAATTTAGAATTGATCTTGGTAAGCAACCACCCGAGCATAGACCTCTGTGCTGCCGTTCTTGTTCATTAGTATTACGTCATAGGGGTTAAATTGCCCTTCATATTCCATGCCTGGGCTACCAACAGGCATTGCTGGGACGGTAAGCCCCAATGCACCCTGCACTGGATTAGCAAGAAAAGCCTTTATATATCGTGCCGGCACATGCCCCTCAAAGACAAAACCTTCGGAGCTGACAGCGGTGTGACAAGAACTATACTGCGGCGAGACACCTAAATTTTTCTTGAGCAAACCTAGGCTGTCAGGATGATGACCGGACACTGCAAACCCATGCTGCGTCATATGATCCATCCACAGCGAGCAGCACCCACAGGTAGGCGATTTATAGACATCCAGATGAACCGCGTTCTGATTTGACCCATCACTGGCAACCGCCTTGACCGGCATTTCACCTGTCGTTTCCTGACCACAGGCCATGCTACCCAGAACCAGCCCCAACACTACAAGCCAACGAGCTCTCAACCTTATTTTACCCACATCATTTTCCCCTGCGGTTCTAAAAACCTTATCGTGGCGCTCGACCATTGACCGCGACTAAGACTGCGTCGCAGGTTTTGAGAATCGATAGTGAGCAACCTGCCACTGTGCGCCATTTTCATAAGCAAACATTTCTTCGCAAGCCATAAAAAACATACGCCAACGCTGGCGCCATATCGAGGCGTCTGCAGCGCCATAGGCTTGTTCAAGCGAAGGGGTTACAGCATCGGCTTGAGCATCCATATTTTCCAACCAATGTCTTGCTGTGCGCTCATAATGCGTGCCGTCATGCAGCCACTGTTCTTCGAAGGTTAAGTCGTCTTGAAAAGACAACAGCGTATCTGCTGCCGGCATCAATCCACCGGTGAAAAAATTTTGCGCCATCCAGTTGCTGGCACCCTCCACTTCGAAGGGATAAAGCAGCGTTTTGTGGCAAAAAATGTGAATAAATAACGACCCTTCCGGCTTCATCCAACGACTGATTCTGGCCATTAACGCCGCATAATTACGCACGTGCTCAAACATTTCTACAGAAATCACTTTATCAAAACACTCGGCAGGCAAATCTAGCTCGTTCACATCCGCAGTTAATACTTTCAAATTAGTCAAACCCAAGGCCGCAATCCTTTCCTCAATATAACAACGCTGGGTCGCAGAGTTTGAAACCGCGGTAACGTTAACCTCAGCGTTGTGTTGCGCCAGCCATAGAGAAAAACTGCCCCAACCACAGCCCAAGTCCAGCACATTATCTCCGTCGCGAATGTCTAAACGGGCCTTATATAATTCAAGCGTGTGGCGCTCCGCCTCGCCTAGGGTCGCCGAATCAGAGGGATAGATACAGGCTGAGTACTTCAAATGTGGGCCCAACGCAGCTTGAAAAAACTCCGTCGGCACTTCGTAGTGCTGCTCATTGGCCTCTTCAGTATTCAAGGCAATTACGCTGTCTTTCAAGGCCTGTGTGCGCAACCCTTTGGTGGTCGCAGGGAGTGCCTGCTCTTCGCGCAGACGCTGTTTAACCAAGTGTCGAATCCCGAGTCTGACCAACATATCGGGGATCCATCCTGATTCGGCTAAGCCTATAACAAGGGACATTTCGTTATCTCCACAGGTAAAATTTTAAGAGTGCTGCTTCAAGATGGGACCCGCGTCGTGCGTGCTAGAAAACACCATATGTACGTCACTGATCGCGCGTTCAAGAAATCCACCTTCGCAATAAGAAAAGTAAAACTGCCACAGACGCTGAAAACGTTGGTCAAAGCCCAGTTGGATCAAATCATCTTTGGCTGCCGCGAATCGATCGGACCAACACCGCAACGTCGTGGCGTAGTCACGTCCGATATCATCCAAGTGAGTCAATTTCAATGCGCCTGATCGCGCCGAAGCCGCAACAAGACGCGCAATCGAAGGAATAAAACTACCCGGGAAAATATGTTTCTTGATGAAATCCACCTCACGCAAAGCAGCGTCATACCGGTGATCATCAATGGTGATTGCCTGCATTACAAACCGCCCCTGAGGCACAAGCAGCGAGGCCACTTGACTAAAATAACCATCCACAAACTGATCACCAACAGCTTCAACCATTTCCACCGACACAATTTTGTCGAAACTACCCCGCAAATCGCGATAGTCTTTGAGTACAACATCGATACGCGCATCTAGACCTGCAGAACTAACCCGCGCAAGCGCCTCTGCTTGTTGAGCTTTGGAAATGGTGGCGGTAGTTACCGTAACGTCGTAATTTTCCGCGGCATATATGGCCAGCCCTCCCCAACCGGTGCCTATTTCGAGCAACCGGTCCCCGGGCTGCAGTTCAAGCAGCTCACATAACCTTTGCAGTTTGTATTCGCTGGCTTTTTCTAAACTCCAGTTGGGTTCACCGAATACCGCACTGGAGTACATCATTCTAGAATCCAGCCAAAGGCGAAAAAAATCATTACTCAAATCGTAATGCGCCGCAATGTTGCGCCGGCTGCCGGTGAGGCTATTGGCATTGAATCTATGGCGTAGCTTCTCGAAGACCTGCTTCAGCGAGCGCGTCAACGCGCCATCCAAGCCCTCCAACGCCTTTTGATTTCTGACCATAAAACGCACAAGATGGGTCAAATCTGGCGTATCCCAATCACCATCAGCATAGGACTCCCCCGCACCCACCGTACCGCCAAGTAATAGTCGCAAATAAAAGCGCGCATCCAGCACCTCAACTTGAGCGGGTGGCAATTGCTCAACCGGATTTCCAAAATTCAGCACAACCTCGTCAGATTCCACAATTTGCAACAATCCGCTTTCCACACGCTGCAAACGTTTGAGCACAAGATCACGGGCAAGACGGTTGAGCCAGGTTGCTGATGTCATAAGATGCTCAGTGCCCTTTGGTGCTGTTGGGGTGCGCATAAAAAGGCGCTCCTTTTAATTTTAACCGTGCTGCTTGATAGTAAATACGCAAGATTGTCAGCACGTTTTGTGCCGGATTGCGGAGACGCCACCTTAGCGCAAAACCCGGCGTTAGCGGCTGGGGAGCCAAGTTAAGTACGGCCGAAAAAATCCGTTGATCGTCTTTAAGCACTTGCATGTTAATCTTAATGTGCTCAGCAGAAACTGAAAAGCGCCAGCGATACTTTAGTGCCATGGGCAAAAAGGGTGAGACATGAAAGCGTTTATCAAAGTACCAACAATCGCTATCTGAGCGCTCCAAAACATAACAGTGTGATTCATCCCAAGGGGTATTGGTAATATGCGCAACAATCCACCGCACAGCGCCTTGTTCGGTCACAAAATAAAAGGACACCGGATTAAAAGAACGCCCGATCAGACCGGGTTGAGTCAGCAGCCAAATATCATGTTGAGTGTCCGCTAGTTGAGTATCGAGCAGTTCTTGAATACGCGAAACAGTCAAATATTTGGCTGAGTTGGGTCTAATCAGCCTGGGCAAACGTGAAGCAGATAAATCAGAAAAGGACATCCAAATTGGGTAAGTGAAACCATGAGCAACGTCGATTTTTCGGTTATGGGTCACCGTGCCCACAAACAACGCTTCCTTCATAGGTAACTGTTCATGCGCCACCAGCACGACCCTCGATTAACGCTTGGGCCGCAGTTAGACCGCTGGTAAATCCGTCTTCATGAAAACCAGAGCCCCAATACGCTCCGGCAAATTGAGTTTGTCGGGTGCCAATATCACTTCTGCACGTCTGCGCAAAAATGGATTCTCGAGTAAAGTGAGGATGACTATAATCACCCTGCCAGCAGACATCTTGCGGCTCACGGTTGGGATTTAGGGTAACAAAAAATTGCGCCTGACAGGCCAGATTCTGCAATCGGTTCATCCAATAGGTTATCGTAAATTCACCGCTACTATCGCGCGTCACGTTCCAACTCGACCAGCATCGATGGTCGCGGGGCATAAACGAGACATCTTGATGCAGGTAGACCTTGTTGTTCTGAAACGGCATTGCCCCCAACACCCGCTTCTCGTCTTCGCTCGGGTCCTCCAGCACAGCTAACGCTTGATCTGCATGACACGCCAACACAACCGCGTCGAAATGATCACCAGGGCGATCGCTGAGCCTCACGCCACCGGTTTCGCGTCGAACCGATACAGGCCCGGCACCCAAATGAATTTTCCCGGTAAAGCGCGCACGAAACGCCTCGAGATAAGCAGAGGAGCCACCCTCTACCACACGCCAGTCTGGCCGCCCAGACACTTGAAGCATGCGATGATTGCGCATAAACGATACAACGTGTCGCAGCGACAATCTCAGACTGGCATCCACCGGTTGCGACCATAGTGCCGCACACATCGGCGCTATATGACTGTCAATAAAGGCAGACCCATAGCCTCTATCGACGAGATAGTCGCCCAAGGTCACATCTTCAATGGCACCCTCTTTCAGGACCCGGTAGAAACGCGACAAATCTATCCACATGCGCCAAAACGACGGACGTAACAACTGCCGGCGATGGGCAGTGATAGCCTTAAAGTCACTTGTACCATATTCGAGTGAGGCAACCTCGTCACGAACCGCAAAACTCATATTTGAGGGTTTTGCGGCCACTTGAAGTTCATTTAACCATGCGCAGAAAGCAGGGTAATTGAAAGCATTGAAGACGATAAAACCCGTATCTACAGCAACGGATTTGCCTTCAACCGATAAATGGTGTGTGTGCGTATGCCCACCCAACCGGTTATTTTTCTCGACAATTTCGACATGGTAGCCTTCAGCCTGCAGACGCCAAGCCGCTGACAAGCCGGCAATACCGGCACCTATGACCGCTACTCTCACGCTTTATTCTTCACCGCGTGCGCCGGCGGCTCGCGAACATCCCAAATTAAACCCAGTGCAGACATCATCCGCAGCAGATAATAAGAAATATCGATCTGCCACCTTCCAAACCCTTGCCGCGTAGAACCACAATAATAATGGTGGTTGTTGTGCCATCCTTCGCCCAGCGTCAGCAGCGCCAACCAAAGTGAATTGCGGCTACTGTCGTTCGTTTCAAACGTACGCTCGCCCCAACGATGGGCAAGTGAATTAATCGATAAGGTGACATGTAGCAATATGAGCGTGGAAATTAAAAACCCCCAGAACAGCAGTTGCAGTCCGTTGGTGCCCAAATTCGGGTAAAACGTTTCGAGCAGCACCCCCAGTAGAAAAGTCATAATCGCCAAAAACACAGGCGCGGCAATGTCAAAGCGGTCCAACCAAACCAATTCGGGGAATTTGGCAAAATCCCGGATTTGCGAGGTTCTCGTCGCAAAATGTTTGTCGCACAGGATCCAACCCATGTGCGACCACCAGAAGCCTTTCTTAGAACTGTGTGGATCAGCTGGCGTTTCTGTATGGCGATGATGATCGCGATGATGAGCCGCCCACCAAAGCGGTCCGCGCTGCGCGGAAGACGCAGCGACCGCAGCCCAGAAAAATTGATTTACGCGCCCGGTCTTGAAGGTTTTATGCGCAAAGTAGCGGTGATAAAAACCTGTGATTGCGAACATTCTGATCAGATATAGCCCCACCGCTACAGCAGCGTCCGTGAGCGTCACGTCGAAGATAAACAGGCCTATCAGCGCAATGAAATGCAGTGCCACGACGGGTACCACTCTCAGCCACGCGATCTCCTCAGAACTACTCGGTGGCTTACCTCGATAAGCATCCACCCAAGACAACACCTGCAACCACATCAGTCTTGCAAAATCATCATTATAAATAAAAGTAAAAACCGCTTAAGACGGACGATATCTTAAGACAGTTCCCTAGGTAACATCAACGCAACCGACAACGCCGCGCAAAGATTTTGATTGCTTTCGAATGGCAATCTAAGGCCTCGCCCCGCATAATACCGCGAGGACGGGCGGTAAGCGGTAATCAAAAAATACTCGGCAGAGAGGTATCTGATGATCGGTCAAACAATCCAACTATCGGTAAAGGCAGGCATGGTCGATGCTTTCGAGGCATTAGTCTCAAAGTTGATGCGCGATGTCAGCAAGAATGAACCCGGGGCCATTTATGATGTGCGCCGCATCCGCGGCCTGGAAAGAGGTTATCTATATTTTATCTCTTTCCCTGACCAAGACGCCTACGATCGCTACATGTCCGCCCCATATCACCTGGAGATGTCTCCGAAAGCCACAGCAATGCTAGAGGGCGAGCCTGTATTCGAGGATCTTGACTGCTTTTAGTTTCCAAATGCATCTGGCAGCAGACCGCAGCCAACTTATAAAGGTATCCAAAAATGAAAGTATTGACGTTACTGCTGTTTGTCATGGGCATAAGCATTGCGGCCGGCTGCACATCTCAACCCACGTTGAATGTCAGCGACGACGCGCAACGCTCCTTTGATGGTTTATATCCCTTCAACAATCCTCGTGTTGGCCAGGCCTGGGCCCGCGCTGACGTCGATCTGTCAGATTATACAAAGATCAAATTGGAGGGTGCCGGCATCCGATATCGCAAGACGTCGCCAAACGCAGGTAACCGCTTTGCCGCACGAAGCAGGGAAACCGAATTTCCTTTAAACGCAGAAGCGCGGGAACGCCTTCAGAAAACATTAGCGGATGCGTTCCTGGCTGAATTGAGTGCGCTTGAGGGTTACGAGATCACCCAAAGCGAGGGTCCAGATGTACTCTTGGTCAAAGGTATGTTGCTGGACGTTGTCTCCAAAGTGCCACCGGAACCGGTTGGCATGGTGGACATCTACTTGGAGTCCGTTGGTGAAGCCACCTTGGTTCTTGAACTCATCGACTCTGAGACTAACTCGGTGTTAGTCCGCGCAGCGGACAGACGCGACGCAGGATCGTCCGGCACAATGTCCATGCCTTCAAACCCGGTAACCAACTGGATAGAGGTCGAGCGGGTAGCTCAA
Source organism: Gammaproteobacteria bacterium UBA4421 (assembly GCA_002389675.1). Lineage (GTDB taxonomy): Bacteria > Pseudomonadota > Gammaproteobacteria > Pseudomonadales > Azotimanducaceae > UBA4421. The sequence goes on from DGQF01000022.1 coordinate 111,247, forward strand.
ATGTGGGCGCGCATGCTCAGCAAGCGCTTGAGCGAAGTTTCAAAAGCCATTGCACAGACCAACTAAATCAGGCACTGCCCTCGGGCTTGACTGATCTTTCTTGTTCTAAGCGCGGCCGCAACCAGGCCGCGCAAGATTAGCGATTAGCGATTAAGTTTTCCACCACCGCCGGATCCGCAAGCGTACTGATATCACCAAGCGCGTCGACTTCGTTTTCAGCTATTTTACGCAATATGCGGCGCATGATTTTGCCAGAGCGGGTTTTCGGTAACCCCGGAGCCCATTGAATGACATCCGGTTTCGCGATCGGCCCAATCTCGCTGACACACAGACCAACAAGCGCTTTGCGAAGTGCATCGCTTGGCGCAACACCCAGCATCAATGTGACATAACAATAGATTCCCTGACCTTTGATGTCGTGGGGGTAGCCCACCACGGCTGCCTCGGCGACATCCGGATGTAAAACTAGCGCGCTTTCTACCTCCGCGGTACCCATTCGATGCCCTGACACATTAAGAACATCATCCACCCGACCTGTAATCCAGAAATAGCCATCTTCGTCGCGAGTCGCACCATCGCCGGTAAAATAGTAGCCCGGGTAGGTCGAAAAGTAAGTATCGATCATTCGTTGATGATCACCATATACCGAGCGAATTTGACCGGGCCAAGAGGATTTTACCACCAGATAACCGGAGCCCGGGCCTTCCACTTCAACGCCTTCTTCGTTAATCAGGGCCGGCTCTACGCCAAAAAAAGGCACCGACGCTGATCCCGGTTTAAGCGCAATCGCCCCCGGCAAGGGCGTAATCATGTGACCACCCGTTTCTGTTTGCCACCAAGTGTCAACAATCGGACATCGAGAATCCCCAACTGTTCTGTAGTACCACTCCCACGCCTCAGGATTGATCGGCTCTCCAACTGAACCCAGCAGTCGCAAACTTGCCCGCGAGCTGCGCTTGACCGGCTCGTCACCGACGGCTTGCAGCGCGCGAATAGCGGTCGGTGCAGTGTAAAAAATATTTACTTGATGTTTATCCACCACATCCCAGCATCGACCCGCATCAGGATAAGTAGGCACTCCTTCAAAAATTAACGAAATTGCGCCATTACACAGCGGCCCGTAGACAATATAAGTGTGGCCTGTAACCCAACCGACGTCTGCTGTGCACCAATAAACCTCTTCCTCGCGATAATCAAAAACGTACTTGAACGTCATCGCGGCTTGAAGCAAGTATCCACCTGTGGTGTGCATCACACCCTTGGGTTTACCCGTCGAACCTGAGGTATACAGCACAAACAAGGGATCTTCGGCTTCCATGGATTCCGGCACACATTCTGAGCTGGCAGCCCCTGTAGCCTGCGCATACCAAACATCTCGGGGCTCTTGCCAGTTGATTGCTCCACCAGTGCGCTTGACCACCAAACAAGTATGTACATCGGGACACGCGGCTAACGCGATATCCGCGTTCTGCTTGAGCGGAATGGCCTTGCCACCGCGCAGCCCCTCGTCCGCCGTGATCAGAGTTTGACAATCGGAGTCAATAATTCGATCTTTTAATGCTTCAGGTGAAAACCCGCCAAAGACCACCGAATGCACCGCACCAATGCGCGCACAAGCCAACATCGCGTAGGTGGCTTCAGGAATCATGGGCATATAGATACAAACTCTATCCCCTTTGCAAACACCCCGTGATTTCAAAACATTGGCCAACCGGCAGACCTGCACCTTAAGTTCGCCGTAGGTGATGGTCTGGCTGTCTGCAGGGTCATCACCTTCCCAAATAAAAGCAGTTTGATCCGCACGCTGCGGCAAATGCCTGTCGATACAGTTCACACTGACATTGAGTTTACCGCCGCTGAACCAAGCGGCTTCGCCTTGAATAAAATCAAACTCTCTCACACGGTCCCAGCCTCTGTCCCAGTGGAGAAACTCAGTTGCCATATCTCCCCAGAATCCCTCCGGATCTTCGACCGACCTTCGATACATTGATTGATAACTCGCGTTATCGATATGGGCATCCGAGAACGTTTCCGGAACCGTATGACGAGAGGAAACAGGATCTCTGAGCAAGGGTGCAGAAAACTTGGACATAAAGACAACTCTTTGATGGGAACGACAACAATAATACTAACGTCATTGTCCGGTACAGCACACCTTTGGACACAAGAAAAAAGAAGGCTTTAGAGGTTTTAACGCTTGCTGCCGGAGTCGATCTCTTGCGTTGCTCGCGCAGTAAATTGGCCAGCGGCGCCATTGATTTATCGCAGGGACCTTGGCATCGTGCGCCTTCACCTAACAACGGGCGAATCGCCGCCACAAGCAGAAGCCACTCTATGCCACCCGTTCATATTTTTGCCCGGTTCCTGATCGGATTGTTTTGCCTGCATCAAACAGCACTGGCTGACACTTTGTCGAGTTACCCCAACTATACCGGCCAATATCCGGGGTTTTCGCTCCTCGTCGATGAGCGATTCGATGCATTAGATGAGCGCATTTGGAAAAAAGGTGATGGTGCTGTGGGGTCAGAATCTCTTTGCCGATTCACCCCCCAAGGGGTGAGGATCAAAGACGGCGTACTGCAATTAGTTGTTGAGCACAATGCCGTTGCTGCCAGCTTCTCAGAGGATCATCAACAACACAAACCCGCTTACGATTATACTTGCGGAGAATTGCGCACTCGAGCTGACCAACGCTTACGCTACGGCCGAATAGAGACACGCATGAGAGCGCCCGAACGAACAAGCGCCTCAGGTTATATCTCTTCACTTTTCACCTACGTCAACGAAGCTCAAGGCGAGTACCAGGAATGGGAAGAGATCGACGTTGAATTGGAAGGTGGCCGACCTGACAAATTCCAAGCCAACCTCATCTATGGTCGCAACACGGTGCAGTGGTGGGCGACTAGGGACTACGGAGCATGGGAAGATAAAATTGAAATCGGTCCGGTGGATTCGTGGCGGGTGTACGCAATCGAGTGGTTACCCGACCAAATCAGTTGGTTTATCGACGGCCGCCGCATCAAAACGCTCAAAAGCACAGACCTCGACTGCAAACCAAAGTGCCTACCTCCTCAAAAATATCCAACCCCGATTCCTGACAATGCCACGGACGTGATGATCAATTTCTGGATACCGAACGATGTTGTGCAAGATAATTTTGGCGGCAACAAAAGGCACAACCGCTACCCGATGATCGCCAGCTACGATTGGCTGAGAATCTATCGCTACGACGTTGAGGCCTCGGCGAGCGGTCAAACATCCATCAACCCGAATCGGCTGCAACACAACCGGGCTCAACCTTAAGATTTACGCCGCAGGCAGCTTCACCAACATTTTGCCCAGGTTTTTCCCCTCGTAGAGCGCCTGAAAAGCCTGAGGAAAAACATCTACGTCACCGGCTATTTCATAGGATACGGTTTTCAGCAAACCCGCTTTAATCCATGCAGCCATTCTGGCTCGCGCCTGCGCGTATTGATCTGCATAGTCAAAGACAACAAACCCCTGCATGCTGGCTCGCATGGTGCCTAACCAAATATAGTTATTTGGTCCCACCATGGTTTCCTGCGAGTACTGCGAGGTTGAACCACATAAAAGCACAACACCGCGCATCGCAATCAGCTTCAAGCTGCGATCCAGAATGACACCACCGACATTATCAAATATCACATCTAGCCGATCAGGTGCCGCCGCTTCTAATTGCTCATACCAGTCCGCGTCTTTGTAGTTAATCGCAACATCAAAGCCGAGGTCATCGGTCAACCATGCGCATTTTTCAGCACTACCGGTCAAGCCAATAACTTTTGCGCCCGCCAACTTACAGATCTGGCCTGCAATCGAACCGACAGCGCCTGCAGCACCGTTAATCAGTACTGTTTGTCCCGGTTGCGGTTTACAAACTTGCGTTATCGCAAAATAGGCGGTCAGACCAGATACCCCAAATCCACCTAGCCAGGCGCCTAACGGCGCTTGGTTGATATCACACCGCTCCAAACCTGCACCGTCACTGATCGTGAAGTTCTGCACGCCCCCCGACACCAGCACATAATCACCTTCCGCGAACTCTGAGTTTTTTGACGCTATGATTTGGCCAGCGACCGACCCGTGAACAAGATCTCCGGGCTTTACGCGGAACAAGAACTCGTCACTGTCTCGAACGATGAGCCGCAAGGCAGCGTCGACGCCGATATAGTGGGACTCAATCAGCACCTGGCCTGCAACAAGCTCCGGTATCGGATTATTTTGCACTTCAAAATCATCTGGGCCGGCTATACCCGCTGGCACCTGCTTTAAAAACAACTGCTGGTTCATTCGCTCATTGGAGCCTGCCTTCATGATTACTCTCCTGCCAGCTGGGCCACGTAAGCCTTCTTTCGTCCTCCAGATGAAGGGAAAGGCCAGATCAAGCGCAAAAACCGGCCAGAAAAGGCCGGCCGCACCACTTGCTCACCATTATTTGTGTCGTGTTACCCGCACAGGTAACTGGGTATATCCCTTTACGAAGGAAGAAAAAGTGCGTTCGACCTCACCCACGACTTCAACGTTCTCAAAACGCTTCATCATTTCTTCCCACAGGACTTTCAATTGCATCTCTGCCAACCGATTACCCATGCACCGGTGAATACCAAATCCAAAGGACAAATGCTGTCTTGCGTTAGGCCGATCTATAATCAGCTCTTCGCCTCGCTCAAAGACGGATTCATCACGATTACCGGAGACGTACCACATCAACATTTGGTCTCCAGCCTTAATGTCTTTATCGCCAACTTTACAATCTTGGTTAGCCGTGCGGCGCATATACGCCAAAGGGGTTTGCCAGCGAATGATCTCTGCAACCATGTTTGGGATCAAAGACGGGTCTTTCTTGAGCTTCTCATACTCAGACGGATATTCATTGAGTGCCAATACGCCGCCGGACATCGAATTACGGGTGGTGTCATTACCTCCCACAATCAAAAGTATCAGATTCCCCAGGAACTCAAGCGGCTCCATATCTTTTGTATCTTCACCATGCGCCAGCATGGACACGAAATCCCCAGTGGGATTTTGCTTACGCTCCTCCCATATCCCCTGAAAATAAACCAGGCACTCTATTAATTCAGTGCGGCGCTGTTCTTCTGTGTCAATCACTCCACCACCAGGAACAGCGGTGGCAACATCTGACCAACGCGTTAGCTTTGACCGTTCTTCATAGGGAAAATCAAACAGGGTAGCCAGCATTCGCGTGGTCAGTTCTATGGAAACCTCGTCTACCCAGTTAAACGTCTCGCCTTCTGGCAAGGCATCTAAAACTTCTGCGGTCCGCTCTCGGATCAAGCTTTCCATCTCGGCCAGATTGCGAGTGGAGACAACAGGTGACACCGTTCGGCGCTGGACATCATGTTTGGGCTGGTCCATCGCGATGAATAGGCTTATGTCCAGCGCCCCTTCAGGTAGAGGCTGATCAATCGGAAATCCTATGGTAATGCCCGCAGCACTGGAGAAATTTTTGTGATCGGTATCGACCGCTTTGATTTCGTCATAACGAGTGAGCGACCAATAGCGCCCAGCCACATCTGTCTCGTTAAAATGCACCGGGTCCTCTCGTCGCAGCCGTTCAAAATATTCAAGCATGCGATTTTCCGCGAACAACCGATTCCATACTGGGTTTATGTCCTGCAGCGCCATATCCTTCGCCGCGGGAATTGGCCCCCTTATCTGATCCTGCTCGGATCCAGGCCGAATAAATTCGGCCGCACTTTCCGTTTCTATCGCTTCGCTCATGACCGACTCCCTTTTTGCTGCGTTATTATTATTTCAATTGCCCAACAATACCTTAGATTATCGCGTCTTGCGATGTGCAAGTTCGCTGTTTAAAACTCCATCACTCGTCGAACGTCTTCATCCAGGGGCTGGCAACGGCGCTGAGTTGCAAAGGATATTCCCACGAATAAAACAATAGAAGTCACAAACGCAAAAAAGCCAGCACTGATACCATAAGGTAAGCTAACCGCGGCTACATTAAACACGACATTTATCGACAAACTCGCCACAATCGCCACAATCGCACCGTGATGCGTGGCTCCCTGCCAATTTAACCCAATGGCGAGCACCGGAAAAATAGCAGCCGCAAAAGTTGCCCAACCAATGGTTCCAAGCAATGCCACCAGCGTATCACTGGCTAACGCAATCACGGCAGCTACAGTGGCAAGGAGCACTGTGACCACCCGGGCTTTGAGCAATTCGTTTTCAATTTTAGTCGCACCGAAAGCTTTCGGCATATCATGAATAATCGCTGCAGTTCCCACATTCAAAAATGCGTCGGCTGTGGACATGATTGCGGCGAATAAGCCAGCAAAAACAACACCTGCAAGCAGCGGGCTCGCAAATACGGAGAGGAAAAATGGGGCCGCTTGATCCGGCCCGGTGAGCGGTTCTGCCTGCCCATCAATTACCAAAGCACGCATCACGGTGCCTATGGAGATCCAAAGCAAGGCCGCGAAGGCATAACCCATAACAGAGACCGGCAATACCACTCGATTGTCTGAAATTTTTTCATTCATCATCATTTTGGTCACTAAATGCGGCTGTCCCGCCACACCCACACCAAAAATGAAGGCCCAACCCAAGCAGGCAATGATCCCCGCAGTACCAAAGGGCATGACCGCCTCAGCGTCATCCTGCAAAATGACCGATGTAGCTTCAGCGAAGCCGCCATCAAATACCTGCGTCGCCGTGTAGAGAATCAACACCCCTGCCACCATCATAATTGCGCCTTGCACAACATCGGTATAGACCGATGCAATAATACCCCCGGTTACGCAATAGAAAATCAACACGGCAGACGAGACAACCACACAGGTGATCAAACTAATATCCGCAAAAAAAGCCGTTGCACCCAGTAAAGACTTCATCACCACTGCCATCGCCAGAATTTGGGTCGCAAGGTAGCCCATAACCCCTAGCACAATTGTCAGCGCAATGAGAAAGCGAACCGCTTCACTCCTGTAGCGAGCCGCAACAATGTCCGGCAGCGACATCGCATCGCGAAGCTCTGCCACCATTCGAATGCGCTTGGCCACTAAGAAGAAACCCAGCGCATACCCGGTGGTAGACAAAATTATCATCCAAAACGAGCTGACGCCTTGCGCATAAACCAGTCCGGGACCGCCAACAAAGCCAAAGCCACTGAGGGTGCTGGAAAAGATCGCCAAGGCCACCACAAGTGGCCCAAGGCGCCTGCCAGCAATAAAGAAATCTCGCGGCGAGTGCGTGCGGCGCATTGCCCAAAGGCCAACCACAATACAAAACACCATGTAGATCACAACTGATGAAAGTATGATCTCCTGCCGAAAACCCTCCATGTAAAACCCTTTTGATGACTATTATTTAATCTTCGACCCCAACACACCGGGGCTAAAAAATCGTCGAACCGGCTATAACTCTAGTCAACCGGCCCGTATTGTTTGACCAACA
>DGQF01000001.1 GCA_002389675.1 Gammaproteobacteria bacterium UBA4421
CGACAACTCTGTTAGTACCTACTAACGGCCAAGCGCAAGTCAGGTTGGCCTTTCTAAAAATAAAATGACAAATCGGCCATTATCCCGGCTAAATCTGACGCTCGCGAGCCCGCAATGCAAGACTGCTAATGCATAAAATTGAACATCTTTCGTCGATATTTTGTCGCAATTTCACTGCCTTTTCCTAACAAAGGAAAGGCTCGGATCATGGTCAACCGGCCAATATCATCACGAAATTCTCGATCAGCACGCAGAATCTCCATCGCCAATTCCAAACCAGCGACATACTCTTGGGCGACCACTGATTGCACGCTGAGTCGATATTTCAACTCAAGATTTTCCCCATCGCTCGCCAATGCACCCTGCAGTTCAGCAATATCTTCGAAGCCTGCAGCTTCTTCGATAAACTCCAGTCGATGTTGCGGACGATCGCGCTCCTCAGTGTCATCAGGAATTGACGCTAATACCGTTCTTGCGTCATCAATATCACCTTTAAGCGCCAAGACATCAGCAAGCTCAACCCGAAAGCCCAAATTGGTGGGCTCATCATTGACCGCCTGTTGAAGCAAGCCGACCGCCGTATCGTAATCACCGGCCGCAATTATTTGGGTCAATTGGGCTTTGATCATGTCGGTAGGCGACTGGGTAAAGGTATCTACCAATGTGCGCAGCTGCGCCTCATCCGCAGGGCCGTCTAACTGATCCACAATTTTACCCTGCTGAACAATACGGATGCAGGGTAGCCCCTGAACACGCAAGTGCTGAGCCAGCGTCTGATCTTGCGCAACATCCGACAACGCAAGCACAACCTTTCCGCTGGCCTGCGCCACCAATGTTTCGAGTGTTTGCTTTGTGGCTACAGAAGGAGGGACCTGCTCTGCCCAAAACAGAACAAATACAGGCACTGCGTTTGATCGTTCAATGACCTCTGTCTGAAAATTCTCCGGCGTAATATTTAGTGGCATATCGTGCATAAAATTATAATAACTCGTAATTAAAACAAGGGAATATGGTCCTTCAACTCAAGCAAAGGACATTTGTCGTTTCAGCGGCTGAGCGCCAATCCAGCCGAAACCATCGGCCTGGGTTGCGTAATTCAGACTGGCCAGACTATTGTGCAGCGGCAAAAAAAGCCGCTCCAACAAATTCAAACAATTGTTTTGTTCGCTAATATGACCGACCACAACTTTTAGATCGGCATGCGCCAAACGAGACACCAACTCAAACGCTTGCTGATTGTTCAGATGCCCATAATCAGCGGCCACGCGACGCTTAAGCTGCGGTGGATAGCTACCCTGCGAGAGCAAATTAAGGTCATGGTTGGCCTCTACAAGTAAATGGGTACAACAACTGTATTGCTGCACCACATGATTGGTCACACAGCCCAGATCAGAGAGTATTCCAATTGTCTCAACGCCGTCACTCAAAACAAATTGGGTCGGCTCGCGGGCATCATGCGGAACACAGACAGGGTTCACCGACACACCGTCAAAGTCAAAAGCACTGTCCCCATCGAACGGAATACACGTTGCACCGCGCAGATCACGCTTGAGAGTGCCATAGGACGCATGCACAGGTATCGCGTACTTATGCGCCAAGGCTGCTACGCCGCTAATGTGATCGGAATGTTCATGGCTGATCAGGACAGCATCCAGATCGCCGCCACTGAGACCCAGACGGGCCAAGCGTCGTTCGGTTTGTTTTAACGTAAAACCGCAATCAACCAACAGTATCTTGCCGCCGAGCGAGACGAGAGTCCCGTTGCCCCGCGAGCCACTGCCCAACGACGCAAACCCCATCAGGCTGCAAATTCTCGCAACAACACCAGAATTTGTTGCGCCACATCCGCATCTAGTAGCGCTTCACCATCGGCTTGCCAGACACGCAGATCATATTTCTGCTGAGATCCCAACATGCGCAGCTGCACACTCACCGGTTTGTCACTCTGACAGGAAAAGGTCAGCCGGCAAAAAAAGCCTCCGCCCTCTTCACCCGTAAAAATACTTTGTGGGACATCCACCATAAATCGGCCGGTCTCACGATCCAAATTAATAATATCGACGCTGGCATTTTCTAATGCTTGCCCCATGGTCGCCCAGGCACGCTCATAGTCCAGGTAAAAATACAGCACCGGAAAGCCATCTTCATCGCGCTCGAGTTCCGCCTTCTTTTCACTGCCTATTTGCAGAGCCACTTTAGACACCGTCTGCTCGGACACTTTCGCTGCGATATAGGCACCCACCTCCCGCAGCAAGTCACTTTCGGCTAAATCCATATGAGAATTCAAGCCGTCTATCACAATGACTTCATCTCTGACCGGCAGTGATATGCTGTCATTTTCATGACGCACATGTATTTCTGTGGTTTCGGGGCGCAGGCCCTGCTCTACCTTGATTAAAAATCTGTCCTGGCCAGTGAGCAACGGGTCTGATGACTTTGCGTCCTTGAGCATTGTCCGGATAACATCTCGATACGCTACATTTTCAATTTTCAGCCAACCCGTGTTCAGACGGCCCGACTGGGGCGCGTCGTAAACAATTGGCACGGCGTTTTCAGCCAGAAATTGTTTGAGCTTAGGCCATGCTGTGGTGGGTGGCTCGGGTATTACCAACCATTGCCGATCACCCAACGTTTGAATTCTCACCTCATCGCGATTGTCGTTGGCATAAATCGCATCGGGCAAAGGCGGCCGGTCGGCATAGTACGTCGGATTCGGCGGCTGCGAAACCGATGGGATCGGAAAGGGGTCTGTATTTTCTAACGTACGCAGATCTTCGGGCACCACCAACTTATTGTGTCGGTCCGACTCCAAATAATCATCGTTTGGATTCAAAAAAATGCCTTCATCCCCGGGTCGCATCCAACTGCAGGCGCCCAAGCTCAAAATCACTGTACCTAAAAGCCAATATCGCACTATAAAATCCCCAAATCAGCCAGATGAGCCTGCACCTGCGGACGGTGAGCTTCCGACAACGGCAGTAGCGGTAAACGTATGCCCGAGCCAATTTTACCCATCGCGTGCAAGGCCCATTTAGCAGGCGTGGGATTCGGTTCAACAAACAAAATATCATGCAGCGGCTTAAGCTTCCCATTCAGTCGAACGGCTTCAGCACGATCGCCGCTCAAGAAACTGTCCAAAAACTGCGCCATCAGTGCAGGTGCCACATTGGCGGTCACCGAGATTGTACCCACCGCTCCCAGATCAAGCATTTCCAAGGTCTGCGCGTCTTCACCGGATAAAATCACAAAATCTGAATCAACCATGGCACATATCTGACCCGCCCGAGCTGCATCCCCGCAAGCTTCCTTTATGCCAATAATATTTTTCAGGCGGCTCAATCGAGCAACGGTCTCTGCCTGCAAATCACATGCCGTTCGGGGCGGAACATTGTACAAAACCAATGGAACGTCAGTCGCGTTGGCAATTGCCGTATAGTGGGCAACTAACCCTTGCTGAGTGGGCTTGTTGTAGTAAGGCGTAACCAATAAGCAGGCATCCACGCCTGCATTCTGCGCTTCTTGCGTCTGATGAATCGCCTCGGCCGTAGAATTGCTACCAGTACCTGCAATCACCGGTATACGTCCAGCGACTTGGTCGACCGTAGCTTTGATCACTTGCAAATGCTCAATCGTATCCAGCGTAGCAGATTCTCCGGTGGTACCCATGGGCACAATACCGTGAGTACCTGCTTCTATATGCCACTCGATCAAACGTTCCAACTCCACCCACTGTATCTCACCGGTGGCTGTCATTGGCGTGACGAGAGCAACGATGCTCCCCTTTAACATGGCATAAGCCTTTGCTCTATGATGTCCAAACCCAAATGGTACGCAGGCAAGCGGCCAACAACAAGCTCGATTAAACCTGCTCTGATTTCAAAGATTCACCGGCATGATGAGGCCACGCTTTGTAGATCGCCTTTATCAAAGTCGCCAGGGGTATGGCAAAGAACACACCGGCAACACCCCAAACTCCGCCGAAGGCCAACACCGCGACAATAATGGTGATCGGATGCAAGTCAACCACTTCAGAGAACAGCAACGGGACTAAAACATTACCGTCCAAAAACTGAATCACACCATACACAATCATCACGATACCCAAATCCCAGGTCCATCCAAACTGAATCACCGCAACCACAAAAACAGGCAGCGTCACCAAAGCAGCACCAACAAATGGGATCAAGACAGAAAGCCCAACCAAAACTCCAAATAAAGCGGCGTAGTTCAGGCCCAGCACCGTAAAACTCACGTACGTCGCGACCCCGACGATTAGGATTTCAATGAATTTACCGCGCACATAGTTGCCGAGCTGGTCATTCATCTCCTCTCCCACGGCATTCAACAACGGCCGATTATATGGCAACAGAGAACGCACCCATGCCAACAGCTGATCCTTGTCCTTGAGAAAAAAGAAAACCGAGATAGGCACCAACACAAGATAAATCACCAAACTCAAGAGCGAAAAAACCTGCGTGAAAGCTGTCTGAAATATCGTCTTACTCAGACCACCTAATTCAGCAGCCCCTTGATCCAACAACTTCGACACCTGTTCAGGCGTTGCGTACTCTGGATACTGCGCCGCAAATGAAGCCAAACCGTCACGTAACAGTTCAACTGCAGTTGGGAAAAGCGCAAACAAACTCTGCATCTGCTGCCACACCAGCGGCACAATAATGATCAAAAAAGCAAATATGCCGCCCGCAAACAAAAAGAAGGACAGACAAACTGCAAGTATTCGAGGAATTTGCCGCCGCATGAGGAAATTCACAGATCCCTGCAGCAGAAAGGCAACAACCAATCCGGTAAATACAGGCGCGAGATAGCTGCCCAAGGTGGCAAAGAAAACCACCGACCCTACCATCAGCGCAACCAGATAAATGGCCTCTTCGTTAGAAAAGTGTTCGTTTACCCATGCGCCTATGACTTCTAAAAACTTCACAACTTTTTCTGTATCACGTAAAAATAGGTCCCATTATCTTCACCAGACTCAATCAACATATGACCACTTTGCCGGGTAAACACGTCAAAATCCCTAACCGACCCGGGATCTGTGGCCAGCACCTTTACCCGCTCTGCAGGTGCCATGCCGTTCAACTCTTTTTTCGCTTTTAGCAACGGCATTGGACAATCCAAGCCAATTACGTCGAGAATACGAACTTCTTTTTCCATAAACGCTCTAAGTGCTTAACAACCTGCAATCATGATGTATGACCAGCCAATTATACAGAACTATGTTCACGTCATCTGAACATCTCACAGCAACCCTCGCCGGGCCAATTGTGTGGCTACTGTGCTTATGCAGCTACGCGCTTGAGGTACGAGCTGATCCAGACCGACTACCCAGCCTGGGTGATGCTTCATCTTCCATAATTTCACCGCAACTGGAAAAACAAATTGGGGCTTCTTTTCTCAAGCAATTAAATGCAAATTTACCCACCGTAGACGACCCATTAATGAAGTACTACGTTGCCCAACAAATCCGCGAATTGGCGCAATATTCTGATTTACGCGAACCCATTCTCAGCGTGGTCATTATAGATAATCCACAAATCAATGCCTTTGCAGCACCAGGCGGCGTACTAGGCATCAACCTCGGCTTGATTCTTGCCGCAGAGGACGTCGATGAGTATTCGTCGGTGATGGCTCACGAACTGGCACACTTAAGCCAAAGACATTTCGCCCGAGGAGTTGCGGAACAACGTTCTAATACATTACCCACACTGGCGAGTTTGATTGCTGCCCTGATTCTCGGCGCCGCGGGCGGTGGAGATGCGATGATAGCCGCCGTCAGCGGCGCTCAAGCTGCAGCACAAGCGAATCAAATGCGGTTCAGTCGCGACCGCGAGCAAGAAGCCGATCGAATTGGCATGAACACACTGATCCGTGCAGGCAAAGACCCCAACGCAACCTCCCGGATGTTTGGTCGCATGCAGCAAGCATACCAATTCACACGCAAACCACCGGAGTTTTTGCTAACCCACCCTTTGTCTGAAACTCGCATCGCTGATGCCCGCACGCAAGCCATGCGTTATCAGGACCGCACCACCAAAACGTCAATCGAATACCAACTCATTCGCGTCAGAACCCAGGTTCATTTTCAGAAAAACCATGCTCAGGGCGCGGACGGTTACAGAGCCCAATTGCGCGAGCGACCAAAGGATCCTGCTGCAAGCTACGGATTAGCCCTTTCCCTGAGTAAAAGGGGGCAACACGAAGCCGCTCTTACGCAGGCGGAGACGTTACTGAATATCAACAACCAAAACATTCTGTACAACGCCGCCTACGCAGAACTGCTGATCGCCGCCGGGCGAACCGAGCAAGCAAAAAAAATGTTGTCTGCACAACTTCAGTTGAACCCCGACAACCCGCCTCTGACAAGTCTCTATGTCAATGCACTCAACGCGGATGGACAACACCTCGAAGCAGAAAAAATACTGCTGCGACAGTCGCAAATACAACCCAGGGACGTTGACGTGTGGTACACACTCGCCGAGACCGCCGGCTTGGCCGGCAACATTTCAGGCGTGCACTTGGCCCGGGCGGATTATTTCTATCTACACGGCGCTTACCATCGCTCTATTCAGCATCTTGAATACGCGCAGCGCTTGCTGCGACGGACCAACCCCCAGCTAGAAGTTAAGTTACGCCAACGTATTCAAGACCTGCGCACCGCCATTCGAGTTGAACAACAGAGCTGACCGCAAATCCTGCCCTTAAACTCCTCGCTGAAATGCGAGCATTCGATCCAAGGGGATTTTCGCACGCTCACCAATGTCATCACCCACGTGGATTTCGCAGCCCGCGCGATATGTTTCATCACGCAGCAGCCGGTCAAGTGTTTGCAACTCATTCATGGCCATCCAAGGACAATGAGCACAGCTACGACAGGTGGCTCCGTCTCCGGCAGTGGGCGCTTCAATGAATCGCTTGCTCGGATTGAGCTGTTTTAACTTGTGAAATATGCCTTTATCAGTGGCCACAATAAAAGTGTCGTTCGGCATCTGTGATGCGGCCTTTATGATCGCACTCGTTGAACCCACGGCATCGGCAATACCGGTCACAGCCGCAGGAGATTCCGGATGTACCAGCACCGCGGCGGCAGGGTAAACTTTCTTCAAATCGAGCAGAGCCTTGAGCTTAAATTCGTCATGCACAACGCATGCTCCACTCCAAATCAGCATGTCAGCGTTTGTCTGAGTTTGAATATAACGGCCTAAATGTTTGTCCGGCGCCCACAATATCTTTTCGCCCTGATCACGCAGGTGCGCAACAATCTCTAGCGCACAACTGCTGGTCACCACCCAATCGGACTGCGCCTTAACTTCAGCAGAGGTGTTGGCATACACCACCACTGTGCGATCAGGATGAGCCGCCCTAAATGCAGCAAACTCATCGGGCGGACAACCCAAATCAAGCGAACACTCAGCCTCCAGCGTCGGCATAAATACGCGTTTCGCCGGCGACAGAATTTTCGCCGTTTCGCCCATAAACCTGACGCCCGCGACAATGACCGTATCGGCCGCGTGATCACGCCCAAAGCGCGCCATCTCTAATGAATCCGAAACAAAGCCACCGGTGGCTTCCGCCAGATCCTGAACCTCTCCATCAACATAATAATGGGCGATCAAAACAGCGCCTAGCGCATCCAAACGCTGCGCAATTTGTGCTTTTAAAGCCTCTTTTTCAGACTGTGGAAGGACCGCGCATTGAAACTGTGGAACTTGTTGTTCAGACAAGGTGTAATCTGGCAATGTAAAAGAACTCAAAAGCTGCGCCTATTTGCGTCGAGGAAAACCAAATCTTAGTTAGATTTAAATCAAAAGGCGAATCTGTCAAAGCCGCTGCGGACAATACAATAAGGTGAAGAACGTTCTGTTTCTCATTACACCCGGGGGCCATCAGGACGACAATGCAGCCCGTTTGCCTGAATTGTTTGAGCAACACGGCTGGCAGGTCTCCATCTGCAAACACGAAGAATTGACCTGGCAACGCGATCGAGTTTACTGCGCAGACCGACCCGCTGATGATTACGCTCTCATCTGGCCAATCGGCTTGGGTCCGCAACGCTCGTTCCTTGATCGCGTCAATTTACTGGAGCAAATAAATCCTCCCCGTTTGCTCAGCAACCCGCGCACTTATGTGTCCCAACACGGAAAACTGGCTTGGCATAACTACATGCCCGTCAGTTTTGTGGCCGCAAGCGCCGAACCACTTATCTCAGCTTTCGAGCAGCTTGGCGGACAGTGGATCCTAAAACCCGTAGCCGGCAGCTTCGGGCGCGCAGTACAGCGCATCTACAGCGCTCAATCCATCCGCGAAACCCTGGGTGGCGATAGTTCCGGTTACTGGATGCTCCAGCGCTACATTGAAGAAATCACAGCCGGAGAGACGCGGACGCTAATTTGTGCCAATCAGATCATTGGGAGTTATCTGCGCACCCCTAGCGCGAGTTTTCACGCTAATCTGGCCGCACATGCGGTACCCAGCCAAACTCAATTAGACCCCACAGAGCGCGCGTTAGTCGAAACTGTCAAACAAGATTTGGCCATCGCCGGCATTGGGTTTGCCGCCATCGATACCGTCGGAGGTTATTTGATGGAAGTCAATATCGCCAATCCCGGGGGGCTGGGGACGCTACAAACACTCTATGGCAAAAAAGTGGGAGAGCGGTTCATGCAGGCAGTGAACAGCCAATGGCCCTGCTAACACAAGACTCGGCAGATTCAACGCTTGTGCCGGCTAACGCGTGCCGCCGTCCACTCGAATGGTTGTTCCCGTCGTAAATTTACTCGAGTCACTGGCAAGATAGAGCGCTGCGCCCACTATCTCTTCAGGCTCTCCACCACGCTCTACCGCTAAATTAGCTTTTGCATTAGCTTCAAATGCAGCCATATCCCAAGCCTTCGAAATATCCGTCAGGAAAGGTCCGGCGACAATACAGTTCACCCGCACATTAGGACCATAAGCAAAAGCAAATGACCGAGTTAACGCATTTAGACCGGCTTTGGCAGCGCCATAAGGTTCAGAGGTCGGCGACGGGTTCAACGAAGCGGTACTAGAGATATTGATTATGCTACCGCCTTGCCCCGCAGCCATACGCTCGCCGACAACGGCCATGAGCCGAAAAGGACCCTTCAAGTTAACGCCCATCACCTTGTCAAACAGCGCTTCAGAGATATCCGTTAGCTTGGGATACAGAGGCGACATTCCTGCGTTGTTAATCAGCACATCAATGCGGCCGAATCGGCTGTAAGCCGCCTCAACCAGTCCATCAATTTCATCCCAATGACCCACGTGGCAGCCATAGGCCATGGCCTGTCGACCCATAGCCTCGATCTCTGCAGCAACCTCTGCACAAGCCTCAGCCTTGCGACTCGTTACCACCACATTTGCCCCTCGCTCAGCCAACGCTAAGGCCATTTGACGACCCAAACCCCGGCTACCGCCTGTCACAAGCGCCACCCGGCCCGTGAAATCGAGCAATTTATCCATATCTTTTTACGCCCCAGTACTTTTATCAAAATTATCCACGTAAAATACCTTAATCAGATGAATAAACATAATGACGCGACTAAATACAGGAGAGGCCACCATGGGCATGCTTGAAGGTAAAGTAGCATTAGTGACCGGCGCCGGCGGCGGTCTGGGCAGGGCACATGCCTTATTGCTGGCACATGAGGGCGCTAAAGTTGTGGTTAACGACCTAGGCGGCGCGCGCGATGGCACCGGCACCGGCACTTCGATGGCCGATAACGTGGTCAATGAGATCAAAGCCTCCGGCGGGCAAGCCGTCGCCGACTACGGCTCCGTCGCAAGCCGGGAAGACGCGCAAGCGATGATCAAAACAGCAGTCGATCATTTTGGCAAGCTGGACATTCTCATCGCGAATGCGGGTATTTTAAGGGATAAGTCATTCAAAAATATGAGTGACAGCATGTGGGACGCGGTAATTGAGGTTCATCTGAAAGGCACCTACCTCACAACCAAGGTCGCATATGATCACATGCTGGAACAGGGCTCCGGTGGCCGGATCATCATGACCAGCTCAACCTCCGGTTTATTGGGTAACTTTGGGCAAACCAACTACGGTGCCGCCAAGGCGGGCATTGCCGGTTTCATGCGCTGCCTGTGGCTTGAGGGTTTAAAATACGGCATCACCGTAAACGTACTGGCACCCACCGCCACCTCGCGAATGACCACCGATATTTTGCCCGAAAAAATTCAGGACAGCTTTCCGCCAGAAGCGGTTTCCCCGCCCATTGTCTATCTATGTACTGACGAGGCAAAAGATATTACTGGACGCCAGTTTATCGTCGGCGGCAACAGCGTATCGCTGCTGTCGTGGCAACTGACGCCGATTGCGAAAAAATCATTATCCGACGGTGTATGGGGCGTTGCTGAAATCGGTGAGCAAATACAGGCAAGCAAAGAAAACTGGCCACCCATAAACCCCATGCGCGGTTAGTCTGGGCAGCACTGCTATCATGCACCAAGGGCGTTTAGCGCGCGCCCACACGCAACGCGTGTCCTAACGGATGCCGCCCGTGAATTGGTGTGAATCGGTCCTGCTGCCAAACCCTTTGGCCACCAACATAAACCCCTTGAACAACACCATCAGAGCGATTTACCAATTGATGGCAATCAAAAATCTCACGATAAATGTATTCGATAGACGCCTCACCGTCATATTCCGCCAGGGCCTGAGGGTTGAGCAGGGTAAAGTCAGCTTGCGCGTTAAGGTTCAGAGTCCCAACGTCTAGCCCAAAGAACTCAGCAGGTTCACGGGTCAAACGCCCAACCATCCGCGCGAAGGTCGCTTCATCATCTTTCAGGGCAAGATGGAGCGCCCGCAGATTACCATCAAAAAACGCCATATTGGTCACGTGTGCACCACTGTCGTTAAAACCAGGCAGCAGTTTGGGATGTAACAGCAATTTTTTAACCACCTCTGGGTCTTGGTTAGCGGACACGTAACTCCAGTACAAATCACGGTCGTAGTGGTGCAATAAACCCAAGAAAAACGCTGCATCATCACGAATTTCCTTGCCCAGCGCGCTAAATACGCGCTGCTCTTCCGGATCGTCAATGGCATCAGGCTGCATCAACCAAAATTGATAACGTTGATAAGCAAACTGAAAGGTCTTGCCAACCCAACCCACTACCGGCACCCGGTATATATCCATATCGTTTAAATCACGGGTTAAAAATTCTTTTTCCAAGCGCAGCTTGCGACGCAAATGACCAACGTTGAAGCCGCTCTTACCGCGATGCCACATAGCTCCAAACGCATCAATAAACTCCGGGGCAGAGAGAATTTTGCGGCGCGCCGCAACATCTTCAAGTTCAGTTTCGATCAACCTACGCATCTGCGGGTTGGCTTCCGCTAAGGGACTGACCACACCCTGCGAATAAATCCGGAAAGGTGCCGCCAGCGCCTGCATGCGGAAGTCTCCCTGCATCACTTTCGAATTGAGGAAATTGGCGAAAAACAATGCCTGAATTTTAGTTAACCGGTTGTTGACTGAGTCCAAAGCCGCCAACGCTGTCACCTTCAGTGGCTGGCCATACAACCGGCCGCTGGACAACATAAACATCTGTACCGTTAGCCTGCCATCATCCGTCGCAGGGGTCATTTGCCAAACTCGATTATGTCGCCGCAAGACATCCGTAAGTGCTTTGTACTCCGCAAAGGGCGCATATTGTGTCGGTATACGTTTTTTTACATTAGGTTGATTCGCCAGAAAATGCAGCGGCAGACTGTCCGTGGACATCCCTAAATAACCTTCCTGCATGCTCTCTTCAAGAATGCCGACCATCGTCTTCAACTCGGCGGATGTTGGATCTCGCGTGATGCTGTCTTGTAATCCCATCACCTCAATGCGCAACATAGAATGCGGCATAAACGGCGCGACGTTTGCCGATAACGGCAACTCGTCCAAGTGTGTCATATAGTCTTTGGGGTTATCCCAAGTTGCTTTTTCGGCGGTCTTATTCAACACCGTCTTGGGAATATTTTCGACTCTTGCAAAACAATCCACGATTGGGTCTTGAACACTCGTGCGCTGAGCCCCAAATGCCAGCCCGATGCTGCAATTGCCCACCACAACGCTGGTGGTGCCATGCCGCACAACTTCGGGAAGGCCCGCATCTAATTCGACCTCAAGGTCTTCATGTGTGTGAATATCCAACAACCCGGGAACCAGCCACTGCCCCGATGCATCATGATTTTCGGTCGCCGCGTCTTGGGGCAAACCCTCACCAAGTGCGGCAATACGCCCATCCCGCACGGCCACATCCATGGCTTTTCCACTGTCGGCTACACCATCAAAGACTTTGGCATTACGAATGACTAAATCCCATTTCATGACAGATTCCTTTGCCCAAAACAATTAGGTTACACTAATTCTTGCAGTCATTCGGCTGGAACCAAGGGTTTATGAACGTCCTTTGCGGTCTTATCGATTTCCTGAACTGCGCTTAAATTGACTCTAGCGAGCCCCAACCATGACACTATCTCGATCCGATGCGCTAAAGCACCTAACCGCTCCAGGCCAACCCTATGAACTAAAGGCAATGAATATCCGCGATATTCCCTGCCGCGTTTTTGTGAATGCGCCGAAGTCACTACGTGAGTTAATCGGCGAAAATGTCAGTGACAATACATTTATCGTTTATCAAGACGAACGCTATACGTTTGAGGACATTTACCGACTGGCTTGCCGTCTGGCGACCGCAATGATGCAGGACTACGGCATCCTAAAGGGTGACCGAGTTGCGCTCTCAATGCGCAATTACCCCGAATGGATTATCGGTTTCACCGCGGCCACCTCTATCGGTGCAGTCGCCGTAGCCATGAATGCGTGGTGGGAAAGCGACGAAATTGAAACCGGACTCAAAGACTGCGGCGCCAAACTAATACTCGCAGATCAAGAGCGGTTAGATCGACTGCAACTGGTCATTCATCAGCTAGACGTTGCCGTCATTAGTATTCGAGCCGATTCAAGCAACACGCTTGGCACCCCATATACACAGGTAATCAGCAAATACCCCGATCAACAACATATGCCGCAAATACAGGTGCACCCTGAGGACGTGGCCACTTTGTTTTACACATCAGGCTCAACAGGCTTTCCAAAGGGCGCCATGGCCACCCACCGCAATATCATAAGCGCACTACTTTCATGGGAATTAGACGGTCAAAGCAGCCTGATCAGCACCGGCACGAGCGCACCAGAATTGTCCTATCAAAATGCCACGCTGCTCGCAGTGCCTTTATTTCACGCAACGGGTTCTCATGCCGTGTATCTGTCAAGCTATCGCACGCAACGCAAGCTGGTAGCCATGTACAAATGGGACCCTAACGCCGCGGCAAAGCTAATTGATACCGAACAAATTTCTTCCTTTATTGCCCCAGCTGCGATGACCGGAGATCTGGTTGAAGCCGCTAAACAGGGTAGGCATGATCTGTCCACCCTGCTTACCGTAGGCGGCGGCGGTGCACCCAGAGCACCCGAGCAAGTCAAAGATATCGAGCAATCTTTCAAAACAGCATTACCCAACACAGGTTGGGGTATGACAGAAACCAATGCCATCGGCACCGGCATCAGCGGCGCAGACTATCTCACACGCCCCGCCAGTTCAGGTCGTGCATCAGCAGTGGTCGACTTGAAAATTGTCGACTCCCAGGGGCAAACTTTAGACCCCCTTGAGCCCGGGGAACTGCTGATCAGAGGCGTATCCGTTATTCCCGGATACTGGCAAAGACCTGAAGCCAATGCAGAAACCTTCGTCGATGGCTGGTTACGAACCGGCGATGTGGCCTACCTTGATGAAGAGGGATTTCTATTTATTGTTGATCGCATCAAAGACCTGATTATACGCGGCGGCGAAAACATCGGCTGCGGCGAAGTTGAAGCCGCACTCGTACAGCACCCCTTGGTCGTCGAAGCCAGCGTCTATGCCATACCTGACGAGCGTCTCGGTGAAGCCGTTGGCGCAACCGTTTATGCAGACACAACGCTGGGAGAGGCCGAGCTGCAATCCTTCCTGGGAGAACACCTAGCGAAATTTAAAA
Source organism: Gammaproteobacteria bacterium UBA4421 (assembly GCA_002389675.1). Lineage (GTDB taxonomy): Bacteria > Pseudomonadota > Gammaproteobacteria > Pseudomonadales > Azotimanducaceae > UBA4421. The sequence continues at coordinate 14,078 of DGQF01000001.1, forward strand.
TTCCGGCCCACATTTACTTTGCCGATGAGCACCTGCCCCGCATCGCCTCGGGAAAGATCTTTAAACGGCACCTCCGAGAACAGGCCCTGAATCACTTAGGCATTGGCCATTAGAGCATTAGGGGAATCTCTTAAACGACAGCCCTGTCGGTGGTACGGACGGATGGAATCAAGATCACGCTCAACACCGTCAACACCACTAGGGCTAAGCCGCTCACCACCAATGCGTTGCCAACACCATAATACTCGGCAACCAAGCTGATCGGAAAAACACCAATTGGCATCAAGCCGTGGGACATCATATCTATACTCATGATTCTGCCGCGCATCTGATTATCGACTTGCATTTGCAACATACCGCGATTGAGCGACATGTTCCAACTGCTGACCCAGCCGATGGCTGCAATCAGCACAAAAATCAGGCCATGCGCCTCGGACAAACCAAAGGCAGCAGTTAGCGCTCCCCAAACTAAACATGAACCGATCAACCAAAGACCTTTGCTTAATAGCCCTCCCATGGTTGCCATCATTAATGATCCAACAATCGCGCCTAAACCCATCGCCGATACTAAAAAGCCCAAATTATCCGGACCACCCCCCATGACCTGTTCATTAAATGCTGGCAATAATGTATTGAGCGGCATACCAAATAGAAACGGAATAATAGATAAAACGATCAGGCCCAAAACCGGGGGGTGTTTGGCCACGTAATTCAAACCTTCGCGCACGTCATGCCAGGCATTTTGCTGAGTGTCTTGCTTAACCCGACCATTTTGAGTGATCAATAGCATGGTCAGTGCTGAGAGCCCGTATAACGCAGCAATCATCACGTAAACCATGCCTACCCCAAAGGCAGAGGTATTATCCCCCCCTGCCAAAACCGCAATCAACAAACCGGCTAACGCCGGCCCGACAATACGCGCAAGATTCCACCCCGTTGTATTCAAGCCCATCGCTGCAAAGAGCAAATGATCAGGAATCAGCTCCGGCACAAAGGCTTGGCGGGCGGGCATAGATAACGCCAAAATCATGCCGTTGAAGAACCCAAACCCGATAAAATCCCAAAAGGTGACCCGACCCTCAAGGATGATGACGGTCATCACCGCGGTCGCCGCACAATTGAGCGCTTGGGCCCAGATAATGATTTTTTTCTTGGGTAAACGGTCAGCGAGTACACCGCCGTATAGTGAGAAGAGAACGGTCGGCAGCATAAAAGACATCGTTACCCATGCCAGATCCATGGGAGATTCTGTAATTTCATAGACCAGCCAGCCGCGAGCGATGATCTGCATGTTCATCGCGAAAGACGATCCCAGGCTACCTACCCAAAGCCACAAGAAATTTTGGTGGGACAAAACATGTCGAATATCGCGCGCGGCCAAAGTCTGTCCGATCAGCTGGGAGCGATCGAGCCTATCACAAAGCAGTCCCGACCATCGGCCTGGACTTATCTCACTTTCTTCGCATCCAATGAGGCTCGGATTTCGGCGTAGGCTTTTTCATCTAATTTGAATCGGCTGAACAGAAATGCGCCAATGCCATAACAGACCAACGGAAATAGACTGTAAAGTGTCACCATCGAGAGCTGTACCGTCATCGACTGCGGCACATTGGGTATAAAGCCAGACCACTGCAATACAAATCCGGTGAGCAAAAGCATCAATCCCAGCGCGCTTTTCTGTACGAAATTCCACGCTGCAAAATAAGACCCTTCTTTACGCTCTCCCGTTAGATTTTCGTCATAATCTATCACGTCACCCTGCACCGACGGGCCAATGGTGCCCCCACATCCGTTAGCTAACCCCGCAAAAAAGGCCATCACAATAATCCAGATCAAACGGGTCGTGGTGTCTGCAAAAAAGGGTAAAAAAAACATCGCGCCAAACGATACACCGGTCAATATCATTCCACCCATCCACACCCGGATTTTGCCGAAGCGCCTAGACAACGGCAGCCACAGCGGCACAGATGCACTGGAGGGAAGCATATAAGCCAAAATAATCAAGGGCGCCCAAGCAGGCGCACCCACCACATATTCCGTCACATAAAGCGTCAACACGGCGATCGCCGAGGACCCAACAAACTCGATAAATGTGACCACCAACAGCAGCCGCGCGTGCGGATTTTCCCAAACATCTCTAAACGCTTTTATCGGGCCCGCGTTCATACGCCCCTGGAATTCGCGGCGTTCGCGCAGCTGGACTACCGAAAAAATTACCAACAAAAACATGACACCAACGGCAAGCAAGGCCAGTTGCTCTGCCACCTCTCGCACTCTTTCTCCGGCCTCTAGGAGAAAGTAAAGACTTACTAACGAAAATATTGAGCCAATAATGTAGGCGGCGTGACGAACACCAAACATACGACTACGCTCATGATAGTTGTCCGAAAGCTCAGCCCCCAGTGACAAATGAGGCACAAAAAACAGCGTCATCGCTGAATAAAAACCAATCACCGCAACCGCAACCCAGACCACCAAAGCATCCCCCGTCAGACTCATTGGTGGCGCAAACACCATATAAAATGAGGCTGAGATCGGCACACAACTGGCTAAAATCCAAGTACGCCGTCGACCTAATCTCGTGGTTGTGCGATCACTCAAATAACCAACCAGAGGATCAGAAATGGCGTCCCAAATACGCGAAAGACTATAAATCACACCCATGACCGCCGGAGCAATCAATAAAATGTCGGTTGCAAACTTCATCATGTACAGGCTCAACAGCAAGTACATATATCCGGCTCCCGCAGCGGGCGCACCATAGGCGATAATCGTGCGCCAGGAAACCGACTGGTCCGTTGCTCGATGCCTCGACATTACGCGTTTTTAATAGTCAGACCACCATCCACGGGAAGCACCGCCCCGGTCATAAAACTGGCCGACGGCAAACAAAAATTCAGCGTACCGTGAGCGACCTCTTCCGGATCTGCATAGCGTCGCAAGGCCACCCGCCGATGTGCATAGGTTTGCTTATGATCTTCAGGTATGGTTTCGGTCATACCCGTACGGATCGGGCCTGGACAGATGCAGTTGACAGTAATGTTCTCGCCACCTAACTCAACGGCCAGAGACCGTGTCAATCCAATCACGCCATGCTTGGCCGCCGTGTAAGGGCTGCCAAACTTAGTTGCACCCAAGCCTTCAGTCGACGCAATGTTGACAATACGAGGGTTTTTAGAGGCTCTGATATAGGGCAGCGCAGCACGAATGGTTCGGGTATGCGCCGTTAGCAAAATGCTTAACGTTTTATCCCATGCAGATTCGTAATCTTCACCATCAATCGGCGTAAAGATTGAAATACCCGCGTTATTCACCAGCATATCCAACCCGCCAAAGTGAGCGGCAATATCATCAACCACCTGCACAACGGCAACCGGATCCGACAAATCAAGAGCCCAGCTCTGCGCAATACACCCCGCCGCCTGAATCTCTTGAGCAACCCGCGCAACACCGGATTCGTTAAGATCAATTAATGCAACTTTTGCACCTTCATGAGCAAATAGTTTTGCCGTCGCCTCACCCATACCGCTGGCAGCACCCGTTACTAAGACCACATAACCCTCAACGGATCGACTCAATTTGCTCAACGCCACTATATTCTCCCGCATTAACACATCATTTATTCGCCTAACCAGAGTAGTAGAGAGGCAATAGATATTGCAAACTTTGTTAGACACCGGCTAACTTCAATGGTCAAAATCAAAAAAAAGACGACGATGCAAACTTTGACGGAAATTGGCACTGCGGTGGCAGAATATCTGGCTCAACACTGGGACTGTGCGTGTACGCTGATTCAAATCGAACAAATACCCGGCGGCGCTTCGCGCGAAACTTACTATGTGCTGTTAAATCGAGAGGAGCAAAATCAAGCCGTTGTTCTGCGTCGTGACCCAGCTTCAAGTCTAATTGACACCGATCGTACGCATGAGTACCGCACCTATCAGGCAGTTCATCGCAGCGGCATCATGCCGGTACCAGAGCCAATTGTGCTGGAAACATCACAGGCAACACTGAGCGGCAAACTAGAGCGACCTTTTTCAATCATGTCATTCGTTGCGCAGGGACGAGCGTCTCCTGCGGGATTGGATACCCCCGAAATGAAATCGAGGCTACTGCCCTTAGGTCAGCAAAAATGGTCCCTGCTGGGCAAGCTGGCAGCGACGTCACCGGAAACGCTCGGCGTGGATCGGTTCATGCACTGGCCGACACATCCTGCGGCACACGAACTCGCCTACTGGCGCGACGTGATCAATCAGGATGCGATGCACCCACAACCTATTGCACAAGCCGCCCTGCGTTGGTTAGCCCATAACCTGCCCAATCCGAGCGCTCGCATGACTCTAGTACACGGCGACTACAGAACGGGCAATTTCATGTACACCGCCGAAGGTCACATCAGCGCCGTACTCGATTGGGAAATGGCCCACATTGGGGACCCCTTGGAGGATCTCGCATGGTCTTTGGATCCGCTTTGGTCTCCCGAGCGCACGATCGCCGGCCGACTCCTACCCAGGGAAACAGCTTTGAAGATATGGGAGCAAGCCAGCGGAATCCAAGTCGATCGGAGCGCGTTTCGTTGGTGGCAGATATTTGCATCGGTCAAAGCCCTGGCAATTTGGATCTCTTCCGCAGAAGATTTTGCCAATGGCGCTACAAAAGCACCAATTCTAGCCATGGCAGGCTGGCCATTGATTGATCGTCAAAATCGTATTTTACTGGATCGACTGGCACCAGAGTCTGAGTTCACGTACGCCGAGGCCCTGATATGATTCCCCACCCCGAGCAAGCCTTAACCGATTTAGCGGTTCGCATCACAACCCATATCGTCCCAGCAACCACCTCTACATTCGCCCAAGCAGATGGACAACTGCTAACCGTGCTTCTTGTCAGCATGGCACAGGACTTTGAGCGCGCCGTAGCCAACCGCATGGCCGATATCAACGAAATCAAGACCCTAATCCAAACGTTGCAAAAACACGTCGACAACAATCGGCCCTTTAGCAACATGGATCAAACAAATGCTTTTCTCAGGGCCGAACCATTAAGTTTGAAGCTAAGCGATGTGAATGCGCTACACGCACAAGGATTTGATTGCCTGATCGAAATGCAAATCTGGGCTGAAAAGCATAATCAGCCTCTCAACCTATCAATCTGGCAGCTGTTACGGCGTCACAGCGAACGCAACAAATTCCAAATCCCCGCAGTCTAAAAATGCATAAGGCTGGCCAGAGGCGCCACTTGGTGTAGCATTGTCCTTTTCCAACTAGAGCTGCTCATGATTACTCTCGATCGCATTGGTGATGTTTTCACACTCACCATGAATGCCGGCGAAAATCGCTGGAACACCACTTTCGTAAATGCGCTGGACGATGCGCTCAACGAGGTAGAAGCCTCCACCGGACCAGCGGCTCTGGTCACGCTCTCCTCAAGCGATAAATTTTTCTCTAACGGCTTGGATTTAGACTGGGTATCCAACCCAGAAGCCCACCCGAACGGCGGAGATCACAGCGTCTTCGGCGGACAATTCATGGCGTTGATGGGTCGATTAATCACCTTCCCTATGCCAACGCTTGCGGCGATCAACGGCCACGCCTTCGGCGCTGGATTCATGTCTGCTTTGTGCCACGACATCAGGTTCATGCGAGGCGACCGCGGATTCATCTGTGCCAATGAAATGCAGTTGGGGATGCGCATTCCAAATCCTGAGCTGGCCCTTTTCAGACACAAATTGCCCATGAACGTTTTCTTTGAAACCGTTCAGTTAGCGCGCCGATGGACAGGCCCCGACGCGCTTCAGGCCGGTATTGTGCAACAACTGGAATCACTGGATCAATTGCAACAAGCGGCCATTGAAAAAGCGCAATCCCTTGCACCATTAGCGACGAACAGAGCAAATTATGGGGGCCAGAAGGAATCAATATACGGCAAAGATGCGGTCATTAACCGTGCCGCCGGACCCGCTCACATGCTCAAAAATGCCAAAGAGTTTCATCGCTAGCGCGCTGATGATCTGACACGATGGCGTTGGTGGATTTCGAACCGCCGGCGTATATTGCAAATACGATAACAATTACCCGAAACCTAATGGAGACAACATGAACATCAACAGACAGTGGCTGCTTGCCAAACGCCCTCACGGCCTTGTAGGTGTCGACAACTTTGAATACACCGAAACCCCGATACCCGAACCCGGCGACGGCGAAGTTCTTGTTCGTAATCTCTACTTCTCCTTTGACCCCACGCAAAGAGGCTGGATGGAAGATCGGCCAAGCTATCTGCCACCCGTAGCGTTGGGAGAGCCTATGCGCGCCGGCACCATCGGACAGGTGGTCTCTTCGAAAAATGCCAACTTTACCGCGGGTGATGTTGTTCAAACCACCGGCGGTTGGCAGGACTTTGTAGTCATCGCTCCAGATCAGGCGGTTATGGGGCTCAATAAAGTACCCGCGGGCATTTCACCCGAAATGATGATGTCGGTATTAGGCGTTACCGGGCTAACAGCATATTGGGGTCTACTGGATCTGGGCCAACCTAAAGCCGGAGAAACCGTCTTGGTTTCCGGCGCAGCAGGCGCAACGGGATCCGTTGCAGGGCAAATTGCACGCATCAAAGGCTGCCGAGTTGTGGGTATCGCGGGCGGACCTGATAAATGCGCTTGGCTGAAAAATGAAGCTGGCTTTGACGAGGTTATCGACTATAAAAATGAAAACGTAAATCAACGCATCGCAGAAACCTGTCCAAACAAAGTTGATGTATTTTTTGATAATGTCGGCGGTGATATTCTCGAGTCTGCGCTCAACCACATCAATATGCGTGCGCGTGTGGTGTTATGCGGCGGAATTTCTGGCTATAACGCTACCCAACCGACACCGGGGCCAACCAATCTAATGAACCTCGTCATCATGCGTGCACGCATGGAGGGCTTTATTGTGATCGACTATATGAACCGCAGCAACACAGCCATCACAGAATTGCTTAACTGGATCCAAAACGACGGACTGTTGTACCAAGTGGATGTCCAAGAAGGATTCGAACATATCCCCAACACCCTGCAACGCCTGTTCACAGGTCAAAATCTAGGCAAACAACTGCTCAAAACAGGTGAGCCTAGCTAACCGGGTTGATGCACTTGTGCAGGTGGTTGTGGAAATGTTGAATTCGCATCTCATCATCGTTTAGCCAGGTTTGTTGAAAACCGGCCGACACCATACCCGCCTGCACTTGACCCAGTAATTCCACGTCTTGATCGATGGTGTCGGTCATCGTTTTCTCACCCGCCAACACCGCGGCGTAGTTAAAAACGTCTCGAGTCGGCCTGACATAATCATCCGGCAAGAAACCTGAACGGCTTACAGATGCTCGCCCCGGACCCAGAATCTCGGCAGATGACTGCGCCAATTCGGGATCTGCAAACATCACCAGACTGATCTTATCAAAAACACACTGGGCCGGATCCTGAGGATGGGGTCGCGGACGAAGAATCCACAAATGTTCGGGTGTGAAAGAAAAGATGGTGTTTGGGAAAAGGTTATATTGCCAAACATCAGATAGTTGGTTGTCCTCTAGCTGCTCATAATGAAACCCGCGTTCACGACCGATTTCCCGTTTGCGCCGCTGCACGGCTTCGCGGACATCCATGACTTTTCCAGTAAAATCTTCAGGATCCAAGCCTAGACTCACTAACTGTGCAGATTGAATATCAGTCGGCGCCTGAGGTACTGCAAACCGCGGATTGACCGTCGCCCCGGGGACCGCCAGTCCTGTGTGACCATTGTCAAATAAATGAACTGTATCATTACAACAATCGACCATTCGTTTGTGTTGCGGGTGCAAAAAATCAACATGGTAAAGCTCGCTGAAATTATCAACCACGGCCTTCCAGTTACACGCCAGCTCCACCGTCTGATCCTCTACCACAACCATTTTATCGAACCGATAAGGCGCTAATATGTCCGCCACCGGACCTAAAAACTGAGCCAAGGGCTCTGGATTTGGCGCCATATTGATGAAAACAAAGCCACTCCAGAGGGCGGTATGCACTTTCTGCAAACCCAATTCCTCGCAAGGAACACCTTTGGCAAAACGCTCTTCATATGGAACGACATTGAGGGCGCCATCGATATTATACGTCCAAGCATGATACGCACACCGGAAGTTCGCCGCGCGACCGCGCTCTTGGCTTACCAGCCGATTACCGCGATGTTGGCATACATTGTAAAATCCTTGAACGTCGCCGCCACTGCCACAGCTGACTAATATTTGTTCTCGACCTAAATCAAAAACAAAATAATCACCCGGCGATGCCACATCACTTTCCAGCCCCGCCAAAAGCCAAGTGTTGCGCCACACACTCTGCCATTCCAAATCTAAATACGCGGGATCCAGATAACGCTGTTTATCAATATTTTCTATGAAAACAGGCTGGTCGGTGTGGTTGACCCATTCAATTGTCATTATTTGTCTCCATTATCATCATGCCCGAGAGATCAAACTTGGGAGATCGACGGCGGGTTCGCACAATATCCGGCTTGATGCGATACCAAACGCAAACGACCTTCTACCTCAGAAAAAACATTGGTTGCAACCATAACACTCTCGCCAGCCTGTTCGTAGCAAACAACGGCTGCAGATCCGGATCCCAACGACAAACAACGAGCGCCATAAAAACTCACTTGAACTTGCTGTGGATTGCCTAATATATTGCGCCAACTATCAAGCACCTGCTGGCGACCCACCAAAATAGGCCACCCCGGGTGCAGACAGACCACCTCATGAGTCTGCGACCACAAATGGCACATCGCTTCGTAATCCTTGGCCTCAAAAGCAAGATAGAAGGCCTCATTAGCAAATTCAGCCTGCTCTAAATTCAACATGACAAATTTTGCGCTCCAAACATCCATTGACTCAGGCAGTAGCCCAACAAAACCCACCCGCACGATAAGAGTATACGAAGGTTACCCAAGAGTCGCCGAGTCCTGTGACTATCAATTTTTAGGGCTAGATGGATGAGCGGATTGCTGAGCCGTGGCCGCTTGGAGATTGCAATGGTGGGTCGTCTGGGGTTCGAACCCAGGACCAACGGGTTAAAAGCCCGGTGCTCTACCAGCTGAGCTAACGACCCATTGCAGGAAAATCAAGGCGCGAACTTTACATATTTAAAAACGAAAATGGAAGCGGCTGTTGCACGCGTATTGAAGAAGTTTATACGGACTACTATTGGCTAAAGCCTGCACCCTAGAATTGGCTGCCTTAATCGTCCATACCGACGTAATGGGTTGGATCGGGAACCCCCGCCTGCAGAAAACCAATCTTACGAATTCGACAACTATCACACCGCCCGCACGCCGCACCCAAATCATCCGCCTGATAACAAGAGACGGTGTCATCATAGCGCACACCCAGACCAACGCCCGCTGCGATAATTTGCGCCTTGGTCAAGTCAATGAGCGGGGTGTGCACCGTTAACTCAAAACCTTCAACCCCCGCACGCGTGGCCAAGTTTGCCATTGCTTGAAATGCGCTGATATATTCCTGGCGACAATCTGGATAGCCAGAATAATCTACGGCGTTCACGCCGATAAAAATGGCCCGCGCATCTAAAACCTCCGCCCAAGCCAGCGCCAGCGACAAAAAAACCGTATTTCGAGCGGGCACGTAAGTCAACGGTATCCCACTGGTGGTGTCTTGCGGCACATCAATCGTGGTATCCGTCAATGCAGATCCACCAAACAAGCTGAGATCGATCTCCATAACCCGATGCGGCACCCCTGCGGCTCGTGCAACCCGCGCTGCGGCGTGCAATTCTGATGTCGATCGCTGACTGTAGTTGAACGACAAAGCGTAACAGTCGAACCCCTGAGCTTGCGCCATGCTCAACACTGTGGCGGAGTCTAACCCGCCGGACAACAAGACAACGGCCTTTTGTGCTTGTATTTCCATGAATCATTAACCTTAACAAATATCAGGCCAGCGCCTTTTTTAACAAGATCAGTAGCCGGGCTTGTCGCCCCACAATAATTTATGCAGTTGTATCTGCATGCGTACGTCGCGGCGATCGGCAACAATCCATTGCGCAAGGTCTGTCGGATTTAACTGACCAAAACTCGGCGACATAAGCACCTCCGCAGCGCGTTGCGTCAAATCAAATTGATCACATTTCATGATCGCCCAGTCGTAGTCTTGGCGGTCACACAGCACAAATTTCACTTGATCATGCGGATTTAAATGCCTTACGTTTGACCATAGATTACGATGCGATTCTTTTGACCCTGGCGTTTTTATGTCGATAACTTTGACAACGCGCGGGTCCACTTGCGCCACATCAAGCGCCCCACTGGTTTCAAGAGATACACTCATGTCACGGTCGCACAATTGCGACATAAGGGTGTGGACCTTCGCTTGCGCCAACGGTTCACCACCGGTGACGGTCACTCTTGCCACCCCAAACCCTTCAACAGCTTGAATAATCGCTGGCAACGATAGGTTTTGACCACCCGAAAATGCATATTCGCTGTCGCAGTAAACGCAGCGCAATGGGCACCCCGTCAGCCGGACGAATACCGTAGGCAAACCCACAGTATTCGCCTCACCTTGCAGCGAGACAAAGATCTCAGTAATTCTTAACGACATCTCAGCCAAAGCTACTCTGGGCGCTGCCCGACTATTGCAGCTCCGCCGCATATTTCTGGGCCAAATTCGCCGCGGATGTGCCTGGGTAAGTTTCCTGCACACGCTCAAGGTACTGTTTCGCGGTCTCAGTATCGCCTAGTTTATGGTAGACGACCCCCAGCTTATATTGTGCGTCTGGCGCCTTCTGATGGTCTGGGTATAACGACGCAACCTGCATAAAAGACTGGCGGGCAAGCTCTAAATCGGTCTCGTCAACCGAATAAAGTTCGCCAATCCAGTAATACGCGTTCGGAGTATACTTACCGTTGGGAAAACGCTCGATCAAGTTCTGGAAGCCCAACAGAGAGCGATCAAATTCACGCGCCCGCATCGCTTCAAACGCTGCGTTATAAGACTCGCGTTCACTTAAGTTTGCTGTTACCGGCGCGCCGTCATCAGCCACTCCAGGCAGTGTAGAGACTGGGCCCGGTGCAGGCTGGCTCGCAGACACCGCCACCAATCGACGGTCCAAATCTAAATATTGCTCTTTTTGATCGCGCTGCAAACGCTTGACTAAATAAGTTTGCTCTTCCACCTGGCCTCGCAGGTTGAGCACCTCCCGCTGCAACAATTGAAGCTGATAAAACAGCTCCGCTAGCTGACTGCCCTCACCAGAGGGGAACTGCACCGTGTTTGTTGCCGGTGACGACAAGACCTTCGCAGATCCATCGGCGACGGTTTCAGCGCGAGGCGTCGGCTCAATCGTGGGCGGTATTTCCAAACTTCTAGGTGCCGGCGCCGGCCGCGGTTCGTTGATCGTTTGCTCGATCACGGGCCGCGGCACACTATCTTGGCGGACATCCTCCACTGATTCCTCTACCGGTACTGCTGCACTTACCAGCACGCTCGAGCCCAAACCGGCAACTGCCCCACAAATACATAACGCGCTGGGCAGCAGGTACCGATTGATCTTTTTCACGCTAATTGTATCCCGGCAGTCATTGAGAGCCCATCAATTAACGGTAGTTGAGCACAGCACGGCGATTGCGTTCCCACGCCGCTTCATTATGACCTGGATCTGCTGGCTGTTCCTCTCCATAACTCACCGTCTCTATCTGCCCTGAGGAGACACCAGCAGAGAGCATAAAACTACGAACTGATTCAGCCCGACGCTCGCCTAACGCAAGGTTGTATTCACGGGTTCCACGCTCATCGCCATGACCCTCGATTACAATGTTTCTGTCGGCATTGCGGCGCAGAATTTGCGCGTGTAATTCCAGTGCACTTAGGTCACTTGGTGCCAAAACGGCTTGATCATAGCCAAAATAAAACGTTCGCGACAACGGCCGGCCGTCTTCGTCAATTGCATTTCCGGCACTGTCAAAATCGGATTGAACGGGTTCAACCGGCTCTGGCTCTGGCGCAGGTTCAACGGGTGCAGGCTGTTCAAGCGGAGCAGGCTCAGGTACCGGCTCAGTGGAGGTGCTGGCACATCCAGACAAAACCAGACCGGCCAGTAAGAGACTCATCAAAGTTGTAAAACGGGGCTGGTGCATTTGCATCAAATTCTCCTTGTCGCGTTATGCAGCGGTTTGTTGCCAATATCGGCGCGTGTGCGCCGGTTAAGAACACTTATTATATGCTAACGCTACATTAAGCAGCGCTCGATATCTGCCAATCCTTCTTAATCCTCTAAAAAAGGCGACCAGGCTGGCTCTCTAACATCGCCTGACGATGACGGTAGCCGGTACTTTACACTGCCATCGATCGACACAACAGCAAGTATACCCCTACCTTGGTCCTGAGTCGCATAGATCAGCATTGTGCCATTCGGCGCAAGCGATGGCGATTCATCTAATGAGGTCTGGGTCAAAATCTGCAGATTATCTCGCTCTAAGTCCTGCCAGGCGATATGAAAGACACCCTCGGCGCGGTGCACAAACACGAGATGGCGACCATCGGGCAACATTTGCCCACGTGCATTATAGCTGCCGGTGAACGTCAGCCTTTCCAAATAGTTCGTGGCCAATTCCACCTGGTATATCTGCGGCCGACCGCCTCGATCTGAAGTGAAAATAAGGTGCTTGCCGTCTGGTGTCCAACTCGGTTCGGTGTCAATGCCGTGATGTCGAGTGATCTGTCGCAAAGCGCGCGTCTGCAAATCCATAATGAAAATCTCAGGATCACCGTCTTTGGATAACACCATCGCCAAAGACTGTCCATCAGGAGAGAAAACCGGAGCACTATTGAGGCCGCGGAAATTAGTTAGCCGTTCCCGATAAGAGCCTTCAACATCTTGAATCACAATACTGGGGCGACCCGTCTCAAACGTGACGTAAACCACTCGTTTGCCGTCCGGCGACCAATTTGCGGACAAAATAGGTTCTCTCGAACTGAAAAGTGTCCTTGAACGCTCGCCATCAGAATCGGCAATTTCCAAGCTAAATACCGCTTGCGGGCTGCCCGCATTTTGCGCCAAAACATACATTATCTTGGTCGAAAAGGCGCCTCTGACGCCGGTGATTTCCGTGTAAACGGCGTCTGATATTTTATGCGCCACATCTCGCCATTGCGACCGACTGACCGTATAACGACGGGACAGCATCAAACGTTCGCCAGGGACATCGTACAGCTCAAAATTAACCGCCACCTCACCACTGGCGACAATACGAGCGTTGCCAATCACCAAGTAAGTCGCCTTGAGGATACGCCAGTCGCGAAAGAAAACCATTTGACGGTTATTCGGGTAAGACAACATATTCTCAGACGCTAGAGCATCAAATTGCCCGCTGCGGGCGAGATCGAATCCAATCACGTCCGCCATTGCCGCTTCACCTGAAAGACTTGGGTCTGTTTTAAACGGCACCACCGCAATCCGTATGGGTTCGTCGACGCCTCTATCGATGATGATCGTATCCAGAGAACCAACACCCCACGCCAACGAAGATAACCCGCTTAAGAGCATCACAAACACAATGTGGATTTTTTGCATAACCTATCCTTGATACTATCTAAGCAAATCTTCGGGTTGGAATAAAAAATAAAAACTACGAAAGTGTGCCTCAAAAACCCCATTGTCTAACGGCACTTCAAAACGACGTGAACGGCGCACTGCCTGCTCGGCAGACCGATCAAACGCAACGTTACCAGAAGATGTCACGACACTCACACTTACCACTTCGCCGGTCGGAATAAGTTCGACTAGCAATTTCGCCGACATGCCATTTCGAGCGCTCGGCGGACGTGACCAATTCTGTCGCACCAACTCATAGATTCCCAACCGATAAGACTGTGCAATCTGCTCAACTGAACCGGCCTGCGCTTGCGCAACCTCGTCGGCCATCACCTGCTCCATCGCCGTTTGCGCAAGCTGACTTAACCGCGCCAAGCGGGCCTGCCGCGCAGCCTCTGCGCGCGCGCGCGCTGCCTCCTCGGCCAATCTCTCGCGCTGACGCACGGCGTCATCTAGGGCCGATGAGGGCTGCACCTTCGGTTTAACTTTGACCTCAGCAGACGGCACATTTGCGCTTTTCAACTCGGGCTTCGGCTTTGCCTTAGGTTTCGGCTTCGCTACACGCTGAGGTTTTACTTGGGGCTCAAAAACCACCAGGGATGCCATCACAACAGGCGGCTTAATACTCTGCGACACCTGCTTTTGTGGTGCCCAACCGCTCACCAGTAACCACCCAGCCAAAACATGCACACCGATAGCTAGAATCAGGGGATAGGTATATTGCCGAATCCAATACACGCCTCAACCTTTGAGTGTTGGCGGCTCGGTAATCAAACCCACACTTTTTGCACCCGCTTTTTGGAGCACTGTCATGACGCTAACCACATCACCATAATCCAATTGATGATCGGCCTTGATATAAACTGGCACATCGGCACGTGCTCTTAGAATCTTCCCCGCCTGCTCCTGCAAGGAAAAAAGGGTGACCCGAGCTCCGTCATCGCTGTTGCTGCCACCGGAACGCGCATCTGATAAGCCGACATTCATGAAAATGGCGCCGTCCGCGCGCATCGAAATAACCAACGGATCATCCTCGGTCGTTTCTATCGACTTCGAAGGCGCCTCAGGCAAATCTACCACTACCCCTTGCGTTAACAACGGCGCTGTCGCCATAAAAATAACCAACAACACCAGCATCACATCGATATAGGGAACGACGTTAATCTCCGACATGGGTTTACGCCGCGTCGCCATTATTCGCTTTGCGCCGGTGTTGCGTGCGCTGCACGATGCAGAATGGTTGTTAATTCATCCGCAAAAGCTTCATACCCTTTCATCAGCGATTCCACCCGAGCTGAGAAACGATTATATCCAATGACTGCCGGAATCGCGGCAAATAAGCCCATTGCTGTCGCAACCAATGCTTCCGAAATACCAGGCGCGACCGATGCAAGGGTGGCTTGACTCATATTCGCGAGCGAGCGGAAAGAATTCATAATACCCCAAACCGTCCCAAATAATCCCACGTAAGGACTGGTAGAACCTACGGTTGCCAAAAAAGGCAAATGCGTTTCCAACCTCGCTTCCTCTCGATTCAGCGCAATGCGCATAGCGCGCTGAACCCCTTGCATCACCGCATCTGCATCGGCACCGGACTGATCCGTCAACCGGGTAAATTCTCTGAAGCCAGAGACAAAAATACGCTCGATCCCGTTCAAGGTTGCGTCTTCCCCTTCCAACTCACCGTAAAACTGACGCAGATCAATCCCTGACCAAAAATGCGCTTCAAAATCCTCCACTTCGATACTGGCGCGGCGCAAAAATACCCAACGCTGAAAAATCATCACCCAAGACACCAGAGACGCCAGCGCAAGCAAAGCCATAACCAGTTGCACCAACAAACTGGCGTTAACGATTAATTCAAATACGGACAGCTGCTCAGGCACGATCACTCCTTAGTCCTATAAACACGCTCACTCTGCCACAGGGTTAGCCACAGTAGAACCGGCGTTTGAACCCCCTTGCTCGCGGGGCACCGGCAAGCCAAAGTGCTCATAGCTTCGCGCAGTGGCAATTCGGCCGCGTGGCGTTCGCATGATATACCCTTGCTGAATCAGGTATGGCTCAATTACGTCTTCGATTGTGTCGCGCTCTTCGCTAATAGAAGCCGCTAAAGCATCCAAACCAACCGGGCCACCCGAAAAGTTATCCATAATGGTCATTAATAAACGACGGTCCATGACATCGAACCCTTCTTTGTCCACCTTGAGCAAATTAAGGGCATCATCTGCAATCTGACCCGTGACCGTGCCATCGGCTTTAACTTGAGCAAAATCTCGAACGCGACGCAAAAGACGATTGGCAATTCGCGGCGTACCGCGGCTGCGGCGCGCCACTTCCCTTGCACCACCTGGTTCAACAACCAAATTCAATTTTACAGCCGAGCGAGACACAATGTCCGTCAACTCTTCAACCGTATAAAATTCAAGCCGTTGCACAATTCCAAAACGATCTCGCAGAGGACTGGTTAGCAGGCCAGCACGCGTGGTCGCGCCAACCAAGGTAAATGGTGGCAAGTCTAGCTTTAAGGAGCGCGCTGCAGGTCCCTCCCCAATCAATATATCTAATTGGAAATCTTCCATGGCCGGATAAAGAATTTCTTCCACAACTGGACTCAGCCGATGAATTTCATCAACAAATAACACATCCCCTTCATCAAGATTTGTGAGCATCGCCGCCAAGTCACCGGCTTTTTCCAGAACAGGCCCAGAGGTGGATTTGATGGCTGCGCCCATTTCTCGAGCAACTATATTCGCTAAAGTCGTTTTGCCTAAGCCTGGAGGGCCAAAAATGAGGGTATGATCAAGCGCTTCACGCCGCCCAAGGGCAGCGCGAATAAAAATATCCATTTGCTCTTTGACTGCCGTCTGACCGATATACTCGGCCAGTTTAAGAGGGCGCAAAGCATGATCATGACGCGTCTCGCCAGGCGCGGTTGAAGCGGATATCAGGCGGTCCGGCTCAATACTCACATCAAGTTACCTTCGCAAATCCACGCAACGCCAGTCGCACCAAAGCCTCTGGCGTCATCTGCGTGTCATCTGCCTGGGTCAAAGCAGCGGCGACCGCACGTGCGGCTTCGGGGCCGCGATAACCCAACGCGACCAGCGCCCCTTCTGCTTCCATCGCAATTGCACTCAAACCCGCCCCTCTGCGCGGAATCAAAGCGTCACCATTCACCATCGGAACAACACCCGATTCCGTTAACGCATCTAACCGACTTTTCAGTTCAACCATCAATCGCTCTGCAGTTTTTTTACCGACACCCGGCACCTTGGTTAGCAATGACACGTCGTTATTACGCAGCGCTGCGCCTAAGGAAGCGGGATCCAGCGAAGAAATTAACGCAAGGCCCAACTTCGGGCCCACTCCATTAATTTTAATGAACGCTCGAAACAGATCACGTTCGGACTTTGCCGCAAATCCATATAACAACTGGGCATCTTCACGCACAACAAAGTGGGTGTGTAATACAACGTCGCCGCCCAGACCGGGCAGGTTCTGCAACACAGCCGCCGAGACGTCTACCTCGTAGGCAACACCAGCAATATCTACTAGCAGTGTCGAAGCATCAAACGCTATCAGTTTGCCGCTGAGTCTGGCGATCACTTAACGTTTTCCTTGTGCTATTTCACGTTTTACACGGGCACAGTATTGACGTGGCAAACGGCAATGGCAAGCGCATCCGCAGCGTCTGCTTGCGGCGTGCCCGAAAGATCCAAAAGTATTTGGATCATATGCTGGACCTGCTCTTTATTCGCACGTCCAGTACCGGTGACTGCCTGCTTGACCTGTCTAGCCGCATATTCATAAATCGGCAACTGAGAGGCAACCGCAGCGGCAATAGCCACCCCTCGAGCTTGACCCAGTTTCAAGGCTGATTGCGGATTGCGCGCCAAAAAAACGCTTTCGATAGCAAATTCATCCGGCTCGTATGTTGTGATCAGATCACATACCCCCCGATAGATTTCACCAAGGCGCTCTGGCAGCGCCGGGTTACGGGTGCGAATACAGCCGCTGGCTCTGTAAGATACTTTGTGCCCGCGCGCGTCAACGACACCGTAGCCGGTCACACGTGAGCCAGGATCAATCCCTAATATACACCGCGCTTTAACCACAGCATAAGCAGCTGAGATTACTCAAAAGCACTGGCTGGAAAATCACCATTACTGTAGACCTCTTGAACATCATCTAAGTCTTCCAGCACGTCTAATAAGTTTAGGACCTTTTGCGCCATTTCATGATCAAATTCGGTTGTGGTCGAGGCCACCATGGTCACTTCCGAGTGATCCGGACTCATATCCGCCGCCACCAATGCATCTACCACTTCGTTGAGCGATTCCCAAGGGGTGGTCACTGAAATTGCGCCGCCGTCTTCACTGAGAATATCATCAGCACCCGCCTCAAGAGCCACTTCCATGATTTGTTCTTCATCCGCCCCGGGAGCAAAGTTGATGATACCTTGACGGGTAAACAAATAAGCAACGGAGCCATCGGTGCCCAAATTACCACCCGCTTTGCTGAATGCGTGCCGCACTTCCGCAACGGTGCGGTTTCGATTGTCCGTCATAGCCTCAACCAGCACCGCCACCCCACCGGGGCCGTAGCCTTCATAAACCAGTTCTTCAACGTCGTTACCATCACCCCCACCGGCACCGCGCGCAATTGCACGTTCGATGGTGTCTTTAGGCATATTCGCCCCAAGTGCCTTATCAACCGCTGCGCGCAACCGCGGGTTGTCTGCAGCTTCGCCACCGCCTA
>DGQF01000045.1:0-979 GCA_002389675.1 Gammaproteobacteria bacterium UBA4421
CCTGATAAAGAAACCGAACCTGCTATAACTAATATCTAAAGATTTTGAGATGTTCATAAAAACTCCCATCATGATAAACCAAATTGTGAGAAAGTTTTGCCAACCCAAACCCAACAACCCGATTGCTAAATCGTGGAGTGCACCACTTGCTCCAAAAGTAACAACCGACGAAATTGATTTAGGTAGATATCTATTGAGGGGTAAATAGATATATTCAGACAGATAGAACCCCCAAATTGGGTTCCAGTATTTCCAAAACAACACATTGTTTTCTGCACCAAATGAGTTTTCAAGGTTTTTTAATAATGACCCTTTGGCACCAAGGGGTATCCCATTTCTTTTTAAGACATATTCAGACAATGTCATACTTTTAATTCGCTGTTGAAACTTACTCGACAGTCACCGACTTAGCCAGATTACGGGGCTGATCAACATCTGTCCCCTTAAGTACCGCCACGTGGTAAGACAGCAATTGCAAGGGGACGACATAGACAATCGGGGCTAGCAGAGGATGAACATCTGGAAGCGTCACCAGAGTAATGCCAGGTGCTTCTCGAAAATCACTGCCCTGTGCAGCAAACACATAAAGTTGGCCCCCTCGTGCCCGCACCTCTTGAAGATTAGATTGGAGTTTTTCCAATAGGTCATTGTTTGGTGCAACAGCAATCACCGGCATATCGTCGTCAACTAAGGCGAGTGGACCATGTTTCAACTCACCAGCTGGATACCCTTCCGCGTGAATATAGGAAATCTCTTTTAATTTCAGGGCGCCTTCCATAGCCACGGGGAACATCGTTCCACGGCCCAGAAATAAGGCGTGATTTTTTTCGACGAAGTGCTCTGCGATTTCAAGTATCGATTGATCAAGATCCAAAACCTGATCAATCCACGCTTGCAAGCTATGCAGCGCACCAACCAGGTCAGCTTCAAGTTCTCTGGCTAAGCCGTGGCGACGGCCCAGCAAAATGGTCATCAGCAT
>DGQF01000045.1:1088-14997 GCA_002389675.1 Gammaproteobacteria bacterium UBA4421
GTGTCTGCTGTTTCGCCAGATTGAGAAATGGTCACAAAAAGACTTTGTGGTAAAACCGCCAGGGGGCGGTATCGGAATTCAGAAGCGATCTCCACTTGGCAGGGAATCCCAACCAGCTCTTCGATCCAATAACGCGCAACCGACGCAGCATAAAAACTAGTACCGCAGGCCACTATAGTGACCGCCTGAACACCATCAAAAATGTTTTTCGCGCTAACGCCAAAGGCCGGCTCTAATACCTGAGAACGGCCTAAACGACCCTCAAGGGTCTGATTAATGACTTTAGGCTGCTCAAAAATCTCCTTGAGCATATGGTGTCGGTAATTGCCTTTATCCACATCGTCTCGACTCATCTCAACGTGAACATCAGCTCGCACAACGCTCTGGTCGTCGATATTCCATATCGAAAGGCTGTCTTTTCGAAGCTCTACCAGATCACCTTCTTCTAGGAAAACAAACCGGTCAGTCACAGGCTTGAGAGCCAACACATCGGAGGCAATGAAATTTTCACCAATGCCCTTGCCGATGACCAATGGACTGCCTGAGCGCGCAGCAATAATCCGGCCGGGGTCGTCACTACAAATCACACCTATTGCATACGCACCTTCCAAACGCTTGAGTGTTGCGCGAACCGCATCCAGCAAGACCAACCCACTGACCATGAAGTAATCTACCAAATGGGCAACCGTTTCTGAGTCGGTCTCAGATTCAAAGCGATAACCTGCTGCCTGCAATTCATCACGAAGGATTTCGTAATTTTCAATAATCCCATTGTGAACAACACAGACCCGGTTTGAACGATGCGGGTGTGCGTTTTTTTCAGAAGGTGCACCGTGAGTAGCCCAGCGGGTATGAGCAATGCCGACGTGACCCGCGATTGGGAATTCTGCAATATTGCGCGCTAAAGATTGTACTTTTCCAGCTTCACGTCGCCGGGAAAGTTCACCATCGCCGTCAATCACCGCAAGCCCAGCGGAGTCATAACCGCGATATTCCAACCGGTTGAGCCCTTCAAGCAGAATGGCCGGCACGTTCCGGTCGGCGACAGCACCCACTATTCCACACATGCTATTGTCCTTTTCTCTGATCCGGGCGCACCCAGCCCTTGATATTGCGCTGCTTAGCTCGGCCTACTGCAAGCTCCGTTGGCGCCACAGGCACCGTCACAGTAGAGCCCGCCGCAATGAAGGCACCGTCACCAATCTCCAATGGTGCAACTAGGGTTGAGTTAGTGCCTATAAAAGCACCATCACCGATATGAGTTTGATGTTTGTCAACGCCATCATAGTTGCAGGTCACCGTACCAGCGCCAACGTTAGAATCCGCGCCAATAATGGCGTCACCCAAATAAGCAAGATGGCCGGCTTTGGTTCCCTGACCTAAGTGAGATTTCTTAATTTCAACAAAGTTGCCGACCTTTACGCCCGCATCCAACTGTGTTCCCGGCCTAATGCGGGCAAATGGACCTAAGCTACAATGATCCGCCACGACTGCTTGCTCGATGACGGTATGCGGCAAAATCTCGGTATGATCTCCGATAATCGAGTCAATAATGACCGTGCCCGCGCCCACGCTCACACCCTCCCCGAGAGTGACGTCTCCATGGAGAATAACGTTAACGTCAATAAAGCAGTCCTTGCCTGCGTTAACCGTGCCTCGAACATCAACCCGCTGGGGATCAGCAAGGGTTACGCCACCGCGCATCAGCGCGTGTGCTTGGCGTGTCTGAAAAACGCGCTCCAGTTCAGCTAATTGCACACGATCATTCACGCCAGTCACGTCCTCTGGGAACGGCGCTAAAATGCCTTCAATCTTTACCCCATCAGCCACAGCCAAAGCGATGATATCGGTTAGATAGTATTCTCCTTGGGCATTATTGGGGCGAATTTGAGTTAACCAGGTTTTGAGTGCACGAGTAGGCACCGCCATAATTCCAGAATTGATCTCTCGCAAAGCAATCTGCGCTGGATCTGCATCTTTATATTCAACAATACGGGTTATCGCACCGGACGGATCACGCACAATGCGTCCCAACTCAGCGGGATCGTCAAATACAGACGTAATCAAACCCACCTTTTCAGCCAAAGCGGCATTCACCGCTTGCTCTAGCGTTTCAAGGGCAACCAGCGGGACGTCTCCATAGAGCACTAAGACGACGCCATCATCTGCGATATCAGCGACAGCAAGTTGCACAGCGTGGCCCGTACCCAGCTGTGTTTCTTGGTGTACATATCTGACCTGCTCTCCAAGATGTTTAATCACCTGTTCTGACTGATGACCAACAACGACGGTTGTTGAGCGAGGATTCAGCGCCATCGCCTGTGCATACACATGTTGAATTAAAGTGCGGCCGGCTAATTTATGGAGAACTTTAGCTTGACCAGATTGCATCCGAGAGCCTTTACCGGCGGCAAGGACAATAATGTCAGAGTGCATAAAACGGGACGCCAAAAACTAAGATTGGGCCAGTATATCTCGTTTCAAGGCTTAAAGAGGCGCACAAAATCACACCCTAGATCCACAAGCGTGACTCAAATCGTAACCAAAGCGTTTAGGCTCAATGTTGCGACGCGTGTAACCCCGTTACCGGCGCAACTTGCGTAACTCTTCCAACGTGCGTTGCTGGGCCACCGCTTCCGCAAGCATCGCTGCCGCCGCTGAAAAATCAAACCCAGCGGCTTGATCTCTTATGGCGTTCTCTGCAGCTTCCCTGGCCTCGGCAGCCGAAGCTTCGTTAATATCATCAGCTCTTAATGCCGTATCGGCTAGAATAGTCACCATGCCAGGCTGAATCTCGATATATCCACCAGAGGCAAAAAAGACTTCCTCTGCACCATCCTCAAGCGTTAACGTCACGGGCCCAGGTTGGATCCCGGTCAGCAAAGGTGCATGGCCTGGATGAATACCAAGCCCGCCAATGGTACCCACGGCGGTCAACTTCGTCACCGCACCAGAGAATAACTGACGCTCAGCACTCACAATTTCACAGAGCATGGTAGCCATGTCAGGTTCCTACGCGATTAATTAGTCTTGAGCTTCAAGCGTTTTGGCCTTCTCGATGGCATCTTCGATGCTGCCAACCATATAAAACGCGTCTTCTGGCAAGTGATCGTATTCACCTTCGAGAATTGCCTTAAAACTACGCACGGTATCGTCTCGAGACACAAACTTCCCTGAATTGCCTGTGAACTGTTCCGCCACAAAGAATGGTTGCGAGAAAAACTTTTGAATCTTACGTGCGCGGTAAACGAGCGATTTATCCTCTTCGGACAATTCATCCATACCCAGAATCGCAATAATATCTCGAAGCTCTTGATACCGCTGTAGCATCTGCTGAACATTCTGCGCAACTGTGTAGTGCTCCTCACCGACAATCAGAGGATCCAGCTGACGACTGGACGAATCCAGCGGATCCACCGCAGGGTAAATACCCAGATCGGTAATCGCGCGCGACAGTGTCACTGTAGAGTCCAAGTGAGCAAATGTCGTTGCAGGCGACGGGTCTGTTAAGTCATCCGCCGGGACATAGACGGCCTGAACCGAAGTAATCGAACCTGATTTGGTTGTCGTAATTCGTTCTTGCAACACACCCATCTCTTCAGCCAGTGTGGGCTGGTAGCCTACCGCTGAAGGCATACGACCTAACAGCGCAGAGACTTCCGTACCCGCCAATGTGTAGCGATAGATGTTGTCGACAAATAACAACACATCACGTCCATCGTCGCGGAACTTCTCCGCCATTGTGAGTCCAGTCAGCGCCACACGCAAACGGTTACCCGGAGGCTCATTCATCTGTCCAAACACCAACGAAATCTTATCTAAAACGTCTGCTTCTTCCATTTCGTAATAGAAGTCGTTGCCTTCTCTTGTACGTTCACCAACACCGGCAAACACGGACAGGCCTGAATGCTCAATAGCAATGTTTCGAATCAGCTCTAGCATGGTCACGGTTTTACCGACACCAGCACCACCAAACAAACCCACCTTACCACCACGGGCAAAAGGACAGATTAGGTCGATAACCTTAATACCCGTCTCGAGAATATCGTTGCCGCCTACCTGATCTTCGTATTTCGGCGCCTTGCGGTGAATCGGCATCTTCTCTGCTGCATTGACGGGACCTTTCTCATCAATCGGATTGCCTAATACATCAACAATGCGGCCCAACGTCTGCTCACCCACTGGTACAGAGATCGGCGCACCTGTGTTGGCCACCTCTAACCCGCGCGACAACCCATCGGAAACCCCCATAGCAATGGTACGAACCACACCATCACCGAGCTGTTGTTGAACTTCCAAGGTTAAGCCGGTGGTTGACACCAATAAAGCGTCATAGACCTTTGGAACATTGTCCCGCTCGAACTCAACGTCGATGACCGCGCCAATGATTTGTACGATACGACCGCTGCTCATGTTCTGCCTCTTTTTTCTGAACTCTAGTTTATATACAGTAATCTGCTGTGAACGACATTTAGTGCGACTTACCCATTAGGGCTGCCTACACCGCCGCCGCACCACTGACAATTTCTGCAATCTCTTGTGTAATCGCCGCTTGACGAGCGTTGTTATAAATAAGCTGTAATTCTTCGATCAGCTTTTCAGCGTTCTCTGTTGCGCTTTTCATTGCAATCATTTTTGCCGCCTGCTCGCAGGCGCCGTTTTCAATCACCGCTTGGTAAACCTGAGCTTCGATAAACCGCATCACCAAACCTTCGATAAGCTGGCGTGCATCCGGCTCATAAATATAGTCCCAACGGTGCTGGTATTGATTATCCTCGTCCGGGTCTAACGGTAAAAGCTGACGCACCGTTGGTTGCTGCGTCATGGTGTTGACAAACTCATTACTGGCGATATAAAGACGATCAATTTCACCCGCTTCATATTTGTCTAACATGACTTTGACCCCGCCGATCAAGTCTGCAAGGGCTGGGCCCTCGCCAACATCGTTCATGACAGAGACGATATTGGCGCGCACAGAGCGAAAGAACGGGCCCGCTTTATTGCCAATCAGGCCCAAATCCGTCTCGATCTTTTTGTGATGCCAATCCGCCATTTCTTTGACGATGGTTCGGAAAAGATTCACGTTCAAACCGCCGCACAAGCCCCGATCGGTAGACACCACAATATATCCAACGCGTTTTATTTCGCGTTCTTTCATGTAAATGTGTTTGTGTTCAGGATTGGCGTTTGCAAGATGGCCGATAACAGAGCGCACGCGCTCGCTGTAGGGCTTTCCGTGACGCATTTTGTCTTGAGTTCGGCGCATTTTGCTGGCCGCGACCATTTGCATAGCGCTGGTGATCTTCTGCGTATTCGAAACGCTATTGATCTTGGTTTTTATTTCTTTTCCGACAGCCATCTATGCATTCCGGTTGTTATGAGCGTAAGTCTTCACCGCTAATTAGAAAGACTGTGTGGCTTTGAATGATTCGATTGCACCGCGCAACGTATCAACCACCTCAGCATTATAGGTACCGTTGGCATCAATATCGTTCATGAAATCCGCATGCTCGGCGCGCAAATAACTCAACAACGCAGCTTCAAAATCCAAGACCTTGGCGACCTCAACATCCCGCAAAAAACCTTCGTTGGCGGCAAACAAGGAAGCGCCCATTTCCGCAACGGACATTGGAGAGTATTGCTTCTGCTTCATCAGTTCCGTTACACGCTCGCCATGCTCAAGCTGTCGGCGCGTCGCATCATCTAAGTCAGAAGCAAACTGGGAAAACGCCGCCAATTCTCGATACTGCGCCAGCGCCAGCTTGATGCCGCCAGAGATTTTCTTAATAAAAGGGGTCTGAGCACTACCACCTACCCGCGACACTGAAGTACCAGGATTCATTGCCGGGCGCAGACCAGAGTTAAAGGCTTGCGTTTCAAGAAAGATTTGTCCGTCCGTGATCGAAATAACGTTTGTGGGTACAAACGCAGATATGTCACCGGCCTGCGTTTCAATAATCGGCAATGCGGTCAACGAACCCGTTTGCCCTTTTACCGCACCATTGGTGTGCGCTTCAACGTAGTCTGCGTTGACCCGAGCAGCCCGCTCCAGTAATCGCGAGTGAAGATAGAAAACGTCACCTGGGTATGCTTCTCGTCCGGGTGGACGCTTGAGCAGCAGTGATATTTGGCGATAAGCCCAGGCTTGCTTAGTCAAATCGTCATAGATAATTAACGCATCTTCTCCGTTGTCACGGAAATATTCACCCATTGAGCATCCAGAATACGGCGCAATAAACTGCATCGGTGCTGGGTCTGCGGCACCGGCAACCACAACGGTTGTATACTCCAGCGCGCCATACTCTTCTAGCGTTCGCACTAACGTCGCAACAGTCGACATCTTTTGACCGATAGCCACGTATACGCACTTTATGCCGCTTCGCTTCTGATTAATGATGGCATCAATCGCGATGGCAGTTTTACCAATTTGACGGTCAGATATAATCAACTCACGCTGACCGCGACCTATTGGCACCATTGCGTCCACACACTTCAGACCAATCTGCACGGGCTGGTCCACCGATTGGCGGGCAATAACCCCTGGGGCGACCTTCTCGATCGGAGCCGTCTCCGTTGCATTCAAAGGACCCTTTCCGTCGATGGGATTTCCCAGCGCGTCAACAACACGCCCCAACAGTTCGCGGCCAACCGGTACTTCAAGAATTCGGCCGGTACAGCGAGCGGTCATTCCCTCTGTTAAGCCCTCGTAAGCACCTAGAACAACAACACCAACAGAGTCGCGCTCCAAGTTAAGCGCCATTCCGTAAAGGCCACCGTCAAATTCGATCATCTCACCGTATTGAGCATCAGCAAGGCCGTGTATTCGCACAATACCATCCGAGACACCTACGATTGTTCCTTCGTTTTGTGCTTCTGCTTTGACATCTAAACCTTGAATGCGGTTCTTGATGATGTCACTGATTTCAGAAGGGTTGAGTTGCTGCATCTGAGCTTCCTTTTAAAAATCTATAATTGCTCTAGCGTCTCGGCGAGCTTATTCAGCTTGCCGCGAACGGAGCCGTCGATGACCATATCGCCCGCCCGAATGACCGCGCCACCAATAAGGGCTGGGTCTACACGGGATTCGATCGACACTTCTTTGTTAAATTTGCGATTCAGCGCCTCTTTCAAGGCGTCGCTCTGCGCTGCACTGAGCTCAAATGCGGAAACGACCTCGACCTCGAGGTTTTTAAGCTCTTCAGCACGTAACGCTTCGAATTGCTCACGAACCTCACCAATCAACAGTAACCGGTCGTGTTCCGCCAGCGATTGCAAAAACGCCACGCCACGAGCATCCAATTCGTCATCGCATAATTGCGCCAGTCGTTCAGACTTAGCCCCGGAGGCTAAATCCGGGCTACTCAATAGCCGACTAACCGCATCGTGCTGAACCGTCGCGTCGAGCACTGCCAGCATTGATGACCATTGGTTAAGGCTGTTTTCCGATTTAGCCAAGCTAAAAACAGCATTCGCGTAGGGACGGGCAATGGTTGCAAGCTCTGCCACCGCTTAGAGCTCTGCGGCCAAACGATCGAGCATGTCGTTGTGCTTTGACGCATCAACACTGTCTTCCAGTACTTGCTCTGCTCCGCTGATCACCAGCGTAGACACCTGAGCGCGCAGCACCTCTTTGGCCCGATTTATTTCTTGATCAATTTCGGCTTTCGCGGCATCCATCAACCGTTCACCTTCTTCGCGCGCTTCGGTTTTGGCTTCTTCCACCATTTGGCTCGCACGTTGCCGCGCCTGCTCCAAAATATCTGCCGCAGCGGCTTTGGCTTGTGCCATTTCGGCTTCAGCACCACTTGCTGCTTCCGCAAGTTTCTTTTCAGCCTCTTCAGAGGCACGCAAACCTGCGGCGATGGCTTCTTGTCGCTCACGCATCATACCGACCAAGGGTGGCCAAATGAACTTCATGCAGAACCAAACGAAAACGGCAAAGGTGATCGATTGTCCTAACAAAGTAGCGGTTATGTTCATCGCACTTCTCTAATTTATGAATAGGTTTCGAAACGTCGAGCCAAACTGTTTCCTGGCGTGGCCCGACAGCCGGGTCCTAAGCCACGGCGAAAATAACGTAGAGGCCGATACCGACAGCGATCATCGGGACAGCATCAACGAGACCTAAGACGATGAACAATTGGGTTCGCAGCATTGGCAGTAACTCGGGCTGACGCGCAACGCCTTCCAAAAACTTACCGCCCAGTACACCTACACCCACGGCAGCCCCAACCGCACCAAGACCCATCATCAGTCCACCCGCGATATATAAAAGACCTGCTAATTCCATGATTACTCCAGTTTCGAGTTGTTGTTGGCGGCTAGCGCCGCAAAGCATCCAAAAGACGCGCTAAGATCATCAGTGCTCTTCCACGTCATGGGCCTGAGCGAGATAAACAATTGTCAATACGGCAAAGATAAAAGCCTGCAAGGTAATGATCAAAACGTGGAACACCGCCCACAGCCATTGCAAAACTCCGCCAAAAACAAAATACACAGCGCCGGCTCCGAACATCAGAGCAATTAGGATGAAGATCATTTCACCGGCGTACATATTGCCAAACAACCGCAAACCCAACGACAGCGGCTTGGCAATCAAAGTCACGCCTTCCAATATCAGGTTAACAGGCGCCATGATCGGGGGAAAAGGGTGAAAGCAAAGCTCTTTCAAAAAGCCTATGCCTCCTTTGCACTTGATGCTATAGAACAGGATCAGTGCAAAAACAGTCAGCGCCATCGCCATCGTGATATTCGGATCTGTAGAAGGCACGATTTTCATGTAGGGAACACCCAACAGCTGCGCCGTGTGCGGAATCCAATCCACTGGGATCAGATCCATTAAATTCATCAAAAAGACCCAGACGAAAATAGTGAGCGCCAGCGGTGCAATCAAATCATTTTTATGATGGAAGATACTGTCCGTCGTTTCTTCAATGAATTCCACAATCATCTCAACGCCGTTTTGCAATCCACCGGGTACTCCCGCCGTGGCGGCGGTTGCAACTCTGCGAAATATAAAGGCAAAAACGAGACCCAACCCTATGGACCAAGCCATAGAGTCAACATTGATCGACCAAAACCCCATCGCAGCGGCTTCTTCAGCAGTTTGAGCAAACCCCAGCGTACCGTCGGGCAATTGGCCAAAGGTCAGGTTGGTCAAGTGATGTTGAATATATTCTGCAGTGCTACCGGCCATTAATCTTCCTAACTTCGTTCAGCGCAGCTTAGCGCCGCTCAAGTAACCTAACTGCATGACCACAAAAGTCACAAAAAAACCGATTGGCTCTATCGCCTGCGTCACCAAAAACAGAGCCATTAAAACAATCGTCAGCACGCTCTTTAACGCGGAATGCAAAAGGATCCGCGTTGGGTTCAATGTGCGGCTCTGTACCCAAGCAAAATATGCCCCGGGTAATATCACCGCAACAGCTGCAAGTCCTGCTGCATGACCCGAAGCGTTGTCCGCCACAAAAAAAAGCAAAGTAGACAACCCGCCCAAAACACCCTGAACAGCAATTATTTTAAATGCGACGTTCACTGTGAGCCTTTCACCAAATCTAAAGGCCTGATTCAAGCGGCGCGAATTATAGAGAAGCTATTCTCACCATTCAACAGGGAGCTGCGATAAACGACCATAATTTGCAATCTCTTAATCCTGCGTAACCCCCAAATGCTTAAGAATGCCGTCCAATTCTTCAAGATTTGCATAAGTTAACGTGAGCGAACCTTGGCCCTGGACGGAGTATTTAATTTTCGCCACTGCGCCTATTTTTTCTGTAATTTGTTGCTCAAGTCGCCGAACATCCGGGTCGGCAACCTCCGCGGTCGTTGTATGGTTTGCTTTTGCTGGCTGCCCTAATTGGCGTATCAAATTCTCGGTTTGACGAACGGACAGCCCTTGGTCAGTCACACGCTGGGCCATCTGGTCTTGGGCTAACCCATCTAAGGCCAAAAGCGCTCGGGCATGACCCATTTCCAGCTCACCATGTTCCAATAACCGTCGAGTGAAAGCGCCTAGATTCATAAGGCGTAATAAGTTTGCGATTGCCGCTCTGGACTTGCCAACGGCATCCGCGATTTGTTGTTGTGTCAGTGCAAATTCATCGCGTAAACGAGCCAGACCCATAGCCTCTTCCATAGCGTTAAGATCTTCACGTTGCATATTTTCAATCAACGCCAAAGCGGAAGCTTCTTGGTCAGTAACCGTCTTGATCATCGCAGGAATGGCTGTCATTCCTGCCAACTGAGATGCTCGCCACCGTCGTTCACCCGCTATTAATTCATATCCCCCCTGCGGGCGTTGTCTAACCACAATTGGTTGCATTAATCCTTGTTCACGAATTGAATTAGCGAGATCTTGCAACGCATCTTGAGAAAAATGCCGCCGGGGTTGGTAGGAACTGGGCTGAATTGATGCAATTTCGATTTCTGAAAAGGCATTCAACGTTTTTGATTCAACCTCATCTGGCGTGACTTCCGCAGAGATGCTGCGCTCCGAAAGCAACGCATCCAACCCTCGGCCCAATCTTTTTTTACTCATGACAATCAGCGCCCCATCGCTCAATTTCATTCATCGCCGCGGGCACAATTGCTTCACGGCTGCACCACTCACACCCATCGCCTGAGGCATAAGAGCTAATCCGGTAACTGGTGCTTTTGGCAAAACTCTCCCGCCAACGCCATATAGGCCACAGCACCCCGCGAACTGCGGTCGTAGAGAATGGCGGGTAAGCCGTGAGAGGGCGCTTCCGCCAACCGAACATTGCGAGGGATCACCGTGCGAAACACTTGATTACTAAAATGTTTAATGAGTTGCCTGGACACGTCTCGAGTCAAGCTGTTGCGAGGATCATACATGGTTCTGAGAAGCCCTTCGATGACCAAATTCGGGTTTGCATGGGCCTTGACCCCATCGACGGTATCCAACAAAGCGGTTAACCCCTCTAGAGCATAATATTCACACTGCATCGGAATGAGCAGACCGTTTGCAGCAACTAACGCATTTACCGTTAAAATACTTAAACTGGGTGGGCAGTCGATAATGATGTAGTCGTAGTGACTGGCCTGTTGATTTAAGCTGTCCCTAATCACATATTCACGACGTTCACGCGCCATAAGCCCAATCTCTGCAGCCGTTAAATCTATATTTGAAGGTAGTAAATCGAAACCACCCTGACCAGATTTAACAATACGGCTGAGGGGTTCCTCCGCCAATAACCACTCGCACGTTGTCGCATCAAGCGCATTTTTATCAACACCACAACCCATAGTCGCATTGCCTTGAGCGTCTAAATCAACCATCAGGACCTGCTTACCAAGCGCAGCCAAAGCAGCACTCAAATTTACGCTGGTGGTCGTTTTACCGACGCCGCCTTTTTGATTGGCTACTGCCACGATTCTGCTCATGAATACCCAACTTCTTTTGTATGGCGGTACAAGGAAACAATCCGGTGGCGTTGGTTAATCCCAGGAATGTCGAAATAATGCGCCTGATGGACCACCTCATCACCCCCTAAATTCAATGTGTATTTCTTCAAGGGCGGCTCTAAAGCAACATCTTCAGAAGGCTGCGCTTCTTCTTCGCAAGACATAGGGGCCGTTTGTGTTCGCTCGTAAACTAAAATCTTTCCCTCGGCTTCCATATATCCCTGCGCCATCTCCCAGATACTGTCGGCTGTAGTAACGCCACGCGCAACCACAGTATCTACCGGCGTCAAATGAGGAAATACATCTCGTCCCAAGTCGCCTTCCCAAACAACCACATTAGATAAATTAAGCGATAGCTTTACTTGTTTTAAAAATCGAGCTCGCCGTGCACTTCGATCACATAAGATAAACTGTTTGCTCGGTGACGCGATTGCCAGAACCACTCCCGGTAGACCAGCACCAGAGCCCACATCTAACACCCTGTTGCCACTGAGCAGATGTAACCCTGACAAACTATCAAGCACATGACGATCGGCCAGTCGGCCAACATCTTGCCGCGAGACCAGGTTAAACACTTTATTCCACTTTTTTATCAGCAGGATAAATTGCTCAAGCTGGTCAACTTGAAAATCCGTCAGCTGAACTTGTAACGAAGCTGCACCTCGTTGCAGGCCATCAGTTAAAGTACTCAGTGGACTGCAGCCTTTTTTGCATGCACAAGCAGAATAGACAACGCCGCCGGCGTCATCCCGGGAATCCGCGCCGCGCGCGCCAGTGTCGCTGGCCGATTATGAGCAAGCTTCTGGCGGAGCTCGTTCGATAATCCATCAAGAGATGAGAAATCCATATCTTGCGGAATCTGCATGCTTTCATGTCGACGAATTTTAGCAATCTCATCGTCTTGTCGAGAAATATAGCCGGCATATTTAGTCTCGATTAGCACTTGGGAAATCAACACTGGTGACACTTCTGGCCAAGCCGCCTGCAGATGTCTGGCAGTGACTTCTGGACGCTTAAGGATTGAGGGCAGGGGCGTGTTTTTAGTTAACTCGACTTCAAAACAGCTCGCCATTTCCGAACCTGGCGTTACCCAAATCTGCTCTACTTGCTTCTGCAGAACCTTCAGTTCATCCATTTTTGTTCTGTAATGTTTGGCGCGCTGTTGCCCAACAACACCCAAATCTATGCCTCGTTCAGTGAGCCTTTGGTCTGCGTTGTCTTCTCGCAGGCGCAAACGGAATTCTGCGCGGCTGGTGAACATCCTATAGGGCTCACTGGTGCCCAGTTGTATTAAGTCGTCTATCAGAACCCCTATGTAGGCCTCATCGCGCCGAGGCTCCCAAAATGGTTGGTTCTGTACAAACAGCGCCGCATTAATGCCGGCCAGTAATCCTTGTGCACCCGCTTCTTCGTAGCCGGTCGTGCCGTTAATTTGACCCGCAAAAAAAAGCCCTTCTACCGCTTTTGTCTGTAATGAATATTGCAAATCTCTCGGATCAAAAAAGTCATATTCGATTGCATATCCTGGACGCGTAATGTGGGCATTTTCGAAACCCTCTATGCTGCGAACAAAGGCCAGTTGGGCATCAAAAGGTAAGCTCGTTGAAATTCCGTTGGGATATAGTTCTGTGGTGCCCAGG
The DNA here is from genome assembly GCA_002389675.1 of Gammaproteobacteria bacterium UBA4421. Lineage (GTDB taxonomy): Bacteria > Pseudomonadota > Gammaproteobacteria > Pseudomonadales > Azotimanducaceae > UBA4421. The sequence continues at coordinate 14,156 of DGQF01000045.1, forward strand.
CCTTCAGGCTCTACGAAAATTTGGTGGGTCGTTTTATCTGCAAAGCGCACTACCTTGTCCTCAATACTGGGACAATATCGCGGTCCAATGCCTTCAATTGCCCCGCTGTACATAGCAGAGCGAGACAGATTTTCTTCAATGATTTGATGTGTTTTGGGGTTAGTTCTTGTGATGTGACAGGCCACTTGTTCGGGATGATCATCTCTACTGTTCAACGCAGACATCACAGGTCTTGGATTGTCACCATGCTGAGATTCAAGCCGATCAAAATCTACGGTTCGTCCGTCAATACGTGGCGGTGTGCCTGTTTTCAGTCGACCTACTCGAAAGGGCAGTGCGCGTAATTTATCAGCCAATGCAATCGACGGCGCATCACCTGCTCTGCCGCCCGCGTGACTTTCAACGCCAATATGTATTTTGCCGCCTAAAAAGGTACCCGTAGTCAGCACAATAGTCTGGCACCGAAACGTTAACCCCATCTGAGTGACAACACCTTTGACCCGGTCCCCTTCTATGACAAAGTCGGTAACCGATTGTTGAAATATTTTGAGGTTGTCTTGATGTTCTAACAATTCGCGCACGGCAGCACGATATAGAGACCGGTCGGCCTGAGCGCGTTTAGCCCTAACCGCTGGTCCCTTGCTGGCATTTAGCACTTTAAAATGAATTCCCGCTCGGTCCGTCGCTCGAGCCATCAACCCATCCATTGCATCTATTTCGGCAACGAGGTGGCTTTTACCAATGCCACCCACCGCGGGATTACAGGACATCTGGCCGATGGTTTCAATATTTTGCGTTAACAACAGAGTAGCTGCGCCCATACGCGCTGCAGCCGCAGCCGC
>DGQF01000045.1:15068-22451 GCA_002389675.1 Gammaproteobacteria bacterium UBA4421
TCTTTACGGCTCAACATTAAATGATGCAGCGCGTCATCGAGCGCCTCTAAGTGACGAGCGCGCGCGATAAATATCGTTTCAGACGGGGTAACCCCCAAAATCTGCAAAATGCCATCTTTGAGCTGTTCTAAGCCTGACGATTGTTTTGCGGATATCCAAAATACAGGATACTCATTGATATGAGAATTTACTGGTCGATCGGGACCTAAAAGGTCAACTTTATTCATTACAATAATGATAGGAATGTCAGGCTCTATAGAGATCAAAAGACCCGATATGTGTTTTTCCCATTCATCCGGTGGTAGTTGATCAGCATCAATAATCACTAATATGAGATCGGCCAATTTTGCTTGCTTTATTGCCTTTGCGACGCCAATTTTTTCGATTTCATCATCGCTATCGCGCAACCCAGCGGTATCGACCAAACGCACCGCCATGCCTTTGACTAACAAATCTACTTTAAGCAGATCTCTGGTTGTTCCAGGAATGTCGGTAACAATGGCTGTTTCTTCGCCTGACAAACAGTTCAACAAACTGGATTTTCCTGCATTAGGTGCGCCAAGCATCGCAATCGCCGCACCATCATTAAGACGCTGCCCTTGTTGGCATTCACGATATAAGTGCTCAAGCTGAGCAATCAATTGCGAAATTTTTTGTTCAAACTCAATGTCTTGTAAGAACTCAATATCTTCATCGGGAAAATCTATACAAGCCTCTACCCGCATACGCAATTGTGCCGTGGATTCTGCTAATTGATTAATCTGCTGGGAAAAAACCCCTTGAAGCGAGCGCATGGCTGCTTTTGACGCAGCAACCGATGTACTAGAAATTAAATCGGCAATTGCTTCTGCTTGAGTTAAATCTATTTTTCCGTTTAAAAAAGCGCGCTGACTAAATTCTCCAGGCTGAGCGAGCCTGGCACCTTGATGACAGACGGTATCGAGTAACCGCTGCAGTACAACGGGGCTACCGTGGCCGTGAAATTCAACAACTTCTTCGCCCGTGAAAGACGCGCCATCTTGAAAAAATAAAACAATCCCCTGATCGATAACTTCATTTTGACTATAAAATTTGGTGTAAATAATTGTTTTGGGCAGCAATTTTTTTTGACAAATGGTCTGTCCGATCACCTGAGCTCCGGCCCCTGAGACACGAACTATACCGACACCCCCTTGGCCAGCAGGTGTCGCAACGGCTGCAATTACATCATCGGTAAGGCCAGCACTCACGGCGGCACGTTATGATTTGGTTGGAAGGTTTTTCTCAACCTGTTTATATATATATTGTTGCTGAGCAATGGAAAGAACGTTATTCACCAGCCAATATAAAACCAGTCCGGCAGGGAAAAACAGAAATAAAACAGTGAACATAATGGGCATCATCTTCATCATTTTGATTTGCAGCGGGTCACCGACCTGAGGATTGAGCGTTTGCATCCAATACATGCTTGCCCCCATCAACAAGGGTAAAACAAAATAAGGGTCCATAACGGCAAGGTCGTCGATCCAGAAGAAGAAAGGCGCCTGGCGTAGCTCAACCGATTCAAATAACACCCAATAAAGCGCGATAAAAATAGGCATTGGCAAAATCATAGGTAAACAACCACCGAGAGGATTCGCGCCCTCTTTTTTGTACAGCGCCATCATTTCTTTGGACAGTTTTTCCCGATCATTAGAGTAACGTTCCTGCAAACGTTTCATTGCTGGCGCAACCCGTCGCATATTCGCCATCGATCGATAACCCGCCGCAGACAGCGGGAATAGAATTGTTTTAACGACAACCGTCAACAATATAATCGCAACACCCCAATTACCCACGATGGCATAGAGCCAATCTAGCAAGTAAAACAGTGGTATCGCTACCCACCACAGGAACCCGTAATCCACGGTCAAATGCAAATTTTCAGCAATTTCTTCTAACCGTTTCTGGTCTTTAGGACCCGCATAAAACTTTGCTTCCCAGACACCCGTTTCTCCGGGGTCTATTTCTTGTAAAACGCCTGTATACCCAAAAATATACGTACCATCGGCACTTTTGCGTCCACTAAAACGATTGAGTTGGTCAGCGGGTGCCACCCAAGCCGATAAGAAATAATGTTGTAAAAATGCAACCCATCCCCCCTGAATGGTGACGTCTAAGGGCCCATCATCATCAATATCATCAAAATCGACTTTTTGGTATCGGTCCTCGGGAGTAGTAAAAGCCGCCCCTAAATAAGGTTGCGGCCCCAAGGCCATCGTTTCTTCGTTAAGCGGTTCGCGAGTGTCTCTTTTAATTTGTGCATACATCGCTGCTTGCTTAGTTGCAGATGTGTTGTTCTCCAGGTGATATTCAACATCAATTAAGTAGTCGTCACCTCTAAAGCGAAATATTTTTTCGACTCGAGAGCCATTGAATTGGGCCGCTAATACCAATTCTTTTTCCGCGCCATCTTCAACATTGAGTTGAGTTGTCCGAGCGGTGTATACCGGTCGACCGTTTGAACTCGAATCGGGGCCGTCGGGTCCAATAAGGCCGCTTTGGGCAATATACGTTTGCGTAGGAGATCGTTCGAGCAGCAGATATGGTAAATCTGGCTGATCTAGCTGCACTGGAAACTTCGGTAGTTGAACCCTCACAATGTCTCCACCGACTAAATCGATCCAGACTTTCAGAGTAGGAGTGGTGATCTCTACCAGTTGAGATGAGGCATTTGCATTGGGTGATAACGCTTGAACAGACTTTTTAATTGCTGCGTTTACGACAGAGCTATCTGAAGGGATATCCGAATCAGCTTGATTAGATCCGGTTAAAGTCCCGATTTCAGGTATTTGGTCTTCAGGTAAGGCTTCCGCAGAAGACCTCACCGTGGAAAGGGGTGCATCGCTGACTTGAAATGATTCCCGGGCATCTTGTGCGTCGGTGTTCCAAGCTAAGATCATCAAATAGCCAACCGCAGCAAGCGCTATGAGCAAGACAACTCTTTGGATTTCAGGGGGTAACATGAGACTCCGACTTTAACGTTGATGAATGGAGTTAGAAGTACTGGAATTAATTCCGTCAGATAACTGTGAATTGACACTTTGCTCAACAAGCAGCCGATCATTAACCGGCACTAGATCTACACCACCTGAATGAAACGGGTGACACTTGCTGATGCGGCGTAATCCTAACCATACGCCCTTTGTTGTCCCAAATCGGGAAATTGCCTCAAACGTATAATGCGAACACGTGGGGTAAAACCGACACTGGCGGCCAATCCAAACACTCAGTGTTACCTGATAAACGCGGATTAATCCCAATGCAATGGTTTTTGTGTAATGACTAATTATTCTTGTAGTTGGATTGTTCATTATCCAACCCAAGATTCGTGTGTTTTTGATTTTTCTATCAACAACGCACTGTTGCATTCTTTTGAAAATATAACGCTTAGCATGAGTATTGGCCTAGACGCCTGGCACCTTGTTTACCTTCTTCATTCGTTTAAAGCAGTTGAGTAAACAAATCTTGAGTTTTTCATCGGAGATAGGTCTAAAAATTTGCACAACGATATCAAGTTGTTGTATCTCGTGCGAATGCTTCCTAAAAGATTCACGGATAATTCTTTTAAGTCGATTGCGCCGGCATGCTTTAGGATTACCACGTTTGCTAACTACTAGACCCAGTCGTGCTTGAGGGTAGTTTGAGGCTATCGCCCTAACTCGGATACCCTGGTCAGATAAGTTGAATTCGTGACTACGGAAAACCGCCGTAAACTCTTCTGATTTGAGTAGCCGAGCAGAGCGTGGAAATGATGCTTCCAAACTTGCAGCCGGCGTCAGGGCGTGCAGTATATCGCGTATCGACGAGTCAAACCGTCAATCGTTTACGTCCTTTTGCGCGGCGAGCGTTTAGTACTTGTCTACCAGCTTTTGTAGCCATTCGTGATCTGAAGCCGTGAGTGCGCTTTCTTTTGATTGTACTGGGTTGAAAAGTGCGTTTCATAGCAGAGTGACTCTAGGGGCGGAAAATCGGGCAGCGATTCTAAGAATGATGTGCGCGTGTGTCAAATAATAAAAGTTTTATATATTGAATATGACTTGTTGTTACTTGTTATGCGGAGAACGATCAGGGGATAACACCGCGATACGAAGCTATGGATGTTGTCTTAGGCTCGCGAGTTGTTGTGGAGAATGCCAGTTTAAAAGCAGGGATAAATTTATTAAGTGTGTGGATAACTTTTGGTGTATAAGTTATCCACAGGTTGTTCTCAAACTTTTACACAATGGTACAAACAATATTGCTAAATGTTTGACTTGATTTCGTGCGTAAGCACTTGAATATATTAGGGTAAAATATGGGCGTGATTTTTGTTGAATCAATGGATATCTATTTTAGATGCTTGGGCTTAAATTACGGCTTCTAGAGCCCGGTTTGCGATCCGGCGGTGTGATATCCCGGGTTTAGGCGATAGGTGGGTGGCGGGATAATAATAATATCGATTTAACGAACGATTGGTGCGGCTGTTAAGCTTGGGGGAATTCTTGATTCAAAATGTATGGCAACACTGCCTTAGGGAGCTCTCAGATGAGATTCCCAGTGATGAATTTGAAACATACATAAAACCTCTGCAGGTGGTTTTTGAAGAAGAAACTATCCAGTTGTACGCGCCGAACATTTACGTTGAGCGTGAAGTAAGTAAAGCTTATTTATCTCGGATAACTGATTTAATCAGCAGGGCGCAAGGCGCGGATGAAACATTAAATATCATGGTCGGCGTGGGGCATCGCCCCGCCTTAGAACCAGTTAGAGCTGGATCACAGCCTGAAATGTTAAAAAACGGCGATGTTGCCAATAAAGCTAACAACCTAAATAAAGATTTTTTACTCGAGACGTATGTCGAGGGTAAATCAAACGAGCTGGCTAAGGCGGCCGCGTCTCAGGTGGCAAGCCACTCTGGCGTAGCTTATAACCCACTGCTGCTTTATGGCGGCGTAGGCTTGGGTAAAACCCATCTCATGCAGGCCGTTGGAAACGAAATATTAAAAACCAATCCGGCAGCGAAAGTTCTTTATTTGCATTCTCAGCGGTTTGTTCAGGATATGGTAAAGGCCTTACAGCAGGGAACGATGCAACAATTTATGTCCTATTATCGGAACATAGACGTTCTTTTAATAGACGATATTCAGTTCTTTGCTAAGAAGCTCCGTTCCCAAGAGGAATTTTTTCACGTTTTCAACGCGCTGTTAGAAAATGGTCACCAAATGGTACTGACCTGTGATAAATACCCTCGGGAGATAGACGGTCTGGAAGATCGACTCAAGTCGAGATTTGTATGGGGGTTGACGGTGGAGGTTGAGCCTCCAGACCTAGAGACGCGGGTAGCCATTTTGTTGAAGAAGGCAGAGGCCGACGAGGTGTTGTTGGAACCTAGCGTCGCGTTTTTTATCGCTGAGCGGATCCGTTCAAACGTACGTGAGCTAGAGGGTGCACTTCGTAGAGTGGTAGCCAATGCTAGATTTACCGGGGTCCGGATCAGCGTTGAACAAGTAAAAATAGCGTTACGCGATTTATTTGTCATTCAAGATCGGCAAATATCGATTGATAACATTCAGAAGGCAGTGGCGGCCTATTATAAGATTAAGGTTTCTGATTTGCTGTCTAAACGCAGGACGAGGAGTATTGCCAGGCCAAGGCAATTGGCGATGGCATTAGCGAAGGAATTTACAAGCCATTCACTGCCTGAGATAGGGGAAGCGTTTGGTGGTAGGGACCATACAACGGTATTACACGGCTGTCGCAAAGTGGCCGAGTTGCGCGAAGTCAGTATGGATATTGCTGAAGATTATAAGAATCTTAGTAGAACACTAGGTGGCTAGGCGGCAGGATAGATAATGAAATTTAAAATGCAGCGTGAGCAAATGTTGCGCGCTCTTCAGTTGGTGACTTCCGTCGTGGAGCGAAGACAAACGCTGCCAGTGCTTGCGAACATTTTAGTGGTAGCGACGGAGGATAGGCTCGAAATTACGGGAACCGATTTGGAGGTTCAGTTGGTTGCGAGTTGTGATGCCACAGTCGAGCAACCGGGAGCAGCAACAATGCCTGCTCGAAAACTTGCTGATATATGGCGGTCTCTTGGAGATGGCTCTGAAGTTCAAGTCTCGATAGAAAAAGATCGGGCGCTGGTTCGTTCAGGCAGAAGCCGTTTTACGTTAGCAACGCTGCCGGCGGCCGACTTTCCAAAGATAGACGTTGGCGAGGCCGACACTCGTTTATCAATTAGTCAAAACGATCTGCGTACGATTATCGACGAGGTTGGTTTTGCCATGGCTCAGCAAGATGTGAGGTATTTCTTGAACGGCATGTTGCTGGAAGCCACGCCGAGCCACGTTAGGGCCGTTGCTACCGATGGACATCGTCTGGCTATGAGTACTTGCGAGGTCAGTGCGATGGAGACCGGCGCCGGTAAGAGTGTCATCGTGCCCAGAAAAGGTGTGTTGGAGCTTGGGCGTTTGTTAGAGGGTGTTGACGAAAAAGTGGCACTGCAAATAGGAGATAATCACCTTCAAGCCAGCGTAGGTACCTTTACGCTGACCACTAAGCTGGTGGATGGTCAATTTCCCGACTACCAGAAAGTGGTACCGTCAGGTAGTTCGCGTTCGTTGGTTGCTGATAGGGAGACACTGCGTCAAGCGTTTCAGCGGGCATCGATTTTGTCGAATGAGAAGTACAGAGGGGTGCGCCTGATCATTGATGGCGACCAGCTGGTTATCCAAGCGAATAACCCTGAGCAGGAGGAGGCAGAAGAGACCGTTTCTGTAGAGTTTGCGGGAACAACGCTAGAGATCGGGTTCAACGTAAGCTATTTGCTGGACGTTCTTGGTTCACTAACAACAGATGCTGTTAAATTGAGTGTTTCGGATGCCAACAGCTCCGCGTTATTGGAAGGCGTTGGTAATGACTCAGCGCTGTATGTTGTCATGCCAATGAGGTTGTAGCCGGAATATCCCCGGTGTATCTGAACACGCTTACTGTTACGAATGTCCGGAATCTAGAGGATCAGGCTGTTCTGTTTGATCCTTTTCTCAATCTTATCTCCGGTGCAAACGGTGCTGGAAAGACGGCGCTATTGGAAGCTATTAGTCTTTTGGCCAGAGGCCGGTCATTTCGAACGACGCGCACCGATTCGGTCATTCGCAGAGGGGCAGATTCCGCCACCGTTCATGGGCTCGTGACTGGAAAGAGTGGGCAAAAGCACCGGTTGGGTTTGGCGAAAACAGCCAGCGGCAAAATGCAAATAGTGCTTGATGGCGATGCAAGACAAAAGATATCTGCATTGGCGTATCAGCTGCCGATTCACGTGCTATTGCCCGATGCAAGCGATTTAGTGTTAGGGCCGCCCTCGGGAAGGCGGGCGTTTATCGA
>DGQF01000045.1:22558-85319 GCA_002389675.1 Gammaproteobacteria bacterium UBA4421
TGACCCTTGGCGACAACAACTGCTTTCTTATGGGACGCGCCTAGACGAATTGCGCTTGAAATATGTTGAACGTATTGGGCCCTTCTTTGCGGCCGCATTGGAGGCCTTGGATGCCAACGCGGTGATCGATTTAGGATATAATTCGGACGGGTGTCGGCCTGGATCTAGTCTTAGCGAAGAGCTCGCTCGGGCATGGTCGAGGGATTTAAAATTCGGAACGACGCATAAAGGACCCCACAGGGCGGATGTCTCTCTTTTGATAGAAGGCCGAAATGCCCAGACGGAGTTGTCTCGTGGGCAGGTGAAACTGGCGGTTATAGCGCTTACAATAGCGCAGGCAGAGGTGCTTCGGGTCGAACGGGGGCAACTAGGCGTGTTTTTGATCGATGACCTGGGCGCCGAGCTAGACCAGAAAAACTTGGAGCGGTTGGTGGATAAACTTGAGGAGCTGCGATGTCAGGTGATTGCCACGTCGACGTCGGATTCGTTATTCAACCGAGCGCCAGGTTCTCGCTCAATACATTCGAAGTTGTTCCACGTGGAACAAGGTAAAGTTATTTCAGCGCCTGAGTCTGAAAATAATTAGCAACGCATCTAAACTTACGGGGCTCTACATCTAAATGACAGACCAAGAAAATTACGACTCAGCAAGCATCACCGTGCTTAGAGGCCTTGATGCGGTAAGAAAGCGTCCCGGTATGTACATTGGAGACACAGAGGACGGCACAGGCTTGCATCATATGGTTCAAGAGCTTGTGGACAATGCAATTGATGAAGCGCTGGCCGGACACTGCGATGCCGTCCATGTCATTATCCATCCCGAGGAAGCGGTTTCTGTAAGGGATAACGGTCGCGGAATTCCTGTTGATATTCATGCTGAAGAGAATGTGAGCGCTGCGGAAGTAATCATGACCACTCTGCACGCGGGTGGTAAATTCGATGCCAACAGCTACAAGGTGTCGGGTGGCCTTCATGGCGTGGGCGTTTCCGTTGTCAATGCATTATCCGAGACACTGAGACTGACCATACGTCGCGATAACAAGGTTTATGAACAGGAATATCACCACGGTGTGCCGGTCGCTCCATTGAAAGAGGTCGGAGAAACGTTAGAGAAGGGCACTGAATGCTACTTCAAGCCGTCGCCTGATACTTTCCCTAACATTAAATTTCAGTATGAGGTGCTCACGAAGCGTTTACGAGAGCTCGCCTTTCTCAATTCTGGCGTCGAAATTAACCTGATTGACGAGCGATCCGGCAAATCAGAGGTTTTTTTGTATGACGGTGGACTGCGCGCCTTTGTGGAATACCTCAATGTCAATAAATCGGTAATGAACGATGTCTTTCATTTTAGTGTTACCCGGGAGGACGACGAAGTCGGTGTTGAGGTAGCAATGCAATGGAACGACAGCTTTCAAGAGCAGGTATTTGCTTATACAAATAACATCCCGCAGGGCGACGGAGGAACTCACTTAGCGGGATTTCGTGCTGGCCTCACACGAACCATGAACAGTTATATAGAACGCGCCGGCATGTTAAAAAAGGCGCAGGTCAACACTTCCGGCGATGATGCAAGAGAGGGTCTCACTGCGGTTGTCTCCGTTAAAGTGCCGGACCCCAAATTCTCGTCTCAGACGAAAGATAAACTGGTCTCCAGTGAAGTTAAAACAGCTGTAGAACAGGAGCTTAGCCGCTATTTTTCAGAATATTTAGACGAGCGCCCTCAAGACGCTAAAGCGATCGTGAATAAGATGATTGACGCTGCCCGAGCGCGAGAAGCTGCTCGGCGTGCGCGCGATATGACGCGCCGCAAGGGCGCGTTAGATATTGCCGGGTTACCTGGCAAGCTTGCGGATTGCCAAGAAAAAGATCCGGCGTTGTCCGAAATTTATTTAGTCGAAGGCGATTCCGCTGGCGGCTCAGCAAAACAGGGGCGAGATCGCCGCACGCAAGCGATCCTGCCGCTCAAGGGCAAAATCCTAAACGTTGAAAAAGCTCGGTTTGATAAAATGTTGGGCTCTCAAGAGATTGGAAATTTGGTGACGGCGCTTGGCTGTGGTATTGGCAGGGATGAATTTGACCCAGACAAGTTGCGTTATCACTCCATCATTATTATGACCGACGCCGACGTCGACGGCTCTCATATTAGAACGTTATATCTCACGTTCTTTTTTAGACAAATGCTCGAGCTGATTGAAAGAGGTCATATTTTTATTGCCCAACCACCCCTATACAAAGCAAAGAAAGGAAAACAAGAACGCTACGTAAAGGATGATGAAGAACTCGTTGCTTACTTTACGGAACTTGCGTTGCAAAACGCCTCTTTGTTCGTCAACGACAGCGCACCAGCCCTCCAAGCCAGTACCCTTTCTGACATGACTCATCAATTGCAGGGTGTATTGGCTCGATTAGACCGATTGGAACGTAAATATACCGTCACTGTCAGCCGTTGCTTGTTGCGTTCACCCAAAGTCACCGAAGTTATGCTTCGATCCGAAAAAGACATGATTGCCTGGTCTGCGCTGTTCGCTGATGTGCTGAGCTCCACGCCCGGCTCGAATGTTGAGGTGGACACCGTTTTCGACACGGAACATCAAGTTTATCTCCCACAAGTGAGATTAATGCTGAAAGGGGCAACCGAGCGGGTTAATTTTTCCTACAGCTTTTTTGTCGGCGCGGATTACCAAGCGCTAGCGAACATGCTGGATGTATTGCATAACTTGCTGGAACCCGGCGCATATGTGCAGCGCGGAGAACGACGGTTAGCAGTAGATCATTTTTACGACGCTTTTACGTGGTTGCAAAGCGAAGCCCGCCGTGGCGTTGATATTCAGCGTTATAAAGGACTTGGTGAGATGAATCCAGACCAGCTTTGGGAAACAACCATGGACCCAAGCGAGCGAAGAATGTTGCGCGTTACGGTTGATGACGCTGTTGCGGCAGATCAAATGTTTACGACATTGATGGGAGATCATGTAGAACCTCGGCGCGCGTTTATCGAAGCGAATGCGCTCTCAGTTGTCAACTTAGATGTCTAAAATGCCGGTAACGATTGTTCTGTCGGCCAATGCAGCAAGATTCTCAACAATGGCGCCTGCATATTGTGCCGCCGGGGTCTTGGCGGTTTTGCTCCCGTTGCCCGTCAGCACCAATACGCTGCGGCACTTGGCGTTTAACGCGGCCAACAGGTCTTTCTCAGAATCACCGACATAGAGTGTATTTTTTGCTAGGCATTGATGGCCTTGCATGGCTAGCGTGAGTAAACCGCTCTTTGGTTTTCTGCAATAACAGTCTTGTGCAGGCGCGTGAGGGCAGTAGTAAATGTCAATCGCCTCACCCCCCGCTTGTACAATGGCATTATTCATTTTTCTGTGTATCGCCGTAAGGGCGGTTTCCGCAAAAAGGCCCCTACCTATTCCTGCTTGATTGGTACACACCGCAATCTTAACGCAGTGTTGTAGCTGCACAATGGCATTAATAGACCCAGCTATGGGGTGCCATTCTTCTGCCTTTTTGATGTAATGTTTAGAATCGACGTTGATAACGCCGTCACGATCTAACAAAAGCAATTTAATTGGATCTACCATCGTTGACTCTACCAGCACCTTCTTTCCGCTCCAGCATAACGCTCGTGGATTAACGGCGTTAGTGTATCGTTACTTACAGCAACCGCTACGTGAACAGGATTGTTCCTAACATGGCGCGAATTTTTCGCTTTCTACTATGGGCTGCCCAGTTTCCCAGCCAGACCCAGACCAAAAAACTGGCTAAATTCTGTGCGCAAGTTTTAGTACTTTGCCGTGCGACAGCGGCAAGAGACACGCGTACCAACTTGGCCTTGTGTTTTCCCGAACTTAACCCTCGGCAGCTTGATCAATGGGTTCACGAAAGTCTTGTAAACCTGTGTTTACTATTTTTTGAATTTGCCCAGTTTGCATTTTGGCCAAAGGAAAAATTGCTTGGTCAAATTACGACCGTTGAAGGAAAGGAGCGGCTCGACGCGGCGGTTGATGGTGGGGCGGGTGTTGTCCTATTGGTGCCGCATTTTGGAAATTGGGAAATCTTGTCGGTGTATTTAAGCGATCACTATGATCTTGCTGCGTTATACGATCCGCCTAAAATTAAAGCGCTTGATGCTCCAGTGCTGCAGGCCAGGCGGCGTTTTGGCAGCAATCTGTTTCCAATAAATACCTCTGGTATCCGGTCGCTTTTCAAATCACTCAAACAGGGCCATATTGTAGCTATCTTGCCTGATCAGGTTCCCGCACGATCTGCGGGAATCAACGTTGATTTCTTCGGAAATTCAGCACTGACTATGACTTTGGCGCATCGTTTAGTCAGTCAATCCCCCCGCCCGGTGCTGTTTGCGTCTGTACAAAGAAGATTTGTCAGCGATGGTTATACTTACAAGCTGTGTATCGAGGCAGCACCACCTGATTTGGTATCTCGCGACACCGACTCATCGGCTCGAGCGATGAACCGTTGTCTAGAAAGCATTATCCGCCGAGCCCCGGTTCAATATCAGTGGGCTTACAAGAGGTTCAAGCGCGCCGAGCCTTTGGGTGAAAAGAACGTTTATCGTCGCCAATAGGCCGGTGTCAGCAGTACCAGTACAGTGAAAATTTCCAGACGTCCCAGCATCATCGCAAACATAAGTATCCACTTTACGGATTCATTCAAATCGGCGTAGCTTGCCGATACCGCCCCTAACCCCGGTCCGAGATTATTCAGGCATGCGCCAACGGCGGAGAACGCGGTGGTAAAATCTAGGCGCCCGGCCACCATGATTAGGATGACCATGATAAAAAAAACGATCACGTAAACGCTGAAAAACCCCCAAATGGTCTCCATCATTCTATCCGACACCGGCCGGTGGTTCAGTTTAATGGGAAACACTCCCTTGGGGTGGATCAGGCGCTTGATTTCCCTTAACCCTTGTTTGTAGACCATCAATACACGGACCATTTTGATGCCCCCTGCCGTAGAGCCCGCGCACCCTCCAGCAAACGCGGCCAATAACAATAACACCGGTGTTGCCGAGGGCCACGTGCTGATGTCTTGGGTGGTGAAGCCCGTTGTGGTGGCCATTGAGATGGTATGGAACAGTCCATCGCTTATTGGATTGACGCCGTCAGGCTTGTGCATGGATAACAGCAAGCAAACCACTATCGCAACGGCGACAAGGGTCAGCAGGTAGGTTCTGACTTCAGCGTCTAAGAAATACCGGAGTGGGTTTTTCTGTTGCCATACAAGAAAGTGCAGACCAAAATTAATGCCCGACACGATCATAAAGATGATCGCAACGGTTTCAATTGCTGTGCTATTGAAGTACCCCATGCTTGCGTCATGGGTAGAGAAGCCACCAATGGCTACTGTTGAAAAGCTGTGACTAATCGCGTCGAAGGTGTCCATCCCTGCGACCGCGTATGCGGCCGCGCAGCTTACGGTGAGGAATAAATAGATATACCATAGACCCCGAGCGGTTTCGGCGATTCTGGGGGTTAGCTTATTGTCTTTTGCGGGTCCGGGTGATTCCGTGCGGTAGAGTTGCATGCCGCCGATACCCAGCATTGGAAATATTGCCACCGCCAACACGATAATGCCCATTCCGCCCAACCATTGGAGTAGTTGTCGATAAAACAACAAGGATTTGGGTAGCTGATCCAGTCCGGTAATGACGGTTGCTCCGGTAGTGGTCAGCCCGGACATCGATTCAAAAGCAGCGTCGCTGAAGCTCAGGTTTAGGGTGGGTTCGAGATATAGAGGTATGGCGCCAAATAGTCCAAGTCCGACATAAAATAAGGCGGTGATCATAAACCCGTCTCCGCTGCGCAGTTCTCGCTTGTCGGGTTTTAAAAACCACATCAGTAAGCCGCAGCTCAGGGTAATTAGAAATGCCAGCGCAAAACTGTTAACGGTCGATTCTTGGTAATACCAACCCAGAAATCCAGGAATCAAAAAAGTGAGACTGAAAAACGTTAATAGTGTGCCGGTAACACGGAATATGACGGCTAGATGCATGAGCAGGGCGCAGCCATTAGAAAAAATACAACATCAGAAAAATGACAGGCCCACTTGAAACAGCTTTTCCACTGCCGGCACTTTTGATTTGTCGACTAAAAATATAATTACGTGGTCGTCCGACTGAACCAAAACGTCATCGTGAGCGATTAACACCTCCTCGCCTCGAACGATCGCACCGATATTCGAGCCGGAGGGTAGGTTTATTTCACTGATTCGCCGTCCGACCACTTTGGAGTTTTTCGAATCGCCGTGTGCGATGGCTTCGATGGCTTCTGCGGCACCTCTTCTGAGGCTATGGACGCTGACGACGTCTGCTCTGCGCACATGGGATAATAAGGTGCTGGTTGTTGCTTGTTGAGGAGAAATCGCGATATCGATGTCACCGCCTTGGACGAGGTCAACATATGCTGGTTTGGAAATCAGAGAAATCGCTTGCCTTGCGCCTAACCGTTTGGCCATAAGAGAAGACATAATATTGACTTCGTCATCGTTGGTTACGGCAATGAATGCGTCACATTGATCGATGTTTTCTTCTAGCATCAAGTCTCTATCTGTCGCATCACCCCGCAATACTATGGTTCGCGATAGTTGATCGGCAAGAAAATTAGCGCGTGTCTCGCTGTATTCTAAAAGCTTCACCTCATAGTCTGATTCTACCGCCTGAGCCAGACGTGCTCCGATGTTACCACCCCCGGCAATCATAATGCGCTTGAGTGGCCGTTCCGCTCTGCGCAGCTCTCGCATGACGGTATCAATGTGCTCGCGGGCAGCGATGAAAAAAACCTCATCATCCACCTCAATAACGGTATTACCCTGGGGAATTATGGCTTGGCCTCGCCGAAAGATGGCCGCCACGCGTGTATCAGCTTTAGGCATATGCTCTCGTAGAAAACTTAACGCATGGCCAACCAGCGGGCCGCCGTGGTAGGCCCGCATTGCCACCAGTTGGACTCGGCCTTCGGCAAAATCCAAAACCTGTAAGGCTCCTGGGTGTTTGAGTAGCTCGTGGATATGCTTTGTGACCACTTGCTCTGGGTTGATCAACACATCAATAGGCATATGCTCTTTGCTGAAAAATCCATCGCGATTCAGGTATGCCACTGATCTGACGCGGGCAATTTTTACCGGCGTGCGGAACTGCGAGTAGCAGACTTGGCAAGCAATCATGTTAACTTCATCGCTTGAGGTGACGGCCACCAGAATATCGGCGTCATCAGCGCCTGCTCGCCGAAGTACATCAGGGTGAGAAGCCCAGCCTTCAACGGTTCGAATATCAAGGCGGCTCGATAATTCTTCTAACCGGCTTGCTTTTGCATCTACGAGCGTAATATCAAAAGATTCGTTGGCTAGATTTTCAGCCAAAGTACCCCCGACTTGACCTGCGCCTAGAATAAGAATTTTCACGGTCTATTCACCGCTCAAGCCCCCCTTTTTTATGGACCAGCGCAAAATAAAATCCATCCGTATGCGGGTCAGTTGGCAGCAGCTGCCAACCGTGTTTGCGTTTACTGCCGGTGGGCAGTTCAATGGATGTATAAGAAGCGTCGCCATGCTGTGTCAGGAATTCGCTAATTACCCCATCATTCTCTGCGTCAAGCAACGAACAAGTGCAATATAAAAGGGTACCTTGTGGTGCGAGTGTCTGCCATAAGTTGTTGAGCATTTTCAGCTGAAGTTCTTGAAGTTCATCAATTGATTTGGCGTTAAGTAGCATTTTAATGTCTGGATGCCTGCGGATTGTACCTGTGCCAGAGCAGGGCGCGTCTAATAAGATTGCCGAATAGGGTTTGCCGTCCCACCAGGTTAAATCGGTGGCATCACCAGAGCGCAACGCAAGGTCGTGACCCAAACGCGCTAGGATTTGCTGCGTTTGTGAAATACGCGCTGGGCTGTGATCTATTGCCGTCACATTGGTCGGCTGGCTTTGGATAATGTTTTGTTTTAGCTCCAACAGGTGGCTGAGCTTACCGCCGGGTGCTGCGCAGGCATCAAGAATGCGATTAGGCTCATTCGTATGTTGATCGAGCAGAATTGCGGCGAACTGCGCGCCAAGGTCTTGAACGGCAACCCAGCCTTCATGCCAGCCCGGTAGTTCTTGGCTGTGCATAGGTTGATCGAGAATGATTGATTGCGGCAATGCCCCGATCTGATGGTTGATCTTATTGTGGTTGAGTAATGTTTGATAATCGCAGACCGATATCTTTGTCTGGTTCACTCTCAGGGTCATTGGTGCTCGTTTGGTGTTTGCCACAAGAATGTCGTTTGCGCTGTTTTTGTAGGTTTGTTGAATTTGCTTGGCGAGCCAAGGGGGGTGTCCAAAATACGGCTCTTCTAGCTTTGGTTGGGCATTGTTGCGGCTCACCGTTCTTAGAACGCCATTCACTAGGCCCCGCGCCCAGGGTTTGTGTAATTTCTTAGTGGCGTTGACTGTTTCGTTGATGACGGCGTGCTGCGGAATATTGAGATACAAGAGCTGATAAGCGCCGACGATAAGAAGATGATAGAGATCTTGGTCTTTATCGCGCAGCGGTTTCTTCAGCAGTGGGTCGATGGTGCTTTGCACCTCAAGATAGTGCCGTGCGCACCCATAGAGTAGTTCCCGCTGGATTGGTTGAGCTGTCCAATCTGGATGGTGTGTAAGGATCCAGTCGATGGTGCGTTTTTTTTCGGTAATGAGACAGAGCGCTTTCGCAATATTAGCTCTAAGGTCCGCGGATTTTGCTGTTAAGGTCATATAGTGCGGCCGCGTAGTGAGTTCAGACAGGCAAGCTTAGACGAGTTGCGCGCTGGTATAGAATAAATCTTTGAAGCCGTTGGCAGCTGCAGCCGGATCAAGTTTTTTGCCTGATCCTCGCTCGACCTTGAGCGTGGTTATTTGTAGGACGTTGGTCTCACATTGAACTAATATCCCCGATTTAGACACGCCGATTATGGTGCCCGGTGGCTCACGGTGTTGGTGATCCGTTGGCTGTTCAATTGGCCTTGCCGCAAGCAGCTGCACGCCGCACGCGTTGATGCTGACGCGCACGGGTTGGCGACTGCTCAACGCTCTGATTTGATTAGCTAATTGTTCTGCGGACAAAAGCCAGTCAATTTTTCGGTCCGCTGCAGTGAGTTTGTGTGCGTAGCAGGCCTCGTGTTCTGGCTGCTTTTGGGGTTTTGGGCGCGGGCCTTTGCCTTGATGATGCAAATTAATGGCTGCTAATACGTCAATTAACGCTTTCGCTCCGGTGTGCGCCATTTCATCCTCAAGTTGATCTGCGGTAATTTCAGTGTCGATGGCGATGCTATGTGACTTGAACACAGGCCCAGTGTCCAGGCCAGCATCCATTTGCATGATACAGACGCCGGATAGTTTGTCGCCATTGATGATGGCTCGTTCAATGGGGGCGGCCCCTCGCCAACGTGGTAGCAGCGAGGCATGAACGTTGATGCACCCGTAAGTGGGTATGGCCAGTATCTCGGCAGGCAAGATCAGTCCATAGGCCGCGACAATCAGCACGTCGGGCTTAAGCGCACGCAATTGCGCAGCGGCGGTTGGATTGCGCAACGTGTTGGGTTGCAGAGTCGGTAAGTCCAGTTGCTGAGCGTATTGTTTTACCGCGTTGGAGGCCATCTTCCGCCCTCGCCCGCTGGGGCGGTCCGGTTGCGTGTAGACGGCAGCAGGCAAGAAAGGCGTTTTTGCCAAGTGTGATAAAATTGTCGCGGCAAAAGCTGGGCTGCCGGCAAAGACGGTGGTTAGAGAACTCACGTTATTTTTTTTGCTTTTGTAGTTTTTTACGAATCCGATTGCGCTTCAGACCGGAGAGATAATCAACAAAAAGCTTGCCCTGTAGATGGTCATATTCATGCTGAATACAAATAGCCAGTAGGCCTTCTGCTTCAAACGACACGGTCTCACCCAAGGGGTTCGCAGCGCTAACGGTTATCCGTTCTGCTCGAGATACGGGTTCGTAAATGCCCGGTACAGAAAGACATCCTTCCTCACCTGCATACTGAGCACCATGCAAGGTAAGTGTGGGATTGACCAGCAGGTGGGGCGAGTCTTGTTTTTCGGAAACGTCGACGGAAATAATTTGTTGATGAACATTGACCTGTGTTGCCGCCAAACCGATGCCCGGTGCTGCGTACATGGTTTCTAATAAATTATCGCAGAACTGCTTGAGCGCCTGATCGAAGATCTTAACAGGGGCGGCAACCGTGCGTAGCCGAGGATCTGGATAGTGCAATATTTCGAGTAAACTCATGTTGATGCCATGTCATACAGGAGGGCGTGAACTCTCTCTAGTAATGTTTTAATTTGTGCTGCTAAGATGCGGCACAGTATAACTTTTTGTGCGTTAAACTTTGAAGTTTTGGCGCTTCAGATTTTTGCATTCACCGAATGAGGACATTGGGCTTGATTGAAAAAGTACGTAAGCGCTTACTCACACGCATGTTCTTATTGATGGCGGTGTGCTTTTCCCTGCCATTGGCCAACGCGGACGCTGTCTCAGAAGCCATAAACGCAGAGCACCCCAAAACCTACACGGTAGTCAAAGGGGATACCCTTTGGGATATTAGCGCGCGATTTTTGTCTAAACCGTGGTTGTGGCCGGAAATCTGGCAAATCAATCTGCAAATCGAAAACCCGCATCTAATATACCCCGGCGATACAATAAGCCTAGTTTACGTAGATGGTCAGCCGCGCTTGCGACTGCAGCGAGGGCTTGCTGGGCGTACGCTTAAGTTAAAGCCCGCAGGAACGAAAAGCATACGGCCTGAAATACGTGAGGTACCTTTGGAGCTGGCTATTCCAACCCTGCGGTTGGATCAAATTGCGGGGTTTTTGGTTCAAAATCGTGTGGTCGAGCCTCGCGTTTTAGAGGCGGCCCCGTATGTGGTTCAAGGCGAAGCAGAGCGTTTGGTGCTGGGTGCTGGCGATCGTTTGTATGTCCGTGGTGTGCTGCAAGACAATGAGGCTTATAGTTTGGTGCGCCGCGGTCCGCGCTATGTAGACCCGCAGACGGGCGAAGTTTTGGGGCGCGAAGCAACGTATATTGGGTTGGGTCGTGCCGTGGCCCAAGCGCTCCGCGTGGCCACACTGAATATCGTCAGTACTCGGGAGGAGGTGCGTATTGGTGATCGGGTTTTACCGACGGAAGAGCGCCGTGTTCAGGCGAATTTTTTTCCAAGTGCGCCGGATTCTGCGGTGGCCGGCGAGCTCATTTCAGTGTTCAGTGGCGTTACTCAAGTTGGCCAATATGATGTGGTAGTGATCAATCGCGGTGCCCGGGAAGGCCTCGATAACGGGCATGTGCTTGCTATTTATAAAAAAGGAGCAGCGGTGCGAGATATGATTGCCAACGAGATGATTCAGCTACCGAGCGAGCGTGCGGGACTGCTGATGGTTTTTCGCGCGTTTGAAAAACTCTCTTACGCGCTGGTAATGAATTCGGACCGCCCGCTTGCGGTGGGTGACGAAATCCGAAACCCCTGACAGCGTGAAAAGCTCCCAACTTAAGAGAGCTGCGCAGAATCATAAAGTCAGCATCCTACTGGTTTTATCTGACCTAACTTACGTCTTTGAGTGTAAATTCGTTGATCTGGCATGACCCGATAGCAATAAACTCGAAGGATGCAAAACGGTCAAATTCCTGTGAGCTTATCCACGCAACAGCTGCTTAAATGTCTAGCGAAGTGGCGGCGTAAAACAATTGCGGCCTTGCTTTTTGATCATGCCGATCCGATGTCATACCTCGTCAGTGGAAATTTGTATGAAAACCTCGCCTCTGCCCGGCCTGATTCACAAACCCAGCCGCGCCTGCCTTGTCGCTTTGAGGTAAACACATCGGCAGTGATTGGCTTTTTTGATTTGGGTTATCCGCAGTCGCTGCGGGAGATACCGGATCCTCCGTTGGTGCTTTTTTTTCTCGGTGAACTTGCCGCGCTCGACCATTGGTCGGTTTCGGTGGTGGGAGCGCGCCGATGTACCTCCTCCGGTCGTCAGCATGCATATAAGCTAGGCCGGGATCTTGCACAATCGGGCGTGACGGTGGTGAGCGGCCTTGCCCTAGGGATTGATGCTGCAGCGCACGAGGGAAGTCTTAGCGCCTCTGGCGGTGTACCAACTGTGGCTGTACTGGGGTCTGGTTTGAATAGGCTTTACCCGAAACAGCATTTGGGTTTGTCGCGACAAATCCTCGGCGCAGGGGGCTTGCTCTTGTCTGAGTATCCAGATGATTGTCCTCCAGCGCGTTATTTTTTTCCTGAACGGAATCGGCTCATCAGCGGTTTAAGTTCAGCTGTGGTTGTCGTCGAGGCTGGACGTCGCAGCGGCTCACTTATCACGGCCCGTTTTGCTCTGGAACAGGGCCGCGATGTTTTTGCGCTGCCAGGCCCTATTCAGAACGAAACCAGTATGGGCTGCCATGATTTGATCAAACAGGGTGCGGGTTTGCTCACGCACGTTAATGATGTTTTCCAGGAAATCGACATAAATGCTCAGGCGCGCGGTTCAACGACAACAGAGTCGGCGCATATGTTGGACGATATCGCGCTTGCTGTCCTTGCTCAGGTGACCGGCTATGCGGTGACGTTTGATGAACTGCTGATTAAAACCGGGATTGATGCTCAAGTTCTGGTGCAAAATCTGGTTGCACTTGAGGTCTTAGGGTTTGTCGAAAGGCGCACGGTTGGGTATATTCGCGTTCCCTCATAACAGCGAATATTTACTATGTCTTGGGTTGCCATATTAATGGGTTCAGAATCAGACTGGCCGGTCATGCAGTCAACCACTGCAGTACTGACAGACTTAGGGGTTAAATTCGAGGTCAAAGTGACCTCGGCGCATCGCACACCGGCGGGCACTCAGGAATTTGTCACACAAGCGCAAACGCGAGGTTGTGGCGTTTTTATCTGCGCGGCGGGCATGGCAGCACATTTGGCGGGCGCCGTCGCCGCTCATACCGTTAAGCCGGTTATTGGTGTGCCCATAGACAGTGGTCCTTTGCAGGGGCTCGATGCCCTATTGTCCACGGTGCAGATGCCGGGCGGCATTCCTGTGGCAACGGTGGCGGTAGGCAAGGCGGGTGCTAAAAATGCCGGGTACCTAGCGGCACAGATCTTATCCTTAGGCGACGAAGAACTGGCCAAACGTGTGGCTCAAGACCGTGAAGACAACCGGATCAAGGTTGAGGCTCAAAATGAGTCTGTGCAAGCTGCTCTGACTAAAAGCTGAGTTTGTCAGACGCTGACCTCCATGCCGCCGTTGAGGTGCTGAAAAACGCGGGTGTTGTTCTGCATGCCACTGAGGGTGTATGGGGTTTTTGCTGCGATCCGCGGCAATCGGCTGCGCGGGAAAAAATTCTGCGTATAAAAGGCCGCGAGGCGCAAAAAGGTTTTATTGTGATAGCCGGTGATGCCAGCGTTTTTGAAGACCAACTCTGCTCGGTGACCCCATCACATCGGGCAGAGATCTTAGCCAGCTGGCCGGGCGCGCATACTTGGGTTTTGCCGGATAATAATTACGCGCCAGATGTGCGAGGGTTCCGAGATACTGTGGCATGTCGGGTGCCCGGTCACGCTCAGGCTCGCCTGATTTGCCGATTATTTGGTGGTGCATTAATTTCTACGTCTGCAAATCGCTCTGGGCAGCCCGCTTTTGTTGATGCAGAGCCGGCGGCGGCAGCTTTCGAGCAATCGGTTGATTTTGTGCTCGCAGGTGAGGTTGATCGGGCCGGTGTTCCCAGCACAATTCATGGACTAGATGGGCGAATCATAAGATGACTGGCGGAATGTATCTTGAAAAACGATATGCCGTTGTGGGTAACCCAATTGCTCAATCGCGCTCTCCGGAGATCCACTTAGCCTTTGCAGCGCAGTTTGGTGATGTGATTGAGTATACCAAACACCTAGTCACCCTTGACGGTTTTGGCGCACATGCGCAGGCGTTTGCTGCTGCAGGTGGTTGCGGTTTGAATGTTACCGTACCGTTTAAAACCCACGCATTTAAATTTGTAGATGAATGTGATGATGCAGCGGCTGCGGCTGGTTCTGTCAACACCATACTATTTCAACCCGATGGGGGCTCCCGCGGTTGTAATACCGACGGAGTTGGATTGTTAAACGATATAAAATACCGCCATGGGGTGGATTTGACGGGTGCTTCGGTTTTGTTACTCGGTGCAGGCGGAGCGGCCGCAGGGGTTGTACTTCCGTTGTTGAACAGCGGGGTTGCCCAGCTGATGATCGCCAACCGATCCAAAGACAAGGCGCTGGCGCTGGTTGCAAAATTCGAGACCATTTTTGCGCAAAAGGGCGTGTTATCGGCACTGGGTTTAGACGAAATTCCGAGCAAAGCGGACGTCATCATAAACGCAACCTCGTTTAGTTTAACAGGCGGGTCGGTGCCCCTAAAACCATCTGTTGTGCAAGGCGCTTTTTGTTACGATATGAGCTACGGTAAATCCGCTGAGTTTTGCCGTTGGGCGTCCGCAAATGCAGCAAAATACAGCGTAGACGGCTTGGGGATGCTGGTTGAGCAGGCTGCTGAAGCTTACTGGTTATGGCATGCTAAACGACCAAATACAGAGGCGGTGATGACACAGTTAAAGCGGTTAATGGCTGCCCCCGAGCATGGCTGATACAACCACAATATTGAAGAAACAGTTTATCGCCGGCGCCGTCTGTCCTGATTGTCGAGAAGTAGATCGGATTGTGGTTGAGACGGGTGTAAACGCGGCTTCGCGAGAGGTCTCTCGGCGGCGTTGTGTGGTCTGTGGATTTGCTGATCTTTTCGCTGAGGTTGAGCCGGTAAATTCTGCTTCCGGGCAGGCCAGCGTACCAAGAGGAAGGCCGGAACGGATCCGGTCACCGAGCGTGAAATCAGTCCAAGTTCGTATACTAGATCCAAAGGATACGAGTTTATGAGTTGCTGAACCGGCGCGGGTTGCTATAATTGCGCCGCTTCGTAATCGGGCGGATCTGTGGCTCGGTGAAAAGGCGAAGTGATTGTTCAACATCGGAACGGACCGCAACCGCATGAAATGGGTACGGTCTGCTGACGAGAGGTGCGATTCGGCTTGTGATAGCACGGGCATATGAATCGCGGTTTTCTAGGACCCGCAGTTGTTATCTTGGGCCGTATTAGTGCGTGCGAAGTTTGGTATGAACGAGATCTTCAGGTTGAAAAGTCTGTTGATCGCCCCAAAGATCAGGACCAAGCTTATTACCGGCGCTATTTCAAACGGCGGAACCCTTAAGTAGTACAGAGTTAAATTGTGGAACGAATGGGATGAAACAAAAAATTAGTTTTGTAGGCATTTTGCTTGGCCTGATATCGGCCCCGCTTGCACTCGCCGACCAATTGAATATGCGGCGTGGCGTAACGGACATCAGCGGTCAGGTCTACGACCTGCATATGACCATTTTATGGATCTGCATCGCGATGGGTGTGGTGGTGTTCGGCGTGATGTTTTGGTCGATTATTCATCACCGACGCTCTGCAGGCCATGAAGCGGCACAATTTCACGGGAGTACTAAGCTAGAGCTTACGTGGACCATTGTTCCGACGCTTATCTTGGTGGCGATGGCAATTCCAGCCACTCAAACACTGATCGCGATGTATGACACCGGCGGTGAAGATATGACGGTGGAAGTTCGAGGCTACCAGTGGAAGTGGCAATATAAATACTTAGACGATGACTACAACAACACGTTTGGGTTTTTCTCGACACTGGCAACGCCGCAGGACGAAATCCGTAACCAGAGCAATAAAGGAGAGCACTATCTCTTGGAAGTGGACAATGCGCTGCGTATCCCCACGAATCGCAAGGTGCGCTTTCTGATCACCGCGGAAGACGTGATTCACGCATGGTGGGTGCCTGATTTTGGTATCAAGCGTGACGCAATACCAGGCATGCTGAACGAGCTTTGGACCATAGTTGAAGAGCCTGGCGTCTACCGTGGCCAATGTACCGAGCTCTGTGGCAAGGACCATGGTTTTATGCCGGTTGTAGTTGAGGTGCTGGAAGAGGCCGAATTTGATGCTTGGTATGCTCAGGAGATGGCGAATGAGTCCATCCGGCAAGAAGCGCTGAGCAAGACGTTCACGCATGAAGAGCTGATGGCTCAGGGCGAGGAGGTTTACGGTACCTTCTGCGCCTCGTGTCACCAGCCCAATGGCCAGGGCTTGCCTCCGGTATTTCCATCTTTGGTGGGCACGACCGTAGTAACAGGTCCTCGCGATGAGCATATCAAGCTGGTCATCGACGGTGTGAACGGTTCTGCAATGCAGGCCTTCGGTAAACAGTTAGATGCCGCGCAACTCGGTGCTGTTGTGCACTATGAGCGTCATGCGTGGGGCAACAATGCGGGTGATATCACCCAACCCCGAGATGTTCTTGAATTGTCGGGTCAATAAGAGGAAGTCATGAGCGAAGTAATACACGCAGGTCACCAAGACAGTGACCACGGATCCGACCACGACCACGGCCCCGACAAGGGCTTGGCTCGTTGGTTATTTACGACTAACCACAAAGACATTGGTACGCTTTATCTTTGGTTTAGTTTTGCAATGCTGTTTATCGGCGGCATCATGGCGCTGGTTATTCGAACGGAATTATTCCAGCCAGGGCTGCAATTTGTAGACCCCGCATTTTTTAATCAAATGACCACTAATCACGGTTTGATTATGGTTTTTGGTGCAATCATGCCAGCCTTCGTTGGTCTGGCTAATTGGTTGTTGCCAATGCAGGTTGGTGCGCCGGATATGGCGCTGCCCAGAATGAACAACTTGTCTTTCTGGATCTTGCCGTTTGCTTTTGGAATGATGTTGTCGACTCTGTTTATGGAAGGTGGAGGCCCTAATTTCGGCTGGACCTTCTATGCCCCATTGTCTACGACGTATGCCCCGGACTCGGTAACATTCTTCATATTTGCTGTGCACATGATGGGTGCATCATCGATTATGGGCAGCATCAATATCATTGCCACCATTCTGAATATGCGTGCTCCGGGCATGACATTGATGAAAATGCCACTGTTTGTGTGGACTTGGCTGATAACCGCGTACTTACTGATTGCGGTTATGCCAGTGCTTGCCGGTGCGGTCACCATGATGTTGTTTGATATCCATTTTGGCACCAGCTTCTTCAATGCAGCAGGAGGTGGTGATCCGGTCATGTTCCAGCATATTTTCTGGTTCTTTGGCCATCCAGAGGTCTACATCATGATTTTGCCGGCGTTTGGCATCGTGTCACACATCATTCCGGCTTTTGCTCGCAAGCCGCTGTTTGGGTATGACTCGATGGTGTACGCGGTCGCCTCGATTGCGTTTTTGTCGTTTATCGTGTGGGCGCATCACATGTTCACAGTTGGCATGCCGCTGGCAGGGCAGCTGTTTTTCATGTACTCGACCATGCTGATTGCTATTCCGACGGGCGTAAAGGTGTTCAATTGGACGGCGACGATGTGGCAAGGGTCGATGTCTTTCGAAACGCCTATGCTGTTTGCGATCGCGTTTGTTGTCTTGTTTACGATCGGGGGTTTTTCAGGGCTCATGTTGGCCATTACACCCGCCGATTATCAGTACCATGACACCTACTTTGTGGTTGCCCACTTTCACTATGTGTTGGTTCCGGGCGCGCTCTTTTCCATCATTGCCGCAGTATACTTTTGGTTCCCTAAGTGGACCGGGAAAATGTATAACGAGACCATGGGCAAAGCGCACTTTTGGTTATCGTTTATCGGCGTGAATGTGACCTTTTTCCCGCAGCATTTCTCGGGTCTCGCGGGTATGCCCCGACGAATCCCCGACTATGCTCTGCAATTTGCGGACTTTAATATGATCTCCAGTATTGGCGCATTCATATTTGGATTCTCGCAGCTGGTGTTTTTGTATGTGATTATCCACGGCATAAGAAAGGGTAAGCCGGCCAAGGCGCGTGCTTGGGAAGGCGCTCGCGGATTGGAGTGGACGTTACCCTCACCTGCGCCTTATCACAGTTTCACCCAGCCACCTCATGTGCCTGACGCAGAGGTCCAAGGGTAACCGGGATATTGTGATGACTGATTCAACACCAAAAAATATCCGGCGCACAATTAGACAGCTTTGTTTAATTGTCGTCGGGATGTGTTGTTTTGTGGTGGCGTTAGTACCCCTTTATGATTTGTTTTGTGAAGTGACGGGTCTCAATGGCAAGACGGGCGGGCCTTATGTGTTTGACCCGGCAGCCACAACCCCTGATACTTCGCGCCTGGTCAAAGTTAACTTCATTACCAACACTAATGCAGGTATGACTTGGGAGTTTAGACCCGAAAAAGGTGCCGTTCGTGTGCACCCCGGTGAATTGCGAGAAGTAAATTTCTACGTCAAAAACACCAGTGATCGGGTCATGGTAGGGCAGGCAATACCGTCTTTAACGCCAGGGGCGGCTGCTTCGTACTTCCACAAGACCGAGTGTTTTTGTTTTAACAATCAGGTGTTGCAACCGGGCGAGGAGATGGCGATGCCCATGCGGTTTATCGTCGGTCGAGAGCTGCCGAAAAACGTACAGTCAATTAACTTAAGTTACGCGCTCTTTGACGTGACGGATGCAATGGGTGATGTGGGTGTCACCGGCGGTTAAGAAGGACTGCTAAGCGAGGAATAATGGAGAGATCAATGGCAAATACGGAATCTAACCCTACGGAATATTATGTACCGCACAACGGATGGTATCCCGTTGTTTTGGCGGCTGGGTTGGCGGTGATGCTTACCGGTACAGCTACGTTCATGAATGATGTCAAAGCAAATGAACCGGGCAGCTGGACGCAGATTTTGCTTGGTTTTGCCGTGGTCGCTGTGGTCCTTTATTACTGGTTTGGCAAGGTCATTCTTGAGAATACTCAAGGCTTGGTTAATGATCAGTTGCGACGCAGCTACGTCTGGGGCATGGGGTGGTTTATATTCTCCGAAGTCATGTTTTTTGCCGCTTTTTTTGGGGCGCTGTTCTACACGCGGACGCTTTCGGTTGCTTGGCTCGGCGGAGAAGGCGCCAAGGGCTTTACCGGGGATTATTTGTGGCCGGCCTTCAACGATGTATGGCCTGTCGTCAGTAACCCAGACAATGTTCTTTTTCCAGGGCCAGAGGTCAGCATGGCAGCTCCGGCTAGCGCTGCAGGCTGGGTCAGTTACCTGCCGTTTTACAACACCGTGATTTTGTTGCTCTCCAGTGTGACGGTGCACAATGCGCATACGGCAATAAAAAACGAAGACAGATTTAAGCTTAAGGCCTGGCTGGGCGTGACGGTAGCGCTGGGATGTATATTCTTAGGCCTGCAGGTCGAAGAGTATGTGGTCGCTTATAACGATATGGGTTTAACGCTCAGCAGTGGGATTTACGGCTCGACCTTTTTTCTACTAACAGGCTTCCACGGCTTTCACGTAACGTTAGGCACGGTGATCTTGCTGGTTCAGTTAATCCGCTCTTTTCGTGGACATTTCGGGCCTAAGGACTGTTTTGGCTTTGAAGCGGCCAGCTGGTACTGGCACTTTGTCGATGTGGTTTGGGTTGGCCTATTCATCTTCGTCTACGTCTTTTAGTCGATCGGCCGCTTGAAAAACGTGAGTTTTACTAAAGGGCCTTAATCAGGCCCTTTCTTTAGGTCGGGCGCTTTGGTGTGCGACTGGGCTAGGGTGAAACATCATTGTCAGCGTGGATTACGCTGTGCCATGGAGCGTTTGTACCCATACGTAACTCACCCGTGTAAAGCCCGTAACCGATGGTGAGCACTAGCGCGGTTGCTAACGTTACCCGCACGCCAAGAGCATTCAGCGTTCGTTTTGAATCGTTTTTATCCGTGTCTTTGAAAAGAAAAACCAATCCGCTAAACAGACTGACAATGACGCCGAGTAGCAATACAACTATGAGAACCTTGAGCACTTTCACTGGCCAGTTTTGATGAAGAGCTACCTTAAACCATTGTGGGCCGTGGTATAAGCCCATGGCTAAATTTGCACCTGGATGGCGAATGACCTCCGCGGTTCTTTTGTTTTTTCCTTTGCTTTTGACATTGGGGAATTGGCAACTTACACGAGGCGCTGAAAAGCGCGTATTGGAAGAGGCCTATTTGAACCAAATCACCGCTTTGCCAGTTCTGGCGCGGGATCGTGCATCTGATCAACCGTTTCAGCGCGTTCGCCTGCAGGGTGTTTATGGCACTGAGAAATTTTTGCTTGATAACCAAGTTTTGAACGGGATAACCGGATATTGGATTGTACAAGTGTTTAACGATAACAGCGGGGATCGGTTTCTCGTTAACCGTGGGTTTTGGCCGGGTACGCCGCGGCGAGAACAGCTTCCAGAGGTGACGAGTCCCTTGGGGCAAACAACGGTGGTAGGTGTAATTTGGCCGTTCACAGGGCTTTTACCCGTGCTCGACGATAATAGCTGGTCGCAGGGGTGGCCTAAGCGGATTCAGCGTATGGAGATAGAGCGCATGGCCAGTCTTGTAGGCGCTCAAGCTGACGAGATTAGGCTAGAGGCTGCTCAGCCGGGGGTTCGTTCCGCTGCGCCATTTGCTGAGGTACTAAGCGATGCTAAACACTTGGGTTATGCGGCGACTTGGTTTGGTCTTGCGCTGATGCTGCTGGTCAGCTTCATTGTTTTTGGATTTAGAAGCGCGCGTTAGGCGTACGGAGTGATGTGATGGTGACCGATAGCACAACTAATCAAGCGCAGGCATTAAAACGCACTAGACTGCAATTGATTGGGATAATGATGGTCGGGTTCATTTCGCTTGGCGGATCCTATGCGGTGTTTTATTACGCACAGTCTGGCGCGAGTTGGGGCACCACCAACAACGGAGCTTTTGTCACGCCAAGTACCAGCACCGAGCAGTTAGGCTGGCAACTCGAGGGTGATGCAAATTACTGGTGGCTGTGGGTTGTTGCGGATCGTTGTGCACAGGACTGTCAAAAAACGGTCAAGGATCTCCGGGCGGTGCACATGTTGCTCAATCGCCAAGCTGATCGGGTGCGGCGTAGCTACACCTGGCTAGACACTCAAGTCGAGATGGATTGGATGGATGAATTTCCTCAAATGACGCAGGTGACGGTTACTGATCGGACTAAAACGCCGCCTGGGGTGTACATCGTCGATCCAAATGGAAACCTTGTTTTGTTCTATCCTTTGCCAGCAGAACCCAAACCGATTCTGCAAGATTTAAAGAAATTATTAAAGGTGTCCCAAATTGGTTAGTCAACGGGTGAAAACCCTTAACATTGCAGCGTTGGTGCTAATTATTTTTGTGGTCGGCCTTGGCGCGTTTACGCGCCTGGTTGATGCTGGACTTGGGTGTCCGGATTGGCCCGGTTGTTACGGCCATCTCACTTGGCCGGTCGAAGCCTCTGATATCGCCAGAGCAGAAGCTGTTTATCCGGATACACCGGTTGATCACGACAAAACTTGGCCAGAAATGGTGCACAGGTATTTTGCCGGCGCGCTATTGGTACTTGTGCTTGCTATTGCGGTATCCATCTGGCGGGATCCGCCTTCCAGTGGCATTAAGGCACTGGCGAGTGTCTTGCTAGGTTTGATTATCTGTCAGGCTGCGTTCGGCGCTTGGACCGTGACACTGAAACTTTGGCCCCAAGTGGTGACTGCGCATTTGCTGGGCGGATTTACAACGTTCAGCTTGTTATGGGTCATGTTCTTGCGTCAGTCTGGGGCACCGCAGTTGCAGCTGCTGGCCGCGGATAAACGCGCGCTGAAACCACATGCGGTTTTGGCGTTGATTGTTGTGGCGCTGCAAATTGCTCTCGGTGGATGGGTTTCGTCGAATTATGCGGCTTTGGCCTGTGCTGACTTTCCGACTTGTTTCGGGACTTATGCGCCATCCATGGATGTTGCTCATGGGTTCAACTTATTCCAAAGTGTCGGTCCGAATTATCTAGGTGGGTTGATGGAAAGTGAGGGCCGAGTGGCAATCCATTGGTTTCATCGCTTGGGTGCGCTTGTTGTGCTTGCGGTGGTGTTGCCACTTGCATTGCGCTTGTGGAAATACAACCGCGTGCTCGGGCTATTACTATTAACTGTATTGACGCTCCAGCTGGTGCTTGGGGTTTTAAACGTCGTGTGGAATTTGCCGCTCGCGGTAGCAACGGCTCATAATGGCGTTGGTGCCCTCTTGTTGTTGGCTGTGGTTACAGTAAACTTCGCGCCCGCGGCGCAGGAGATGCATCGCCGTAGCAATGAGCCTTTAAGCCGCTAAAATAGAGCCGAATATGAGTGAAGTTATCTCCAGCGTCAGCGGATGGCGTGATTATTTAGAAATGTGCAAGCCGCGAGTGGTTTTGTTGATGCTCTTGTGCGCGCTTGTTGGAATGTACCTTGCAACCCCAGGTGGCGTCGATTTATCTACCCTCGTATTTGGGTTGACGGGAATTGGACTCGTGGCGGGCTCAGCGGCCGTGGTAAATCATATCGCTGATGCGCACATTGACGCCCGTATGGCGAGAACTCAAACTCGGCCTGCCGCCAATGGACGAGTGACGCCTGTGCAGGGAATGATTTTTTCTGCTGCTACCGGCATAACCGGTATGGTGTTGTTATGGTTTTGGGTTAACCCGCTCACCGCATGGTTGAATCTAGCTTCTTGGGTGGGTTACGGGTTGGTGTATACGTTTTGGCTGAAACGCGCCACACCACAAAATATTGTTATTGGCGGGCTCTTTGGTGCGGCACCGCCGCTGTTTGGTTGGACAGCGGTGACCAACAGTGTTGATCCGGGTGGTCTTCTATTGGTCTTGATCATCTTTGCGTGGACCCCGCCGCATTTTTGGGCACTCGCGCTTGATCGCAAAGAAGAATACGCCAAGGTTGGCGTACCGATGTTACCGGTGACCCACGGCGAGTCGTTTACCCGTCTGCATATTTTGCTTTATACGATCATCATGGTGATCGCGACTATCTTACCCTTTGTCATCGGTATGTCAGGTTGGCTTTATTTTGCCGGAGCGCTCGCATTGGGCGGGGGCTTTCTTTATTGGGCGGTGGTGCTTGTCAGAAATACAAACCCACGTGCCCCTATTGAAACTTTCCGGTATTCAATCATTTATCTGGGTTTGTTGTTTGTGTTTCTGCTTGTAGATCACTACCTGATTACCCTTGGGGTTGAGCCTGCTCCGGTTTATGAATTCCAAAGAATTTCAGCCTAGGTAGGGACGCTAAGTCATGTCACCCATTGCGCGAACCGTTTCCCTGTGCGGAGTGTTCATTGTGCTTGTGTTAGGCCTGCTGCTGCATAGCAAACTACGCACACCAACACTTTCCGCTGATCAGTTGCGTGAACAAGGCGTTTTCCTATTGCCGCGCCCGCGTGACATTGCCCCCTTTTCGTTAACCGATGACTTGGGAAATACCTTTGATAATAAAAACCTCAAAGGCCGCTGGACGTTTGTCTTTTTTGGATTCACACATTGCCCCGACATATGCCCAGTTACGTTGTCTGAAATGGCCAAGGCTTATGCGAGTATAGAGGATGAAAAGCTCAAGCAGGATTTTCAAGGCGTACTGGTGACGGTTGATCCTGAACGGGATACGCAGGCTATTTTAAACGCCTATGTGTCGGCATTTTCCCAAGATTTTGTCGGGGTGCTTGGCGAAAGGGATCCCCTGGCGACGTTCGCCAGCCAAGTTAATGCGGCGTTTGCGAAAATGCCCGCCCAAGATCAGGAATATACCATGGACCACACCGGTAACCTGATCATCATCAATCCGATGGGGCATTATCACGGATTTATTAAGCTGCCCCACAACGCGCAAACAATCAGAATGACCTACCAAACGTTGGCAGCCCAGTTCTGATAAGGGGGCATATGAGCGCTGAGGGAATGGAAAATGGGGTGATTGAGGCCGTTGATGACCTCGGCCATTTACTCAAGCGTTATCAGCGAGTGCGCAGCCAATCTCTGGCATTGTGCGCACCGTGTGAAATTGAAGACTATGGTGTGCAGCCGATGGCGGACGCCAGTCCTCCTAAGTGGCATTTAGCGCATACCACATGGTTTTTTGAAACGTTTGTTCTGAAAAAATACCTGCCGGATTACCATCCGTTTAATCCCCTTTTTGAGTTTTTGTTTAATTCCTATTACAACGGGGTTGGGGCGCCTTTTCCTCGGGAGCGTCGTGGTCATTTGTCCCGCCCTACTGTGGCTGAAGTGCGCGCTTACCGAGCGTATGTAGACGAGGCATTAGTCGATCTATTGGCCGCAGAGATGACTGACAATGCGCAGTTAATGTCGCACGTTGTTTTGGGGTTGAACCATGAACAGCAGCATCAGGAGTTGCTGCTAACCGACCTTAAATACAACTTTGGGCACAATCCGTTGCGCCCCCGTTATGGTGGTGGTCCGGTGCGCGGGCATGTAACGGGGGAATATCGGACCCAGTTTGTTGAGTGTCCCGGGGGAATTGTGCGGATCGGCGCGCGAGGTGGTTTCTGTTTTGATAATGAGTTACCTCGCCACGATGTTTTAGTGCATCCATTTACCATCGCTGACCGGCTGGTGACTAATGCGCAATTTTTGGCGTTTGTTGAAGCTGGAGGGTATCGGCAACCCGAGTTTTGGCTGTCTCAAGGTTGGGCGGAGGTTTGCAGTAAGGGATGGCAAGCGCCGTTATACTGGCAGAAACTTGATAATCAATGGCACGAATATCGATTGGATGGCTTTTTGCCGCTTGATGAAACTCTGCCGGTTGTTCATGTCAGCGCACATGAGGCGTTTGCCTATGCTAACTGGTCGGGCGCGCGACTACCGACCGAGTTCGAGTGGGAAAGCGTTGCCGCCGAGCTGTCTGTGGTGGGTAGTTTTGTCGATTCAGGCTGTTATCACCCGAGCGCGGTTCACAAAAACGAGGGATCAGGCTTCCAGCAATTTTTTGGCGAAGTTTGGCAATGGACCTCTAGCAGTTATGGCCCCTATCCTGGATATCAAACGTTGCCTGGTACGCTGGGTGAATACAACGGTAAATTCATGAGTAGTCAGTGGGTTTTGCGAGGGGGTTCCTGCGCCACGCCGCAAGAGCATATTCGGGTTTCCTATCGCAACTTTTTTTATCCATCTGATCGGTGGCAATTTTCAGGCATAAGGTTGGCCAAAGATGTCTAGTAATGGCGATTATTCATTTCACGATTTTAAGCCTGGCCGTGAGGATATGGCTGCAGAGGTGTTGCGGGGAATAACCGGTGTACAAAAGTACATTTCACCGAAATTTTTTTATGACGAGAAGGGCTCGGTATTGTTTGAACAGATCACCACTCTGCCGGAGTATTATTTAACGCGAACGGAAATGGCACTTTTTGATGCCAAGCTGCCCGAGATCTCGTCATTTCTCCCGGCTGATCTCTGTGTGATCGAATATGGCAGCGGTAGTTCGCTGAAAATCCGTAAATTATTGCAGGGTCTTACGCCGCAGGCCTATGTGCCGGTGGATATCTCCGATGAGCATTTACAGCAGAACGCTCGGTTGCTGCACGCTGATTTTTCCGATCTAAATGTTTATCCCGTTTGTGCAGATTTCACACATCAATTTCAGTTACCTGAAGCGGTACAACCGCTACAAAAGTTTGCCTTCTTTCCTGGTTCCAGTATTGGTAATTTCGAACCAGAAGCAGCGCGTGGTTTTTTGATAAATGTGCGCGAGGCAGTCGAGTATGGTGGTTTTTTGTTGATTGGCGTTGATCGCAAGAAAGCACGACAGGTGTTAGAGGCTGCCTACGACGATGCCTCAGGTATTACGGCGGCGTTTAATTTGAACGTGCTTTCTCACCTGAACACTGAGCTTAACTCGAATTTTGACTTAAACGGTTTTGAACATGTTGCGTCATACGATGCTGATGCTGGCTGTATTTGTATGTTCTTGCGTAGCTTGGTCGATCAAGACGTTCAAATAGCGGGTGAGAAAGTCTCCTTTTCCGCTGGAGAACACATCCATACAGAGAACTCTTATAAGTACCACCCACAAGAATTTATAGACTTGGCGGCGTCAGCTGGGTTTGAAGAAGTTGCCCGATATACCGACGTAGATGACCAATTTGGCCTGTATTTACTCAGGGGAAGGTAGCAGGCAATTTGATGGGCTGCTGCGCGCGGTCAGAGTTTAGAATTCTGCAATCACCCATTGTGGCAGTAGCATCTCAGCACGCTCTAGGTTGCCAAAGCCTTTGGTCGGATCTCGCGGTACGAGGTAATAGGGTCGGCCTCGTTTGGGCACAATGCGAACCATCCGTAATTCGCCGCTTTGACGAAATTCGTAAATCACTTTGTCCTCACCGGCGATAATGCGAACATCTGGCCCACGTTGAGACTCTTGCCCATAGACAGATGCTGCTGACAGCAAAAGTGTGACCGCGACGAGACAGTCCCGTGTGCGGGTTAAGACAAAAGATAAATTTACGGGCAATGATTTGTGCTTTAGTAGAGTATTGGAATACATGGGCACATGTTACGCAAATCGCTTCCGGGAGCAAATAGAAGAGCCATGGCAAATCCACAATCTACAGACGCTAAAACCCCTCTCGTACTGGTTGATGGCTCCTCTTATTTATTTCGTGCCTATTATGCATTGCCGGGACTAACGACTAAATCCGGTCAGCCCACCGGTGCTGTTCGGGGTGTCATTGCTATGTTGCGAAAACTGGCAAAAGATTATCCGCTGAGCACTCTGGTGGTGGTATTTGATGCACCAGGAAAAACTTTTAGAGATGAAATGTTTGACGCTTATAAAGCCAATCGCGAGGCGATGCCGGATGAGTTGCGGGTTCAAATTGAGCCGATACATCAGATCATCCGCGCAATGGGATTGCCCTTATTGATGATCTCGGGTGTCGAGGCAGATGATGTGATTGGTACACTGGCGCAACAGGCGACAATCGCGCAGCGTGAAACGGTCATCTCCACGGGTGATAAAGACATGGCGCAGTTGGTGACGCCGCACGTATCGCTGGTCAACACGATGACGGAAACAACCATGGATCGCGACGGAGTCGTGCAGAAATTTGGTGTGCCGCCCGAGTTGATTATCGATTATCTGGCTTTGATGGGCGACACCGTAGATAACATACCCGGCGTGCCTAAAGTGGGACCAAAAACAGCGGCCAAATGGCTCAACGAATATGGCTCGCTCGATGACGTCATGGCGCGAGCAGATGAGATAAAAGGTAAAGTGGGTGAGAATTTGCGAGCTTCACTGGATCAGCTGCCGTTGTCCAGAGCATTGACCACGATAAAATGTGATGTTGAGCTGGAACTTGAGTTGTCAGATCTGGTTGCGTCGGAACCCGCAAAAGAGGCCTTACAGGCGGCCTTTAGCGAGCTTGAATTTAAGTCCTGGTTCGATGAACTTGCAGGTGATCAACACGGGGTTGTAAAACCCGTTGTTGCGCGTGTCGTGCAGCAGACCTATGAGTGTGTTGATTCTATCGTTGAGCTTGAAAGCTGGATTGATCGGATTCGAGCAAAAGGTTGTTTTTCCGTCGACACAGAAACTACCAGTCTCAACTATATGGACGCCCATTTGGTTGGTTTTTCGTTGGCACTGGAAGTCGGTGCGGCGATCTACGTGCCCGTTGCGCATGATTATGCAGGAGCGCCGGATCAACTGCCTCTGGAGGACGTGCTTACGCGGTTAAAGCCTGTTTTAGAAGACCCTGCCATCGTAAAAATTGGCCAAAATCTTAAGTACGATATGAGTGTATTGGCTCGCTATGATGTGAATTTGCAGGGTCCGATGTATGACACCATGCTGGAATCGTATGTGCTAAATAGTGTTGCGACACGCCATAATATGGATGCATTGGCGAGTTATTATCTCGACCGGACGACCATCGCTTTTGAAGCAGTGGCGGGCAAAGGTGTGAAACAACTGACGTTTAATCAAGTGGGCGTCGCTGAAGCCACGCAATATGCTGCTGAAGACGCAGATGTTGCTCTGCAATTACACGAGCGGCTCTATCCGGAAATCGAGGCTGCTCCAGGTTTGAGTCGTGTCTATCGCGAGTTGGAAATGCCCTTGGTGCCTATTTTATCTCGCGTAGAGCGCAATGGCGCCCTTGTTGATGGCCGGCTGCTGAAGCAACATAGCGCTGAGTTGGCTGATCGTATGCAGGTTTTAAAGACACAGGCGTGGTCACAAGCGGGAGGGGATTTTAATCTCGATAGTCCGAAACAACTGCAGGCCGTGCTATACGAAAAATTAGGCTTGCCGGTGTTGAAAAAAACGCCAAAGGGAGCACCTTCAACCGCTGAAGCGGTATTGGTAGATTTGGCCCGGGATTTTGAATTGCCAGCGACTTTGTTGGAGTATCGAGGATTAGCGAAATTAAAATCAACGTATACCGATAAGTTGCCGCTGCAAATTAGTGACCTTACCGGCCGTGTGCATACGTCTTATCATCAAGCGGTCACGGCCACCGGCAGGCTGTCGTCGTCCGATCCGAACTTACAAAATATTCCAATTAGAAATGCAGAAGGGCGGCGTATCCGGCAGGCGTTTGTTGCGCCCCAGGGCAAAGTGATTGTTGCCGCTGATTACTCTCAAATCGAGCTGCGAATTATGGCGCATCTATCAGCTGATCCTACCCTGCTTGCCGCCTTCGATGCTGGACTAGATATTCACAGAGCCACCGCGGCGGAGGTGTTTGGCCGAGCGGCGGAGCAAATTACTGATGAGGAGCGGCGTAGTGCTAAGGCTATCAATTTTGGTTTGATCTATGGGATGTCCGCGTTTGGACTCGCTCGACAATTAAATATCTCACGCACGTTAGCGCAAGAATATATCAACTTGTACTTCGAGCGTTATCCGGGGGTCGCGCGTTATATGGAAGAAACCCGAGCGCTTGCTCATGACCAAGGCTTTGTGGAAACCGTTTTGGGCCGCCGGCTTTATTTACCAGAAATACAGGCTAAAAATACTGCGCGCCGGCAGGCCGCCGAGCGCACGGCAATTAATGCACCGATGCAGGGTACTGCAGCGGATATTATCAAACGGGCGATGCTGGATGTGCAGCAATGGCTCGATAGTGCCCGATTGGATGCTCTGATGATCATGCAGGTACACGATGAGCTGGTATTTGAGGTGTCTGAAAATCAGCAAGATGAGCTGATTTCGGGTGTGACCCAACACATGCAAAACGCAGCGAATTTAT
This sequence comes from Gammaproteobacteria bacterium UBA4421, assembly GCA_002389675.1. Lineage (GTDB taxonomy): Bacteria > Pseudomonadota > Gammaproteobacteria > Pseudomonadales > Azotimanducaceae > UBA4421. The sequence goes on from DGQF01000045.1 coordinate 51,749, forward strand.
CGGTGCCGCTGCTGGTGGAAGTGGGTTGCGGTGACAACTGGGATGAGGCGCATTAATCCAGCCAGGCGCTAATTTGTTGGATCAGGTCTACTTTGCCTGTGCCTCGCAGTGCAGAAAATGGCTGGACGACCAAGCAAGGATGGTCGGGGTGATTTTTCCGGAAAGCGTTCAGTGATTTTTGCTGCGCAGATGTGCTTACCTTATCGGCTTTGTTGAGTAACACACATATAGGGAGTTCGGACTGAGCGCTCCAATTAATTAGCTCTTCATCGTAGGGTTGACCTGGGTGGCGAATGTCTGTGACCAAGACGAGCCCTACCAAATTGTCGCGCAGAGTAAGGTATTGGTTAACGGATTTCTGCCATGCCGCTTGTGCTGATTTCCCTGCCTTTGCATATCCGTAACCGGGTAAGTCGACCAAACGACTGCTATTTTTAAGCTCGAAAAAGTTAAGTAATTGTGTGCGTCCGGGCGTTTTTGATACTTTTGCTGTCCGACGATTGCCGGTAATTTTGTTCAACACAGACGATTTCCCGGCATTAGAGCGCCCCGCAAAGGCGACCTCTGGGTATTTATCTTTTGGGCAGCGTGGTAAATCCGGTGCGCTGGTCAAAAAGGTGACGTCAAGTCGTTCAGGTAGGGGCACTTTTTTGTCTCGTTGTTATATAATTTGTGCACCGGGTCGTGGCGGGCATCGAGTGTTTGTTGCAGTCTACACGACCAAGAATGTAAAAAAATTGCCAATGAAGATGGAACTAATTGCATGACAGTGCGCAGGTATAAAAAGTGGATCAGTTTTGCGGTCGCGGTCACCATGTTTGGTGGCGCTGTTTCGGTACACGCCTCGGGAAATCCGGATGCAGGTGAAGCCCAAGCCGCAGCCTGTGGAGCCTGTCATGGGCAGGATGGTGCTTCGCCAATTGATCCCAGCTACCCGCATTTAGCGGGCCAGAACGAAAGATATTTGTTGAATCAGCTCAAAATGATTCAAAATGACACTCGCAACATTGCCCTGATGGCGGGACAGTTAAACGGTAAAACAGAACAAGATCTGGCTGATCTGGCAGCATTTTATGCCAGTCTTCCTGCGAAGTCTTCGCAGGCTATTGGTGATGACAGCGCCATTCGCACAGGCCAGCGGATTTACCGTGCCGGCATCGCGCGTAAGGGCGTTGCGGCGTGTATTGCCTGTCACAGTCCTGATGGATCAGGCAATCAACAGGCGGGATTCCCACGTATCAGCGGTCAACCATCGGCTTATATTATTGCTCAATTGACAGCGTATCGAGAGCGAGTTCGGGCGACCGATGAATCTCTGGGTGGCATGATGCGAGGTGTAGCCGAAGGACTTACGGATACCGAAATAGCTCTGGTTGCAGATTATATCCAAGGTTTGAATTAGATCGTGAACGGGCTCAAAACGAGGGAAAAGCTGATGTGGTTGGTAAAACAAACGCAGATGATGGTGGTCGGGCTGATGCTGGTTTTCTCCGGCGGGGTAATGGCTGCCGACTTTGTTGAGGGCACACATTATGAGCGACTCCCTGTTGCGGTAGATACCCAAGATAAAAACTCGGTGGAGGTTGTCGAGGTTTTCTCTTATTTGTGTGTTCACTGCTACAACTTTGATCCAATGCTTGAGTCATGGCGCAGCCGCCAAGCGTCAGATGTAAACTTTTTGCGGGTTCCGGCGGTGTTTAACAACGACTGGGAACTATTGGCGCAAGCGTTTTACACTGCGGATTCACTGGATGTGCTCGAGCAGACTCACATGCCAATGTTTGAGGGGTTGCACGTTAACCAAGAAGACCTTCGGCGACCGGACAACCTTGCCGATTTGTATGCAGAAAACGCGCAGATCACGCAAGACGACTTTAACTTTGCGTATAACTCTTTTTCCGTGCGCAGTCGGGTACAGCAGGCCAAGGCCAAGAGTCGTGCTTATCGCGTGACAGGTGTGCCGAGCATGATTGTAAACGGGAAATACCGCATTGACGGGCCTATGGCAGGTAGCAACGCCAAAATGCTGGAAGTAGTTGATTATCTTGTTAATCTCGAACGCGCTGCTCTGGAAACGTCAGATTAGATAGCGTGTCTTGGGGACCGCGATCTGAGCGTGTTACTCGCGTGTCTGCGGTGTCTAACCGCAGCCCGCTCAATCCGCAAGAGAATCCTACTTCCCAACAGCCTCATGCAAGCTCGCTGACGCTCCTCTCTTTTAATATTCAAGTTGGCATCAGAACTTCGACGTACGGTCAGTATTTGACTCGAGGCTGGAAACATCTTTTGCCCCACGAGGCTCGGCTTCGAAATCTATATCGCATCGCCGAGGTGGTGCGCGGTTACGATGTGGTGGGTTTGCAGGAAATCGATGGTGGCAGTTTGCGTAGTGGATTTATTAATCAAGTTGAATTTTTGTCTGAGTTGGCCGATTTTCCATACTGGTATGCCCAGTTAAATAGAGATTTAGGCCCGCTAGCCCAACATGGTAACGGCTTGCTGACACGTATAGAGCCGGCAGAACTGGGTGATCATAAATTGCCGGGTGCAATTCCTGGTCGGGGAGCGATGTTTTTGCGCCTGCCGTTTGCAGACTCAGACATGTTGGTGGTCATGATCCATCTATCTTTAGGCCGGCAAGCGAGGCGCCGCCAGTTGTCCTATATTGCAGAGCGGGTAGCCGCTGAGCGGCATGTAGTCATTATGGGTGATATGAATTCGCCGATGCGTCAATTACTCGAGGCGTCGCCACTGAAGTCTCTAGAGCTTCACGGTGTTGACCACCTAGCACCTACCTATCCGGCGTGGGCACCTGCCTTCGCCCTTGACCATGTTTTGGTTTCTTCCGGGCTGCAAATAAAAAACTATCAAGTCATAGATTGTCTGCTTTCAGATCACTTACCTGTTGCCGTAGAAGTTGCTGTTCGCTAGCGGTACAGATGAGCGGGCTGCTGGCGGTTAATAATGAGGTGGTGGGGGTTCATTTTTTAGGTCCGCTGAATCAAAAGCTTCACCTTGCAGGCGTTTGACAAGCAGCGCCAGCGTGCGGTCGATCGTGAAATAACGCTGTTGTTGAACCACCAAAGCGTCGTTGAGTTGCCTAATGGTTTCTTCCTGAAATTCAATCCTCGCCTCCAGCGCCGTTAGTCGCGCTTGCGTTTCGTCATCTGTCATATATCGGTAATAAGCGGTAAACAGGCCTTCAGCATAGGTTAATCCAATGGCTGATGGCCAGTGCTTTGCAGGGATGTTATTCACCGCTATGATGGCCCGCCCTATGGGGTCATTAACTGCATTAAAATGGTCATGGAAAAAATAGACTCACACCGAATTCGTGTCACCTCGCTGGGTGATTTACTGCTCGACGCCGCGGATCGCTTTCCGAGCAGGAACGCCCTGATCTTTCCCGATCAGCGGCATACTTATCTCAGTTTGGTCACGGCCGCTTACCAGCGTGCTCGCAGTCTTTACGGGCTGGGCGTGCGCAGCGGAGATTATGTTGGCCTATTAATGGCTAACTGCCCAGAATATATGGAGTTGTTGCTGGGCTGCTCATTTTTGGGGGCCGTTGCCGTACCGATGAATGCACGCTACAAGTCTGCAGAATTAGCCTATGTTGTGGCAGATGCAGACTTAAAAGTGATCGTCACTTCCGATCTAATTGCTGATTATGCAGATTTTGGTCAATTGCTGCAGGCCGCGTTTAGTGATTTTGAAGTTGAACAAGACGAGACCAACTTGTCTTTGTCTGGTGCACCGTTGATGAGAGCGGTGGTCATGTTAGGTGCGCACACGCCCCCGGGTATGCTCAGCCAACGCCAGTTTTCAGCGCTCGCTGACCAGGTTGATGTTGCGGATATTGATGTGTTGCGCTCGCGGGTGCGCCTAGAGCAGCCCGCGATTATGATGTATACCTCCGGGACAACGGCAAACCCAAAAGGATGTCCGTTAAGCCATGGTTTGTTGGTTCGTAATGGCATTAATATGAACCGCGAACGCTACTTTATGACCGAGCAAGACGTTTTTTGGGCGCCATTGCCGATGTTTCATATGGCCGCAATTCTGCCTTTTATCGCCTGCATGGATGCAGCCGCAGCGATGTCGTCAATGACGCATGTTGAATCGGGTCTTGCTCTGAAAATGCTTGAGAGAGACCAAGTTACCATTGCTTTCCCATCTTTCCCTACCGTAACAAATGGACTGATTGCGCATCCTGATTTTGCGACCACCGACCTGTCGAAATTGCGCCGTATTAACAACGTGGCGCCGGTCGAGATGTTACGCCGTTTTCAGGAGACCTTTGCGCAGGCGGTTCAAACGGGCGCCTACGGTTTAACCGAGGCGGGGGGCGTCATTGCGTTTAATCATCCAGACGAATCGTTGGATTCACGGTTACACACCTGTGGACGGCCCTTTCCCGGTATTGAAGTGCGAATCAAAGATCCGGAAACGTTGACAGATTTGCCGGCTGATCAGCAGGGAGAATTGTGGGTTCGAGGCTATTGTGTATTTTCCGGATACCACAAGAGTCCAGAAAAAAATGCGGAAAGCTTTGTTGATGGTTGGTTGCGAACGGGAGATTTATGCAGCCTGACCGAAGAGGGCGCGATCTGTTACCACGGCCGAATCAAGGACATGCTGAAGGTCGGCGGTGAAAATGTTGCGGCACTTGAAATAGAATCTTTCTTATCTAAACATCCAGCGGTTCAACTTGCCCAAGTGATTGGGCGCGAGGATGAACGCCTGCAGGAGGTGCCAATTGCGTTCATTGAATTGTCGCCTGGTCAGGAGGCGAGTGAAGCGCAATTAATCGAGTTTTGTAAAGGCGCGCTTGCCAGTTTTAAAGTGCCGCGTGCGATTTACTTTGTCCAAGAGTGGCCCATGTCCAGTACCAAGGTGCAGAAATTCCGATTACGCGCGCTTATCTAAGTATCGTTCGAACACGAAGCATTCCTTCTTGAGCAACAGATAAAAGGTGCTGGCCTTGGCGGTTGTACATAGTGCCCAGCGCCAAGCCGCGGCCGCCCGACGCTCGAGGGCTTTGGGTGGCGTAGAGTAACCAATCATCAAATCGAGGGGGTTGATGAAACCACATGCTGTGATCCAAACTGGCTGCGGCTAAGGTGCCTTGGTCCGCATGTGGGCGCCAAGCGGTATCAAGTAAGCAGCGATCGCTGGCATAAACAATCATCGCCAAATGAATATGGGGGTCCTCTGGCAGCGTTCCGTTTGCCCGTAACCAGAGCTTTTGTTCCGGGGTCTGTGCGCTGTCGTCGGTGATCGGGGTTACCATGCGGATATCAATGGGCATCTCTCGCCAGTTTAACCTGCCGCGAATTTGATCGCGATTGGGCAGCGCTTCGGCCGGGGGAACATCGGCATGTGTTGACTGATGGTCTACGCCTTCGACAGGGCGCTGAAAGCTGGCTTGTAGCTGAAATATCGTATGACCATTTTGCTCTGCGGTAACGTTTCGGGCCGCAAAGTTACGGCCTTGTTTTGCTCGTGAAACGGTAAAAACGATGTTTTCATCGGGCCGTCCAGGTGCAAGAAAATAAGCGTGTAGCGAATGTATTGTGAAGCCATCAACCGTTCGAAGCGCAGCCATGGTCGCCTGAGCTGCGACAAGGCCTCCAAATAGGCGGGCATTTTCAGTAACACCACCTGCCCCGGCCCCGCCAATATACTGGTCAGGGCCACAGGCCTTGAGATCTAAACGGTGAATTAAGCGTTCTAGTAAGGTCATGAATCTGATTCCATCAGTCTACGGTGGGTTTTTGGCGATTTATTTTTGTTTTGCCTCGCTGCGTTTTGCTGTTCATGCGTTTTGTTTTTGCCGCTTTGCTCGGTCGTGTTGCGATACGTTGTTTGGGTCGGATGGAAGCTTGCGCGAGCATCTGCTCGAATCGTGAAATGGCATCTTTGCGGTTGCTTAACTGGGATCGATATTGATCGGCCTGGATGACCAACTCACCGTCCTTGTTGATTCGGTTCTTCTGCTGGGTGCGTAAGCGACGCGCCAGTTCTGCGGGAATATCCAGTGCACTTAATACAACTTTTAATTCTACGGCGGTGGATGTTTTGTTGACATGCTGGCCCCCCGGGCCGGATGCGTGAACAAAGGTAAATTTCAGGGCTTGTGGCGCATAAACAGGTGGGTTCATGCGTATAGAGTAACGGGTTCCCACGTATCATCGAAGTGTTGGGTGTCTCTAAATACGTGTTTGTTGTTCGGTGGAGCCAGACTGAGCGTTTTGACCGGGTGTACGGCGGGCTCAAGTTCGTAGCCGTGAACACAATTTTGAACCAGATCTAGCAGGGCAAAACCTGGGTGGTGGTCACCGCGCAGGGTGCCGGCGTTCAGCAGGGTCAGCGCGTGGAAGTGAATGAGTGTTCGATAATGCACGTGCCCGTTGATCATCAGGGTATATTTACCCTGTGCAATGATGTGGTCTAGATCCTTGCTGCGCTTGGCGGGTAACGCATCTGTGCCCGGCCAAATTTTTTGCAGATCATGGTCACCAACACCGTGGCATAGCATCAGAGGGCCAGCGTTGGTGTTCAGATGCACCTGATTGGGTAAGGACGCTAAATATTCTGCACTTTCCGGATCGAGCTGTTCGAGCAAGTGTGCGTTGGGCAGATGCCGGACTTTGTGTTGTAAGATCCAACGATCATGATTTCCGCGGACCGTATGGACGTTAAATGCTTGTAGCAAGCGTATACAAGCGTTCACATCACCTTCCCCGTCTACTAGGTCACCAGTGCAAACGATAGTATCTACGTTTTGTTCGACCAGATAGTGTAGGGCCGTCTCCAGGTAGCGGTGCTGTGCGTGGACATCGCCGATAATGCCTATCTTGTGCAACATAATAATTGGGGTCCGTACCAGCGCGTGTTAACTCTGACGCACGAGCGTAAGCCCGCGGGTGTCAGTATCCTGTGAAGCGTTCGGCTCAGTTTTGTGTCCATCGTTGGGCATTTTACTGCCTAACTGTGTTGTCCGGCGGCTCTGGCCGAACCTGTCATCAGGGAGTCTGGGGTAATCGGTCGAATACGCGGTTGAAAGTTCGCGCTTTGTAATTTCGTGGATCAATTTTTACTGAAACCAGTAGCCGCCCATCTTTGCGCAGCGTCCATGTTTTGCGCACGCTGCGTTCGGGCGTTTTGTATTTTTGTTCGATTTTCTTTTTTGACCACTTACTTTGCCTGCCGCGGTAATCTCCTTTGCGCAAGATTTCCTCTTCGTTGCCGTCATAGATGAATAAAACCCGCTGATCATCGACCTGAATTTCTGTGTCGGTGCATAGCAGAACTTTAGGATCTTTGGCCGGTAGACTCGACATGGAGGACTGACGATAACGGCTTGGTAGAGGTAGGCCCATAATCGAAACAGAGGTGTTAATGCCGTTGCCGGAAAGTCCGCTGTCTTCCTCGAACTTCTCGATGACCTTGTCCGTTTCCTCCAGATTAATTCGCCAGGCGCCGTCAAATGGAGACTGTCCCCAACTCTGCGAAGCATAAGTGACTAATAGGGTCATTATGCACAGGCTAACAAAGACTGTGCGGGTGTTTTTCAGGATGATTTTTAAGGCATTAAACATAATAGGCTCAGATGATTTTATGACCGTGGGCTTTGAAGGGCCACTTGAGGTTTGATCTTTCGCGCTCTTTATACTGTCTAGCGGCAATTTGGCATAAACTCAAGCTCGAGGAAATATTATTGAATAGGGAAACGCGTGACCACAAGAGAAGAAACCGTTGTTGTGCTCAATGCTTGGATCAATGGCTCAAAAGATGAGTTGGCGGTGTGGCAGTGGGCTGAGGGTGCGAAGGCGGATGAAACCATATCCGATATGCTGGTGAGAGACTTAGTGGATACTTTGGCGTACCTGCCTTTTGACATGATTACGACTGAAGATGCGGCGGTTATGTTGGATGCTTTGGCGAATCCCGTTGAGGAAACTGATTTGTCGATTAACCTACTGTGGAATCATATTGACGGTATTGCGACAGATGCGCGTCGATTTCAGCTGAAAGACCATAGCTTCTATGGCCAATTTTGTGACGGAATGGACTGAGCCTTTATTAATCTGCATTGATTGCCGGCATCTACGACGCCGGCGCCCATTCCTGTGAGTGAGCGCTTGCCAACCGCTAAGATCTTGATATACCTATAAGGAAGCGATCAGATTGCTGAGCTTATCGCATTGAGCGACACGCTCCGCTTGCGTCTTTCCTGCGAGACTTACATTCAGGGCGGTCACACCAGAGGCTTTGAGTGCCTGCAGACGCTCCTTTACAAAACTCTCGCTGCCAATCAGAGAATTTTTGGCTAGGTAAGCGTCTGGAATGGCCTCTTCCGCGGCTTTTTTCTCGCCGGCCAAGTAAAGGTCCTGAATGAGCTTGGCTTCCTCAGCGTAGCCGCTTTTTGAAAAGATGTCGTTGTAGAAGTTTTTTGACCGTGCGCCCATACCGCCGATGTACAGTGCCGCCTGAGGACGCGCTAAGTCGCGCAATGGCTCTAGGCCTTCACCGATCGCAACCATGCCGCCCGCAAAAATCTCAAGGGGTGCCCGGTTTGGATCGCGCTTTGCGTTGCCCTTAGCCAGAGCTGCCCCCCAAACATTCTGGGCGGCTTCTGCGGTGTAGAACGCGGGAAGCCAAGCATCCGCTAACTCAGCAGTCATGGCCACGGAAAGAGGCCCTAGCGAGGCCACTGCGATGGGTATTTCCTCTCTTACAGGATGGTTGATTAATTTAAGAGGCTTGCCTAACCCGGTGCCTTTATCTTGTGGTACCGGGATCTGAAATTCGCTACCCATGTATTGGACTCGTTCTCTGCGCCAAACCATTCTGCAGATTTCAATGACCTCGCGCATTCGTTTGACCGGCGCAACGTAAGGTACGCCATGAAAACCCTCAATAACCTGAGGCCCCGATGCGCCTAAACCCAGCATGCAGCGACCGTCTGATAAGTAGTCGATGCCTGCGGCTGTCATGGCCAGTAACGAAGGTGTTCGAGAATAGATAGGTAAAATACCTGATGCTATGGTGACTGTTTTGGTTCTGGCGGCGATGTAACCCATTGCGCTGGGGGCATCAAACGAATAAGCCTCTGGCACCCACACTAGATTCAAACCCGCTTTTTCGAGTTCTGCAATTTCGGTGACGGCGTCTTTAAAACCACCCGCATAGCTGAGGAGTGTGGATATTCGCATACAAAATCCTATTTTGAGCTTGATTTGAGTTGCCAGATTATGGCGAGTTAGGCAAGGTCAGTCACTCAATTTAAACAACACTGAGGGGCCAAGGCATTGAAAAAGCGAGAACTATGGCAATCGTTCGGTTTGTGTTTTGTGCTTTTTTCAACTGGGCTTGCCGGTCTCTCTTTTGCCGAAGTTAAAACATCCAGCGGTGCTTTGCCGGCAATCAAGGCAGAAGCACTGGATTTGGACCGGTTTTCTCAGGACGCGGTGACTCAACTTTCTGCGTATTTGAAAATTGATACCGTCAACCCACCCGGTAACGAGACTCGTGGGGTCGAGTTCTTAGCCGCTGTGTTGGAGGCGGCTGATATCGAATACGAAACTGCTGAGTCCGCGCCAGGTCGAGGCAATTTATGGGCAAAACTACCTGCGACGACGTCGCCAAAGAAAGCTGATCTGGTGTTGTTGCATCATATTGATGTCGTGCCAGCAAATCGAGATTATTGGAGTTTTGATCCGCTCTCTGGTGAGGTTAAAGCGGGTTATATTTATGGCCGCGGAGCAATTGATACAAAAGGTTTGGGTATTGCGCAGCTGCAAGCCTTTTTGGCTTTGAAAGCCAGCGGCCTGCCTAGAAATCGTGATGTTTGGCTAGTGGCCACTGCAGATGAGGAAGCGGGTGGTTTTTACGGTGCGGGATGGATGGTTAAAAATCGACCGGAAGTATTTGAAAACGTTGGTTATTTGTTAAATGAAGGCGGGTCTGGGCGTGTCTTTGGCGAAACAGTTGCGGTCATGGTTGAGGTCACTCAAAAGGTCCCTCTGTGGTTGAGGCTCACCGCCCGTGGTCAGCCCGGCCATGGCTCAGCGCCGCTTGTGGAAACCTCCGTAACAAAATTAATCCGCGCCTTAAAGCGTATTGCCGAAACTGAATTTCCGGTCCGGGTATTGCCGCCGGTGGCCGAGATGTTTGAAGGCATCGCGCCGTTTCAGGCTGGCTCCGACCGGCAGCAATTTGCGAATATTGGGCAAGTCCAGTCTGCCCATAAGTTCCTGCATGAACTGAAGCTCAAGAATCCTGGAGCCCACGCTTTGTTGCGTAATACCTGCTCAATCACTCGGCTGGAGGGTAGCGCAAAGATTAATGTAATCCCGGCTGAAGTGAACGCCGAGTTAGATTGTCGTTTGTTACCGGATCAAGACGTCGAGGTGTTTCTAGCGGATCTCAAAACAATTATTAATGACGATCAAATTACGGTTCAGAAACTCATGAACTTTACCCCGGCTGTTAGCAAAACGCAGACGCCGTTGTTTAAGGTTATACAAGAGGTCTCTGCGGAACTTTACGATGCGCAGGTGGTGCCTACTGTCTCTGGAGGCTTTACCGACAGCCATTTTTTCCGTGACCTGGGGATTACCAGCTATGGATACTCCCCTTTTGCATTTACGGTCGCAGAATTTTCCGGTGTACATGGAAACGACGAGCGTATATCGGTGGAAAATGTAGTCAACGGAGTGAAGGTTTATTACCGGTTATTGACTAAATTTGTTGGTGAGCCCTAGCAGATCTGCTTGTTTAGTTTTTTCGTCGATTCAGCATGATTGCTCGATCACCCATTGAGATCACGGTGGTGGCGACCAGCAGCCAAGCGGCTAGAAAAACACCTGTGGAAAGCGCGGGCCAAGGGAGTATATAAGCGCTGATACCGGTGCCGAGCAAAATGTAATAACCGATGCCGTTGTAACGTCCGAGTCGACTTGTTTTGAGCGAGGCACCCGCGAGCGCTTTTGAGTCAAGCATGTATTGAACGAAAGCCAGCGCAATGATCCAGGGTAGAAAGGAATTAATCAGGCCCAGTTTAGCCAAACACCAACAGCCTGCGGTAACAATTAGTGCATCTGTTAAATGATCTAATACGCCCCCAAGAGGACTGCTTTGATTGAGTTTTCGAGCCAGCTTGCCGTCATAGATGTCAGTGATCACGGCCACGACATAGCAGGCCGCCGCTGCCAGCCAATGTTGATTGAGCAGGGCATATACCAATGGCGCTAGCATACAAAAGCGTATGCCGGTCAATATATTCGGCCAGGTTATCCACGCATTGGTCACGTTGTTTTAGGGGCGGTATAGCCGAAACAATACGCCGTCCTCCTGCACAAAATCTTCGTCACTTTCAATTTCATATTTGGTTAAATAAGCTTGAATAACTCGGTTGATTTCTTCTCGGTCGCGGACACGGTTTGCGGTGCTTTCATAAAGGTTGCCCTTGATATTGAGACGAACTTGCGGGTTTTCGCCAATGTTTTTGACCCATTTTGAGGCTTTGTCAGATGACGCTATGTACAGGTTGCCGTTGTTATTGACACACCACAGGGTGACGGAATAGGGTTTGTCTTGGCCGGTCTCGACGAAAATATTTTCTACCTTGTCGGTAAATGCCCAGTCTTGCGGCCAAGGCTTTATCGACCCTTCGAGCGCGCCACCGGGAATTGGCCCGATAGGCCCGGAGCAGGCCAACAAGAGAGTGAGGCTTAAACCCACCATCATCAGCTTGTGCATAAACTTCACCTCGAAATCTGTGATCGCGGAGCATATGCTACTGCATGAGCCCGTAAAAGAAATAGACTAACGCAAAGCAACGTAAAGAGTAGTCACGCATGCACACTAATGTTGAAACAACATGGATGATTACCGGCGCTAACGGTAACTTAGGCAGACGAATGATTGTAGCGCTGCTGGACAACGAACGTAACGCTGTTGTTGCCGTAGTGCGTAGCGAGCGCGCCAAAGATGCTCTGCATGCGTTAAACCTTGATTCATCTCAAAGCAAGCGGTTGTCAATTCACGTGCTTGATTATACAGATGTTGCGGCTCTGCGCCTTGCGGCCCAAGGGTGCGATAAAGTGGTGCATCTGGTGGGTATTCTAAAGCAAAGCCAACAGGCAACTTATCTTCAAGCCCATGAGCAAAGCACCCAAGCGCTGCTAGAGGCGCTGGCACCAACAAATGTCGGCCACCTAACGTATCTTTCCATTGTCGGTTCTTCGGCAGATGCTTCCAATTTATGTCTGGCCTCAAAAGGACGAGCTGAGGAGTTGTGTGTCCAGAATCAATTGCCGACCTGCATTCTGCGCGTGCCCATGGTTCTCGGTGAAGGTGATTACGCCAGTTTTGCTCTGAAATCTCGGGCCCTTCAGCGAATAAGTTTTAATTTTCGCGCTGGCAGCATAGAGCAGCCGATTTACGCTGGCGATGTTGTGAGGGCTATTTTCACAGCAGCGATCCAACAGGTGGAGGGTGCATTGGATCTTGCAGGTGCTGAAAAAGTGACGCGTCGAGAGCTGACATCGCTTGCGGGGCGCATACTTGGCACCCGCCCGAGCATCGTTTCTTTACCCATTTCGATCGGTTTAATGATGGCCAGTCTGATGGAACGCCTGTTGAAGAATCCGCCGGTAACCCGCGTGATGTTGGAGGTGCTTGATCACGATGATGATATTGATATAGAACCTGCTTTGGTCGCCTTGGGAGGTCTTGAGTTGACTGGGTTGAACGATACGCTAAGGGCCGTACTGAAAGATTGAGTGGGCCTACCTAATCGAGCGTCGCCCACGGCACGTTTTTTTACTTATCTCAGCGGCGCAACTAAACTTGGGTGCGCGTGGTATTTTTGTCTGACCAGCGTTTGTTAATTGATCGGGGGGTTGAACCTCTCCTTGTCATGATGGTCGAAAATGGCGTTTGAAAGAACAGTCCTAAAATCTAAGCCAGTAACTTAATCTAATTATTCCTTGAGGACCTAAAATGAACGCTCGTTTCTCTTCTTGCTTGTCAATTGCGGTGATATTGTCTTTTTTTGCGTTGACGGCCGAGGCCGGTGACGCAGCGGCAGGCAAGCCGCTGTATCCGGTGTGTACAGCTTGCCATGGCCCGACCGGTCAAGGTAACCAGGCGATGAATGCACCTAAAATCGCTGGCCAACACGATTGGTACATTGCTCGTCAACTCAAACTGTTTCAGTTAGGCGCCAGAGGCACTGCGAAAGGTGATATGCAGGGTATGCAAATGGCAGCCATGTCCAAAGGGCCTCAATTGAAGGCAGAGGGCGCACTTGATAACCTCGCGGCGTATATTGCGAGCTTCCCCGACACCAAACCGCCGGTCACGGTAACCGGGGATGTCGCCGCGGGTAAACGGGCTTATGCCACTTGTGCCGCATGTCATGGTGCTCAGGGCCAAGGGGTGGAAGCCCTGTCAGGTCCTGCGCTTGCGGGACAAAATGACTGGTATCTGGTCAATCAAGTGAAAAAGTTTAAAAGCGGACAACGCGGATACCATAAGCTTGATAATGGTGGCCGGCAGATGAGGCCGATGGCGGGTATGTTGGCCAATGATGACGCGATCAATAACGTGGTGGCTTATATCAACACGTTTCAGTAGAGGGGTAAATCGATGATAAGTGCGCCGGGGCAACGTCATATGCCGGCTCAGAGCACCTGGGGGTGAATAGCCGGCTGCTTGTTTCGATGTCTGCTCTAGAGGCCAATTATTCGCAGCTGCGTGCAAAGGCCCAGGGAAACGTTGGCGCGGTGGTCAAGGCTGATGCATACGGGCTGGGTGCCTCGCAAGTTTCTGTGGTTTTGGCAAAGGCAGGTTGTGACACTTTTTTTGTGGCAAATTGTGCCGAGGGTGTGGCCCTTCGATGGGTACTTCCCCACGTTGACATATACGTATTGGACGGTGTTTTTCCAGAAACACGGGACAGCCTTCGTGAGGCAGGGCTTCTGCCGGTGCTTAACACGCCCCAGCAAATTCAGCTGTGGGGATCCGTCGGGCAGCCTGCGGCAATACATGTTGATACGGGGATGCACCGATTGGGTCTGCCGGTAGCAGATGCGGCTGCATCGCTGCCGCTCATAAATTTTGACGTTCGCCTGTTGGTCAGCCATTTGGCGCGAGCGGATGAGCCGGGTCATCCGTCAATATCTGAGCAGTTGCGGCGTATTCAAGCCGTTTATGCGCAATGGGTGCAGCGTTTTGTTGGGTTACGCCTGAGTTTATCCAACTCGGCCGGTATCTTGCGGGGGGTTGGATCCGAGCAGTTGACTCGCGCGGGTATTGCTCTGTACGGGGGCAATCCGTTTCGCAACGAAGCTAACCCTATGCGTGCGGTGGCCACTTTGCAGGGCCGGGTGATTCAGTTGCGTGATGTGTCCGCAGGGGAGCCACTGGGTTACGGTGGTACATTTGTCACTGCAAGAAAAATGCGGTTAGCCGTGCTTGGTCTTGGATATGGTGATGGTTATCCGCGATTGTTGTCTAACATCGGGCGGGTGGCTGTGCACGGCCAATTATGTCCCGTGGTCGGCCGGGTGAGTATGGACCTTACAGTGGTTGATGTGACCCACTGTGAGGTCAGTCTGGGGGATTGGGTTGAGATGTTTGGCGATACCGTGTCTGTTGATGAGGTCGCCGGGCAGGCCCAAACGATCGCCTATGAAGTGTTTACGGGGCTGTCTGATCGCCTGCAGCGGTGTTATCAGACTCAATGACAGACGTGGCACTGCTAGCGGGCGCCCTGTTGGGGCCTTGATCGAGTTCAAAGTGGCGATCCGAGGCGGCGCTGTCCTTTAAGCTAACATAGCGTGAGAAGTCCATGTTGGCTTCTTCATATTGCCCTTGCGCTCTGCGGGCAAGGGAGCGATTGAGATAGACGAGTTGCAAATCGTCGGCGTCAAGGCCCGACATGAGCAGTTGGCTGTAAATCTCCTCGGCTTCAACATAGGCGCCTTCGCGCAACCGCAGGTTCGCATAGTTGCCTAAAACAATTGGGTCATCAGGGGCGCTTCTTTGTGCTGACTCGATATGCGAACGCGCTTGTAGCAAATCGTTGCTGTGCAGATTTAACGCACTTAGAGCCGCATGATAGTGAGCGATTACTATCGGATTCGTGGTTATAGACTGGTATGCGGCTTTCAACCCATTGTCACAAATCGTCAAACCGGTGGGGGGCTGAGTTAGGTGAGCGAAACAGGACTCTAGAGTGTTTGGAGTGCCTACAATATTTGGCTGACTTGTGGGCGTTGGTGTACCCAGTTGCACCTGGGCCATGCAAATCCCAGAAACCATTGCGCTACAAACGAAAATGATGTCTTTAAATGTATGAAAATTTAGCATGGTGAAAGGATTGATAAATGTGTAACCATTGTCTGAAACCAGCGACAATAGTCAATCAGAAGCTGAACCGCTGGTGTTCAACTGACGTTTTAAAAAAGGAGCCGTGTCCTTGGCGGTTATAAAAAGCAAATTAAACTCTGACAGCGAGCTCTTTACGACGCATGTTAAACACCACCGTGCATTGACCGAAGATTTGCGTCGTCAAGTGGCTCGGATCATGGATGGGGGTGATGAGCGTTCTCGCCAACGGCATATTTCCCGAGGGAAATTGTTGCCCCGTGATCGGATTAATCGGCTGCTCGACCCGGGCTCACCGTTTCTTGAGTTGGGTCAGTTAGCAGGATATGAACTCTACGCCGATGTTATCCCTGCAGGCGGTATTATCGCGGGGGTCGGCCAAATTTCAGGTCAGCCTTGTATGGTTCTGGCTAATGACGCGACGGTCAAAGGCGGCACGTATTACCCGATTACGGTCAAGAAGCACCTGCGTGCACAGGAAATCGCACAGGAAAATCATTTGCCTTGTGTGTATCTGGTTGATTCCGGGGGTGCCTTTTTACCGATGCAAGCCGACGTTTTCCCGGACAAAAACCATTTCGGGCGCATCTTCTACAATCAGGCGAATATGTCTGCTCTGGGTATCCCCCAGATTGCTGTGGTAATGGGGTCATGCACGGCCGGTGGCGCCTACGTGCCAGCGATGTGCGACCAGGCAATCATCGTTAAAGATCAAGGGACAATTTTTCTAGGCGGCCCACCGCTGGTGAAAGCGGCGACAGGTGAGGTGGTTGATGCGGAGCGCCTTGGCGGTGGAGAAGTGCACAGCCGTGTTTCAGGTGTTACCGATTATCTTGCTGAAAATGATGAGCATGCGCTTGTGTTAGCTCGAGAGATTGTTGCCACTAGTCATCAGCGCTTTACGCCCACTATTGAGCGCCGTGCAGCCTGTGCACCCCTTTATGCGACCGAAGAGATATACGGTGTTATTCCATCGGATACGCGTACGCCGTTCGACGTGCGAGAGGTCATTGCGCGATTGGTTGATGGCTCAGAGTTTCATGAATTTAAAAAACTATATGGGGAAACTTTGGTTTGTGGTTTTGCTCATATTCAGGGGATGCCGGTCGCGATTGTTGCCAATAACGGCATCTTGTTTTCCGAGAGCGCTTTAAAAGCCGCTCATTTTATTCAGTTGGCTGATCGGCGTGGAATCCCTCTTTTGTTTCTGCAAAACATCATGGGTTTTATGGTGGGCCAAAAGTACGAAAATCAGGGTATTGCCAAAGATGGTGCAAAGATGGTGGCTGCCGTGGCCTGTGCTCGGGTTCCCAAGTTTACCGTGGTCATAGGCGGCTCGTTTGGTGCAGGTAATTATGCGATGTGTGGTCGCGCTTATGGCGCTCGCATGCTTTGGACGTGGCCGAATGCGCGGATCTCAGTCATGGGTGGTGAACAAGCGGCGCATGTTTTAGCGACGGTTCGCGAAGAGGGAATGCAGACCCGCGGTATGTCCTGGCCTGAGGAAGAAAAAACAACATTTATGGACGAGATACGTCATGCCTATGATGAAGAAGGTCACCCTTATTACGCTTCGGCTCGATTGTGGGATGATGGGGTTATTGATCCGGCGGACACGCGTACGGTTTTAGGTTTGGCTTTGGCGTTTGCGGCGCGTAGTCCTGAACAAGCTCAGTCTGATTTTGGTATTTTTAGGATGTAAGCATGATCCGATCGCTGTTAGTGGCTAATAGAGGGGAAATTGCGTGTCGAATATTTCGCACCGCGCGACGTCTTGGCATCCGCACAATCGCCGTTTACTCAGATGCTGACGTGGGCGCGATGCACGTTGCCATGGCCGATGAATCTGTCTGTTTGGGCGCGGCGAGAGCGTCTGAGAGTTACCTGAATATCACCAAGATCATTGATGCTGCCGTGAGCACACAAGCTCAGGCAGTCCATCCGGGATACGGTTTTCTGTCAGAAAACAGTGGATTTGCGCAGGCGTGCCTGGATGCGGGTCTTATTTTTGTGGGGCCGAGTCCTGAGGCTATTGAACTGATGGGTTCAAAAATAGCGTCAAAGCAGGTGATGGAAGCGGCCGGCGTGCCTGTCTTGCCCGGCTATCACGGGACCAATCAAGATGCAGATTTTTTGCGCCAACAAGCGCAGGCCATCGGTTTTCCTTTGCTTATAAAAGCCTCCGCTGGTGGCGGCGGTCGGGGAATGCGTCGAGTTGATAAGGCTGAAGAATTTATGGCGCAATTGGCGGGCGCCCAACGAGAGGCCCGTGCGGCGTTTGATGACGATGCGGTTCTGTTGGAACGATATTTGGATGAACCCAAACATATCGAAGTGCAGTTGATGGCGGACAATCACGGTAACGTGATTCATTTATTCGAGCGCGATTGCTCTGTACAACGGCGTCATCAAAAGGTGGTCGAAGAGGCGCCGGGGCCTTCGGTTGATGTACTTCTGCGGTCACAGCTGGGGCAAAGTGCCATCGAGGCTGCAAAACAAGTTGGCTATGTAGGCGCAGGAACCGTTGAATTTATTGTTCAGGATGGGGCGTTTTTCTTTATGGAGATGAACACCCGTTTACAGGTCGAGCACCCTGTGACAGAAGCGATCACCGGCCTTGATCTTGTTGAGATGCAGCTTGATATTGCAGCGAACCAGATGTTGAGCGTTGGCCAAGAAGACGTTCAAATGCAGGGGCATGCTGTGGAAGTTCGTCTTTATGCGGAAAATCCGGCTAAGCACTTTTTACCCTCAACCGGAAAGCTGGTGCATTTTGCGCTGTCGGAGCAAATTCGGGTTGATGCGGGAGTATGTGAGGGTGATCGGATTTCACCTTATTATGATCCGATGTTGGCAAAGCTCATCGCGCACGGAGCCACCCGCCAAATTGCCATTCGCTCTTTGATAACGGCGTTGCGCTCAACGCGGATTGCGGGGGTTGAGCACAACTTGGGATATATCATCAGAGTGCTGGAACACGCCGATTTTTTAGCTGGAGATTACACCACGCATCTATTGCCGGCCTCTCATGAAGCGTTTATACCGCGCGCGCAAAGCCCGTTTGCGGCTTTGGCGGCGTTGTCTATATTCCGGCAGGAAGCGGATAATATGCGCTGGTCTGCAGGTTCGGGGTTTCGCAGTAACGCCCCTTGTGAGCGTCAAATTCACCTGCTGCACAAAAAACAGGTTGTCAGTGTTTCGGTGCATGAGCAACACTTGTCGATTGGCTCAGATCGTATTGATTATCAAATAATGCCTGGCGCGCATGGTCAGGATATGAGCGTGCAGCTGGACGGCGTCATGTTGCAAGCGAAAGTGGCGCGAGATGCCTCCGCCCTGTATGTGATGAGTGGCGGCCATACAGAAAAATTCCTTGATCTGACAGACGACCTGAGCCGTTTTCAGGATCAGTCGTTGTCGTTGGGGGGGATTATTGCGCCGATGCCTGGCCAACTGATTGCCGTGCATGTGCGGGAAGGTGATTCGGTTCAACAAGGTGACGTCTTGGCAGTGCTTGAAGCGATGAAAATGGAACATACCATCACCGCGCCCAAGGCGGGCATTGTTCGGGAAGTCTTCTGCGGGGAGGGTGAGCGCGTGGACGAGGGTGTCACCTTGGTGGCGTTGGATTGATAGGCGTGATGCCATGTTCTCAAACAATAGCGTGTAAATGAGCTGAGGGTTGGCCCGTGAGTATGTTGACAGACTTTGATTTCTCCTTAGGGGAAACGGTGGATATGTTGCGTGATGCTGTTGCGCAATTTACGGCGTCCGAGATTACTCCGCGGGCAGACGAGATTGATAAAACCAATGAATTTCCGCGAGACTTGTGGGCTGAGCTAGGTCGCCTTGGTGTGCTGGGCATGACCGTAGAGCAAAGCTATGGTGGTGTTGACTTGGGTTACTTGGCGCATACGGTGGTCATGGAAGAGATCAGTCGCGGATCAGCATCTGTTGGGCTGTCGTATGGGGCGCATTCAAACTTATGTGTGAATCAAATTGCCCGGTTTGGCAGCGAGGATCAAAAAACAAAATATTTACCGCCGTTGATCTCAGGTGAAAGTTTAGGTGCGCTGGCCATGAGTGAAGCGGCTGCTGGATCTGATGTGGTTGGTTTAAAACTGCGGGCCGTTGAGGATGGTGACAACTTTGTGTTGAACGGCCAAAAAATGTGGATTACTAACGGCCCCACCGCTGATGTCTTGGTTGTATATGCAACGCTTGATCCGGCGCAAGGTAGTCGTGGTATCACGGCATTTTTGATAGAAAGGGGGATGCCTGGATTCAGCACGGGCATCAAGCTCGACAAACTGGGCATGCGTGGTTCGGACACCTGTGAGCTTATTTTTGAGGACGTTGTTGTGCCAAAAAAACAAGTTTTAGGTCAGGTAGGCCGGGGTGTGAACATTTTGATGAGTGGCTTGGACTACGAGCGGGTGGTTCTTGCCGGTGGCCCGTTGGGCATCATGCGCAACTGTATGGATGTTGTCATGCCTTATCTTCATGAGCGGCAACAGTTTGGCCAGCCTATTGGTGCCTTTCAGTTGATGCAAGGTAAAGTGGCGGACATGTATACGCAAATGAATGCTGCCCGATCCTATGTATATGCTGTGGCTCGAGCATGTGATCGAGGTCGAACCACTCGATTTGATGCAGCGGGTTGTATTTTATATGCGGCCGAGGCGGCGACTCAGATGGCGCTGCAGTCAATCCAGGCGTTGGGAGGCAATGGTTATACCAACGATTATGCGGCCGGCCGATTGTTGCGCGACGCCAAGCTTTATGAAATTGGCGCGGGTACCAGTGAAATTCGGCGTATGCTTGTCGGACGAGAGCTATTCGACGCAACCAGTGCTTGAGGCTATACTTCGTCGCCGTTTTTTACGGTCTATGAAACTTCTAGGAGAAAGATTTGAAACGTCGATTCGTTCCTGTTCTAGCAGCAATATTGATGAGCGCATGGGTCTATGCGGTTCCGCCGGGTAACGAGCAAGAAATCGTAGACCGTATCAAACCGTTTGGCAGTCTTTGTCGCGCCGGGGATGATTGTGCTTCAGCGATCGCGGCAGCAGCATCGGGTCCGCTGAGCGGCCAGGCGGTATATGACCAGTTTTGTTTCGCTTGCCATGCGGTGGGTGTTGGCGGTGCACCGTTGCTTGGCGATATTGCACAATGGGAACCCAGAATTGCCAAAGGCATGGATGTGCTCATGGCAAGTACTGTAAACGGAATAAATGCCATGCCCGCGAAAGGTACCTGTATGAACTGTTCGGATGACGAGCTTAATGACGCAGTCGCCTACATGCTCGAGCAGGTGCAGTAGGCTAACCACTCAGCGATATTGTGGTGGGGCTCACTGGACCCCTGCCTCCCAGTCTAATGCTCGGTAACTCAGCGCCTCGCTAAAATGAACCGGGCAAATGGCCTGCGCACCATCCAAATCAGCGATGGTGCGTGCGATTCGCCAGATTTTATGCACACTTCGGGCAGACAGCGCATAGCGCTCAACGGCGTGTTCCAAGAAACGAATGTCGATACCCTCTGTGTTGCAGTGGGCGGGTAGAACGTGTGCTGGCAGAAGGGCGTTGATATTGCCTTGGCGTTGCATTTGCACCTTTCTTGCTTTGACCACGTCTTCAACAGCGCTGTTTGCGAGATGCTCTGGTGCCTGTGAGGAAGCTTTTTTTTGGTTCAACTGAGCCAAAAGAGTTTTCGGTAGTGAAGGGACGTAAACCTGCAAGTCTATGCGGTCAAGCATGGGCCCTGAAATTCGGCTTTGATAACGTTGTAGCTGCGTGCTGGTGCATCGACAAGCGGCGGTGCTGCAGGTCCGGCCCGCTGGGCAAGGGTTCATTGCAGCGATTAATTGAAACCGGCACGGAAAGCGAACTTTGTATTTGGCTCGGGTGATCACCGCCTCGCCGCTCTCAATGGGCTCTCGCAGGAGATTCAGCGCTGAGGGTTTGAAGTGGGGTAATTCGTCCAAAAATAAAACCCCGTGATTAGCCAGTGCAACTTCCCCTGGAATTGGTGGATGACCGCCGCCAATCAGTGAGGTTGCACTTGCTGAGTGATGTGGATCCCGAAAAGGCGCTTGTGTGTGATTGGCACGGGTAAGGCCTGCAACCGAGTAAAGTGCGGCAACTTCCATAGACTGTTGTGGCGACAAGGGGGGGAGTAGTTGGCAAAACCCACGCGCCAGGGTGGTTTTTCCTGTGCCCGGTGGGCCCACCATTAGCAAATGGTGCCCACCGGCTGCGGCAATCGTGAGTGCCCGTTTTGCCGCGTGCTGACCAATCACCTGATTAAAGATAGCCGCTGTGCTGAGCTCCTCACGTTTTGCGGTGCTGCTGATGCGAGTAAGCGCAGCATTGTAAGTTGAATTTTCGGCAGTTGGCACGAATGAGCCAATGCTATGGTCGCGCAAACCTTCTACGACGTCTCGCAGGTTGCCCGCGATCAGCAGGGTGCCACGTGGGGCGTATTGCGCCTCTTCCTCGTTGGCCTTGGGAACTACCAGTTTACGCTTGGCTTGATGGGCCGCGATGGCACAGGCGAGGGCACCGGTGACCGCTCGCAGTTCCCCGAATAAACCCAGCTCGCCGAGAAACTCAAGAGAGTTGATTAAGTCGGACTGCACTTGCTGTGTTGCCACGAGCACACTCAAAGCAATCGGTAAATCTAACGCGGCACTGCGTTTAGTGATATCGCTGGGTGCTAAATTGATGATGACTTTGCCGTTCGGGTAATCAAATCCTGAATTTTTGAGCGCGCTGCACACTCGATCCCTTGACTCCCTTACAGCCCCCTCTGGCAATCCGACGATGGTGGTAGCTGGCAGTCCCTGCCTAATGTGGCATTCGACGGTGATGGGATGCGCCGTAAGCCCGAACAAAGCTCGAGTGTGCATGGTTGGCGGCCCTTTTGGGTCGTCGATCGTTGTGTGCGGTTCAACTGCGCCTGAGCTAACCTTAGACGCAGATTCAGCCATTACTGATTCCCTGTCTCTTCCATTTTAACCAGTCGCTGTTCTAGCGTGGCCACTTGGGTTTGTAGTGACGTTAAAATAGCCACGTGCGCCTCGTAAGTGTGTTTGGGCACCAATTCGAAATGCGAAAATAATTCATGGCTGACTCCTTCAATTTTGGTGAACATTTCTGCAGCTACCGCTTGATCGGGCAGCGTCTCGCGTAAAATGTCTTGAAGCGCTTCGAGTAAGGCGCGAATGGGATCCATCTGAGACTCCAAGGTATGAATGAACATCAAGTTTAACGAATCTTTTATCCGCAAACTGTAGGCCTGCGTCCTAAAAATAGTGGCATATCCGCCCTGTTTTGGTGCGTTCGGCGCACGCCGGCTGTGCACCAAATCTGTGCAAAACGCCATATAAATTCTTAAACCATTGAATTTAAAAGCTTTTATTGAAATGGCACGTGAAATGCATTTGAGGAGGGGACAAGACCTCGCAGCGGTTTTCTGCCAGCGGGCTTGCAATTAAAAAAACAATGGGGCGACTCGTTGGAACAACAAATGGGTTTTAGAGGAGAAAAAATGAAGTCTTTATCAAAAGTTTGTGCCGTTGCTGCATTGGCCGGGAGTGCAATGACCACCGCCAGCGTGGTCAATGCGGAGATGTCTTACAACGTGGGTTATGCCTCCGAGTATTACTTCCGCGGTATCTTGCAGAAAAGCTCGTCGGCTAGTGCAGGCGCTGATTTCGAAAGTGGTGGGTTCTATGCGGGTACCTGGGCGGCCGATGTTGGTGATGGCTTGGAAATTGATGGTTACTTTGGCTACGGCATTGAAACTGATGCCGGGCTGTCAGCTAGTTTAGGGTTCACGGGTTACTACTACACCGGTGAATTCGACGATACCTATGAAGAAATCAATTTGAACCTCGGTTACGGGCTGGTTGCGTTTGAATATTCACTGGGGCAGTACGATAACTTCGACGGACCTTCTTTAGATTACGATTTCACGGCGATTACGTTGTCTTTGGAAAATGGTCTATACGGCAAGATCGGCGCTTTTGGGCTCATCGAAGATGAAGCCGGCGAAGGGGAGTACCTAGAGCTCGGTTATGGCACAACAGTGGCAGATATCGATCTTGGCGTGGCTCTGATTTTCAGCAGTGATGAATTGTCCGATCAGGCGAGTTCTGGGGGCAATGCAACTGAAAGCGAAGCCGTTGTATTTACGATTGGGAAAAGTTTCTAAGCAACCAACGCACACTATTCGAGCCGAAAGCAACTTGGTGCTATCGGATAGCGTTGAAATATTAGAAAATCCTAGGGATGCAGGTAACCATGATCTTCCACAAAGTACATGTTTTCTTTTGCATCCCCAATTAGGAGTTTAAAAAAATGAAATTAATTACAGCCATTATCAAGCCATTTAAGTTGGATGACGTCCGCGAGGCGTTGTCCGAAGTGGGTGTTCAGGGTTTGACGGTTACTGAAGTCAAAGGCTTTGGTCGCCAGAAGGGACATACAGAACTTTATCGCGGCGCAGAATACGTCGTGGACTTTTTACCGAAGGTCAAAATTGAAGCGGCCATCGATGATTCGCTCTTGGAGCAAGTGATCGAGGCTATAACTAAATCAGCAAACACCGGCAAAGTAGGTGACGGGAAAATCTTTGTCACATCGCTTGAAGAAGTTGTGCGAATTCGCACCGGTGAAACCGGCCCGGACGCGGTATAACGCGTCTGGCCAATGGAGAATATTGTGGAAGATCTTACTCAACTTGCTTACTCGGTAGACACGTTCTACTTCCTTGTCATGGGTGTGCTTGTCATGTTCATGGCGCCTGGTTTTGCCATGCTTGAAGCAGGCATGGTGCGGGCGAAAAATACCTCAGAAATCCTACTCAAAAACGTGGCGTTGTTCTCAATTGCATCAGTGATGTATTTGCTGGTGGGTTACAGCATCATGTACGGCGGCGGTGCCGGGTGGATGCCTGAATTTGGATTTTTAATCGGTGATGAAAATACAACAGAAGCGGTTCTGGCGTCGGGCGGTGAAACCTATTACTCAGCTCGTTCTGACTTCTTCTTTCAGGTGGTCTTTGTGGCGACTGCGATGTCCATCGTCTCCGGCGCAGTGGCGGAGCGGATGAAGCTGTGGGCATTTTTGGCGTTTGCCGTAGTGATGACTGGTTTCATATACCCCGTTCAAGGTTTTTGGAAGTGGGGTGGCGGCGCACTTGACGAAGCTGGATTTCTAGATTTTGCGGGTTCCGGAGTTGTGCACATGTGCGGTGCCGCTGCCGCGTTAGCGGGGGTGATCTTGTTGGGGCCACGAGCAGGTAAGTATGGACCTAACGGACAAATCACGCCGATTCCTGGCGCGAACATGCCGTTGGCGACGTTGGGGATGTTTATCCTTTGGTTCGGCTGGTTCGGCTTCAATGGGGGTTCTGAGTTGAAATTGTCGAATGTTGACGAGGCCAATGCAGTTGCGCAGGTCTTCGTGAACACAAATACAGCGGCGGCGGGTGGTCTTCTCGCGGCATTGCTTGTGGCTCGACTGATGTTCGGCAAGGCCGATTTGACGATGGCGTTGAACGGTGCGTTGGCGGGTTTGGTATCGATCACGGCAGAACCGCTTACAGGTAGTAACATGGCCTCGCTGTTGGTTGGCGCTGTGGGTGGTGTCTTGGTAGTACTGTCGATTGTTGCGCTTGACAAGCTCAAGATAGATGACCCAGTTGGTGCAATTTCGGTGCACGGTACATGCGGCATCTGGGGCTTACTGGCGGTGATCTTTACCAATTCTGAGGCCACCGTAGGTGGACAGCTGTTGGGCATCGTGGCGATCTTTGTTTGGACCTTTGCTGCAAGCTTAGTGGTTTGGTTTGTTATCAAGTCGCTGATGGGTATACGTATCTCTGCCGAAGAGGAGTATGAGGGCGCAGACATCACTGAAACGGGTATTGAGGCATACCCGGAGTTTTCCAAAGTGTAGGCGATTAGCATCTAGCCAGCGCCTTGCGCTGGCAAGGCCTCGAAAAGCCAAGCCTGTAAAGGGCTTGGCTTTTTTATATTGATGCTGAGTGCTTAGGATATCCCGCAAATGTAAGACACAATTGGCCGCACGTACCGTCGCATCTTTAGTACAATTATGCTGTCTTAGATAGTCGAATACATAGTTAAATGAAATACTGCAGCACCCGTGGTGGTGTCAACGGGCTCTCCTTTACCGACAGTTTGCTAATGGGCTTAGCACCTGATGGCGGGTTGCTGGTGCCAGAGTCTATTCCGGATGTCTGCGCACATCTTGAGGATTGGCGTCAGTTGAATTTTGTAGGGCTAGCCCAAGAAGTGATCGCCCTGTTTGCTGATGATATTGAACGCCCCGTACTCGATGATTTAGTGGCTCAAGCCTACAGTAGCTTTGATCACGAAGACGTTGTCGGATGGGAGCGGCTTGGCGATGTCACGCTTATGGAGCTCTTTCACGGGCCTACGCTTGCGTTTAAAGATGTGGCGCTGCAACTATTGGGGCGCTTGTTTGAGCATGTGCTGGCACAGCGTGGTGAGCATTTAAACATCTTGGGTGCAACCAGTGGTGATACGGGAAGCGCGGCCATCGCTGGCGTCCGCGGCCAAGCAAACATTGATATCTTTATCTTGTATCCCCACAACAAAGTGAGTCCGTTGCAAGAGCTGCAGATGACAACTGTGGCAGATGAAAATGTTCATTGTGTGGCGGTGGACGGGAGCTTTGATGATTGTCAGAGCTTGATGAAAAGTGTGTTTGCAGATTTACCGTTTAAGGCGCAATACCAATTGGGGGCGGTGAATTCTGTGAATTGGGCGCGGGTTATGGCGCAAATTGTTTATTACGGTTATGCCAGCTTGCGTATGCCCGAAGCGCCTATTTTTAGTGTTCCAACGGGTAATTTCGGCAATGTATTTGCGGCTTATCTTGCTCGTGAAATGGGATTTCCAATTCATAAGCTTATGGTTGCTACCAACGAAAACGATATTCTGGCGCGATTTTTTGCAACCGGGGAGTATGCACGGGGTGATGTGCACTTTACGCTGTCGCCTGCAATGGATATCCAAGTGGCGAGTAATTTTGAGCGCTTCTTGTATTACTATTTTGATAAAGACACCGCCCGCTTGAGGGATTTTATGTCTGTCTTTCAATCAACGGGGCGCGCGTCGGTCGACGCGCCGCCAAGCAGCGATATTATTTTGGCGACGTCAGTAGATGCTCAACAGACCTTGGCTGCGATAAGGCAGGCCTATGAAGACTTTGGGTATGTGCTGGATCCGCACACTGCGGTGGCCTATGCCGCCTGTATGCAAAGCGATTTAGCGTTGCGAGGCCCTGTGATTTGTGTCGCCACGGCCCACCCCGCAAAATTTCCCGAAGCCGTAAGGCAGGGGGTGCCTGATGCGCTCGCGCAGCACCCAACGCTGGATGCGCTGCAGGGTTTACCGTCGCGGCGTCAACGGATTGCGCCGACCTTGGATGCTGTAAAGGCGTTGATTCGCGACGGTGTCAGAGCGTATTGATGATGGTATCTATGGCTTGAGGGACGTCACTTAGCCGGTGGACCTCTTGTGTGGGTGTCGCCTGATCATTGGAACGGACTTCTTTTTTTAGGTTTACCCAAATGTTGTGCATGCCCATCGCAGAAGCACCAAAAATGTCATCGTGTAGATCATCCCCAATGTGTATTGCCTGATTCGGCATCAGTTGAAGTGTTGTTAGCGGCGCCTGAAACATGGCTTTGTCCGGTTTTTTATGGCCGACATCTGCAGAGCTAAATGCACCGGTCAAATAGTTGCCAAGCCCGGTTTTGTGGATATCAGCATTGCCATTGGTGAGTGCGTAAAGCGTAAATTTTTGGCTCAGTTCTTGGAGTAGGTCTATTGCCCCAGGGAAAAACTGAACCTCATTACGGCCCTCAAAAAACACGTCAAAGGCCCGGTGTGCGGCGATTTGAGCGTCTTTGTTGGCCAGCCCAGCTTGGCACATGACCTCAAAAAGAATAGCTTTACGCATAAAGCTGAGATCATGTGTTTTGTGGCTGTATTGGGTGACTATGTCTTCGCGAATTCTGGCGAGGTTTTCCGCTTGATAAAACGGGAGGCTCTCCGGAACCGCTTGTTCCAGCCACTTCACGAGTTTCTTTTCCGCAGCAACAATCACGCGCTCGACATCCCATAAGGTGTTGTCCAGATCTAGAGTGATTAATTTGACAACCGCCATGGCGCTCTCCTAAGGGTCTTCGGGCCGTTTGTGTGCTCTTGGATGGGCGGCGTCATAGACCTTTGTCAGGCTTTGAAAATCTAGATGGGTGTAGATTTGGGTTGTAGTGATATCCGCATGTCCTAATAGTTCTTGTATTGCGCGCAGATCCCCCGACGATTCAAGCAGGTGGGTTGCAAAACTATGCCTGAGCATATGTGGATGTAAGGAATCGTCGCCTAATTGCGCAACGCCGATTTTTTTCAGTCGCACTTGTATCGACCTCGGGCTGATGCGTTTTTCTCCGCGGCCGGTGAATAACGGCGCTTCGCGCTCGGCTTTGGGGTGCTGCGCGAGCCATGCTTGTAATGCTTTCACGGACTGCGAACCCAGTGGCGCAAGCCGCTCTTTGCTACCTTTGCCCGTGACGCGGGCAAGGCCTTGTGTGAGATCAAGGTCACCGATGTTCAGCTGTGCGAGTTCGCTCAGACGTAAACCCGCGCCATAAAAAAGCTCCAAAATAGCGCGATCTTTGATCTCGGATGGCTTTTTTGCTTGTGCATCAAACAAACGTGCCGCTTGATCGGTGTCCAATACTTTCGGCAACTTGCGTTTTGCCTTGGGCGCGCGCGTTGTTGATGCTGGGTTGGCTTGAAGTTTGTTTGTCACCACAAGCCATGTGTAGAAACTGCGTACGGCGGATAACGCACGTTGAATACTTTTTGCCTGCAAACCTTGGCTTTTAAGCGAAGCGGTGAATCGGGTAATGTCGCGGTTTTGCGCGTTGAGCAGATCTTTACCGTAAAACTTCAGAAATCTTTTGACCTCATGTCGGTAGCCGTAAACCGTATGTTTTGAGTAGCGTTTTTCAATGGTGAGATAATCTAAGAATAGATTAATTAGCCCATTCTCAGGTCTGGTAGTTGATACTTGTGACGTCTCGGGCTTGCTCATGGATTTTGCAATCGTGACAACACTTTGCTCAGGACGTCTGCAATATAGGTGACAAATAGGGTGTCCATGTCGTTGCTGAAACGGGTTGCATCGCGGCTGCCAATGCACAGGGCGCCGTCGGTGTCTTCTAAAGAGAGCGGCAGGATGATCGCGCTGGCGCTTGTATTGTGGGTTGCGGCCGGGAAGAGTAGTTGGAGTTCACTTTCCCGCAGTGTGGTGCAAACCGGTAGAGTGCCATTAAATAAATCATTGAACGGAAGCTCTCCGGGATGATTGACCAAATGGTCCAGAGTGTGGTTCACGCCCTGAATGTGACAGCAGACAAAATCGGCTTCAAAATCGACAAGCATATATGTGGCGAGCACCTCGTTGAGCGCGGGCAGTGAACGCGCGTCCAGTAGGGCCAGCGTTAGGGAGCGTGTTTTACTAAAAAGCAGATCATTGACCCTTGCAGACTTAAGCAAACGGCTCATTTTCTGACGCATATCGACATTGCGCTCACGCATAATGATCATCTGCCGCTCGACCAATGAGACAGCCTGACCAGAATCGTGCGGCAAAGTTAGCTCAGCCAG
Organism: Gammaproteobacteria bacterium UBA4421; assembly: GCA_002389675.1. Classification (GTDB taxonomy): domain Bacteria; phylum Pseudomonadota; class Gammaproteobacteria; order Pseudomonadales; family Azotimanducaceae; genus UBA4421. The sequence continues at coordinate 80,886 of DGQF01000045.1, forward strand.
GATTGACGGGTGGCGAACAAAAAATTCCGGATCCTGACGAAGATAGTCAATGACAAGTTGTTGATCGGTGCGAGGAGCGTCGGCATTGTCTGGTTGCATGGTGTTGCCTAAGTAAGGTTATAGAGTTAATTCGCCTGAAAAAACCAAAGTTGCACTGCCCGTCATTGTTAGCGGTGTATTGTGGTCGGACCATGAAATTCGAAGTTTGCCACCCGGTAGGGAAACCTTCACCCGTGGGTCGATCAAATTTTTTAATCGTGCAACCACCGCTGCTGCGCATGCGCCGCTTCCGCAGGCTTGAGTTTCTCCGACGCCTCGTTCGAAAACCCGTAAGCGCATGAACTGTCGATCGACTATTTGGCAGAACTCAACGTTGGTGCCCGACGGGTAGGCGGGATGTTTTGTAAGTTGTCGGCCGATAGCCTCGACGTCGGTATCAAAAATATTGTCCACGAACATCACCGCATGGGGATTGCCCATGGATACGGGTGTCACACAAAAATTCTGATCCGACGCAGACAAAAGGTAGCTGTTGATGGCGTGCTGCGGATCGTTTTCCGCTTGTATGGCTTGAGCGGATTGAAATGGAATGTCGGCCGCCTCGAGTACGGGTGGCGTCATGATTGTTTCGATGTTTTGGGGATTGTTGAAACTTGTGGTCAACCTGCCCCCTGGCGACTGCCAATGCAGCGTTGTTTTCCGCGTGAGTTGCAGGTGTCTTGCGAGCAACGTCACCGCTCGAGTACCGTTCCCGCATTGCTCGGCGGTGCTGCCGTCTGCGTTGTAAACGCGATACCAGAAATCAGCATCAGTTTCTGTCGGCGGCTCGATAGTGAGGAGCTGATCAAATCCTATGCCGGTATGACGGGTGCCCCAAGCTGCAATTAGGTCCGCGTTGAGATTTAATGATTGTGTGATGCCATCAACCACCACGAAGTCATTGCCCAAGCTATGCATTTTGTGAAATCTAAGGCGCTGCCTTTTTTTGCTCGCCGGCTGCTTCATGACGCGCTCACTTGCTCTAGTCGCAGCTGGTCCGTGATGGTTTCACGACGTCGAATGATTGAAAAACTATCCTGATCGACAAGTATTTCGCACGCTCGATCTCTAGAATTATAGTTCGAAGCCAGCACCATGCCGTAGGCACCGGCTGAAGCGATCGCAATCAACTGACCGGGGGCTAACGTTAACTGCCGGCCTTTGGCAATGAAGTCACCAGATTCACAAATTGGCCCGACGATGTCCCAAATCCCAGGCGTCCCGGGTTCGGTCGTGTCCACAGGTAAAATGTCATGCCATGCGTTGTATAGGGCAGGTCGAATCAAATCATTCATAGCGGCGTCGACGATGGCAAAATTCGGTGCGTCTTCGCTGCTTCCTTCTTCAGATGTCTTGAGGTACTCAACTCTGCTCAACAAAATACCCGCGTTGGCGACCAAAGAGCGGCCGGGCTCTAATTTAAGCGTTTGTTGCCTATTGCCCATAATTTGGGCAACGGCCTGACCATATTCGGACACATCCAGCGGAATCTCATTTTGGTAACTGATCCCCATACCGCCGCCAAGATCGATGTGCTCGATGGTTATGTTGTTGTTTTCGAGATCATCGACCAGCACGAGTAAATGCGTCAGTGCTTCCAGAAGAGGCTCGATTTGGTTGATCTGGGATCCGATGTGGCAATCGATACCTTTTATCTCGAGGTGTTGGTTCTTTGCAGCCTGTAGGTACAGCGCAAGCGCTTGCTGGGGCAGTACGCCAAATTTGTTTTGTTTCAGGCCTGTAGAAATATAAGGGTGTGTTTGTGCGTCGACGTTGGGATTCACGCGAATTGAGATTGGTGCAACCCGACCCAATAGCTCAGCACGGGAACTGATGCGTTCGAGCTCGGCGGCGCTTTCAACATTGAAACACTCGATACCCACCTTAATGGCGTGGTCAATTTCCTCGGTGGTTTTACCGACGCCTGAAAAAAGTACCTTGGCGGGGTCTCCTCCGGCTGCCAAGACACGGCTCAGTTCGCCGCTGGACACGATGTCAAAGCCACATCCAAGTTCGGCGAATAACTGCAATATACTCAAGTTCGAGTTCGCTTTGACTGCGTAGTGAATATTTGTTGGCACACTCGCAAAAGCGTTGTTCAGATGAGCAACCGCCGCGGTGATGTAGGCCTTGGAATAAACATAAGTTGGAGTGCCCACTGCAGTGGCCAGTGCGTTCAGATTGACATCTTCCACCCACACACCACCGTCGCGCTTAGTTAGAAGATGGGTTGGTGCATCAGTCGACATCAGTTGCCTGGGGTCCTTGCAAGAGGGGGTTCAGTGGTATTGGCTGCCATAGACTTGGGTATCTCCAGAGGGCCTTTTTGCCCGCAGGTTGCGGTCCACATCACGATGCCCGTGATTAATATCCAACGTAACGCCATATTTTTTTACCGAGGTAACACGCACCGCAGTATAGCTTTTTCCATGCGAAGGGGCGCAAAAACCTTAACTTTCAAGGCGTTTCATGGCGCGTGCGATTGCCTCGCGGACTTGTTCAGGGGCGGTTCCCCCGAAATGATTGCGCGCCGCAACCGAACCTTGAAGACTCAATACCTCATAAACGTCCTCGGTGATGATGCCGTTTTCCTGGCCATTGAGTTCGGCGAGGGTAAGCTCGTCCAGAGGTTTTCCTTTTGCGACTGCAACCTGAACGGCTTGCCCGACCATTTCATGAGCGTCTCTGAAGGGGACTTGTTTGCGTACTAGGTAGTCCGCAAGATCGGTGGCGGTGGTAAACCCTTTAAGTGTGGCGTCTAACATCGCGGATTTATTAGGGTTTATATTCGGCACTAAGCCGATTAGCGCGGTTAAACACCCATGCAGAGTATCAATGCTGTCAAACAGGGGTTCTTTGTCTTCCTGGTTGTCCTTGTTGTAGGCCAATGGTTGGCTTTTCATAAGCGTAAGTAGTGCCATCAAATGTCCGTTGACCCTGCCGGTTTTGCCACGGATAAGTTCAGGTACGTCTGGATTTTTCTTTTGCGGCATAATGCTGGAGCCAGTGCAAAAGCGGTCGGGTAACTCAACGAAATCGAATTGTTGGGACGACCATAGAACAAGCTCTTCACACCATCGGGACATATGCATGAGCGTCAGCGCCGCACATGCGCAGAATTCGATGGCAAAATCTCGGTCACTGACTGCATCAAGGGAATTTTCGCAGACACTGTCGAAGCCGAGCATTTGTGCAACAAACGCCCTATCTGGACAGAACGGTGTGCCGGCAAGCGCTGCTGCGCCAAGTGGCAGTTGGTTGACCCTTTTGCGGCAGTCGCGAAGACGTGTTCGATCCCGCATAAGCATTTCGAACCAAGCCATTAGATGGTGGCCAAATGTGATGGGTTGAGCCGCCTGCAGGTGAGTGAAACCCGGCATAATGGTATCGGTATGTTGATAGGCGACGCCAGCAATAGCCTTTAGCAGTTCAGTCTCCAGCTGGTCCAGTTGATCTATGGCATCACGCAGATAAAGGCGGATATCCGTAGCCACTTGGTCGTTGCGTGAGCGCCCCGTGTGTAATTTTTTGCCCGTATTGCCAATTAACTCGATCAGGCGACTTTCGATGTTCATGTGCACATCTTCCAGTGCAATTTGCCAATTGAAATTACCGCTCTCAATCTCGCTTTCGATGGTGTTAAGGCCTTGGATGATCTGGTCTGCTTCGACTGCGGTAATTACGCCAATTTTTGCCAGCATTTGTGCATGGGCCACAGATCCCGCGATGTCTTGCCGGTAGAGGCGGCGATCAAACGTGACGGAAGCGGTAAAAGCTTCAACAAATTCATCGGTGGCTTCGCTGAAACGGCCACGTAACAACCCCCCTGTTCCAAGCTTCGGTGTATTATTGGCGCTCATGATATTTGTACAGATCGTAAAGTAGTGTCAGATTATAACGGATTGTTGGTCACATGAGCGCACCTATGCAGCACTTCATTATCCCAGAATTGTGTCAGATTCGGGCGCTCGCGGTGTTAGCTCTGTATAGCCAGCTTTTTGTGGTGACTTTAGTGGTTGCCGGTGGCGATCTAAGCTGGCCTGTATTTAGTCTGATGACGCTTTACGTCCAATCCGTGGCGCTCAGCAGTGCGGCCATCTTATGTTTTTTGCGTAATCTGATTGCCCGACTCGCGTTTTGGGTGGGGTCTACGTTGGCCATCGCGGTTGTTTTGGCGGTAACACTGGTGGTGAGCGCGGTTGCCGAGGTGCTGCTTGAACGAGGCAGCGGCGCGCTAATGCGTATCGCTGGACAGTTGATTATCTCAGGTATTATCAGTGTGTTTGCGCTTCGCTATTATTATGTTCAGCAGCAGTTGCGTCTTCAGGAGAATGCGGAATTACAGGCCAGGATACAGGCGCTGCAGTCGCGTATCAGGCCGCATTTTTTGTTCAA
>DGQF01000045.1:85390-102772 GCA_002389675.1 Gammaproteobacteria bacterium UBA4421
GAAGCTTTGCGTCTTGGAGATCGTCTGCAGCTGCAGTGGGATATGACGGCGCTGCTACCGGGAACTCAAGTGCCCCTTTTAACGTTACAGCCACTGTTAGAAAACGCGATATACCATGGGGTGCAGCCGTTGGCTGAAGGCGGCACGGTGGCAGTTGAGTTGCGGTACGTGGGTGATTCGGTGGTTTTGAAAATTGTTAACCCGGTGCCACCTCAGGGGTATAAGCAGACTTCGCAGGGTAATCAGATGGCAATACAGAATATCAGTAATCGCCTCAAGGCGATTTACGGTGATGCAGCACGTTTAGAGACGAGTGCGGGACCGGAAGTATTTGTGACAGAATTGAAACTCCCTAAAACTCACCATGGTGTTTAGGATACCCAGATATGAAAATATTAGTGGTTGACGACGAAACATTTTCAAGGGACCGCATGTCGCGGATGCTTGACGCAGACGGTACTCATGAGGTTGTAGGTGAAGCTGGCAATGGTTTTCAGGCGATTACTATGTGCGAAGAATTACAGCCAGACGTTGTTTTGTTAGATATCCGCATGCCTGGTATGGACGGATTGGAAACCGCCCGGCACTTTCTGACGCTCAATGATCCGCCCGCGGTGATTTTTTGTACAGCGTTTGAAGAACATGCGATTCAAGCGTTTGATTTGCAGGCAGTCGGATACTTGTTGAAACCCATTCGTAAAGACAAGCTGATTGCCGCGCTGGATAAGTTGAATAAACTCAATCGTGCCCAATTGGCGGCAATAAGTACGGTAGGTGCTGTGCAGAGATCTCATATTTCGGCGCGAACGCACCGAGGGATTGAATTAGTTCCGCTAAACGAGGTGCGTTATTTTCAAGCGGATCGCAAATATGTCACAGTGGGTCATGTCTCCGGCGAGGTGATCATCGATGACACGCTGCGGGAGCTCGAGGAAGAATTTGCCGAAAGATTTGTTCGGGTCCACCGAAGCACTTTGGTGTCTAAACATCATATCCAAGCCCTGACTAAGGAGCCTGACGGTCAAATAGGGGTTCGGATGCAAGGTTTAAACGATATTATTAGCATTAGCCGCAGACATCTTCCCGGCGTGCGTAAAACAATTAAAAGGCTGTAATGACAAAAACTCTGACAATCGCGACTCGAGAAAGCAAGCTAGCCCTTTGGCAGGCCTATTTTGTGCGAGATCAGTTGATGCAAGCACATCCCGAACTTAACGTAGAATTGTTGGGCATGACAACTAAAGGTGATCAATGGTTGTCTGCCTCGTTAAGTGAAGTGGGGGGCAAGGGGCTGTTTGTGAAAGAGCTTGAAGTGGCGATGCTTGAGGGTCGTGCGGATATTGCAGTGCATTCGGTGAAAGACCTGCCCGCGCAAATGCCCTCGGGGTTTGTGTTGCCGATTATTGCTTTTCGAGCTGATGTAGAAGATGTGCTGGTCAGCCCCAAAGGTGATTTGGCGCGTTTGCCGCAGGGTGCGCGCGTGGGTTCATCAAGTCTGCGGCGCAAGTCGCAGTTGCTTGCCATTCGCCCCGATCTGGATATACAGCCTGTGCGCGGTAATGTAGGGACACGGTTGGCTAAGTTGGACAGCGGTGAATTTGATGCCATTGTTTTGGCCGCCGCTGGTCTCAAACGGCTAGGAATTGAACGTAGAGATCTGTACACGCTAGATATTGAAACTTGTTTGCCCGCTCCGGGTCAGGGTGCCTTGGGTATTGAGTGTCGTGCTGATGCCGAGCTACTGAATTGGTTGGCACCATTGAAAGATCATAATGTTGCACAATGTGTTGAAGCGGAGCGTGGAATCAGTGCTGGTCTGGGGGCAGATTGTTCATTGCCGGTCGCCGCGCATGCAACCCTCGATGGTAGTGGGGATATTCTCTTACGTGCGTTGGTTGCTTCTGCTGATGGTGGCCAGATTTTGCGAGCAAGTGCGCGCGGTGCAGATCCTAAAAATGTTGCCGCTGATGCAGTAGCTCAGTTATACGATCAAGGCGCTGACGCTTTGCTTGCCGCGCTGCGGGCTTAACTCGAGCGATGGATTGCTTTGCCTGCAGACCGGGCAGTGTTTGTGCGGGTAAGCTACACAATTAAGGATGATCAAAGCGGCAGGGTGGTATGAGGACCATTTGGATTACCCGTAGTCAGCCCGGAGCTGGCATGCTCGGACAGCGCTTGTCGGCAAACGGGTTCGACTGTGTTGTTGCGCCCTTGATTGAGGTGAGAACCCTGGTTGTGCCAAGCGTTCTGGTAAATCACCAGCATGAGGAAAATCTCACTCGTGCTTTGGCGGTGCTGCCTGATATTGTTATTGTGCTGTCCGCTCACGCGGCACGCGCTTATTTAGAACACGCAAGGTTCAATACGCCGTCTGACCTACTTTATGTCGCTGTTGGCGAACAAACCGCAGCGGTGTTAAGAGCTGCGCAAGGTTTGCAGGTGGCGGTTCCTTCGATCCCGACCAGTGAGGGTGTGTTGGCCATGCCGCAAATCAAGCGCTTGGCCGCTGGCGATAACGTTTGGATAGTGGCAGGCGTCGGCGGCCGAGAGACGCTGATGCAAGCGCTGTATGCTGAGCGTCACTGCAGGGTGGTCAAATTAGCACTTTATGAACGCCAAGAGGCAGCAACCCTTGCATCCTTCGATGTTGCAGCCGATATTGATATTGTCGAGATTTCTTCAATGCAGGGATTACAAACATTTGCAGCTTATTGGCGCGCGCGACACGATCATCTGTCGATATATCTGGTTGTCCCCTCCGCGCGGATAGCACAGGGAGCGAAGGCTTTGGGGTTCACACGGATAATCATTGCGCAGGGCGCATCGGCCGATGCGGTATTGGCCGCTTTACAACAACCGGCTTAAACTGGCGTAAACCGATGACCCTACCTTCTGACCCACTGGATGAACGATGACAGATCACAAAGATGGTGACGCCACGCCTGGATCGCGTTTGGTACAACAAAAGTTACTGTCCGGTTCAGTTCAAGAGGCGAAGAACGCCCCTAGTGGTGCTGCGGATGAAACTGCGGAGCCTGGAGAGCCGCCCCAATCGTCGCGGCAGGCAAAGGCAAGCGGACGAGGTTTACTTGTCCTGACGTTTATATTTGCGTTAACAGCCCTTGCGGGTGTGGGTTATCTTTTCTATGCGTTGGTGTATCTGCAGCCGATTGTGGCGATGGAGCGTCAAAGTGTTGAGTTGGCGGCGGATCTTCGAGAGTTTAGGGTGCAGGTGCAGGACCAACTGAATGAATCAGCAGAACATACCCGCTCGGTAATTGCTGCGAGCACGGTTGAGCAAACCCAACAATTGGCCGCTAATGAAGCGGCTGTGATCAAATCACTCAATGCCGCGCTCAATGGAGCGCCGCCATCGCAGCGGGTATGGAAGCTGGCGGAAGCAGAGTATTTGCTGCGGATTGCAAACCATCGAGTGTTAATGGAGCAAGATTCAGCGGGTGCATTGATGCTGTTGGAGGCTGCGGATCAGATTTTTGCGGAACTAGATGATTTTGCCTTATTTGAAGTTCGTGCCAGCTTGAGTGACGAAATAGTCGCCTTGCGCCAAGTCCGCCGAAACGACTTGCAAGGGCTGTATTTGCGGCTTGAATCACTCAAAGCGCAAGTTGATACGCTGCCGCTGCCGCAACCGAAATATATACAAGTTCAACAGAGCGATGGAGTAACGGAGTCAGTTTGGACTCAATTGATCGAAGCGCTCCAAGGCTTTGTGCGGGTGCGATCTGTTCAATCCCAAGAGGCTCTGCAGCCTTTTCTGGCGCCGCAAGAGGGCGTTTATTTGCAGTTGAATCTTTATCTAGCTCTAGAGCAGGCACAGCTTGCCGCGCTCAAGCGGCAGCAAAGCGTCTTTGAACACAGCTTGCTCAATGTTAGACGCTGGGTGGTTGCGCATGCAGATTCAGAAAATGCTCAAATCAGGTTGTTGCTGACTGAACTGGATGAGCTTTTGCTCCTAGAACTGGAACGGCCGTTGCCAGTGATTTCAGGATCGTTGAATCGACTATTAAGTCTTTCAGGGGTAAGCCAGTGAAGCTGCTCACGCTAGCGCTGATCAGTGCCGCCATACTCGGAGGTGTGGTAGGGACCTTATTGGTGCGGGACCCCGGTTATATAATGGTTGTCTATGGCGATACGGTATTTGAGACCAGTTTCTGGGTCGGTGTGGTGTTGTTACTGCTCATTTACGGATTGATGAGCGCCGCATTGGTGCTGGGGATCAAAATTCTCAGGGGTCAGAGCCGTTTGTCTGATTGGCGCTCGGGGCGCCAAGCAGAGCAGGCGCGCGATCAAACCCTGCGAGGGTTATCCTTGATGATCGAAGCGCGTTGGCTTGAAGCCCAGCGCGCGTTGCGCGGCGGTGCTGAAAAATCGGCTATGCCACAGATTAATCACCTCAATGCTGCACGCGCAGCGCATGCGCTGGGAGAAATACAGGCGCGAGATGATGATTTACAGCAGGCGCTGGTAGCTTGGCCAAAGGCGAGCTTTGCTATCAATTTGCTCCGCACGGAGTTCTTAATTCAGGACGCATCGTTTGAGCAGGCGTTAGTCGAGCTGCTGGCCCTTCGTAAACTTGCGCCAAAGCATGTGGATGTCTTGCTTAAAATAGCTCATTGCTACGAGGCTTTGGGTAACTGGCAGGCGTTGAGCGCGTTATTGGATGAACTGGCCAAAGCAAAAGCGTTATCAGAAACGGCGCTGGAGGATTTACGCCACAAAGTGTGGACTGCATTGCTGATCGAAGCGCAGGACATTGCAGATATTTGGAAAAAATTACCGAAACGGTTACGTGCGGAATCTAGTGTTGCACGAGCTTGGATCGATCATTTGCTCGCCACTGAGCGCGAAGATGCGGCGCAGCAGGCAATCCCTTTGGTGTTGGCGCAGCAATGGGACAGTGATCTCGCAGAGAAATATGGGGTGTTATCGACCAGCGATGCGGCTCGACAACTCACGACTGCAAAAGAGTGGCTTAAAGCTCACCCTGCAGACGCACAAGTTGCGCTTACCGTGGGCCGACTGTCTCTGAAAAATAGACAGTTTGACCAGGCACGGGAGTATTTTGAACTTAGCCTGCGTCTTCGACAAGGGCGTGCTATTTATGCGGAATTGGGCCGATTGTGTATTTCAATGGGTGAGGTGCAGCGAGGTTCTGAATATTTGTTGCGCTCGCTGACTGATCTACAAGATTTGCCGCTCCCAGATGCTTCAGCTGGACGCAGGCTTGTTAAACCGTAACGGCGGATTAAGCTCGTGGCGCGTAAGCGAATATGTCAGAGTGAAGATTCGCCTGCAGTAAGCCATTCTCAATTAAAATATCGGACGCGGCGTACACGAACCCCGGACTGCCGGCGAGCATAACTTGCCAGTGCATATAATTTTTGGCGTTCATGCGCAGCCAATTGAGCGCCTTATTGTCTTTGTTCCGGCGTGAATCAATACAAAGCTCGACGGCCACATGTTGATATTGGCTGAGCGTTTCAGCGCCGTAGATATCGTCTTGAGTATCTGCTGCCCAAAATATTTGGGTCGGTTGGTCAACGTTTCGTGATGCACGATCTTCGCAAACGCTAAATGCTTGGGCTGCGGCACTGCCGCCGATGATGATCAGAACAGCCCGGTCAGGTGTGTCTAAAACAACGGATCCAGAGGCTTCACTAACGATCAGATGGGTTTGCGTTAGCAGGTTATCCATCGCCATAGATTCAGCCATGCCGGGTGTTGCACGATAATGTAGTTCAATTTCAGGTAACCGTGCGGGAGCTGAGGCAATTGACATGGGAATCACCATGTTTCTCGGTGCCTCAATGGACAAATATTGACCGGCTGTAAAATTATAGTTGTCAGTCACGCGGAGTTTCACGTGCTGAACCGGGGATCCGCTCACTTGGCGGATCTGTGCAGTGTGGTGATTAGTGATGGTTAGGGTATCAGCGGCGCATTGAACTGAAGAAGTCTGCGTTAGTTTTTGTTTCTTTGAGTTTGTCCATAAGGAATTCGATGGCGGCAATATCGTCCATGTCGTGTAGCAACTTGCGTAGAATCCAGACACGTTTGAGTTCGTCTTCGCCCATTAGCAACTCTTCGCGCCGGGTTGCGGAGCGCCGAATGTTGATCGCAGGATAGACGCGTTTTTCTGCAATTTTACGCTCCAGATGTAACTCTTGATTACCGGTGCCTTTGAATTCTTCGTAAATGACCTCATCCATTTTCGACCCGGTTTCGACCAATGCCGTAGCCACGATGGTCAAGCTGCCGCCCTCTTCGATGTTTCTAGCCGCACCAAAGAAACGCTTGGGGCGTTCTAGCGCATGTGCGTCAACGCCACCGGTGAGCACTTTGCCTGAGGAGGGCACGATGGTGTTGTAGGCTCTTGCCAGGCGCGTAATCGAGTCTAATAGAATGACAACGTCTTTCTGGTGCTCTACCAGTCGTTTGGCTTTCTCGATGACCATTTCTGCCACCTGCACGTGTCGTGAAGGGGGCTCATCAAAGGTAGATGCGACCACTTCGCCTCTGACCGAACGCTGCATCTCCGTAACTTCCTCGGGGCGTTCGTCAATGAGCAGTACAATCAGCACCGTTTCAGGATTGTTGGCAGTGATAGATTGAGCAATATTCTGTAAAACCAATGTCTTACCCGCCTTCGGGGGTGAAACGATCAGCGCTCGCTGGCCTTTGCCGATTGGAGCGACAAGGTCAATGATTCGAGCGGTTAAGTCTTCCGTGCTGCCATTGCCCCGTTCTAATTTTAAGCGATCGTCGGGAAATAAGGGGGTCAGATTTTCGAACAGGATTTTGTGTTTTTTACTGTTGGGCTCGCTAAAATTAATTTCATCTACTTTCAGCAGGGCAAAATAACGTTCGCCATCTTTCGGAGGGCGAATTTTGCCCGCAATGCTGTCGCCTGTGCGTAAGTTGAAACGTCTGACTTGACTTGGCGAAACATAAATGTCGTCGGGCCCTGCCAAATAAGAGCCTTCGGGCGATCTTAAAAAGCCGAATCCGTCTTGGAGAATTTCTAGAGTGCCTGCGCCATAGATGTCTTCACCGTTTTTGGATTGTTTTCGCACGATGGCCGCAATGACCTCCTGCTTGCGCGAACGGCCGACGTTGTCGAGGCCCATTTCGCGTGCCATTTCCACCAGTTCGCTAACAGGTTTACTTTTCAGGTCAGAGAGATTCATTGCCATATGTATTACTCAACTCATTCTTTGAGCTTGTTAAGGTTTCTTACCGCGTAGAGAACATTATGGGTCTGGTTACGGACGTGTAAGAGGGGGTTGGGTTAGGTCGCGTCTATTAGGAAGTGTGTCCGGAGAAGGCGATCGACCGTAAGCAGCGTTGGACTCACCAGTCATGGGAGAAAATGCTTGGCGTAAGTGTAGTTAATTAACGCCGTGGGTCAAGGCTTTAAGGCATTCGCCTGTGCATTAAAGTTGATTCCGTGCTCAAATAATCGATTTGAGGTTGGTTTCAAGGCGGGGTCCGCTTCATTTTGCAGCCCCGCACGATGACCGATAACTTATGTCGGTTGCTTAGATATTGCTGTCCAAAAATGCTTGAAGCTGTGACTTAGACAGAGCCCCAACTTTTGTAGCGCCGATTTCTCCGTTTTTGAATAGCATCAGTGTAGGAATTCCGCGAATGCCGTATTTACGGGGGGTGTCTTGGTTGGCGTCGATGTCGACCTTACAAACCTTGATCCGATCCGCGTATTCAGAGGCGATTTCATCGAGAATTGGCGCAATCATCTTGCACGGTCCGCACCACTCTGCCCAATAGTCAACCAATACAGGTTTGTCAGCTTGGATAACGTCTTGGTCGAAGCCGCCATCTGTCGTGTGAACTATGCTGCTCATGCAATGATCTCCACAAATTTGTTTAATTGCATGATAGTTTAGCATCAAGCGGTCCTTCCGTGCAGCCAACTTTGAGGTAACCATTGTCCAGTCTTATTCGCGCTTCTGGGGACCCGTCTGATATCGGCCACTTGTGGGCCGTGCTTGACTTGGGATCCAACAGCTTTCATTTATTGTTGGTTAAGCTCACCCGAGATGGATTTGTGCTGCAGGAGCGTCTAAAAGAAAAGGTGCAGCTGTTGGCAGGATTCGAGGAGCAAAAAATCTCTGAGTCTGCGCAAGAGCGCGGATTGGCTTGTTTGCGCCGGTTTGCCCAGCGCCTAAAACCCGTGAGCTCCGCTCATACGCGCGTTTTGTGCACCTGTGCACTTCGGCTGGCTGACAACGCATCGGTATTTGTCGAGGCGGCTCAGGAAATTCTGCGGGTGCCGGTGGAGGTGATCACCGGCGATTATGAGGCGGAGCTGGTATATCGTGGGGTAGCCCATCATTTGGGTGTGGATCCGGTAGAGCGTTTGGTTATTGATATCGGTGGTGGCAGCACGGAGTTTGGATTCGGCAATGGTGCCACACCAAGGGCCACACTATCGGTGGTTATGGGTTGTGTTGCCTACCGAGACCGTTTTTTTGCGCCAGGTGTGCCGCAAGCGGAAGGTTATGTTGCAGCAAAAAACGAAGCATTGGCGACGCTTAAGCAGAAATTGAGCATCCAAGACTTTGTCGGTGACGAGTTGCTGTCTGCTGATTTACAGGTTTTTGGCACCAGCGGTACGCTGGAGTCTATTGATTCGGTTTTGCGCGTTAACGGCTGGTCGAGGTCCGGCGTAACCCCTGAAGGCTTGAGGCGCTTGGAGTCGGCAATTGTTAAAGATCGCTGGGTGGTTGAGTCCGGCCTGCCCGGGCTGGCGCCCGATCGAGTTGATATTTTCCCCGCAGGTGTCGCAATCCTCAGTGCATGTGTTGAAACGTTTCGACTCAAGCGTTGTCAGTTTGTTGATGTATCTCTTATGCAGGGTGTCATTTACGAGCAATTTGTTGGCGATGGTCGTGCGGACATGCGCGAAGCGGGTATTGAAGATCTGATGACGCGATATGCTGTAGACCGGGCTCAATCAGAGCGCGTTGTGCGGTGTGCGCTGACTTTGTTTGCCCAAACCAGTGATTGGTGGCAGGGATCCATGCGCTCAGAGGATTTGCTGCGTTGGGCAGCGATGCTGCATGAATTGGGGATGTACATCAGTCCTAAACATTATCACCGTCATGGTGCTTATGTGGTCAAGCATGCTCAGTTGGCTGGATTTAGTGCTGCTCATCAGGGCGTCCTAGCACTGCTTATTCGTGGCCATCGGCGCAGTATGCCGACGTTAGCTTTTCGTGCGTATGATCCAGCTGCAACCCAGCAATTGCTGCGCTTGGTTGCGTTGTTGCGCTTAGCGGTTATTCTCGAACGCAGTCACAATGACGCAGACTCTCCGCCGGTGTCGCTCAGACTCAAGGGTGACGACCTATTTTTGCGTTGTGGTGAGCATTGGTTGGAGCGCCATCCGCTGTCTTGGCGTGAGTTAGAAGTTGAACAAGATCAGCAAAGATTAGCGGGTTTGCAGCTTCATTTAGAGGATGCGCCCGAGGGGGGCGCACGTGCGGATGCGTAATTTTGTGTTTGTTTGCTTATTCGCGCAGCGACTCCGCAACTTTTTTGGCAAAGTAAGTCAGCACACCGTCGGCACCGGCTCTTTTGAAACACAGCAGAGATTCTGCGATGACGTCATCTTTTAGCCAGCCGTTTTCAATCGCCGCCATATGCATGGCGTATTCTCCGCTGACCTGATAGGCGAAAGTGGGCACACCAAATTCGGTTTTTACCGCACTCACCACGTCCAGATAAGGCATGCCCGGTTTGACCATAACCATATCGGCACCCTCGTCGATGTCCAAACGCACCTCGTGCAGGGCTTCGTTGCCGTTGGCTGGGTCCATTTGATAGGTCTTTTTGTCGCCAGCACCCAAATTGTTACTCGAGCCAACGGCATCGCGAAAGGGCCCATAGTAAGCGGAGGCGTACTTGGCAGAGTAAGCCATGATTTTAGTGTTGATTTGGCCACTTTGATCCAGAGCTTCTCTGATACTTTTGATGCGTCCATCCATCATATCTGACGGGGCAATGACATCGGCGCCTGCCTCGCTGCAGATGATTGCCTGTTTGCAAAGGGCTGCAACGGTGATGTCGTTGGCGACATAGTTATGCTCGTCGACAATACCATCCTGCCCGTGACTGGTATAAGGATCTAATGCGGCGTCGGTGATGATGCCCAATTCTGGCACCGCAGACTTAATGGCGCGAACGGCCTGAGGCACTAGGCCCTCTGGGTTGTAGGCTTCGGCACCATCAAGGGTTCGCTTTGTGGCGCTAACGTTTGGGAAAAGTGCGATGGCAGGAATTCCCAAACGTGCGATTTGTTCGGCCTCAGCGGCGAGTCGATCTACGCTGTAGCGTGTGACTCCGGGCATGGACGCCACTTCAGTGGTGACGTTTTGGCCCTCGATGACAAACATGGGATAAATCAAATCGTTACAGGTCAATTCATTTTCACGTACGAGTTGGCGAATGAAGTGATCTGTTCGGTTTCTTCGCAGACGAGTATGCGGGAATCGTCTCATTTGGACTCTCTTTTATTGTTGGACAGATGACGTTAAGCAATAAGGTTTCGGGAACAAACCCACCTATTAAGCTCTGATATTGCCTTTTTTTAGGAGAAATCGCACGGCTTAGAACGGCACTGTGTCACACGGTGATCAATGGCCGTTGTTTAGTCGAGTAATGGCGCACTAAGTACCCTCAGGTCTCGGCAGAATTTGGCGATAATCCTCTGATGTCTTGATCAAATGCATGGTGTCGATTTGCCATCCCGCGTCACGAGAGTGCACCACGCTAGCCTCATAGGTACCGATAAAGTGCCACATATCTCCGTTTGCTTTGGCATGCCAGGCCTGTAGATGACTGGTGAGTTGACCCGCGCCTCGCGTGCTGGATTGTGTAGGCAGTTCATAGACGTTTGCCAATTGTGTGCCGATAAAATGCTGTGTAACGGTAAATGAGTCCAGCGCGCTGAGCACCAGTGCTACCCAAGCTTCTGGGCCAATTTGTGTATCTACACCTGCGGCATGAATTTCTGCGTTTGGGGTAAAAATTTGCTGATAAGTAGCGGTTGCCGCTGTGATATTTTCGGCTGTGTTGGTGGTTAACAAATCCGTTGCGATGGCATAACGTTTCTGCAGATCGCAAATTTGATGTTTTGCGATCCACAATTCGGATGTATTTTCGGTAATGGCTTGCATGGCTGATGTTCCAGTTTGCGATAACAGTGAAAGCCTTACATTATGTAATGCCCGTATTGTGATCAAGTGTTCAGTTTGATGCTGCGCGCGGCTGCGTTTGGTTTAATCTGAAATCGTTTCTATTTCTGAGTTTATCGTAAGCCAAGCTTCTTCACTTTGATTGAGTAGCCTGCGCAGCTTACCTGCTTGAGCCAATAAGCTCTCGAGTTCTGGTTTAGATAACTTGGCGTAGGTTTCAGTGTCTGCTAACTGTTGTTCAATTACCTGTAATTGTTGGCTTTGTTGATCCATTTCGCGTTCTATTTTTTTGACGGCATCACGCAGATGCTTGAGTGAGGCTCGATGATTGGCGCGGTCCTGGCGTGCAGACTTGCGTGAATGATGAGCGTTACCCTGGGAAGTGCGGGCAAATGAGGCGGATCGGGCGGTTGTGTATTCGTGCAGGTCGCCCCGAAAGACCTGCAGCGCGCCATTGTCGACAACCCAAAAGTCGTCCACCGTTTTATCCAATAAGATACGGTCGTGGGAGACAATCACAACGGCGCCGGCAAAATCCTGTAGGGCGAACGCGAGTGCATCGCGCATGTCCAGATCTAGATGGTTTGTTGGCTCATCGAGAATCAGTATGGCGGGAGTTTTAAGTGCGATAATGGCCAGCACCAAACGTGCCTTTTCACCCCCAGAAAGTGTTGCTATCGGCCTTTCAATCATGCCTGCGTTGAAACCCCAGCGGCCGAGGTAGTCCCGGCATTGTTGTTCCCGCCAGCTTGGCTTTGTGTCGGTCAACAT
Source organism: Gammaproteobacteria bacterium UBA4421 (assembly GCA_002389675.1). Taxonomy (GTDB): domain Bacteria; phylum Pseudomonadota; class Gammaproteobacteria; order Pseudomonadales; family Azotimanducaceae; genus UBA4421. The sequence continues at coordinate 97,399 of DGQF01000045.1, forward strand.
AGGCAGGGCGCGCAGACTTGGATCCAGCGTTTCCAGCTGGTGCTGGGCAAAATAACCAACTTCGCAGTGATTGCCGCGGATTAATTCACCTTGTTGTGGTTCTACAGCGCCCACTAGAGCTTTGAGGAGCGTACTTTTGCCGGCTCCGTTGGCGCCGAGCACGCCGATACGCGCTCCAGGCAAAATCGACAAATTCACGTTGCTCAGGATGGTTTTATCGGTGTAACCCAAGTCAACGTTGCGCAAAGAAAACAGCGGGTTTGAAACTTTTTGCGGATTTTGGAAGGTTGCCGTGTAGGGGGAATCCAGCTGAATAACCGCGCTGTCTGCCAGTCGTTCTAACGCTTTGACGCGGCTCTGCACCTGCTTGGCTTTGCTTGCTTTGGCGCGAAACCGGTCGACAAATTTCTGAATATGGGCTTTTTGAGCGGCCTGTTTAGCGGTGAGCGCCATTTGCTGCTGCAGATATTCAGCGCGTTGCCTCTCGCATGCGGAGTAATTGCCACTGTAAAGCCGTCCTGATTGATTAGATAGATACAACGTGTGGTCGGTGCTGGCATCCAAAAACGCGCGGTCGTGGGCAATCACCAGCGCAGTGCCTTCAAATCTAGCTAGCCAGCCCTCCAGCCACATGATGGCCTCGAGATCGAGATGGTTTGTGGGTTCGTCGAGTAATAATAGGTCGCAGGGTGTCATTAATGCCTGAGCCAAATTTAGGCGAATCCGCCACCCGCCGGAAAAGGCGGCATAGCTCTTGTCGAAATCGGTTTGGCTAAATCCAAGCCCATGTAAAATTTCGCCGGCGCGAGCATGCGCCTCATATCCGCCCAAGTCTTGAAAGTTGGCATGTAGTTGTGCCTCACGTGAGGGATCTGTGCAGGTGGTTAATTGCTCCTCTATCGCCCGGAGAGTTTTATGACCATCCACAACATATTCAAGGGCAGGTCTTTGGGTAACGGCTGATTCTTGTTCCATGTAACCTACATGCCATCCCTCAGGGCGGATAAGGTCTCCGGATTCCGGCTGTGCGTGTCCTCTGATCATCTGAAACAAGGTGGTTTTACCGACGCCGTTGCGCCCCGCTATCGCGACCCGTTGGCCGGGATGGATGACAAAATTCAGATCTTGGAATAAGAGCTCGGCGCCACGTCGAAATTCAAGATTTTCTGCGCGTAACATGGTTTCACTACATGCGGGTGAAGAGGATGGATGTCCTCAATCAGTGGTATTGAGGGTCAACCGGTGAGGGGTTGAGTTTACGCCTGATCGGCGAGATTTGATTGTTTTTTTCGGGTCGCAGCGCGCGGTCGCATCTTCAAGCGTAAGTTGGCCGCTGTGCTGGGTTGAGAGGTGGCCTGCTGGTCGATCCAGTGCATGAGTTGGCGCCACTGTGCGGCTTCCTCGGGCGCGGCGCTGTCATCGGCCATTTCAATCACCCCAAGCCCCTGCTCTGCAGCGTCTGTGTAAAGCGTAGAATCGTTAAATTGCGCGACAACGGGAACGTCCAGGCAACTTAGAAATTGCATGAGTTTGTTGTATGTTTTGTTCATGGTGTTGACGCGATTGGCAATGACACCGACAGGTCGTGGCGCGGCCCGGTAAAGGCGATGCGTCAAAAGATCTGCGATAAAGCGGCCGCTGGCTCTGATGTCGATAGCTGAAGGCAGCATGGGAATCAGGATGATGTCGGTGTCTTTTAAAATATCGTCTAAATCTCGCCCCCGTGCGTTACTGTTTCCATCGACGATGACAATGTCCGTTTCGTTGGGTAGACGATTCTGGAATGACTGAGTTTGATACATACTCAGTCTTTCATATCGCGGTGTGGTCGTCACAGGGGGCATTTTAGTGCTGCGAATATTTGCCCAAGCAGTGCTGCTTGCCTGTGGATCATTGTCAATTAAGATAACGTTTTTGCGTTTGCAGGCATAGGTGACGGCGAGATTGGTTGCGATGGTTGTTTTGCCACAACCGCCTTTACCGTTGATTACTAAAATTTGGCGTCGAGATGATTGCATGTAAGCACCGCTCCTCCGCGGCGTTTTATTGTCCATGCGTCCCTTTGACTCTTTGGGCGCAGTTCGTTAATCCCTATACGTATCGCCCGATAATATCAACTAAAAAGCCATCAAGTACAGTGACTTGGGTGGCATTTCGCGAAGTAGTGGGTAAATAGTAGGCTAAATGAATGATTTACCGACTGCCTGAGCGTAATTGTAATAGGTTAGTAGCAAATAACGTGATGAAGCCCAGAAGTACCCAAGCAGGAATGGAGAGACCCGCGAGCGACCAGCTGACCTGTGCACAGTCGCCTGTGCCAGAAGTCATGGCGACAAGAAGATCTGACAAAGGGAATACCTCGATCATATACTCAAGTCCTGGCCCGCATGCAGGGACTTGGTCTGCGGGTAGGCTTTGTAGCCATAATTGGCGGATCGAAAAGCCGCCGCCAATGATACAAGCGATGCACCCAAACAGCGGATAGATGCCCCAGCGTGGATTATGCAGCAGGCTGGCGTAGGCGATTACTGCAACCAGCGCAATCCAAAGCCGTTGCATCATGCACAGTGGGCAGGGCGCGAGGCCCATAACATGCTCCATAAAAAACGCGATACATAACAAAGTGCCGCCAATCAGACAGGTGAAGATGGCCCATTGTTGGGGCAAACCTTTGGTAAATCCTAAGTTCATGAGATATTCAGCACCACTTTGCCAATCGCTTGGCGTTGTTCAAGACAGTTTAAAGCATCCGCATAGTGTTCGAACGCAAATTCTTTGCCGACGAGAGGATTGATCTTGCCCTCATCAAACATAGTCATAATTTCCTGAAAATTGTCGCGGCTTTGTTCAGGGAAACGTCCTGAAAATGCGCCATAAAAGACGCCAACCACCTGACAGCTTTTCAGTAGCACGAGATTGGTGGGCACTTTTGGAATATCCCCCCCCACAAAGCCCACAACCAAGAGCCGACCGTACCAGTTGATACAGCGCATACATTGGTCGAAAAGGGGCCCCCCAACAGGGTCGTAGATGACGTCAGCGCCTTTCCCAGCCGTGAGTGCTTTAACTTTGTCTTTCAATTCGCCGTCAGAGTAATCGATGACATCATCTGCTCCAGCGGCTTTTGCAACGCTAAGCTTTTCCTTTGAGCTAGCAGCTGCGATGACTCTAGCGCCCATGGCTTTTCCGAGCTCTACGGCGGCTAACCCGACGCCTCCAGCAGCCCCCAAGACTAAAAGCGTTTCGCCGGGTTTGAGGTCGCCGCGTTGTTTCAGAGCATAATAGGATGTGCCGTAAGTTGTGCTGATGCCAGATGCCTGCGCAAAAGACATGGCCGCAGGTTTTGCTCTGAGTGTTTTTGCAGGTACTGCGATTTGTTCGGCGAAGCCGCCATAACCGGAACCACCGAAAACTTCGTCGCCTATTTGCCATTGTGTGACCTCTGGCGCGATAGCCGAGATGGTCCCTGCAAACTCGCCGCCTGGCGAAAACGGGTGCGGTGGCTGTGACTGATATTTGCCCTGAATCATTAATACGTCGGGGAAATTCAGGGCACTGGATTTGATATCCACAATGACGCCACCGGGCTGAAGTTGCGGTGAAGGGATCTCCTCCACAACAAGATGCTCTGCGGGTCCGTGGGCTTTACATAAAACTGCTTTCAATGGTGCTGCTCGATATTAATCTGATGTTGGATCGTTGACAGGTGGCATAGGTTACCGGTGCCTCACCGCAGGTCAACTAAACGGTGCATTTATGTGCGTGAGTTTGCCGTTAAGTGTTCCTAAATTGTGTTAAAGGCATTCCAGTGTCGCCAATTCTTCCTTAGATGAGGATAGTAGCGGCTGAAATCGCCATGACTTTCGGTGAGTATTTCACGGCAGATGTCTTCCACCTCCGCGTGCCACTGGCTTTTATTCAATCGACGCAATACAGATTTGAGTCCCTGATTTACGTGCTGCCACTGATCGTAGTTGGCTAATAAATCGACCTCAGACATATATTCGAAGAAGCGCTTGGCATCGGGATCAAGATAGGACTGAAAATGGCCGATGGCAAAATAGCATTCGCGGCTAAAGTGGTTGCGCGGCATGTGATAATAATCCGCCCAAGTCAGCGCAAGGGTATGGTCAGCTAAAATATCAACAAAGATAGGTGCAAAGCGGCGCAGATGTTTGGGAAAGCGGTTGCAGGTTTCCCGTATGCCGGGGCTCACGTTAGACAGCGCATCTATTTTTCGATGCAATGCCGTGCCGGCTCTGAGTGCGTCAGGCCATGTTTGAGGGATCTGTCCTTTAATAAAGTCTCCAACGACAGCGCCTGCCAATAAACCTTGACGCTCGGCTGGATTGACCCCCCACAGGGATGCCGCGTCGTGGGCCAAGCTGCAGTGGGCTAAAAAGTTCATGACGAGTTAGCTTGGGTGTTCAGGCGCGGCGGGCGGCTCTGGTAAGGCAAGGTAAGCCGATAAAAACGTGTCTAGATCGACGTTATCTGCGCTTTCTATGGCTTTTTGTGCTGCCCAAGAGTCCTCAACGGTTTTGTCGAAGCGTACCGATTGCGGGGGCGTAAGTGGTTGTCTCGCAAAATCTGACTTATGTTTGATGGCCTGGCTCATTGAGAATCGAAAAAATGGTATTTGTTCGCTGCGCATGGCGGCTAAAACCTGTGCTGATGGTGTGAGCTCGGGGTTTAGCAGCCTACTTTGGGCAATTTTTAAGCTTTGGGTGTAACGCTGATCGGGTATGGTTTGGTCGAGCAATTCGGTGATCGTTGTGCATGCTTCAAGAATTTCTGAACCCCAGGCCTGCAGGGAACGCCGCTGGCCGCCGTCGTCGATAAGGGTAGTTGTCGTGTCTCGCCCTCGCGCCACGGTCGCTGCTTGATTTTTAGTGATCCGTTCGACTTCGTCGACGCTGTCTGGTGTGCTGGTTGTGAGCAGACATAGCAGCAAAAAGGTATCTATAAAATTGATCTGGGTTTCATCTAACCCCAAAGGTAAAAATGGGTTCAGGTCCAAACAGCGTACTTCGACATACTCTACTCCGCGTTCCAGTAGCGCATTGACCGGGCGCTCGCCGCTGCGAGTCGTTCTTTTGGGCCGAATTGTGCCGTAAAATTCATTCTCGATCTGCAGAACACTGGTGTTGAGCTGCTGATACTCACCATTTTTTATTGTCCCAGCCTGCTCGTAAGCGGGGTGGTTCTGAGTCAGCGCATTGAGCATGGACGAGGTGTATTCACTCAACGAGTTGTAAGAAATGTGCAGATTGTTTTGTGCGTTGCTCTGATAACCCAAGGGCCCCATTCTGAGGCTGGTGGCGTATGGTAAATATTGTGATCCTTGGTCAAGATCCTCCAGATTGTGAGACAG
>DGQF01000045.1:102821-129770 GCA_002389675.1 Gammaproteobacteria bacterium UBA4421
GCGATTGGTCTGCAATATTCAACGCCTGCCATAAATGCTCCGGTATTGAAAAGTTATAGTGTATGCCCGAGATGGTTTGCATCAGTCGTCCATAGCGTAAACCCAAACCTCGCCGGTAAATATTTTTAGTCTTGCCGATGTTGGATGTTCCGTATTGCCCAATGGGGATGTCTGCGCTGCTGCCGACAATACAGGGCATACTGCTGGGCCACAGTAGTTCGTCTTTAAGCTGGGCGTGCACAAAGCGGTGTACGTCTTCGAGTTCGTTCAGGCAGGCAGTTGCGCTGCTGTTGACTCCGGTAATGAGCTCTAATTGGCTTTCCGAGAAATCGGTAGTGATCGCGGGATGTGTGAGCGGTGAGCCAAGGGCGTTTGGATGGCCTTTTTTTGATAGATCTCCATCAGCTGTGACGCGCAGGCTTTCTTTCTCAATGCCGCGCAGTAGTCCTTTGAGGCACATTGGGTTGGCTCGTAAGGCGCGCAGTCGTGCGGGCGTAATTTCAATTGACTTGCGGGTGATTTGCTCTTGAGCGCTAGACATCTTTTTTGCGGCTTAAGTAGACTTGGGCGGATAAATTTGGAGTTTTGAGGCGGCCAAGTCAACTAACTTCAATGTTTAAAGCCACTTTTTACAAGTGACGGTGATCCATTGAAGTTGCTTTGATTCTGGCAGAGGCCTAGATCTGTGGGCCGGCAGTTATGATGTCGTCGGAGACTTCGAATTTGGTGAAGTTTTCAACAAATTTACTGATCAGATTTTTTGCGGCGATGTCGTATGCCGCCTGATCGGTCCACGCCTGCCGCGGGTTGAGCAGGCTGGGGTCAACCCCCTCAACGGCTTGGGGTATGTCCAAGTTGAAACCTTCTAGCCGAGTAGTGACCGCGTTTTCTAAGCTGCCACTCTGTATGGCTCTGATAATCGCTCGGGTGACGGGAATCTTGAATCGCGAGCCTACACCATATCCGCCGCCTGTCCAGCCGGTGTTGACCAGGTAGACTTTTGAGCCAAATTCCTCGATGCGTTTGATCAGCAGGTCAGCGTATACCCCGGCTGGGCGCGGAAAGAAAGGTGCGCCAAAGCACGTCGAAAATGTGGCGGAATAGGCTTCTGTTGACCCTATTTCGGTTGAACCCACCTGCGCGGTATATCCGGATAAAAAATGATAGGCAGCGGCTTCGGAGGAAAGCAGTGATACGGGTGGCAAAACGCCGCTCACGTCGCAGGTCAGAAAAATAATATTATTGGGCTCGCCGGCGCGGTTTTCCGGGACGCTCTCTGCGATGTTGGAGCGTGGATAGCAGGCGCGGGTGTTTTCCGTAAGCGTGGCATCGGTATAATCCGGATCGCGTGTTTGTTCGTCGATGACGACGTTTTCGACGATAGCGCCAAAGCGGATTGCGTCAAAGATAACAGGCTCGTTTTCACGGCTAAGATCGATACATTTTGCGTAACAACCGCCTTCAAAATTAAAAACAGTATCTCGGCCCCAGCCGTGCTCGTCGTCACCAATTAACAGTCGATCCGGGTCTGCAGATAACGTCGTTTTGCCGGTTCCAGACAGACCAAAGAACAGCGTAACATCCTCATTGCTGCCCATATTTGCTGAGCAGTGCATGGGCAGGACATCTTTTTCCGGCAGCAGGAAGTTCAGGACTGAAAACATCGACTTTTTCATTTCCCCGGCGTATCGCATGCCTGCGATTAAGACTTTGCGTTGGGCAAAGTTGACCATGACGGTGCCATCGCTGTTAGTGCCATCGCGTTCGGGTTCGCAGCAAAAGTTGGGTGCGTTGACAACCTGCCAGAGTTCTTTGTTATGGGGATTATAATATTCGGGAATAATAAACAGGGCCCGGCCGAACAGGGCGTGCCAAGCATATTCAGTGGTCACTTCGATGGGGAGGTAGTGCTCCGGATCTGCGCCAACGTGGAGATTAGACGTATAGGTTTCACGTTGCTGCAGGTGAATCTGAACTCGATCCCACAAATTGTCGAATACCTCAGGGTTAATGGGCTGGTTGATCGCGCCCCAGTGGATCGATGCAGAGCTGGACGGCTCGTCTACAATAAATCGGTCTTTCGGCGACCGTCCCGTGCGTTGGCCGGTTTCGACGACAATTGCACCATTGCTGGCCAAGCGACCTTCACCCAGTTGAACGGCTTTTTCAGCCAAGATGGCCGAAGTCAGATTGTTGTGGCGCTGGTGTTTATGGGCTGTTTCGATTTCGGCGGTCATATGTCTTGCACTTCGTCTAGCTAAAGCAGGCGAGGATTATGCCAGACCTAACACGATCGATGTATGTTTTTCGCACCGGTGTGGGTGTGCCAAACGCGGTCAGGTTATTGCACCGGGCCGTTGTCTGGCGCGTTGGCGTGCGTTCTGTGCAGTTGATCGACGTCGACCGCATCGTAACTGTACCGCGTGCCGCAGAATTCACAATCAACGTCAATGCTGCCTAGTTCGTCAAGCAACGATTTGATTTCTGCTGGTGCCAGCATCCTCAGCGTACGGTCGCTTTTGTCTCGGGAGCACGTGCACTTATAACCCAGCTCTCTGGGTGGATGGATGCGGCAAGGAAATTCGGCAAACAGTCGGATCAGGAGCTCGCTTGGCTCCAACGTCACAAGTTCGGTGTCGCTGATGGTCTCTGCCAGCGTGACTATTGTGTGCCAAGCTTCTTCATCAGCGGCAGCGTTTATTTCAGTGGCACCGTCTTTGCTGGGCAGCCGCTGAATAATCAAACCTGTGACGCTCTCGTCGGTGTTGGCCAAAAATAGGCGGGAGCTGATCTGCTCCGAGTTTTTAAGATAGGTTTCTAAGTTCAGCGCCAAAGTGGGCTGTTCTAGCGGGACAAAGCCCTGATAAGGCGCTTGCTGTGATCCTTCCGGTGGCACCAGTGACAGGGCGAGCTGTCCGTTTTCGAACCAAGCGCAAAGGTTATCCGCTTGCTTGGGTGCGGGTTTGTCTTCACTGAGGTGGGCAATGCCCCGCAGGAATTTTTGCTCTCGGCATTCGGCTAGGGTGCGAATAAGCTTGCCTTGGCCGCGAGATTGGAGTGCGACGGCTCCTTCGAATTTTAAATTGTCTGCAAACAGGGCAGCTGCGGCAAACATCTGGCTCAGCAAATGATTAATTTCTGTTGGATAGCTGCGCACCGCATTGGCGGCGGCTACAGTTTGTGTCAGGCGTACCCATTGCCCTCGAATGGGTAGGTTTTCGAAGGTGAACCGGTGTAATCGATCGGTGTTTGGTTCCTTGGTGGTGATTTTCATATGCAGTTCTACTTTTACGGTCCTTGCCAGTGCTCGTTTAAATCTTTCAGTTTGCGCAGATCGCGGCGCTCTCGTTTTGAGGGTCGCAGGGACGGCACCGTTAGCCCCGCGCGTTCCATCCGACGGCGCGCGCTCAACGATTCGCGTTCCTCGACACTCTCTTTGGTTTCTTCATACAGTGTTTGAGCAATGGTTGCCGATCCGCGTTGTGCCGAAAGAGTTCTAACAATAACGGTGATTGATTGTTCACCTTTGCGTACGACCACACGTTGCCCAATATTGATTTCTTTGGCGGGCTTTGTTCGTTGTCCGTCTACCTGAACCTTGCCGCCTTCAATCGCGGTTTTGGCCAGCGAGCGTGTTTTAAAAAATCGAGCGGCCCACAGCCAACGATCGATGCGGATGCGATTTGGCGCTTCAGTCACGACGGGTTGTTTCCATTGGGTAGATTTCATCAAAACGGTCAAATTTTGGGTAAGACAGGTTGCCACGTGGCGGGCGTTCAGAATCAGGCGTGTCAACGATAAAAAGGTTGCCAATGTTGTTGCGTTTTGCCGCGTCCAGAACAAATTTGTTGTCATCGATAAAGACACATCGGTTGGGATCATGTGGGTGAGCAGCCATAAGTGAATGCCAAAAAGCGTCGGTTTCTTTTGCGTAGCCAAAGTCGTGACTGGAGACGATCGCGTCAAAAGCATCGCAGATATGAGTTTTTTGGTCTTTTACGCGAATTGAGGTGTGGTGTGCATTGGTTGCCATTACGGCTTTGATGCCGGCATCTGCGAGCCATGCGAGAAATGCAAGAGCGCCTGGTCGGTAGCGCAATAACGAGAGTGCCTCTAGGTGCATGTTATGCATGTTCACCCCGGTGAGTTGCTGCCAATGGTCCAGATCATAAAATTGCAGGGTGCCGCGAACTTTCCGCATGTGTTCGCCCAGGAAATCATTTGCTTGGGCTAGACTGATGCCCTTGATTTCCCCGTAACGTTCAGGAAACAGGGTCCCCCAGATAAAGTTGTCATAATTTAGATCAAGTAGGGTGCCGTCCATGTCTAGAAACACACACTCTATGTTTTTCCATTCGCAGTTTGGCATTTTGAGCTCGTATTGAAGAACAATTGGCTTGCGCGGCACTTTGCCGAGCGTTGATGAGGCCTTGTACGCTCAGAATGATACACTGTTAAGTTCATTAAATGCTTTTGGAAACCCGATGCAGGATATCCCGCAGGATGCGCTGATCGAGATTGTGAGTCGCGCTGGTGATGCGATTCTTGAAATATATAGCGGTGATTTCGAGGTCTTGGACAAGGCGGATCAGTCACCTTTAACTCAGGCCGACTTGGCAGCGCATGAAATTATCGTCCAGGGGCTTGCCGCGGTGACGCCCAATGTGCCTGTAATCTCAGAAGAATCTGTTGCACCGGACTTCAGCGTGCGCAGTCAGTGGGATGTATATTGGCTGGTGGACCCGCTCGATGGCACCAAAGAGTTTGTCAATCGCAATGGCGAATTTACGGTCAATATCGCTCTAATTAAAGGGGGGCAACCCGTCTACGGTATTGTTGGTGTGCCCGTGCAGGATTGTATATACCTGGGCAACGTGCAGGAGCAACGGGCTTGGCGATATGCGCGGGGTAATCTGCAACCGATCAAAGCGCGGCAAATGACTTCGGACGAGCAAAACCTAGTGGTTGTAGCCAGTCGTAGTCATGGGGGGCAGCGGTTAGAGCAGTATTTAGATCAGTTGGCAGAACGTTTTGCAGGTCTAACGCGACAGCCGGTGGGCAGTTCTTTGAAATTGTGCACGCTGGCCAGTGGTGAAGCCGATTGTTACCCCCGTCTTGGACCGACCAGTGAGTGGGACATTGCTGCAGCACACGCGGTGCTCAAGGCTGCCGGTGGCGAAGTGTATACGTTCGACCGTAAAACGTTGAACTACAACAGTAAAGCGTCATTGCTCAACCCTGAATTTATTGCTGTTGCGGATGCTGATTATGACTGGTGGGATGTGTTGCCACCGCAGCCGCCGCAAGGATAAACGCGCGACCCGCACAAGGTGACTTTGGCACCGCATGAGCTCTATCAAAGATGGATGGTGAGGTAGGATGCCTGAAATTTTGGCCTCAGTTAGCCGGGCTGCGCGGGTGTAATTGCCCTGCCGAGGAAACGACACTGTATGTGCATACAGCTCCGGCTACTGAGACCATGAAGGATACAGAAAAAGAGAAGAAAAAAAAGGCTGTTTTTTTGATCAAACAGAGCAGGTTTTGAAAACTTCATTGAGTTCAATATGTTAGCGTTGTGTCGCTGAATGCAATCCATAATATCTTCACTTTGTGGCGGGGTTCGCGGCGATCTTTAGTTGCCAAATTTGCCTTTAGGGGCATCGATCAGCGACACTCGCGCTGAGGGTTGAATGCGAAATAACCGGCCGCGAGCCTAATGTGCAGGCCGCAAAAGAAGGTGATCGAAGCTTCACATGACGAAACAAAAGCAGACTCTGCATTACATTATTTATGGCGCGGGTGGCGTTGGGGGTGTGATAGGCGCACGTTTGTTGCAAGCGGGATATCCGGTCACGCTGATTGCCCGCGGTGAGCATGCGGACCACATGCGCCGTCAGGGCCTGCATTTTCTTGCGCCAGGAGAGGACGTTACCCTGCCTGTGCGTGTGGTCAGTCACCCTCGGGAGCTCGCGTTTAATGCAGACGACGTGGTTTTGTTGTGTATGAAATCCCAGCATACGTTGCAGGCTTTGGAAGATCTGGTGGCGATGGGCGCTCGCGACATTCCCATTGTCTGTGTCCAAAATGGCGTCGCCAATGAGGCTTTGGCATTGCGGTTCTTTCCTCGGGTGTATGCGACGGTTGTGAATTTGCCCGCTTTTTTTATCCGTCCTGGTGAAGTTGCGACGCAGGCTGCGGGTCGCGGTGGGGTGCTAGATACGGGTTGTTATCCGCTGGGCGTAGACGCAATGGCGTCAGCAATAGCGGACGATTTTTCTACCGCAGGTTTTAGTGCTTTCGCGGCTGGTGATGTCATGCGCCAAAAATATGCGAAGCTGTTGTTAAACTTATATAACGTCCTGCAAGCTGGGTTATCAGATTTTGCTGCATCGTCTTCGATCAGACGATTGATTCGGACAGAGGCTTTAGCCTGTTATCAGGCAGCGGGCATCGATTGCGCGAACAAGGCTGAAACGGAGTTACGCAACCAAGGATTATTCACGCTCGAGGACATTCCAGGCTACGAGCGCATGCCCGGCTCCTCATGGCAGAGTTTGTTCCGAGGTACCGGTGATATAGAAACTGAATATCTTAACGGTGAAATTAGCCGCTTAGGGCGTTGTCACGGTGTGGCAACGCCTGCCAACGATGCGTGTGTCCACTTGGCCCGCAGTTTGGTGCGTGCAGGGCAAGGGCCCGGTTTGATCACAGCAGCAGAATTTGAGGAAAATATTCGTAGACACAAGGGTTGAGAAAAAATCGCTCTGCGGATGGTTCGGCAATTATGGTTGGGTGTTCGTTGCTCAGCTGGCTTTTTTGGCGAGGGACGCGACGATGCGCCGTAACACAGCGGTCTCTGAAGCGTAATTCGAAGGCTTATCCGCAATCGTGACAATTTCTGTTACCGCGTCAGTTGTTGGTAAAGCGCGCAGAGTGATGGTGATAAATTCACCTTCTGCCGTGGTCATGTAAATGAGTGCGTAGCGGTCGGTGCTCGCGCTGTCGAGTACTCTGTCGCCTTGTGCGCTGATGGTTTGGACAATGTTATCCAGTAAGTCTGGGACGGTGCCTGGCGCGTTTTGTTGCGCGGCCTGCACTGAGGTTGAACCGCTGAAGAGCGCAAAAGATAACGCGATCCACGTGAGCGCGGCTTTAATGGGGGGCATGATTGCCTAAGATATTGCGGATATGTGCAATCATCAGCGCAGATACCCCTGTTGCAGTGAGCAGGACCTCCCAGTCTTCACCGATGAAATGGCTGACGCCAAAAAACATAAGGACCAAACCGATGCATCCCAGCGACAGCGTTGTACGGTCGTGATGATTGCGGTATCCGCGCCACAAAGCCAGTGCGCTGATGGGCGAGGCGAGTGCTAGCAGGATCCAGTGAACTTGAGTTTCACTCTCGATGAGCCAATCGCCAGCCAATGGCCCCAAGACGAGCGCAAAGGGAACCGCCAAGCAGTGGATTAAGCACAACCCTGACAGGAATACCGCGAAGCGGTCTAGGCCAACAGATGAGTTCGATTTTGACGAGGTCATGGCGTTGCGTTTCGCGAAAGGGCGCATAAGCTAGCGCGCTATCTCGTTTGATGCAACAGACGAAAACACGTGTTTATAAAATAAAAGTTGGCTGAATATGAGCAATTATGACAAGGAAAAGTGGAATTCACGGTATGCCAAGGCGGATCGGCAGGCCGTGAGGCCCGCCAGCGAGCTATTGCAGGCGCATTTGGCTTTAGCTCGTCCCGGGCGCGCGCTGGACGTTGCGTGCGGCACTGGACGCAATGCGCTTTTTTTGGCGCATCGGGGTTTTACTGTGGATGCCATAGATATTTCCGAGGTCGCTTTAAGTCATGCTAGCGCTCAAGCGGAGGGTCTGCCCGTGCGGTGGTTATGCCAAGACCTTTTGGCATCGCCTGAAATTCCCCAGTTTGGCTACGATCTGATTATTATGTTTCATTTTGTGGCGCCGACATTGCTTGCTCGCTTAACAGGTCATTTATCTCCTGGCGGCTTGCTGATGGTTGAAGAGCACTTGCAGCCCCCTGAAGGTAGAGGAGGCGGCGCAGTCACTGGCCCACATAATCCGCAATACAGAGTTGGCCCTGGAGAATTGCAACAAGATTTGAATGAATTAGATCTGCTCTTTTTTTATGAAGGTGAGGTGAAGGAGGCGGATGATCGCTCTGCCTGGCTTTCTCAAGTGATAGTTCGCAATCCAGAATAAAGGCCGCTGATGTTTGTTTTTCAACCTTGAGCAGGTCGGGAGTCTTTACCGTATACTGAAATTTTTCGGCGCAGGCAGAAGGTCTATGCACTCCATTCCAAATGTTGATCTTGCGGCCTATCGATGCTTACCTGAGCAAAGTGAGCAGCGTTCGGCGACGTTGGCAGAACTGGCCTATGCGTGCAAAGACCATGGTTTTTTCTTGCTCAGTGGGCATGGGCAAGATGCGCTAATTGATGCCATGTTTGCTCAGTCGAAGTGGTTTTTTGATCAACCCAAGTCAGCAAAAATGGCGCTTTATCGTGATGAAAAAAACCCGATGGGGTATTTTGACCGGGAGTTGACAAAGCAGCGCAGGGATTTAAAAGAAGTTTTTGATTTTAAAGCAGGCGGGCATCTTTCGAGCCATCCGGATCGTCAAATGTGTTGGCCATCTGCTAAGCCCGAGTTTCAAACTGTTCTAAGTCGCTTTTTTGGTCAGTTCACGATGCTTGCTCAAGAGACAATTACACTGATCTTGACTGCGCTAGGATTGCCTGAAATTCAGGTAGACCAGCACGTTGCTGAGGCGTTTGGCGAGCGCCACACCAGTGCTGCACGCTTGAATTATTATCCCAGCCAGGACCCGGTGCCTGTGGCGCAACGTAGTGGCGTCAGCGCACTGGGTAATATGGCTTTGCACCATCATACCGATCCAGGAGCGCTTACGCTGTTGATTCAGGATGACCATGGCGGCTTGCAGGCGCGCTCGCGACTGCACGGCTGGCTCGATGTTCCGCCTGAGCCAGGCACTATTGTGGTGAATATTGGTGATGTTTTGCAGGTGTGGTCAAACGATCAATGTACAGCGGGTGTGCATCGGGTATTACCGGTGAATTCGCAGCACGGGCGATACAGTACGCCATTCTTTTTCCAGCCGCGTTATGACGCGCTGATTGAGCCTTGGGTTGAATCAGATCAACCGGCACATTATCAACCGTTTTCATGGCGGGATTATATTCGCGGTCGAGTTACGGATAATTTTGCCGACTATGGGGTTGAAGATGTGCAGATTGATCGCTACCGGCTGACGGCTGCGCCACCGGTCATTTCGACTTAGAAAATATAATCATCCAGTGGCGGTGGGGGTGCTAGGTTGACCAGTAAAAATATTGTGGTCACAGCCGCGAGCATGACCCACAACGCGACCCGAATTCTCGAGTCTTTGATGCCTGCCTGGCGGTTGGCAATGAGCTTGTTACCTGTAAACATGGGACGGACCAAATCCGTTTTTTTGCCCCATTTGTACCAAGCGATTGCGCAAATATGTAATGCGATAATTATCTGCAGTAATATAAAATTGGTATGGTGGACATAGGCCAGTTTGCCTGCGATTTCAGCGCTCACAGTGCTGTTGTAAGGCCCCATCCAAAAAATATCATCGCTAACGAACAAGCCGCTTCCGGCTTGTATGGTGACCAGGGCCAGCATAATCAGAATCGACCAGCCTCCGGCCGCAGTATGGCCAGCCTCTTTTGAGGGCGCTCTACTGAATAGGTGACGCAGACTTTTTGCGAAGGCGGTGGGAGGCTGAATAAATTGGCTGAAGCGGGCGTGGCGCGTTCCCAAAAACCCCCAGATGATGCGGAACAGTATCAAGCTTAGGGTGAAGTAGCCGAGCAAAATATGCAGTTCGGTCCACTCAAAGCCGGCTTCTGCGGTGATCCATGATCCGGTGATAGAAAGAGTCAATAACCAGTGAAAGGCGCGTACGGGGAAATCCCATACGCGCGTTAAACCATCATCACTGGGGTTAATTTTGTTCTCTGTAGTTATCGTGGCAGGCTTTGCACGAGCCGCCGAGTGCGCCGAAAGCTTTCATAACAGCACCCTGACCGTCCGCAGTTGCAGCGGCCAGGTTGCTCGCCGCCTGGGCAGAAGCCGCGGCCTTCTCGGAAAAGTCTTCATAATCTTCCCAGATGGAGTCGAGTGCCTCGGTGTCAAGGTCAAAAGCCGAGGTGTCGCGCTGGAATACGTGGGGGATCATGGGTAGCAAGGTTGCGATTTGTTCCGCATTGTTTTTGACAACGTCGCCATCGTAGGGCAACTGTTGCCGAACCATACCCAAGATAGGACCAAAGTAGCTGACCACAACTTTTAGCAAGCCTTGGCGGGTTTCAGCGGCTGCTTGAGCACGCTCATCATCGCTGGCGGCAAAAGTCAGGGGCGCGGTGATCAGGAGCGCGGAAAAGATCAGGGAAAAAAGTAACTTAGGCATCAGTACTCCAAAAAGAACAAAAAACAAGCTAACTCTAGAGAGAATCGAAACGAGATGAAAGTGCCGCTTGATCTTTTGCCGACGCAGCGGACGATTTCGAAGGCCGGTAGATCAATTGTTATATGAGTCGCATTTGACCAAACACTAACAGGGCAATTCGTGATCGAGTATAGTGATTTGAACAGTCGAACGGGCGAAGTAATTATGAACGATGGGATGGTAGGCACCTTAGGAATTTTGGGCGCGCTGCTCGTGGCTAGCGGCATCACATGGGGGGGAAGTTTTGAAGGTGCGGTTATTGCAGGGTGGCCGGTTTTTCTGTTGTGCGGAATCTTTGCGTTTTTAGTGCAGTGGTGTGTTTTTGTCCACGCGTGGTGGCAACATACTGAAATTTATTTTGACCTCACGGGTAGCCTTACTTATATCGTGATGGTCGTCAGCGGCGCCCTATTGAGCGGCGCGAACGATTTGCGCAGTTTGGTTTTGGTGGCACTGGTTGTCGTTTGGGCGCTCCGCTTGGGGTCGTTTTTGTTCAAGCGGGTTAAGCAAGCGGGAGAGGATCGTCGCTTTCGTAGCATGAAATATTCATTCCCAATTTTTCTCATGACTTGGACCTTGCAGGCTGCATGGGTCTTGGTCACCGCAAGCTGTGCACTGGCTGCAATTACCGCTCAATCGGATGTTGCGATCGATGTGTTCTTTGGGCTGGGTTTACTGGTTTGGATCGCTGGCTTTGCAATTGAAATCGTCGCCGATCGACAGAAATCGGCGTTCAAGGAAAATCCCAATAACGCGCACCAGTTTATTTCAGAGGGGCTTTGGGCGTGGTCGAGGCATCCAAACTATTTTGGCGAAATAGTATTGTGGTTAGGTGTTGCGATAATTGCCTTTCCGGCGCTCGTAGGGTGGCAGCTGTTGACCTTGATTTCGCCGCTGTTTGTGGTCATCTTACTGACTTATATCAGTGGCGTGCGAATGCTCGAAAATCGGGCAAATAAAACTTGGGGTGATGATCCTGATTATCAGGCTTACAAGAGAAATACGCCGGTGTTGATGCTTTGGCCGCCCAAGTCGTGAGCCCGCTAGGGCAAGGTGGCCTGTCTTTGAACCGATGGGATTACTGCTGATTTTTCGGTAGCTGTCGCAGATTGGCAATAAATAAAACCAGCGCCGTAAGAGTGAGTCCAGCTGCGATAAGGAATGCGACCCCTGGGAAGTAGATTGGCGTTTGGTCGCCGGTAAATAATGCAAAGCTTTGGGTCATTAAAAGCGGACCAATCACCGCGCTGATGCTGCCGATGCTTGCATTGATACCTTGCAGTTCACCCTGTTCGTTCACAGGCACCTGATTAGACATAATACCCGCCACAGCAGGACCGATAAAACCGGCAAAAGCCGAGACGAAGCACCACAAATAGAGGGTCTGGGTAGAGGACGCAAAGGCAATGCCAATGAACGCCGCGGCTGCCGCGGTCATACCGATAACAGCGGTCTTGGCTGAACCCCACTTGGGGATCACGATACGGATTAGATATCCTTGCACAAATGCCATCATCAAACCCACTAAACCCATAGAAAGACCCACATCAAAAGGCGTCCAGTTGAACTTTTCGATGGTATAAAAATTCCAGTTCGAGGGATAAACGTGATGGCCGATGTTATAGATAAACATGACGATGATCAGGCCAATAAGCACGGGGTATTTTTTCAGTTGAGCCAGCATCCCGATTGGATTGGCACGACGCCAGTTGAACGGGCGCCGTTGATCAATCGAAAGCGTCTCTTGCAGCACAAAGAAGCCATAAACTGTGTTCGCGGCGGCCAAAGCTGCGGCGGCAAAAAATGGCGCACGAATATCCCATTCTCCGAGCAAACCGCCGATGCTTGGTCCGAAAATGAAGCCAAGCCCAAATGCCATACCCAGCAAACCGAAATTTTGCGCCCGTTGCTCGGGAGGGCTGACGTCGGCAATCAGGGCGTTTGCCGTTGCGTAGGTTGCACTGGTAATCCCTGTAAGAATGCGGCCGATGAACAGTACCCAAAGTGTTGTCGCCAGGCCGGCAATCAAGTAATTGAGGCTGTAAGCAAAAAGTGAAATCAACAGCACGTTGCGGCGGCCATAGCGGTCGCTTAGATTGCCAATAATGGGTGCGAAGAGAAACTGTAGGGACGCGTAGCAGACGATTAGATATCCGGCGATAGAAGAAGTGGCAGATAGACTATCACCGGTCAAATGCATCAGAAATTCTGGCAGAACGGGCATAATGACGCCAAATCCCAGGGTGTCGATGAATACTGTGATCGTGACAAAGGTTAACGTGTGACGTTGATTTGCCATGTTTGCGTCAAGCGCCTTTGATGCTGCCTGTTGACGCATCCTGCTGAACGCGCTCAAGTGTTTGGGTGGGGTCGCGGGTGTCGGTAATTAAGGTTGTGAAGGTGATTAACTTCTGTCTGTAGTGGATCACAGCGGGTTGTATAGGGACATCAGCAGCTTTTGCGATTAACGCAAACCCACTGCGCCACGTATGCACTTTTTTTCGGGTACCTTCCGGTGCAATGCCTAAAATCATTTTGGGGGCGCTGGCAAATAGGGCAGCCATCTGGTCTACCAATCCCGAAGGTGTGCTGCGATCCACAGGAATGCCGCCGAAGGCCCGCACGATTATCCCTAAGGGAAACCTGAATAGTGAGGCTTTGGCCAAATAATTACATTTAAAGCCAAGGCTCATGATGACGCAGACGGTAAGAATGAAGTCAAAATTTGAACTGTGCGGCGCAACCGCGATGATGAATTTAGGTGCGTTGGGTAATGTTCCTTGAATCCGCCAGCCCAGGCTGCGCAAGATCGTTCTGCCCAGCCACCGAGTGACGGCATTGCCGCCGGGGGGCACTTGATTGCCAATAACTTGCCACTTAATGTTGTGTTGCCTCACTGAGTTTGGGGTTGTGCTGTGTCGCGATTAACCTGACGTTGCGGCTAAGCGCATGGGGCTGGCTGCGCGCACAGTTTGGGGTGCGAATCAGTCAATCATCGCAACGCATCTTGTCCACCCCGCTGAGGCGCCTTTGATTTTGACCGGGAAACAAGCCACAGTAAAATTATTAGCGGGCAGTGCGGCTAAATTGCTCAATTTTTCCATTTGCCAGTAGGGGATCTCTCTGCCGGCTTTGTGTCCCTCCCAGATGATGCTGGGGTCTGGGTTCTCGGCCCAGCGCTTGGCGGTATGATTAAATGGTGCATCCCAAGACCAACCGTCTGTGCCGACTACCCGCACGCCTCTTTCCGTCAAGTAAAGCGTGGCTTCTCGGCCCATGCCGCAGCCTGCATCAACGTATCCTGGCTGGCCAAAAATGTCTCCCGCTCGAGTATTGACCAAGACAATATCAAGTGGTTGCAAGGCGTGCTCAATACGATCTAACTCGGCTTCAATATCTGCCGCTGTCACCAGATAACCATCGTCAAAATGCCTGAAATCTAATTTGACTCCGGGTTTGAAGCAATACTCCAGCGGTGTCTCGTCTATGGTTGGCGCCCGGTCGCTGCCGTTATTGGTTGTGCTATGGAAATGCCACGGCGCGTCCATGTGGGTGCCGTTGTGGGTTGAAAGGGTAATGGTTTCTACAGCCCAACCTTCCCCGTCAGGAAGATCTTGTGGCTTGAGTCCTGGGAAAAAATGCGTCAAGCCATTTGCGGTTTGCTGGTGATTAAGATAGTCAATTTTTGGGCTGCCGCCGGGATGATCGGTGTGGATGTTGTTATCGATGTCTACGGATAAGTCAATGAATTGCGGCACAGCGTGCTCCGAATAAAAATTGTTTTGTTAAACTTTGGCCGCTAATACTAGAACAGTGACCTATGAGCATCAAAGCGCAAAAGAAGTTTTTCTTAAAAGACCAACTGTTTAACGCGCAAACGGTCCAGAGGTTGGCGCGAGCGGTGAAGGCTTCTCATGCTGATTTCAACGAAGATAATTTTGTCGCGCAGGCGCTGCTGCGGTTTCCTGACTTAGAGCTTAAAGCGCGGATTCATCATTTGGTGTTTTGCCTGGGTCAACAATTGCCGGCAGATTTCAATCAAGCCGTTGCTATTCTGAGGGCGGCGTTGCCGCCACCATTAGATCCGAAATTGACGGATAATGACTTTGGCGATTTCATCTGGGTGGTGCCTGGAGAATATATTGCAGCGCATGGATGTCGGGAAGCCCATTTAGAGGTCGCGCTTGCTTTTTTGCGCGAGGCAACGCAGCGTTTTTCCTCTGAATTTGCACTCAGGCCTTTTTTGCAAAACTACCCAGCGCAGACTCTGGCCCACGTGCGGCAATGGGCGCTAGATGATAATTATCATGTCAGGCGTTTGGCCAGTGAGGGCACGCGCCCTTTTCTGCCCTGGGCGCAGCGTGTGGTACTGCCGCTGTCTACGCTTGCAGACATCCTCGAGCACCTATATTTCGATGACACCCGCTATGTCACGCGTTCGGTGGCTAATGCGTTAAACGATATCAGTAAAATTGATGCACAGCAGGCGCTGGACCTTATTGAAATGTGGGGCTCCCGCGGTCAGCAGCGTGCGGATGAGTTCGATTGGATGGCTCGGCATGCGTTGCGTTCGTTGCTCAAAGCTGATCATCCGCGTGCGCTTGCCGTATGTGGTTATGCGCCCCACCCGGAGCTAGATTGTTTCAATGTTCAGGTCGACTCTGAGGTGCGATTGGGTGAATCCTTGAATTGGTCGGCTGAGATTCTTTCGCATGTCCGTCAGAAATTGCGGATAACGTTGCGGCTGTATTTTCGCAAGGCCAATGGGCGTCATTCCGTTAAAGTTTTTGCGGTAAAAGACGTGACCGTCGAGCCCGGTGAGCGAAAGAGATTAAGCAAACCCGTGGGTTTTAAACCGATGACCACGAGAGCGCTTTATCCGGGCACGCATTATTTTGAAATGGTTGTGAATGGCGCCAGGCAAGAAAAATTTGCGTTCGAGCTGCGCAGTTAGCCGACCTAATGCGCAGCCGGAGCCCCGAGCATCGTTGTCATGAGGCCTTCAGTCGGAGGTTGCAGGTCAAGCATGGCTTCCTGCCAAGGGGTTAGGGTATGAACTGCTCGTTGAGTATGCGCTCCTCTAGATTGTGATTCGGATCAAACAGTAGCGTCACTTCTTTTTCTGGATCAACGACAATGTCAATTTCGGTGACATTGCGGATTTCATGGGCATCTGCCACCGCGCTGACGGGACGCTTGTAGTGGTCTAAAACAGATAAATGAATGTGCGCAGATTGTTTCAAAACGGCACCCTGCCAGCGCCGCGGTCGGAAAGCGCTGATAGGGGTCAACGCCAGAACGCCAGACCCGATGGGTAAAATGGGGCCATGCGCTGATAGGTTGTAGGCGGTGCTGCCGGCGGGTGTCGCCACTAAGCAGCCGTCGCAGATCAAACGTTCAATGCGCACCTTGCCATCAATGCTGACTTGTAAATGGGCTGCTTGGCGGGTCTGCCGCAGCAGGGAGACTTCGTTGAAACCATAGGCATCTTGCTTCATGCCGGAGTCCGTGGTTACCAGCATATGCAGTGGACGCAGCGTTTCGGTCTCTGCCTGGTCAAGGCGCTCGAGCAAATGGTCTTCCTCGAATTCATTTAACAGAAAGCCGACGGTGCCAAGATTCATCCCATAGATTGGAATGCCGTGAGCCATATTGCGGTGAATGGCTTCCAGCATAAAGCCGTCACCCCCCAAGGCAACAATGACATCTGCATCCGCGGGCTCTACTGTGCCGTATACCTTCACCAAGGAAGTAATAGCTGCGCTGGCGTTTGTGCCTTGGCTGGCGACAAAGGCAATTTTTTTCTTCAAGGTCTGTCCAAACAAAGTTGCTCGGGCGAATCTAGCCACGAGGCTTGCAGATATACAAGCGGTGGTCTGCAAGCGGTGGCCGAAAGGCGGGTAGACTGAGTATGATATTGACCGTAACCTGATGTTTTGGGCAGGAGGTAAGTTATGCCGTTAAATTCGACGCAAGAGCATTGTGACCTCTTGATCATTGGGGCGGGCATATCGGGTATTGGCGCAGCTTGTCATTTGCAGCGCGAATGTCCGGGTAAACGCTATTTAATTCTTGAGGGGCGTGATGGCATTGGCGGCACGTGGGATCTGTTTCGCTATCCGGGTGTTCGTTCGGACAGTGACCTCTACACCTTTGGATATGATTTTAAACCGTGGCACGGCCAGCCAATCGCAACAGCGCCGGAGATATTGAGCTATCTTCAGGAAGTGGTGGACGAAAATCATCTGGCGCCAAACCTGCGGTTTGACCATTGGGTAGGCAGTGCTCGGTGGTCCAGTTCTGAAGCATTGTGGACGGTCACTGCAACAACTGCGCAGGGCGAAAAGCGATCTTTCACAGCCAATTTTTTGTTTATGTGTCAGGGCTATTATGATTACGAGCGCGGCTATAGGCCGAGCTTCCCTGGAGAAGAGGTTTTCCAAGGGCCAATTATCCATCCGCAAGATTGGCCGCAAGACCTAGACTATTGCGGCAAGCAGATGGTGGTCATTGGATCGGGTGCGACGGCTGCAACCATTTTGCCAGCAGTTGCGCCGGAGGTTGAACGAGTGACTCAATTGCAGCGATCACCCAGTTATTATTTTGCGCTGGACAACAGCAGCGAAGACAGTCTTATCGAAGAACTGCGTGCGCTTGAGGTGCCTGACGAATGGATCCACGGCGTCAAGCGGCGCAAAATGCTCGCATTTGGTCTGGAGACGACCCAGCGCGCTCGAATGGAGCCCGAGGCGCTGAGGCAAGAACTTATCGAAGCTGCCAGGGCTGCACTGCCTGAGGATTTTGATGTGGATACTCACCTTACGCCGAGCTATAGCCCTTGGAAGGAGAGGCTTTGTTTGCTGCCAGATGGAGATATGTTCGCAGCCATCAGTAGTGGGAAGGCGGCAATTGTCACCGGTGAAATAGAAACCTTTGTAGAGCAGGGAATTGTTCTTAAGTCAGGCGAGGTGCTTGCGGCGGATATTGTTGTCGCGGCAACAGGCATCGAACTTTGCGCACTGGGCAAAGTGCAGTTTGTCGTCGATGGCCGTGACATTGACCTATCACAGACCTGGACTTACCAAGGTGTCATGATTTCCGAATTGCCCAACCTGGCCTGGAGTTTTGGCTATATCCGTACGTCCTGGACCATGCGGTCTGACATGATTGCACACTATGTCTGTCGACTACTGAGGTACATGGAAGATGCTGGTGTGCGCCAGTGTACTCCGACGCTTCGCGCTCAGGACGCGGGTATGAACGGCAAGGGGTTTATCGATGAGGATGATTTTTCCCCGGGTTATATGCGGCGTGGCGTCTCCCGGCTGCCCAAGCAAAGCGATCGTGGCCCTTGGACTAATATTCAAGACTACTATGTCGAAAAAGATATTTTACCAGACCTTGGGTTTGACGATGACGTTTTGGTGTTCTCTGCACCTGAGCCAACCCCCGAACAGGTCAAGCAAGACTTGGATTATGCAGGCCAACGGTCGGGTCAGATTTAGATGGCCTCAGCAAGGCGCATTATTTTTGGGGTGATTTTAGGCCTGATCACATCGGTGCATGCAGCGGACTTGCCGCGCAATGATCGGCTCAATCCGGCAGCAGATGAGCAGCGTTTGGCAGAAATTGATGATGTCAATTCTGTATTGTTTTTGCGCGGCGAGTCGAAGGTGGCGGCGTTTCGCAACATGGTGAAACTGGTGCCGTCTAGGCGCATTGATGTCGGCGCCAAGATGTTGCCTTTGGGCGATGCGCGGCGTGAATTGGGTGAGATCAAATTTTCCGCTGGCGATGCAGCAATGACCGTTAACGAATATGTAGCGCAGCATCAGGTTGCTGGATTGTTGGTGATTAAAAATGGCGCGGTGGTCTATGAACGTTATGGTTTAGGCAACAACCAGGATACGCTTTGGGTTTCTTTCTCGGTAGCAAAATCGGTGGTCTCCATGTTGTTCGGTGCGGCCATCAAGGATGGCTATATCAAGAGCCTAGAAGAAAAAGTGACTGATTATCTGCCGCGACTTAAGGGATCCTCCTATGACCAGGCCACGCTGCGTCATATTTTGCAGATGTCCTCAGGTGTGCAGTGGAATGAAGATTATGCGGACCCTAAATCTGATGTCGCCAGCGCCAGTTATGACACGCTTGGATTGTATGAATATTTACGCAATAAACCCCGTGTGGCGCCGGCAGGCGAGTTATTCAACTACAACACCGCTGAAACAAACTTGGCGGGCACAGTCTTGCGCGCGGCGATTGGTAATAATTTGTCGACGTATTTAAGCGAAAAAATTTGGGTACCCTTTGGTATGGAGCAGCCGGCTTACTGGCAATTAACCGAAGCTGGCGGTGGTGAGTTTGGGGGGTGTTGTATCAATGCGACGTTGCGCGATTATGGACGCCTTGGATTGTTTGCGCTCAATAATGGGCAGCTTGCCAATGGCGATCGTGTGTTGCCCGAAGGTTGGATGGCCCAGTCGCTCGCACCCTCGAAGGGTTTTGCAGGTTATGGCTACTTTTGGTGGTTGGGTGATCAGGGCAGCTATGAAGCGTCCGGTATTTTTGGCCAAGGTATTTACATTGACCCTCAGGAAAACGTGGTGATTGCTATTTTAAGTGCTTGGCCTGATGCAGATGATGAATCGAGTTGGGGACGGTTAGCTCGGCTTTACCAAGCCCTGACTGCGGCGGTGGCACAATAGAATCAGCGGTGAACAACTCACTTTGGTGAGCGTTTGTTGTGTATGTTCCCAAAAGCAGGACTCAGAAGATGTTAGAGGTGGTATTTACATGAATTATCCGAATAACCGTCAATGGTTGATCAACGGCAATCCTCGCGGCCGTGCGCTTGCGGCGACTGATTTTAAATACAACGAAGCGGCACCGGGGATTCTAGAGGCAGGTGATGTTCGCGTGCGCGTTGAGACGTTGGGCTTTGACCCATCGCAAAAAGGTCAGTTGGAAAATGTGTCCGGTTACGCCAGCGGTAATGATATCGGCATGGTCATGAAGGCGCGAGGCGTGGGCGAAATAATTGAAAGCCGTGATGAAAAGTGCCCAGTGGGTAGCAAAGTCTTGGGTAATTTAGGCTGGCAAGAGTATGTTGTTATGCGCGGCAAAGCGCTGGAAATAGTGCCGAATGATGCGTTCCTATCTGCGCGTTTGGGGCCATTAGGAGGCACGGGCCTGACGGCATACTTTGGTCTGCTGCGGGTTGGTCTTCCAGAGCCTGGTGATACGGTAGTTGTCTCTGGAGCCGCGGGTGCGGTGGGCTCTATTGTTGGGCAAATTGCTAAAATTATGGGGTGTCGCACGGTGGGCATCGCCGGCGGCGAGCAGAAATGTGCTTGGCTTGTAGATGAGCTTGGATACGATGCGGCGATCGATTACAAAGAGGGTCAAGTTAAGTCTCAGCTTAAACAGCTCTGTCCGGATGGAATTAATGTCTTTTTTGATAATGTTGGCGGCCCCATATTAAACGATGCTTTGGCGCGGATAGCGCCATTTGCGCGTGTGGTCATTTGCGGGGGTATTTCCCGATATGAACAGTCGCAGTTGCCCGCGGGTCCGGCTAACTATTTTAATATTGTCTTTCGTCAGGCGGTGATGCAGGGATTTTTGTTGACCGGGTATGAGCAGGATTACACCCGAGCTCGTGAGCGCATCATGACCTGGATGCAGGCCGGACAAGTGGTGCATAAAGAGGATGTCCAGGAGGGCTTCGAAAATATCCCCGCCACGCTGTCTCGGCTGTTTAGCGGCCAGAATTTTGGTAAACAATTGTTGCGGCTGTGATACTTTTTAGGGGCGCATGGGTTCATCGAGGGCGGCATGAAGACTTTTACAAAAGCCGCTTTGGACGAGGTTGATTTGTGCAGTAAGCTTGATCGAATAAATTGCAAGGCAGGCTAATGGAGCTTGAACGAGATAAACATTACGGACAGTGGACGGGTGCACAGATCATGGGTTTTCTCGCCGAAACTTTGATTCCCGTGCGCTTGGGTTTGACGACAAAAAATGGCCCGCTAATTGTGCCCGTATGGTTTGAATACAGCAGTCATCGGCTGCATTTGTGCAGCCCCGATAATTCGCTGCTGGTGGATGCGCTGCGCGCGAATCCCGAAGTGAGCTTCGATGTCTCGACCAACGATTTGCCTTACGCGGGTATTCGAGGCCGGGGCATTGCCTCATGTACCGTTGCGCA
Source organism: Gammaproteobacteria bacterium UBA4421 (assembly GCA_002389675.1). Lineage (GTDB taxonomy): Bacteria > Pseudomonadota > Gammaproteobacteria > Pseudomonadales > Azotimanducaceae > UBA4421. The sequence goes on from DGQF01000045.1 coordinate 123,555, forward strand.
CGATAACCGAGTTCTTGAAAAGCTCATCACACGATACGTGGGCCATACTGATAACGCGTTGGCCGACATGTTGCTCAACCGCGCCAGTGACGAAGCGCTGGTTGAGATTGAGCCTACCTGGATTACCAGCTGGGATTTCAGCGGACGAATGCGTGGTATTGAGTCGGTGCGAGCGCGAGTGCCTGAAGCGCCAATGTAAAAAAGTGGCCCCGGCTTCTTCTAAGGCTCGCCCGCGGCGGGTTTAGTGGTGCTCTGCGCGAATCGCTTTGCGCAAGGCGTCTTGAAGACTGGCGATCAACACCGCCGTGGATACGCCGATCATTAATGCTCCGTTGATTGCCTCCAGGGGCCCCAGCAGGCGATAGCGTTCGGACATAATAAAATCACCGTACCCCAAGGTGGCAAAATTCACTGCTGAATGATAGACCGCAGTTTTGAGTGTTTCGAACTCGCCCAGGTACACAAATACAAACGCCCAAATGAACAGTTGGGCCACGTTGCCAAGCACCAGCAATGTCATAATGATTACAAGCGCGATTAGCGTTCGCCATGCTTGGTCACTTTCGGTTCGGCGACTGTGACCGATGTAGTAGCGCAGTGCTGTGGTCACCAACGCAGCCTGCAAGATGAGACATGCTGCCATGGTGGAAAAACCAATCAGAAAGTTCTCGAGCATGTTAAAAGCCTCGGGTGGTGTTCAGGCCTTGGGTAGCACGTACCCGTCGGGCCGAAAGATAGCTGCGTAATTTTTCAAGTGTGACGACGGCCACCAGGGCATAAAGACAGACCCCGACAAACAAACTAAAGCGCAAAAGAAAAGCACTGTAAACGTCGCTGCCATTTGCGCTGTCTTGTACTGCGGGTCCAAGTAACAGGAACACCGTTACGCCGACGTTTAGCCAGAACGACGCGGAGAAGAGGCTGGGGAGCGCGCCAAATAACTTGGCGCCGCAATAGCCGCTGAAAAGCAGCATCCAAAGTGCAAAAAACCAAATGTTGGGACTGATCTGTAGTAGAAGCCAAAGCGCAATTGCGCAGCAGCCAGCTGCAAAGTTAGAACTCAGGAGTTCTCGCCGCGCCGCGCGGGCGTCTAACTGGCTGCTTTGTTGGGCGAGCATTAGGCTCTTCAAAATAGTGGCAAAAAATAATGATGGATTGGTGAAAGCAAACATAACGGGCACAATGACAATTAGGCTGGAACGCACTGCAATCCAGTGCATGTCAGCTGCTGGTGCTTTGTTGGCTTGGACTTGTGTGGAGTTTTGGTCCTCTGGAAACAAAGGGTAAATAATCCAGTGCGCAATGACCGCGACGCTCAAAGCCAGCAACGTCCCTTGAATTGCAATTACGCCTAAATCGTAGCTCACCATGCCTTGAGCAGGGATCATGGTAAAGCCGATGGCTAGAGTCAGGCCAATCTGCTCTTGGCCGATTTTTAAGCTGACGATGCTGCTGAGATAAAGTCCTACAAGAATGATTAAAACAGCTGAAATGGGATAGTTGAGCAACATGGGAATCATGACTAGGCCGATTCCAAGCGTGGCGCCGGCTGCTATGGTTAGTGCGATAAGCGCTTTAAGTCCCGGTGGCGGCGCGCCGGATGCTGCGAGGTTGAATGCTAGAAAAGGCGCTAAATAGGGAATCGGAAAACCGCTTGAGTAGCTGATCGTTAGGGCCAGCGCTACGGCGCCTGCCGCGCGGGCTGTGCGCCTTGCGGCAATTGGCATCACGGGCGGTAAACCCGTCCTGGTCGTTGAACATTAGTAGGCATAGGATAAACCACTGGCCAACCGGATGTAGGCTTTGCCGAGCCAAGTCAAAAAGCTGCTTTTGCCGCTATAAGCCATAACCGAAGCCTGCCCGCCAAGGCGCAGTTGAGACCTCAGTTCGGCGTCTTGCTGCGGATCAAAACTGATGATGACAGGAAATCGTTGCGATTGGCGCAGCCAGTCGCGGTCGTTTTTTATGCTTGGCAAGGCGCCGGGTTTGGTCTCCGTTGAGCCGCTTACTGCGACCCCTATGCTCCTAATTTCACCGTGAAATACCTTTCCGGGCAGCGCATCGAACAAGATTTCTACGGCGGTGCCTTCTCTGATATGACCTAAGTTATTTTCCGTAAAGGCGGCGTTGATCCAGACGTCGTTAATCGCCACTAAGGTCAGCACGGGTGCCCCGAGATTGGCGAATTGCCCCACATCTGCGATTAAGTTAGTGATAATTCCGTCGGTCGAGGCGGTCACAATGGCATTGGTAAGGTCAAGTTCGGCTTGCTCTAAACGAGTCATTGCAGATTTAAGCAACGTATTGTTTTCGCCATATCCGCCCATTTGTTCTATCGCTCGTTCGATATCCGCCTCTGCTGCGCTAACCTGTGCCTGACTCTTTTTCAGGTTGGCTTGGGCAACCTCAATTCGTCTAATGGAAATTGTCCCCGGGTCCTCTTCATATAATTGCGCCAGACGATTAGCATTTTGTTGCGCCTGTAGTTCTGCCGCTGTGGCTGCCACTAGCTTGGCTTGAGCTGCCGCCACAACAGCGTCTGCGGCACTGATTTGTCGGCGGGTATTTTCGACATCGTAGCGCGCCCGCTCGGCGGCGATTTGATAGGAAGATGGATCGATCGCAAATAAGCGGGCGCCTTGATCGACCATTTGATTGTTTTTAACCCATACATCAGTTACCAGTCCCGAAACTTTAGGCGCGACACCGACCACATAGCCCTCTACGCGGGCTTGTGTGGTGTAGGGAGTGAAGCGATCTGCGGTGACATACAATATCAAGCTGCACAGGATAATTAGTGCGATGAGAGCGCCACCTCGCTTGACCGCCTGTCCTGCAGCCTCTGCCTCATCTTTGTTTGGCGACACTTCGCCATCTGGCGTTTCTGAGTTGGGCGATTCGTGAGGCTTATCCCTGGTATTTTTTTGCATAGCTTCATCTTGATCGTTCATGGGGGCGACACCGGTATTGTGTTGGTTTTTGCCCCGCCGCGTGGGCTTGTTGAAGGGGCTTGTTCGAGCCAATCGCTCCAGTCAGTGCGCTTCTGCATTTGGGTGCGAATGTTCGCTGGCAACCATGTGTCTGGCGGCATGTCTGACCACCCGCCACCGAAGGCTTTATACAGGGCCGCAACGGCGTTGAGGTGCGCACCTTGAGTCACCAAGTAACGATCGGTTTGTGTCAACAGGGACCGTTGGGCGTCCAGGACCCTCTGAAAATTGGCGTAGCCTTCCCGGTAGCGAATATTTGCGAGGTCTAGTGATCGTTCTGCAGATACTATGGCCTGTTTAAGAATCTCTTGTTGCTCTCCGTATTTGGCGAGGGAAATGGCGGCGTCGTCAATTTCCTTAGCGGCAATTAATACCCTATTGCGAAAGGCTTCAATGGATTGCTGCAGCCTGGCGTCTTGTAGCCGTACATTATTATCAACACGCCCATAATCAAAAATATTCCAAGTGAATGACGGACCGGCGGAAAGTTGGGAAGTATTTGCTGTTGAATTTAGCGAATTGCCGGACCATCCAAGCTGCCCAGATAAAGATATTGCCGGATAATAATCGGCTTTGGCCACGCCAATTTGCGCAGATTGTGCGGCTACGCGCCATGCGGCAGTGCGAATGTCAGGCCTTCTCAATAGTAATTGTGCTGGAATGTCAGGCAGGTGAACGGTTTCGTATGCTGGTAGGCTAGAGGAGCGAGCGGTCAATAACGCGAGTTCTCCGGGCGGCAAACCCAGCAACGCGCATAGCGCGTTGCGTATTTGAGTGAGTCCAGCCTGCAGTTGTGGAACAGATGCTTGTGTGGATAGGTACTGAGTTTTAGCTTGCTGTAGATCCAGCTCCGACCCCTGGCCTGCTTCAAATAGTTTTTGTGTTAACGCGTAGCTGCGTTTTTGTCGCGCGGCATTAGTCTGGGCCACGTCTATTCTTTTGGCGAGTGTTGAGTAGGCAAAATAAAGCTGCGTAACTTGTGCGCTGAGCAGTACCTGAAGGTCCTGTTGAGCGGTAACAGAGGCAAGAAAAACGGCATCTGCTGATTCAATACCGCGCTGAAATCGCCCCCAGAAATCCAGCTCCCAACCCACACGAAATTCGGATTGGTAGGCGAAAAAATCGTCACTGGTGTTGTTACTGCCGCCGCCGGATTGGTCGGTATTAATGGCGCTGAGGGCGCCGTTGATTTGTTGTAATTGGGGCCGCCGGCTGCTCCCGGCGATGTTCAGTGCCGCGCGGCTCTCGAGGATGCGCAGGCCTGCTATGTGTAAGGATGGGTTGTTTTTTTTTGCGGTCGCTATGAGTTGGTTTAACCTTTGGTCGTCAAATAAGTGCCACCAAAACCGGAGATCTGAGTTTGCCTGCTGTGTCGGATGGCCAAGCTGGCCGTAGAGATCAGGTTGCCAACTGTCCAGCCAGGCGATCTGGGGCTCCTCATAATCAGGGCCTAGGGTTGTGCAACCAACCAAAAGGAGCATGAACAAAGGCAGCAGTTGGGGGAGTACAGTTCTGGATTTAACCACTTTTGTTCGCTCGCCAGTGCTTGAATTTATTTGTCCGGCAGCAACGGATTTGCTGTTGGGTCGTTTGCTTGGTCAGAAGCGTTGTTGATCCACTCCATGAAAACAACATAGGTTATGGCTAAAACGACGGGGCCAGTGAATACACCAATGAGGCCGAATGACATTAGGCCGCCGATTGCGCCGAGGAGGATGACCGGCATGGGCGCTTCCACTCCGCGGCCGAGAAAGATGGGCTTGAGTATGTTGTCTGTTAGGGTTGCGATCACAAAATAAACGGTCAACACAATAGTTACCGCTGTGTTGCCGTCTCCGCTGGCCCACCACATATAGGCGATTACCGGCCCAGAAACAACTATTGCGGGTACTTGAACGATACCCAGGACTAAAGCTGCCAGGGCGATGACGCCGGGTGCGGGAATATCAGCCAGGATAAAGCCGAAGCCAAGAAGCAGGGCTTGAATAAATGAAACGCCAACAACGCCTGATGCGACTGAGCGTATGGTCGCGGTTGCAAGGTTTTGCAGTTTGATACCGCGATGCTCGCCGCAGACACGCCGAAAAATCCGGCCGATAGCGTTGCTGCCTGGCTCTGCGTAGGCCATCATAATGCCGGTGATAATGATCGAGGCCAGAAAAGCTAAGAGCGATGCTGCTGATTTGGCAGTTGCATCTAGCCCCCAGTGTGCCAGTTCAAGTACTTGTTTACGATTTTGTTCCACGAATCCTTTGGCGTCATCAGCGGCACGGCTCCAGCCCGCGTATAGACGCTCCCCGACGATCGGCAATTCCTGAATACTAGCGTTGGGCTGTGCTATTTCCAGCGTACCGTTTTCAAGATTTTGGTAAATAGTGCTGGCTTGGGTGGCGAGAGAACTGCCCAGCATCATTGTCGGAGCGCCGATCAGAATCAACCCGCTAATTACAAATATGGTTGCCGCAAGACCCTGCCTGCCGCCGCAGCGTGCGGCCAACTTTTGGTATAGAGGATAAATTGCCACGGCTAAGATCAGAGCTAAACCGGCCACCCCGGTGAATGGTGAAATTATCTGTATGCTGATTACCAGAACAGCGATGACAATGGTAAAGCGGATTAACTTTTCTACAAGAGATGCTGTTTCTTCGGCGGCGTCTGGATCGGGCATTTTAGAATCCTGCAGGGTGGGTCGGCCGAGACCGGAAAAGTATACTTGATTTGTTTAAGGATAGAACGATTGTGCGCATAGAGCATCATAAAAACGATTTTGGTGGGTTATTGATGTCTTCAATGTGCTTGCTAATTGTAAAGCGCTTAGGTGTCGTGCACCCTGCGCAGACGAGCGCGTGCAACCTGCCAATAAGGAATGTATAGACACAATGAAGGACACCTATAGCCGGTTTTACTTGTGGTACGTAGTGGCCATATTGACCCTTGCTTCGACATTTTCGATTATTGACCGACAGATTTTAAATATCATGATTGGGCCGGTTAAACGGGACCTAGGAGGCATCTCAGATTTTCAGGTTTCGTTGATCATGGGTTTTGCGTTTACCTTTCTTTATTCGGTCTTGTCTTATCCCGCGGGTCGGATTGCGGATCGTTATAGTCGTAAAAACCTGATGGTTGCGGGTATCGCGAGTTGGAGTTTGTTAACCATGGTCTGTGGCTTGGCGCATCAATATTGGCATTTGTTCCTTGCGCGCATGGGCGTTGGTGTGGGTGA
>DGQF01000049.1:0-9170 GCA_002389675.1 Gammaproteobacteria bacterium UBA4421
GTTAATCTGCTCAATATGCGCAAGGTTGGGGTCGACCACACAAACCTCATGGTCATCCGAGGCAAACAAGGCCGCGTAAATGGATCCCATAGCGCCGCAACCCACCACGTAAATACGCATGCTAAACCTCGGTTAATTGGTTGATAAAGTCTTTGAGCTCTGGTTTTTGTTCCAGCCCAAACCCAACCGCATCACTGGGAAATATTCGGCCATCCTCGAGTCGACATTGGGGCGCGTAGCCGCCGAACGGCTGAAAGACGCCCGGGTAGGCTTCACATCCGCCCAGTCCTAATGCGGTTACGATATGCAGATTGATCAAGTGGCCGCCATGTGGGATACATTGGCTCGGACTGAAGCCAGCCTGTTCAGCTACCTTGAGCATTTGCAGGTATTCGGTTAAACCATAGGCAAGGCCAGGGTCCATTTGGAGAATGTCTTGCTGACCTCGCAGACCACCAAATTGTGTGAGATTGTGGGTGTCGATGGCGCTGAAAAGATTTTCGCCTGTGGCGATTGGGCCGGTATAACCGCGGGTGATCTCTGCGAGCAGCGCGTAGTCCAGCGGATCACAGGGCTCTTCGTACCATTTGAGGGGAAACTGCTGTAGTGCCGAGCCATACTGGTTGGCCTGCTCGCGCGTAAAACGGCCATTGGCGTCAACCGCCAGGGTGTTGGGGTGCTGTGTGGCTCTGAGCGCCATCTCAACTCGCTGCAGGTCACTATGCAGTGGCGCCCCGCCGATTTTAATTTTGAAGCTGTTGTAGCCAAGATCTCGGTAGTTCAGCAGTTCATCGAGCAGCGTTGTTTTTGATTTCGCGGGGTAGTAGTAGCCGCCAGCGGCATATACCGGTGTTCCACCAGTGGGCAAAGGTTTGTTGAGGGTGCGAGCGATGTGGGCATAGGCCGGCTCCCCAGCTAACTTGGCATTGAGATCCCACGCGGCCAACTCAATCGCGGCAACAGCACTTGAGCGGTCGCCATGCCCCCCGGGTTTTTCGTTGAGCATGGCGGTGCGTGCGATGGCCTGTGGGCTAAATCGGCGGTGGTCGTCGCTCAGCAATGTTTCTGTTTTTGCCCCAAGTATGCGTGGAATCAGGCGGTCTTGGATAATGCCGGGTTGGGCGAAGCGGCCAATAGAATTAAAGGCAATGCCAATGATCGGTTGGCCGCGTCGGTAAACGTCGCTGACAAGCGCAACCAAGGAGACTGTATGCTGCGAAAAGTCGACCACCGCGTTGCGGAGTTTTCCGCGCAGGTTGACGCTGAGTTGACGAATCTCTGTGATGCGCATAAGTCAAACAGTTAAAAAGTGAGTGCGAGAGGCCGGGTCCAACCTGCGGCGATAGCCTCAGTCACGCTCAGCATCCAGTGACGCGGACAAATTGGTGTGGGTGAGCGACAAGACCCTGCGCGCGATGGCGACATCTGCCGGGTCTATGCCCGCCAGCGCCTGCTCGTTGACGGCGACCACCATGGGCATGAGTTTGGCTTTTAATTGTCGGGCCTTGGGGGTCAAGGAGATATAAACCTTGCGTTTGTCTTCCAGGCAGGGCGTTCGAACGGCCAAGCCCGCGCTAATCAAACTGCGCACAGCCTGCACGGTGGTCCCTTCCTTGGTGGCCGTGAGTTCACTCAATTCTCGCTGTGTGATGTTTTCTTTTTCCCAAAGCACGCGCAGTAATCGCCATTGACCGGCGCTAACGCCGTGTTTGAGCGTCATATCTTCCAGCGCTTTGGAAAACAGGCGGAAGTTGACGCGGGCCAGATAGCCAATGCTGTGCATGGGTTCAAGATAGGGGTTAGGTTTGGTTTGTCTGCTTTGCTTTGACACCTAGGTAACCTTTAATTTTAGCCAGTCGCTAATCATATCAGCGACGTGATCGCGCGCGGTTTTTGGGTGCTGCAAATAATGATCACCGGTAATCATCTCCAATGTTTTGTCCGAACTGCCCAGTGTGCTGAAAATTAAGCGCGCGTCGCTCGGGAATACGCCGGTATCCCCTGTGGATTGGATGACCAAAGCGGGTTGTTTGATGCGACTTAAATGTTCGGTGCCGCTGCAGTGAGAATCCTGCAGCGACCACATGGAAAGCCAGGTTCTCAACGTATTGGTCAAGCCGATGCCTCGGGGTGAGAAGTTGGCGGTTTTTGGATTGCCTGCGTAACATCGGCCGACCGTGCGCTCAGAGGGGTCTATGGTGCCGTCCATCAGTCTGAGATCAGCCCACGTGCGGTACAGGCCAAAGGCTCTGTCGGTCATGCCCAGAGACTTAAGGCGAATCAATTCACTATGGCACCACTTAGTAATGCGGTGGTTGCGAGCTGTTTGGGCGCGACGATAACGACGGATAAAGTCGGGTGAATAGGGCGGCCCATGGTCCGTGTTGTACATGTTCAATGACTCATCAATGCTGGTCGGATCTGTTTCATCAATAATTGATGGATCAAACCAGTCTGTGAGCACTTCGGGTCGTCCCAGATGAGCACATAATGAAATATACAGGTGAGCGGGGATTAAGTCGTGCAAGGCATCTGGCAGGCTCAGATCGGGGGTTGGGGTCATGGTTACGCCCAGAGCTTGGGATTGATATGCTCCCATCAGTGAACCCCCGCCGGAGTTGCCCAGCAGCACCACGTGCTCGATGCCCGCGCTTTCCTGTAGCCATCGAACCCCGGCGCCGATGTCTATTAAGGCGTGCTCCAGTAGGAAAAATGCCTCGTTGCCTCTGAACCGGGTATTCCAGCCTAGAAAACCAACGCCTCTGGCGGCCAGATAAGGACCCAAGTAATGCTCGCTGAAATCCACGTTGTAGTGGGTGGCGATCAGTGCGGTTTTTGGCGCCGGGCCTTCGGGTTTGAAGTAAATGCCCTGGCAGGGATTGAAACCGGCCCCGTTGCGAGCGCTGGTCGCCGACACTACGGAGACAAATTCTTTGGTCCAATTAGGCATTAGTTGGCCCTTAATACTTAGCAATCAAAGTATATTGATTACCCAGTTGAAGCAAGTAGAATGAAGTGCAAGGCCTTGAAGTGCTGCGCAGCTAAGCCGTTATTTTAAAGAGTGTACATGCAGGCAACAACCGAAAGAGAACTGATTGACGCCATGAAGGCGCTTGGGCCGTTGCTCAAAGCGCACGCTGTGACGGCCGAGCAGCAGCGTAAGCCGGTGGATGAGGTCATGCAGGCGATTGAGGCGACTGGCGCGTACCGCTGGTTTGTGCCAAAAAAATACGGTGGCTTTGAATTCTCTCTGACCGGTTTTATGGAAGTGGGCCTGACGCTCGGTGCGGCGTGTACCTCACATGCATGGGTGACCACCTTTTGTATGGAACATAATTGGTTGCTGTCTCTGTTTCCGCAAGCGGCACAAGACGATTTATTTGGGTCGCACCCTTATATCATCGCCCCTGGTGCATTGGCACCCAAAGGAAAAGCCGTGCCCGTGGACGGTGGATTTCGCATCACCGGTCAATGGCAGTGGGGTACCGGTGTTATGCATGCCAACTGGGTGATGGTGGGTGCGATGTCACCGGTTGAAGGGCGCGATGCGCCTATGTTGGCGATGTACCTTTTACCCATTGATGAAGTTGAGGTACTGGATACTTGGTATGTGCAAGGCATGGTGGGCACGGGCAGCAACGACATTGTGGTGAACGATGTCTTTGTGCCGGCGCACCGGTGTATTGATATCTCACTGCTCAGAGACGGTACCAGTCCTGGCGCGCAATTCCATAAAGCGGACCTTTACCGAATGCCGATGTTGCCCGTGCTTGGCTTGACAGCCGCTGCACCTCTGGTGGGCGCTGCGCAACAAGCCGTAGATGTATTTGCAGAAAATATCGCCAATCGCACCGTTTATGGGACAACCACCAAACAACAAGATAAAGCGGTGGTGCAATCGCGTCTCGCGCAGGCCCGGGTTGAGGTTCAATCTATCGGTGCCCAGTTGATGCAGTTGGCGCACGAAGTGCAGGCGTGGGGAGCGCGAGACGAGGCCTGTCCTGAGTTGGAGCGAGCGCGGCTGCGTGTTGCGCTGGGCCATGTGGTGCGCCGGGCCCGCGATGTTGTCAGAGACATTGTCGAGGCGAGCGGGGCAAGCGCTCATTTTTTACACAATCCCTTGCAGCGGATTTTGCGTGACCTTAATACAGCCTCGTGTCATACGGTATTTGATTTGGATGTGAGTGCGGAAAATTATGGTCGAATGCTGGTCGGTCTTGCACCCAATGGCCCGGTTTAACTGTGCTCTGCAGAACAACGACAAGCGCGATGAGCCGACACTGGCGAATATAAAGACAACCAACACAGGACAGTCAAACCATGCCCAGACTAAAACAAATTTCAAGAGCAGACGCAGCGAAGAGTGTTCGCAAATACTACAACGCGCTGTTTGGTGAGCGCGATCCTGTTGCCCAGCCGGGCACAGCCACGGGTACGCCGGGCAATTGGTGGACGGTATTTGCAAATGTGCCGTATATTTTTGACCACGCGACCAGCCACTTTGGCATGTTTGGCATGTTTGCGGATAAAAGTGTCAGTCAGATGGATCCGGCGATCCGCGAGCTTGGCATTATGCGGGCCGGGTTTACTCAGGCCAGCCAATTCGTTTTCTCTCAGCATTGCAAGGCGGCGCGCCGCAACGGGGTCAGTGAAGAAAAAATTCAGGCTATCCCGCATTGGCAAGTAGCGGATGTTTATGATGCCAAAGAGCGGGCGGTATTGGCCTGGGCTGACGCACTTATTTTGCAGGGTGGTCGGGCTTCAGATGCGCTGTTTGAAGCCTTGCACGCGCATCTGTCAGACGAGGACATTTTAGAGCTGACCTACCATGTCATGGGATACAACTTACACGCAGTATGTTGCAAAGCGTTGCGTTTGGAATTTGACGATGTAGATGAGCGCATCGTGGAAGTGCCGGTGCCAGGGGACGGCGAGCCGGTGGATTGGGCGGGTGCGGCGTGGCGGGATAACAAATGAGGGACGAAGATATGGCTGCTGAAAGACGTAATGAGAAATTTGATATTCGAGGCATTAATCATTTGGCATTGGTCTGCCGTGATATGAAAACCACCGTTGATTTTTATTCGGGTGTGTTGGGGATGCCGCTGACTAAAACCATCAAGTTGCCCGGTGATTTAGGGCAACATTTTTTCTTTGATATTGGCAAAGGGGATTCTCTGGCGTTCTTTTGGTTTCCGACCGCTCAAGACAGTCAGCCAGGGGTGACTCACGCGCCGGCGCTGGTGGGCCAGGGGGATATCACATCAGCACATGCGTCAATGAATCACGTGGCTTTTGATGTGCCGGAGGAGCGCATGGATGAGTATGTGGCCAAATTGCGTGCCGCCGGCATCGAATGCACTGAAGTGGTAAACCACGACGATTCGGAGAACGGGGCCAGTCCTGAGATCACTGAATCGACTTTTGTTCGGTCGGTTTATTTCAAAGACCCAGATGGTATTTTGCTGGAATTTGCTGCTTGGACGCGTGAGTTGGACGAGCGCGACGTTAATCTTGAGCCGGCGATTGCCGTCGAACGTTGAACGTCCTATGAGGTATTCATGGTATGTGGTGTTTGTGCTGTTACTGGCGCAGACGTTTTCGTTTTTAGATCGAATGATTATGGGGCTGTTGGTCGGACCGATTCGCGATACATTCCAGATATCAGATACCCAATATAGCCTGCTGGCAGGTTTGGCATTTTCGTTATTTTATGCGCTCATGGGGCTGCCTCTGGCCCGCATTGCGGACAGCAGAAGTCGCCGCAATCTGATTGCTGCGGGCATCGCAGTGTGGAGCTTGATGACGGCAGTTTGCGGCCTAGCTAAGGGGTTCTGGATGTTATTTGTCGCGCGCATGGGTGTGGGCGTTGGCGAGGCCACGCTGGCTCCGGGCGCCTACTCCATGATCGCAGATTATTTCCCCAAAAGTTTGCTGGCGCGGGCGCTGTCCGTTTACATGGTGGGCGTGACGTTGGGTTCCGGTTTTGCCTATATGTTGGGCGGCGCTGTGGTGGCTTATGTAGAGAACATGCCGCAAATTGTGCTGCCCGTATTAGGGGCAATACATGGCTGGCAGCTGACATTTTTTATTGTCGGCCTGCCGGGGCTGCTGGTGGCACTGCTGATGATGCTCACCGTGCGTGAACCGCCTCGCCGTGGTTTGTCCGCGAACGATGTACAGGCCATTGCGCTGCGTGAGGTGGTCGACTATCTGTGGTCCCGGCGCCGGGCGTACGGGGGCCATATCATTGGCGTCTCGATATTTATTATGGTGGTTTATGCGCTAAATCTATGGGGCCCCACCTACCTGATTCGCACCTTTGGCTACACCCGCCCAGAGGCTGGATGGGTTTTTGGTATTGTCATGATTGTGGCGGGCACCTCTGGCTTATTGTTGGCTGGGTTTATTGCCGACAGCTGGATGAAACGGGGGGTGAACGATGCGTACGTGCGTACCATCATTGTCTCAATTGTGGGCCTTCTGCCTTGTGCTTTGATGATGGGATTTGCCACTAGTGATGTGGTAGGAATTGCCGCTATCAGTTTGGCGGTATTCTTCTCAGCCTTTCAAGGTGGATTGTCAGGTGGCACCTTGGCCTTGATGACGCCCAACCGCATGCGTGGCCAGGCAACAGCCGTGTTTCAGTTGTTTGCCAATTTGATTGGTTTGGCACTTGGGCCAACTGTGGTGGCGATGACCACCGACTATATCTTTGGTTATGACGCAGCCATTGGCAAATCAATTGCCCTGTGTGCGGCGGTCTTATGTCCGCTAGGGGGTTATATTTTGTGGCGCAGTTTGGCGGCGATTCGAACAGAAGTGCAAGCTCAAAACAGCGTTATGTCGGCTTAGGTAAAAACCAAACGGGCGACGTCCAGGCGCGTTCCCGTACGGTGCGGCGCGCTTGGGGAAAGTCTTCGCATCGACCCTCCGCGCGGCATTGATGTTCGCTCCAGCGCGGCGTAGGCGCCTCTAAAACACGGATATACCAAAAGGCGGGCGCGTTGGCGTCGAATTGCTCGTCGGTCCAGGCAATACACAGGTCCAGTGCACCGTCACTGTTTTTCCAGACGGTGTGCACACTTTCTTGGGTTGCCCCGTTCACCCATTGACCCTTGATGATCTCAATCTGCGTCAGGGGTGTGCGATCATAGTTGGCTTGAATGAGGAAATGTGCCTTCCGGGTGTCTTTGGGCAGCTCGCTACCCATGGCAACCCCGTGTGGCGCTTCACAGCCGATCGGTGTGTCGGCGGCGTATAGCCGAGTCCGAATCCGCGGCCCGCTGGTTGCGTATACTTCACGATTTTTCAGGGCATTGAAAATACTCGGTCGGGTATTTTCTTCTGCCCAAACAGCCACCAAACCGCCTGGATTAAAATCAACTCGGGTCATGGCGCGGTCAAAATCACCCAAACCAAAGACTGAGCCGAGCCATTGATTTTCTTCAACAAAACCGCCGGTTGCCGCGTGGGTATCTGTTGAGGCAATGATGCCCAGCTGAAGTGGATTGCGCTGTTCTTCTGCGCTGGCGGTATAGGCTTTAAGGCCGCGCTGCAGCAATCCCCGGACATAGGTAGCGCGCATTTTTTCCCACTGTGTTTCGGTGTATTGCGCCGCGGGGGTAGGTACAGAATTGAGGGTCAAATAGCGCTCAAATGCGCAGCCCTCATCTTCGGAATTAAACTCAGGCAGGCATTCACTGTTGCCTTTTTGCTGATGGATTTCTACTAACCGTTCGAAACGTGCGCGCAGAGACAAAAGATCGGTGGGTTCAGATTCGACATCAAAACCTTTGCCGTCACCCATGTTGGTGTTGTGGGGAATCACAATGGCCTCGCAGCCGTCCTGCTCCCTGCAGTCTTGGTCAAGCTGTTGCCACAATTGCTGTGGTGTGGGATAGCGCAGATAGTCCAGTGCCTGGTCGGTGACGTTTGCGTTAGCGAAGATCACGTTTCGATGATTGTGGCTGAAGTCAGGGGTTGCCGACCATTCAAAAGCGGCAAAAGCCGTGAATGAACAGGGTGCGTTGGCTTGATGCGTTTGCTGCTGTATGCGGCCCCATTGTGCATCTTGTGCTCTGCGACACGCCGTTTGGTTTGATTCACATAGGGGGGTGGGCACCGGGGCGGCTTTGGTGATGGTTGGAATAACGTATTCCCCAAATACCTCTGTCCCTTGGGCGGGGTTGTTCTTTTCGGTCATGGTCTTGCAGTAATCGGCGCTCCGCCACTGTGGGTCTGTGCACATATACAGTAAGTTGAACCATTCGGCGTGGTCGGTGACTGCCATAAAATCAAGTGGGCGATCCAGTGCGACGCGTGTGCCGTCGGGCAAGACTATAGGCGCGCCTTTGGCGAACGCGTAGGCATCAGCAGGCGTTGCGTGGGTGCCGTAGCCCCAGGCGTCCAGTGAATATCCGGTGTGAACGTGTAAGTCGCCCCAGTACACCTGTTTGGCGCCGAACTGCGCGTAAGGGCATTGCCCAGCGGCGGATTGATCTGAGTTCTGGCTGGCATAGAGCAATGTGGGCAGGAGTCCGAACACGAACGCAACAAGGAGATTGATCGACTTACACATAATTGACCGGTGCGCGGAGCGAGTGATTGTGGCGTTGGATATGTTATCCCTGCCACAAAAAAGAGTCGATAGGCAGCCAAATCGTGGGCAGTGTTTCGGGATCCCCTTGACGATATCCCGCTGGGAACATTTGAAAATGGGGGCGGTTGGCCAGTTTATAGCCAGATTGCGGGAACCAGTTATTGAGAATGGCTTCAATCAAGTCCTGCACATCGCTGGCAGATCCTCGATTGTTGAAGCGAGCATATTTGCCTCCCTGAAGCGGGTAGGCTTGCATGCCTGCGGGTAGCGTCGGTGATGCTTGGTTGGGGTTCGGGCTGACTTCAACGGTCACCCATTGATCAAAAGGCGTATCATCAGCAAAGCGCCGAGTATAGTTGGCATAGTGATTAAGGACTATAACGTCGCGGTTTAGCGGGAGCGCGTCGCCTTCGCGGCGGCGCATAAACGCCTCCCATACTTCTTGGGTTTTGCCTTGATTAAGCGTCATTGCTGTGGCGAAGCCTACCAGTTGCATAGGCTTTAAATCGATTATTTTCGCGCGCGGAAGTGTCTGCGGCTTGCCTTCCCAGTCAGTTTTCTTTGCCAC
>DGQF01000049.1:9215-11825 GCA_002389675.1 Gammaproteobacteria bacterium UBA4421
TCCCGCCCCTAATTGTCTGACAACAAAATTTGCATGATATATACTGACATGAAAGGCATGTAAGGTGAGTCTATGGATATGGGTTTAGAACCTTGGCACTTATGGGTGAGCATCGCGCTTTGTTTGCTCATTGGTGAGGTATTTGTTTCTGGATTTGTGCTGGCCAGCTTGGGACTTGGTGCGCTCACGGGTGCACTGGTCCATCAGCTTACCGGGGATATGGGTTGGGGTGTGGGTAGTTTTGCGCTGGGTTCAGGCGCAGCGTTGCTGCTGATACGACCTTATTTTTCCAAGTTGTTAGCGCCTGAAGAACGCTCCAGCTTTGGTGCGGCCGGTATGGTGGGAGATGCGATTACTGTATCTGACGCGAGCGACGTAGGAGGGCAATTAAAGGCCCGCTATAGAGACAGCTTATGGTCATTGAAAAGTGAGGATGAGCTGTTTGAAGGGGATCAGGTGGTGATCACTGATGTTGAGGGCGCAACGTTGATTGTTAAGAAGATTGAGGAGGATTAAGTGATGACAGTAGCAGGGATTATTGTGTTCGCCATAGTGGCGATATTTGTCATTGTTCTGACGGTCAAAGGCATTCGTATTGTGCCTGAGCGTTCTGTGATGATGATTGAGCGTCTGGGACGATTCAGCCGTCAGTTAAACGCGGGTTTGAACATTATTGTGCCGGTGGTCGATTCGCCGCGCCTCGTGCCTATTCGTACCACGGTCAAAGATGCCGACGGTAAGAAAGCGCATCTGATTTCGATGGAAATCAGCTTGGATTTGCGCGAACAGGTCTATGACTTTCCGGCTCAGCAAGTCATCACCCGGGACAATGTGGGTATCTTGGTGGATGCGGTGGTCTATTTTGCGATTATGGATGCGAAAAAAGCGACCTACGAGATTGCTAATTTGCCTTTGGCGCTGGAGACGCTGACCCAAACCACGCTGCGAAATGTCATCGGTGAGATGGATTTAGACGATACGTTAAGCTCCAGAGACACCATTAACGCAAAATTAGTGGATACCATTGATCAAGCGGCAAATGGCTGGGGTGTGAAAGTGAATCGGGTTGAGGTCCAAGATATTGAGCCGCCTGCGGATGTCACCCGAGCTATGGAGCAGGTCATGAAAGCTGAGCGAGAACGCCGCGCCAATGTGACCGAAGCCGAAGGCTTCAAGCGTGCTGAGGTGCTGCGTGCTGAAGGCGAGCGAGACGCGCGCATTGCGCAAGCTGAAGGTGAACAAAAGGCGCAAATTGCCGAGGCTAAGGGTGAAGCTGAAGCCATTAGAGAGGTGGCCAATGCTAAAGGTGAAGAACTCCGCATTTTGAAAATGCAGCTAGGTGAGCAAGGAGTGGCAGATTATCTGGTGGCGCTGCGCTACATGGAAACCCTCGATAATATGGCGAAAAACAACAATGTTGTCTGGATGCCGCATTCAGCCACCGATTTAGGGTCAATGATTGGCGGATTCAAGAAATTGGTGCAATCTGCGCCGGTATCACCGGGGGAATAGGGGTGTCGGCACCTCATCCGGGTGAGCTGGTGGATCGCTTGATTCTGCAGCCGGCAGCCATATCACAGTCGGAACTTGCGCGACGGCTGGGGTTTAATCAACCGCAGCCGGTGAATGAGTTGGTGAAGGGCAAACGTGGGTTTACACCGAAGATGGCGTTGCTCTTTGAGCAGGTCACCAACGGGCAATACCCTGCTGAGTTCTGGCTCGCAGCGCAGGTGGCTTTTGACGTTCAGCGCGCCAAAAAGGAGTTGTTGTCGACACGGCGCGCACCGGTGGCGCCGTTAGATACATCGCTAGACGTTGAGGCGCACAGCGAGGTCGCGGGTTGTCATGGACTCGTTACGATTGGGGCTGGTTTGGCGGCGTTGACGGCTTGAAGGCCCCAGCCAGCGCAACCATTGAGATTTTGCGGGTGGCTTGTGGCTACGTTCGATAAGACGCTGCGTTTTCTTTGAACCACTCATAGGTAGTTACCAAGCCTTCGCGCAGGCTGATTGTGGATCGCCAGCCCAGCTCGGCCAATCGCGTTACATTGAGAAGTTTGCGGGGTGTGCCGTCTGGTTTGTTGGCATCAAATATGATGCGGCCTTCAAAGCCCACCACATCTTTCATGGTTTCAGCCAGTTCACGAATGGTGCAATCGATGCCGGTACCGACGTTTAGGTGAGACATCATCGGGTGGGTATTTGCTTGATAGCGCGCCTGATTGAGGTTCATGACATGCACGCTGGCTTGCGCCATGTCATCAACGTGCAAAAACTCTCTCATGGGTGTGCCGCTACCCCAGACCACAACCTGCGCGGCACCTGATCGTTTGGCTTCATCAAATCGGCGCATGAGTGCGGGCACTACATGGGAGTTTTCCGGGTGAAAATTGTCATGCTGCCCATATAAATTAGTAGGCATGACACTTCGATAATCTCGCCCGTATTGCCGATTGTACGATTCACACAATTTAATGCCTGCAATCTTGGCGATCGCGTATGGCTCGTTGGTGGGCTCAAGTGTGCCGGTCAGCAGCGCGTGTTCATCCATCGGCTGTTCAGCCAGTTTTGGATAGATGCAGCTGGAGCCCAGGAACAATAATTTTTGGAT
>DGQF01000025.1 GCA_002389675.1 Gammaproteobacteria bacterium UBA4421
GCGGGCGCTGTGGTCGCCTGCCTCAACACCTATGTCATTACCCGAACTCGACTGGCGACAGGCGATGGATTGCCGCCGATGGAGAGGCTGCTTGACCTTGCCCGAGAGCTCGCGATACAAGGCCGAGAAAACAGCGGCGAATTCAACACGGCGCTGATTAGTTCTCTTCCTCCGCTGGTAGCGAGCTATCGGCCCGATACTCAGCTTCCAGTGGCGCAAGCAATCCGTGAATATCAGGAGCTGATTGAGCTGCAAGCGGACCAAGTCGATGGTTTTGTCGCCGAGACCATACCCTCGGTAGCTGAGGCCATTGCGGTATTAACCGCAGCTCAGCGGGCAGGCGTGCAGATTGTGTTAGGCCTCACGGTCAGTGATGAGGACGGGCAGCAGCTGCGCTCTGGGGAAACATTGCTGCAGGCCCTGGAGGCGATTGATCAATTCAACCCGCTGGCGGTGGTCATTAACTGCTCTAAGCCAGAGGCAGTTTCGCAGGCCTTGCCGATCCTGCAACGTTCTCGTTTCACATTTGGGGCTTATGCTAACGGTTTTACTGCAGTTGACGCGCTTGAACCAGGTGGTGTCGTCGATGTGTTGGCGGCGAGAAAGGATCTTGGACCGGAGCAATACGCCCGGTTCGCGTCGGAGTGGCTTGATGCAGGCGCAACGATCATTGGCGGCTGCTGTGAGGTAGGACCCGACCACATAAAAAAGCTCAAAAGTTTGCTCCAAAGTCGAGGCTGCGAGCCGCTCGTTTGGGGCGATCTGGCCGCTCTGGCGGCGCCTGAGCCGCAGTAATTCAGGCTACATGGGCGGCGACTCTTGGGGGTTGGCTATCAGTCGGTGTGGTAAAAGACCGAATCAAAGAATTCAATCATCACATCCAGCGCCGGTGGCGCATCAGCTGCGAACGAGATGCCCAGCAGCGCATTGCTACCCGAATCTAGGTAGGCATGCGGGCGTCCTTCGTGTTCCCAATATTGCGTGACATGCCCGGCTTCGTCGAGTAGCGTCTGATAAGCTTTTACGGATGCTGGTGTGACCAGAGTGTCCTCGCTGCCGGCGGTTAGAAGCTGTGGCGGTAACCTGCGTTGCGCGGCTGACGGTAGATTATAACGTGGCGACACGGCGCGGTATCGGGCAGCGTGGTCGGTGACGTTATAGTCTGGGCCAAAAATGCCTCTGGGCAGCGAGCCACTCATTAACCAGAATGGGTTGCTGATTTTTTCGAAACCGCCGCGGGCGCCGGCATAGAGGTCATATGCGCCGTAGCTCAGCACGGCTGCTTGCACCTTAATTCCGCCTTTTTGGATAAGGGATTTAAGCGTTGTTGCCGTTGGCAGATAGCTTGGGTTGAAGCCAAGCGGGTCGCCGGCAAAGCCATCACGATGTAACTGATGCCCAGCATTCACTACCATTGCGGCAAGGTGGGCGCCAGCGCTGTCTCCGGTGACGGCTACGCGTCCGCCGTCACCTTCGTACTGATGAATATTTTCCTGTACCCACAACACTGCCCCGAATGCGTCTTCAATGATTTGATTTAGGGTAACGGTATTGTTGCTATCGGCGAGCAACCGATAGTTCACGTTGCAAACCACATACTGACTGTTGGTGGCCAGATATTTTGCCGCTTGGTGCATGATGGACTTGTTGTTAATTAACCATCCGCCACCGTGGAACATGACAATCACCGGGTAAGGACCTTGGTTTGATGTGGGGGTGTAAATGTCCATGGTGAGATCGAAGCCTTGCGGAGAGGCATAAACGATGTTCTGTGCAGTGGTGTAGCGGCTGGGGTTGTTGTCGCTAAGTGATTCTGGCGGGGGCGCAGAGCAGGCAGACAAACCCGCACCTCCTAAGATCAGGTTTGCCAAGATGCATCTTGCTCGCGGACCAATGGCTGTGCCTGATGAAGGGCCTGCTTCGGTTACCAGGTGGGTTGTCTCTGCGGCGCGCGCGGATCGAAGTGACAGGTAATAGCGCAGTCGCCCTATTTTTTTTAGCAGGGCGAGGCCTTGGCGCAAGGCAGGTCCCATTCGGCGTACGAGCAGCATGGGTCGTGGATCTCAGTTAACAAACAGTTGAAAACCATAGCGCAGTGCATCAACAAAATAAATGACGCCCGCATTTCAGGCGCTGGGCCGCAAATGAGGGCGGGATTTCGTTCATCTTCAAGCAAAGTTTCACAACGACCAAATTGGTTTTTACGCGTGCGTGAGGCTGTATTATGATGAGAACGCAAAACAAACAGAAATGAGAAGAACTTGATGGACTATCCAAGAATTACAAAAGGGCGCGGGCGGCTCTATGAAAGTATTCTAGACACCATAGGCGATACGCCTTGCGTCCGGGTAAAGACCAACGTGCCTGATGATGTACGCCTTTATGTCAAAGCGGAATTTTTCAATCCGGCGAGTTCAGTCAAAGACCGATTAGCGATCAGTATCATCGAAGAAGCAGAACATGATGGACTGTTGAAGCCTGGGCAGACGGTGATTGAAGCTACCAGTGGTAATACCGGTGTAGGCTTGGCTATGGTCTGCGCAGCAAAAGGTTATCCATTTGTCGCTACCATGCCGACCAGTGTCTCCATCGAGAGGCGCAAGTTGATGCGGTTTTTGGGTGCCCAGGTGGTCCTAACGCCAAAAGCTGACAAGGCGATGGGTTGCTACAACAAAGCGGTAGAACTTGCAGAGGCCAATGGTTGGTTTTTGGCCCGACAATTTGAAACTGATGCTAACGCCAAGATCCATGAAAATACCACCGCGCGGGAGATTCTAGCTGATTTTGCGGGTGACCGTCTCGATTATTGGGTAACAGGTTACGGCACCGGAGGCACTTTCTCTGGCGTTGCGAAGGTGCTAAGAGCAGAACGCCCAGAGACGAAAATTGTTCTGAGTGAACCTGCAAATGCGCAGTTGATACAGAGCGGTCATGAACAGCAACGTACAGCAGATGGTTCGCCCGCGGCCAGTCATCCTGCGTTCGAGCCGCATATGATTCAAGGTTGGACGCCAGACTTTATTCCTTCGGTGTTGCAGGAATCGGTTGATCAGAAGCGTTTTGACCTACTTGTGCCGATTGACGGTCAACAGGGGATCAACGCATCTAAGTTACTCGCGCAACAGGAGGGTATATTTACGGGCGTTTCGGGTGGCTCAACGTTTGCTGTCGCGCAAGGTATCGCAAACCAAGCGGAACCGGGAACCGTGATCCTTTGTATGCTTCCAGATACCGGAGAGCGCTATCTATCATCCCCACTTTTTGAGGGTGTGGGTGAAGACATGGACGAGGCAGAGATTGCCTTGTCCCAATCTACGCCAGGATTTCATCTTAACGAGTAATCGCTTGTGGTTTTCAGTCAGCGCGCTGACATGTTGTGATGGTGCTCGCCGCTACAGAGCAAGCACCATTGCGAGAAAGGTTTTGCGCCGCTTGGCTTGCTTGCATATGACCGCGATCATAATTAAATCACTGTCTGCGGGAACTCTATATTCCTGCCCGGCTAAGGGTCTTGTTCTAATGCCTTTGTCTCGACTGATACGGGCGCGCTTAAAAGACCGACCAACGCATCGATTAGGTGGTGGAGGAAAAGGTCAGATTGATGACCTCGAAAGGCATTTTTTTGTCTGGCCTGATGATACATGGATGCGGAACACAGTCGGATGGTTGCTTCCATGCGTCTGCGGAAATCGCCGTCGCTCAGATTAGGAAGTGCTTTTCTAAGAAATCCGCCGCATGAATGCCCGCTCGCGGCAACCTGTTCAAGTGCGGATGATTCGGAAATTGCCAACTCATGGCCAAAAGCTTTGACGTAGCGCCGAAACTCGACATCTGCCCGAGCCAACAGAAATGTCGGTTCGACCAACAGAATACAGAGCGCTCGCAAAGAAGGGTCAGGTGATATCTTGAGGGTTTTAGCGAGATTAGCGGCACGTTTGGCTTGAATCTGTTCGCCTCGTTGGGCGTGGACGGCGCGGAGCAACCCCGTCAAATTCTTGAAATGGTATTGCAACGCGGATTCATTTTTCTGATTCGCGATGGCCACAATTGCCTTTTTCGATAAATTTTCTATGCCGTCTCTTGCAACGAGCGTTTCCGCCGCGCGCATGAGCGCGTTTTTAGTTGCAACACTGCGGGCACGTCGACTGTCGGTTGGTAGGTTTTTGTCTGATTTGTGCATCGCGACTGAGGTTTGATTGACGACCGAAGTAGTCCCGAAATACTACCTTATATTAGGACGGTAGCGTAGCGTGGGTCGACGTAAATGTTAGTAATGATAGATTTTAGCCGCAGG
>DGQF01000018.1 GCA_002389675.1 Gammaproteobacteria bacterium UBA4421
CAAAGGGCACTGTCAGAGCAAAACTAGTTGAGATCGGACGAGCGACCTTGCAACGTCTTCGGATGGCAAAACACTCTCCATTTCGCTACATAAAACCTGGCCCGGGGTAACCATCCATTTTGCCTAAGCCCGTGGACCGGGAACCAAGTGCCGAAGGCACTATCGTCTATAGAGCAGGCACCTAGGTTTCTGCCTTCAGTGCTGCCTTGGTTCAGTTAGAATTGGATGGTTCGCCTAGGTCAATGGACTGGTAGTAAGGGTTACTGTGCCTAATCCTTACGGCTGAGCCGCAAGCCACCGGACCCCGGATCACGGGCCCTGCGCCTCGGACCTTGGCTCTTACTGGCTTAGTATTTGCCAGACAAAAATGGACAGTGCCGCTGGCCTAGCGAACGGTGACACCTCGAAAAATGATAACTTTACGCCGTCTCAAAAGACGTGTGCAGTGTTCTACATTCAGTTCAGGTAGCGAGCCAAAGCTTCCTTATGCGCCTCGTTGCATCCCGCGTTGTGTCTACTAAGCTAAGCGATCCGACATCGGACTTTCGTCCATTTGTGCAATTAAGTGGTGGGATAACCGTTCGGACATGTAAGCGCGAATTTCTTTGTGGTCCTCGTCATCCCATAGATTGTGGGTTTCATTGGGGTCGTTCTCCAGATCATATAATTCCCCCCATGGCTGATCGCGGTAAACGGAATACCGCCAGCGATCGGTCACCAAGGATCGAACGCGCGCAGGGGCCTCAAATCCAAGGCGACTGCCACCGTCATTATATTCAATCAGTGCTTCCGAACGTGGCCCGGCTTCGCCTTTTGTAGCAGGCAGAAAACTCAAGCCCTGATTGCCGTTAAAGGGCTCAACACCAGCGCGTTCAAGGATCGTACTGGCCAAATCCACAGTTGAGCACAGCGCGTCGCTTGCAGCTGCCTTACGACGGTCAGGATCGGACCATATAAACGGCACACGCGTTATGCTCCGAAACTGCAACGCACCTTTCAACAGCATATTGTAATCTCCCAGATAATCACCGTGGTCTGAATTATAGCAGATGACCGTATCGTCCATCATGCCACTTTGTTCGAGCGCTGTCACAATGTCTCCGACAGCATCGTCCACAAATGCCATCATGCCGGCGGTCAGAGCCATGGCTTCTTTCAATTGTTGTTGGTCCAGCATCATCGCTGTTTGTGCAGTTATTTGCGCGCCACCCGACTTCCAGTTTTCATGGAGCCAACGCATCGGAGTGGTTGGGTTCTGGTGCGCATCGAACGGAAGCGAAACGTCAAAGTTATCGGGGCTGTACATATCCCAGTACTTGCCGGGCGGGTTAAACGGATGATGGGGATCGGGAAAGCTGACAAAGGTAAAAAACGGAGCATCTTCGTCTTTTTGCGATTGGATGTAATCAATCGTTCGGTCCCGAACATACGCCGTTGGGTATAGATCCTCAGGAATGGGTGTTCTGTAAGCTTGTGGGCAAGAATAGTTGTGCGACAGCTCATTAATAGGATCGTGCAGCGCTTGCCAATCAGGCGCGTTTTTTCGAAACCACTGTTGATAGTGCCCGCCGCAGCGATCGCCGTGACTGGTTACCATATCCACGTGTTTATACCCGTAGTAGGGTGTTTTCATTTCGAAGGCCTCTTCGCCTTGATAGTTCTCAGGCGCTTCTTGATAGTTCGTTGGCTGCTCTTTTTTCCAAGCTTCGGTTGTCGCGGCCGAGTTTCCAATGTTTCGGGCCATTGGTCGCAAATCTGTGAAAGGTTGCAGATGACTCTTGCCGATTGCAGCGGTGTTGTACCCGGCGTCTGCAAGCAGGTCGACGAATGTTGTCGCATTTTCAGGCAGGGTGCAGCCGTTATAGCGAAGCCCATGTAGGCTTGGATAGCGACCAGTCAAAAACGACGCCCTGTTAGGCATGCATACTGGAGACGCAGTATGGAAATTATCAAACCGTGTGCCTTTTGACGCGATTTTATCGATGTTGGGCGTTTTCAAAATGGGGTGGCCATAGCAACTCAGCCAATCGGCGCGTTGTTGGTCGGTCATAATGAACAGGAAATTTGGTTGTTTAGTCATCGTACGCTACCACTTGGTTTATGATTGGTTTGTCTTTATGCGGCTAGCACACGAAACATTCTTTGAGCGGCAAAGTGCGGTTACTGTGTCGCTGTCTGTCGATGCGTCGGGTGACGATAGAAATCGCCGCTCGAACAAGTCCGACATTATGTTTAAGATAAAGCTCACATTCGTCTCCGATACTGGGATGTCATCTATTTGGTGATTGGGTCAATCGGGCCAAACGGCCCACCCATCTCAATCTCTATTGCGCGGGCAATCTGGAACAATTCGGTCTCTCCGCGTGGTTTGCCGATGATTTGGAGCCCAACCGGCATGCCATCTTTGGTGAACCCGACCGGTACTGACATCGCTGGTAGGCCCGTTGTCGTGGACAGGAAGGAATAGCGCAGCCAATCGAGATAGTCGGCATCCGGCCCTGGCGAACCTATGATCGGGTATTCTTCTTCGACCGGACCAGCCTCAATACCTACGACTGGGCAGGCAAGCACATCATATGTGTCAAAAAACCCAATCATGGAATCGTAGATCGCGCTGCGCGTGAGCTGCATGTCATAGACATCATTGATAGTCAGATTTTGGCCAACGGAGATGTTGCCCTTTAGCGTGGCTTTGTAGTGTTGGGTTAATGCTTCCGGCGCACGGCCCGGCAGTGCGGCCCAAAGCATGGCGCGCAAGACGCGATAGGTCTGATCCAGTCCATTGAGATCCGGGCAATGGTCCTCAACCTCCGCACCATTTTTCGCCAGTCGGTCAAGTGCGCCGCGCAAGATCGCGTCGATTTGTGGTGAAATCGTGCCAAAGCCGTTAAGTGTGGCGCTGTAACCAATACGATAACCTTTTGCAGGCCGTTGGGTTGTTTCGAAAAAAGATTGGGATGGTTGTGGGAAGGAAATTGGGCTGGCCGGGTCAAAACCTGACATCGCGTCCATGAAAAGCGCGCAGTCCCGCACGTTGCGTGCCATTGGGCCTTGAACGCCCTCAGTGTGGAATTTCATCGGGCCGGGGCCACCGCCTGCACGCCCCGGAGATGGCCTTAGGCCAACAATGCTGCAATAGGCTGCGGGCGTCCGTACGGATCCTGCAAGGTCGGACCCGTGGCTAAGCCATACCTCACCGGATGCTAGCGACGCTGCGGCGCCACCAGACGAACCCCCTGCGTTTTTTGAGACATCCCAAGGGTTGCGCGTGCGGCCAAAAACGGCGTTGAACGTATTACCGCCTGCGCCAAATTCCGGTGTGTTGGTTTTGCCCACGACGATGCCGCCGTTCGCTTCCAGTCGGGTGACCAATGGGTCGCTCTTGGTCGGGATTTGATCGGCAAGGCCGAGCGTTCCCATCGTGGTGCGCACGCCTTCGACCTCGGTTAAGTCCTTGATCCCCATCGGCACGCCGGCCAACATGCTTGCGCCTTCTACGGCTGACAGCGCGGCATAGGCTCGATCCTTGCAGATCGTGGGCATGGCATTGACTTGCGGCTCCACGGCCTCAATCCGCGCAAAGCAGGCGTCCAGTAATTCGGCTGGACTTACCTTTTTCGCCTTGAGAAATGCTACGACTTCGTGTGCGGACATCTTGCACAGGTCGGGGCCTGAAAATTGGGTCTTGGGTACGGTCGACATTGGATAATGGAACCTATGCTTGCCGGGACGCTGTGGACGACGCCCTGGTTTTTTGCATCGCTGCCTGCATTCGATGTGCGCTTAGATGGTGCAGTGCAAGTAGTCCAATGGCGAAAGCAATTGCAGCGAAGTGGATCATTTCAGGTTTTACCAAAATAGCAGCAGCCGTAGCAAGACGTATTACGACCCAAGCGAAGGATAACGGCTTTGCGTCATGCGCCGCCAAAGCACTTGCAACGAGGTAAAGCGCCAACACAAGTCGAGCAATGAGCCACAACAATGTGCCGATCTGAACGCCATTTTCATATCCGGGAAGCCGCGCCCCTGATGAGCTCGATGGATCGATAAGCGCCTGATCAATCAGCAAAAGTTCTGGATAAAACGCGAACACAAACGGAATTGCAAACATGACAATACCGGATCGCACAGCACTGAAACCGGTCGCCATCGGCTCAGCTTTGGTGATGGTTGACGCCGCAAAGGCAGCAAGAGCAACTGGCGGTGTAATCGCTGACGCAACCGCGAAATAGAAGATGAACATATGAGCGGTGAAATTCGCGATACCAAGGCCGATTAACATCGGTCCCATAAGTAGTGCCACGTTGATGTAGGCGGGAACTGCAGGCATGCCCATACCCAAAAGCACAGCCAGCAACATGGTGATCGTCAGCGCGACAAGTTGGAAAATCGCTGGACCACCGCCACCGAGATCAAGGGCTAGCAAGAACCGCAACACATCGATTGCGACAAACTTTGAAACCCCGGTGAAATTCAAACAAATGTCGATAACAGTAACCGCCAGCAACATTAGATAGAGCGTTGAGATGGTAATGCCCGCTTCGGCCAAAGCATCCAAAAGCTTACGTGGGCTTGCGCGAAAATCTTTGTCTAAAAATAAAAGAACCGTCACAAATAGTGCCGCCCACCAACCCGTGGCACCGGCATCACCCGCCGCATTCTGAAAAATCTGTAAACCCCATGGTAGCGATACAACCTTACAGCCAATGTCTGTTACCAGCACTTCTGCGCCAAAAATCCAGCCCAATGCACCGCAACCGACTAGATCTTTGGGTGTTAATAGAAAGATTAAAATAAGCAGGATTGGCAGGAATATTTGACACAGGTGAAGGATATCTTCGCCGGAAATACGCATGTCGTCTGTTAGCTCACCAAACGCTTCAATTCCCTGCTTGCGTGACTGAAAGCTGGCGCTGAGGAACAGACATAAGAAGTAAGCGATTGCAGGCAATGTTGCTGCGACAATGATGTCGCCGTAGGGTACGCCGGTCATCGCCGCCAGGACAAATGCAGCGACCCCCATGACGGGGGGCATGATCGATCCACCCGAGGACGCAGCGGCTTCCATGCCTCCTGCAAAAACTTTTGAAAAGCCGCGTTTGAGCATCATCGGAATTGTAAGCACTCCAGTTGATAATACGTTAACTACAGGTCCACCTGAAATGGTTCCAAACATCGCTGAGCTAACGATTGCTGCATGTGCGGGGCCACCACGAAGTTTGCGGGTCCATCTGAAAGCTAGCTTGATGAGTGTTTTGCCACCCGCCGATTTGCCAAAGAGCGCGCCAAGGATGATGTATGGAAAAACCATATTCATGATAACGTTCATGAAGCGGCCTAAAATTCCTGACGCGGTGTTCACTAGCGCATCATGCACGTTGGGTACGCCGTCAATAAACCGACGCGGCTCACCACCCATTTTGGTCATAAAATATTTATTAATGTCGTCTGGGCCATGGAAGTACCAAACGAAAACTGTGCCAATAGTATAAGCGGCAACGCCGATCGCGACTAATACCAGTGGCAGGCCCCAGACTTTGATGTTGTAGCCAAGGAAAACAACAATCGACAGGCCCATTATCAGCACCAGCCACACACCTGTTGTTGAAACACATTTGGGATCTTCGACAGTGTTGGGTACTGGTAGGCCCATCGTTTCGGCAAGTGCGATTTCGGCTTTTAGCGTTTCGGCCATAATACGAGCACGCTCGCCGTTCAGACTGTCAATCAGACAAACGCTATCGATCTCAATCAAATAGGTCAGAGAAATGGCGGCTGCTGATATAATTAGGGCTGCGTCCATGAAAGCACCGAACCAAGCGTAGGAGCGTCTTTGCCATGCCCGCCAAATTGAATGGTTCAGCGCTACTAAAAGCATCATGATGAAAAAGATAAGCGGGTAGAACAATTCGGTTACAAACGCGCGCGTTTTGAGTTTCTCAATTCCTGTTATGTTTTGCCACATCGCATCCCAACCAGGGATAACGGGCGTGCTGTTGACGATGCCCATAAAAACAAAAACCAACGCAAGGATGTAAACCATTCTGTTTGGAAAAATTGATGTTGCTGCTTGTTTTTCGCCTGCGTCAGCCATCGGCCACCTCGCGGAGATCTGGGATCGGGCTCCAGCAATTTCGCTGGAACCCGAATTGGTTAAAAAAAGTGAATTTGCCTATTGGGCGACAGCGCAGTCATCGAGCTCATATCCAGCATCTCGCCATGCGCGCGCGGCGGCTGGGTGATACTGAACTGGGTTGGCGCCACACATGCCAAGCATTGGGTTGTCAAAGTTCACTGTATCTCCGTACGGAGCTTTAGCTTTCAAATCGTCGAGCGTAGCAACATAGGCAGACACCAGTTTGTAAACGAGATCACCGTCCATGTCTTTGTGCACCACGTTTCCACCGATTGTAGCAAAAGCGCGGAAAGTTTCGTCTTCTGATACAACGGTCCACCCGTCACCCAATGCAGCTTCAATATCGGCGGCTACGGCTGTGAATGGCGCACTGCCTGGTGCGACCATATACTTTTGCATCGCGTCGCTTTCATATGCTTCTTTGGGCATGGACCAAGCAGTCATGTTCCCAGCCGCTGTGACCGAGGTCATCCGGCTGCCAGGAAATAGCTCGGGCAACACAACCGCATCAGGTTCACCGCTTGTGACCAAAGCGGTGCCTTGCCCCCAATTGGTTTGTAAACCTTCATAGCCTTCGCCGTCTTTCAAGCCTGCTATGATTTGGATCATGCTACGAGCGTTTGTGAGCGCACCACCACGCGGCGGGCCGTTGTAGATCTTGCGGCCCTCCAGATCGTCCCAGCCACCGATCCCTTTTGCATCGTAGGCGTAAAGCAGGAAGACACCCAAAGTGAACGGGTTAATTGCGCGTAGATTGCTTGCAAGTTCAGCGCCTTTTTCTGCTCCAAGAGAGCCATATGGTCCAACGCCACGGCTCATAAGGAAAGGTAAGATATGCGGCGTTCCGGCGATGTCAGTTTTACCTTCGGCCACATTCTGGATTGAGTTTGTGAGCGTCTGACCTTCAGCAAGCTGAATGTTTGCGATACCCTGTGTACCGGCAATCTCGGTCATGTGTGCTGGTGACAGATGTGTTGCACCACCCGGACTTGCCGTTTCAGCAGTAAGGTTTGCTTGCGCAAACGCTCCCGTTGCAAAGATTGATGCGACAGCTGCAACTGTCATTAGTTTTTTAGGTTTCATCATTTTCTCCCTGAGTTAAAACTTGTTGATGGTAGCAAGTTGAATTCTTGTCTGTCGATTTCCGCAAGATGATCGCAATTTCATTGTGCTCCAACTGCGATTTTTTCGTCCTCCGTTAGTATGGAATGTCAATGCCCTGAAGTTTTAACCAGTGGTTGTTCTGATGCTTTATTGAGCAGATCCATCAGGCGCTTAAGTTCAGCGAAATCAACGGGATCAAGATGGTCGGTTATATTCTTAACTGCCATTCTTGCCTTTGGCCAAATGCGTTCAAAAACCTCAACACCTTTGGGTGTCATCGAAATAAGTTTTCGCCGTCTGTTTTTGGGATCTTCGCGTCTTGTGATTAAACCTTTGGTCTCGAGCGTCGACGCAGCCCGGCTTCCATGAGCTGGATCGATCGAGGTCGAACGGGTGATGAACGCAAGATGACAACAGCCAAACCTTGCAACGGAAAACAACAATTGCCATTCGAGAATTTGAAGATCTTCATTTTGCAAAACCTCGATGGCGACCATCCGGCGAACCCTACTTGTGAATGCGCGGGCGCTAAGGATAAAAAAGTCATCTATTTGCTCTTGTGGGATTAGTGCGTTGTGCAAAGGCAACTCCTACGAATCTTCAGACCATTTTACGCTAGAGAATATAATAACACTTGGCAAGCGCAATATATGGCATATGCTACATAGTGATGATATTGCTGCTATCAGATAGGTTAACGCCAAAGCGGAAGCTGTCGGCATTTTGAAGAACGAAGGATCAACCCAAATCGCAAATGTGTTGAAATTTGACTTAGGGATCGCAGGTGGCCGAGCCGCCGGTAGTGTGTGGGTGGTACGTCTCACAAAGGATAAAGGCTGCTCTGTTGGAGCGGGGCCGCGCCGACGATTTTATGTTGGAAGACAATTAGAAAATGACTGACTTAATTGAGAAAAGTTAATATAAAAGGCCTGCCCATCACATGATCGTTGCAATTGTATTTGCCATTCTTTCTGCCATATTTTTTGCGCTCGCTTCAATCATTGCAAAATACGCACTTG
>DGQF01000020.1 GCA_002389675.1 Gammaproteobacteria bacterium UBA4421
GTCTTACTGATTTAATGTAAGTTGCTGATAAACATAGATAAATTAGTTTTGCTAGGTAAATTTTTTCGTTTACGCAGTCTCAAGGCCTGGATTAGTTCGGTTTGTGTACAAAGTTATCCTCAAAGTTATCCACAAGAAGATAAGATTGAGGCGAGGATGAGGATGCTTTTAAATGGGCCGTTATTACCGCCGTTGGAGTTTAGACATGTCTGTACATGAACCACCGTCAATTTCTGCAAAACTTACTGAATATAAGGCGAAGGGAGTTACAAAGATAAAATTAGGTTTGACCGATATCGATGGCGTGATTCGAGGCAAGTACGTGAGCCTCGAGAAATTTACGGGCTTGTTGGAAAAACAAGGCGGTTTTTGTGATTGTGTATTTGGTTGGGATGTCAACGATCAACTCTACGATACCAGCGGTTACACGGGATGGCAGACGGGTTTTCCCGACACCGGTTATCAGTTAGTGGCGGATACTGAGCGTTGGTTGGAGGATGAAAATTGTCCTTACTTCATTGCACAATTTGCTCAGGGTGAGGATGCTCATCCCCTGTGTCCGCGGACACGATTGAAGCAAATACTGGAAAAATATGCTGAACGAGGGCTCACCGTAAGATCTGGTTTTGAGTATGAATTCTCCGTCTTTGAGGAATCGCCCCACTCGATACGCGATAAGGGTTACCGCGGGATGAAGTCCATCACCCCAGGTAATTTCGGTTATTCGGTGTTACGCACATCGGTTGAATCAGACGTTTTTGGTGGGCTGATGGCCTATGCCCAATCGATTGATTGTGATCTTGAAGCGATTCACTGCGAAACCGGTCCCGGTGCATGGGAAGCCGCTTTGCGTTCAGAGGTTGGTTTGGAAGCCGCAGACCGTGCAGCGCTGTTTAAAACGTTTGCCAAAGTATTTTTGCAAAAACAAGGTCTGATGGGCACTTTCATGGCGAAATGGTCCATGGATTACCCAGGCCAAGGTGGCCACTTCCATTTTAGCGTGGCAGATCTGCAGGGCGTTAACCAATTTTATGATGAACAGGATCCGCGCGGCGTGTCAGCACTGCAGCGACATGCGGTGGGTGGTTTGCAACGATATTTGCCTGAACTACTGGCGCTGCTTGCGCCGACGATCAATAGTTACACGCGGCTGGTCAAGGGGGCTTGGGCGCCTACCGCGGCAACTTGGGGTATAGAAAACCGCACTGTGGGCATTCGCATTGTTCCCGGTGGTGCATCAGCTCAGAGAATTGAATGTAGAATCAGTGGTGCGGATGCCAACCCCTACTTGGTCGCTGCAGCGGTTTGTGCTGCGGTGCTTAGGGGGATAGAAGAGGCGTTGGAGCCAACATCCCCAATTGAAGGTAATGCTTATGAGCAACAAGACGCTTTACCGCTCGAGCAGCAGTTGCCGATTAATCTGCGTCAAGCCGCTGAGCGCTTGGCAAGCTCAACGTTGGCCATTGAAAGTTTTGGTGCGCCTTTCACGTCACATTTTGTGCAGTCCAGGTTGTTTGAATGCGCCGAATATGAGCGCAATCTAAACAGTTGGCAGTTAGAACGTTATTTCGAAATCATTTAGTTCGATTCAGAGGCTTTCAAAAAATGACACTGCATATTGGTATTTTGCAGACGGACCATGTTCTAGATGAGCTTCAAGCCACTCATGGTGATTATCCATCGATGTTTCGTGTAATGTTTGACGAGGCCGCGTCAGATGTCACTTATACCAACTACGACGTCGTGGCCGGCGGTATGCCCGCCAATGTCGTTTGCGATGCCTACGTGATCACGGGGAGTCGGCACAGCGTATATGATCCACTGCCGTGGATCGGTTCGTTGGTAAAATTCATCAGTCAGGCGCTGGACGCGGGTCGTAAAGTGGTTGGGGTGTGTTTTGGTCATCAGCTTATGGCGCATTATTTTGGCGGGCGCGTTGCACCTGCAGCGTCAGGATGGGCGGTTGGTGTTCACCGCAGCCAATGGATAGGCTCGTCAAGGGGGTGGTTGGATAGGCCACAGGGTCAATCGGATCAGGCGCCGTCATTGGCACTGTTATCGAGCCACAAAGACCAAGTTCAAGAATTACCAGATAATGCAGTGCTCTATCTTACGAATCAATTGTGTCCCATTGCAGGATTCACGATCGGTGATCAAGTGATCACGGTTCAGGGTCACCCTGAGTTTCGCAAAAATTATGCCCGTGACTTGTTGAACTTGCGGCGAGAAATGTTGGGTGATTCGCTGGTTTCGGCTGGGTTGAAAAGTTTGCAGGTGGCCACAGATGAAGTGTCGATGGCACGTTGTTTTGTGAATTTTTTGCGCGCATCAAAGCTATGATGGGCGAGTTTGTCGACGCCGTTGATGAATTTCTCGAGTCGGGGAGTGGTGGGGTATGTTGAGGGTTAAATGGTGTGCTGTGCTGTGTTTAATACTGTTCAGTTCAGGCTGCAGCGTTAAATTTGCATACAACAATGTTGACCGACTTGTGCGTTGGCAGGTCAACGAATACCTAACATTAGACGCTGCGCAAAAAGAATTTTTGCAGCAGGAAGTAAAGATTCTGATGGCTTGGCATCGCCGGGAGCATTTACCCCTTTACGCAAATTATTTGGGTGAATTGTCGTTGACAATGACTGACGGGGTATCTGAAAGCCAAATCGCAGCGATGTTCGATCAATTTATTGTTTGGGGTGAAGACATTCAAATGCGGGTCATGCCACCAACGATTACGTTAATGACTATGCTGAGCGATGAGCAACTGCGAGCACTCCCGGAAAAACTGGAAGAAGATAATCGCGATTTAGAAAAAGATGAGCTTGATACCCCGCTCGCTAAAATACAGGCCAATTGGGCTAAAGATTTTGAGGAGGTCATGGAGCGTTTTACCGGCCGCCTGCAGCGCGAGCAGACTGCCTACCTGCGGAAGCGCGCGGCTGCATATCAGCCTGAAAGGGTTCTGTGGGCAGATTACCGGCGCCGCTGGCAAGCAGATATGTTGGCATTATTGGAGCGTCGATATGAAGGTGAGGCGTTTGCCGCGGAATTTACTGCGTTGGCTTTGGCATCGGAGGATTATTATGGAGAGGCGTATTCAACGGTGAGCGAGCAGAATATTTTGTTGAGTAGAGAAATAGCCGCGCACCTTTTTTCGACGTTGACTGAGAAGCAAAGCAAACGGTTGCGCGAATCGTTGGAGAATTTGTCCGAAGATTTTTCTGAATTGGCTCGTCAGTCCTCGTAATTTTTGGCTTTGCGGCGAATAGGCCGATTCGAGCGCCTGCAATAATGTTTGCGCAGGGGGCGCGGTCATAATCAAGGCCTTTGTGGGATGGCTAATGATAGGCTCGGTTGTTGATGTGTGCGCTGTCGCCACGTGCAGGACTACATTGCGTCGGCGTTCGTAGTCTGATCGTTTATGGCCAACGCGTACATTTTGCCGGATTGGGTGTAGCATTAAGGCGTGTCAATAGAAACTGCAAGCCAATGGAGCATGAATCAATGCTAGATGATCAGCCTGCCGGTCCCCTTTCAGGGATTCGAGTCTTAGATTTAACCTCCATGATTTCTGGGCCCGTTGCGACCATGATGCTGGCAGATCAAGGCGCCGATGTGATCAAAGTGGAAGCGCTTAGCGGAGATTTGGTGCGCGGTGCGGGACCCAATCGAAGTGGAATTACGGCAACTTTTCTATCCTCGAATCGCTCCAAGCGCAGTCTTTCTCTAGATTTGAAAAGCGATGCCGGCAGCAAAATACTTCGAGATTTGATACCGACCGCTGATGTCTTTGTGCAGAATTTTAGACCCGGCACGATCGAGCGTATGGGGTTTGGTGAAGATCAGGTGCGGGCGCTAAACAATGCGATGATTTATGTCTCGATCAGCGGTTTTGGTGAGCAGGGCCCCTATGCGCACCAGCGTGTTTATGACCCTGTGATTCAAGCACTGAGCGGGCTTGCAGCGATTCAAGCCGACGGGGTTACGGGTAGGCCTAAAATGATTCGAACCATCATTCCTGACAAGACCACCGCTTTGACCGCAGCGCAAGCAATCACCGCCGCGTTGTTTGCTCGCGAGCGAACCGGTGAAGGCCAGCATGTTCGTTTAGCGATGTTGGATACGATGTTGGCCTACTTATGGCCAGAAGGTATGGCGGGATTTACTCTGATTGGCCGTGAAGTGAAGGCGGCGCGTGCGCAGCTTTCGCCCGATTTGATATTTGCCACAACCGATGGATATATCACTGCAGGGGCGATTTCTGATAAAGAATGGCGCGGCATGTGTCGAGCGCTAGACCGGGAATCTTGGCTCACCGATGCCCGGTTTAAGACGTTAAACGATCGAGCTGTGAATGTAACTGAGCGGCTAGAGTTGACTGCCGAAGTCATTGCCGGACAATCTAGTGAATATTGGTTGGCTCGATTCGATCGGGAAGGTGTGCCCAGCGCGCCGGTATTAGATCGGGAAGGGGTTCTTGAGCACGAGCAGATTATCGCAAATCAAATTATCGGAGAATATGAACACCCGGTGGCGGGAAAGACGCGGCAACCCCGTCCCGCAGCCTTGTTTGACAAGACCCCGGCTTATATTCGTCGGCATGCGCCAAGTCTAGGAGAACATTCTGAGGAGATTTTGACTGAGCTGGGCTATGACGCTGAACAGGTGGGCGCGCTTTTGGCCAGCGGTGTCATCAGATCCGTTTGAAGGTACCCGAAATGCGCGCGGTTGAGTACTGTTGTTTGGATCAAGACTGCTGGGTTTTGAGTGCCCGCCGTTCTGCTGCACCGCCAATGCGAATAAAAAATGGGCCTATGCAGGCAAGTGCGATGAGTCCGGCGAGAATATAAAAAGCATCGTTATAGCTGCCGGTTGCATCATAGATAAAGCCCGCAATCGGAGAGGCTAATAGAACAAAAGGCAACTCAACCCTGCGTAAAACGCCAGATGCCAATGCAAAGGAAGTGCTACCTATGCTAGTGGATAGAGCAAATGAGCGTAGCGGGGACATCCCTGAATAGCCGAAGCCGTAGACGGATGCGGCGACGATGCACGCCCAGAAGCTCTCCGCTTGGGTGAACAGCAGCAGCGAGATTGCCTGGCTGATTAACGCTAACCAGACCGTAATTCGAGCGCCAAAAAAATCTGCCAGAAATCCCACCAGTGGTTTACCCAAGGCCGCAAATAGTGCGGTAACCGAGAGTACCAGTGCCGCTTTTTTGCTGGATAGTCCAAGATCCAGAAGATGTCCAAAAAGGTGCATCATGACGGCGGTGAACACACAGACCATGGCCCCAAAAATTAGCCCAATACTCCAAAATGCTGGACTACGCAGCAGCATTTTTGTGGTCCAAACGGTGGTGTCTTGGGGAAGGCTCGGCTCATCTTCAGGGTGGTTAGAGAGGTATCGGTGGCCATCACGTACCTCGCCAATATCTTCGGGCCGGTCGCGAAAGAACAGGTATACAACCGGAAGCAGCGCGATCAGGGTGATTGCTGCGAACGCGGTGTAGCCGGTTCGCCAACCATAATTGTCTACCAGTGCTGTAACGAGAGGGGGCATCATGATACCCGCCATCGAAGCGCCCATAACCGCGAAGGCAATTGCCCGTCCCCGCCATCGATCAAACCAGAATATGATCGAGCGATGCCAAGCCATGCCACTCATACAGCTCATGCCGACGCCAAATCCGATGCTCACGATCAGATAGAATTGCCAGATGGTCTGCGTGTTGGCGAGCAGGAGATAAGACAAGGCAACCACAATAATGCCGAGCAGAATAACCCGCTTGGGTGATTTTGTGTCGAGGATATGCCCTAAATAAGGTGCGATAATCGCACCAACAACGGCGGCACCTGAAAAACCAAGGGAAATTTGCATGCGGCTTCCTTGGGCCAGTTCCTCGGCTAAAGAGGGTAAAAATACGCCGCGAGAATAAGAGAAAAAGCCGGTGCCGAGAAAGCCAAGCAGCATGCAGATCGCCACGATGGTCCATCCGTAAAACAGCGGGTGATCTGGCTTAGATGGAGAGTTCAGTGGGGTTGGCCGCTATGAAAGTAAACGGCACTGGGCACGCTGACTGATAAAGCAGGCTGTGCCAGAGGCCGGTTGGCATTCATCTACTGTATCCCTGCATTGGATTGTTCATGCTGATTCCATTGCTCGGGATTGCTGCCGTACTCGATCATGACGTGTTTTTGAAAGGCAGGTCTTTGAGTTAACCGTAGATACCATGCCTGAAGATGAGTTAACTCGGGTCGTGCGATAGGCAAAGTCATATAACGATACATGATTGCACCATTAACGATGTCTGCGCTCGTCAATTGATCCCCGCAGATGAACGTTTTGTTTTCGAGCTGATGGTCAAGTTGCTGAAACAGACGGGCGCAGTCCTGTGTTAGTTTTTCGATCTTTTGCGGTGTTCCGGGCCAACCTCGAACCAGAATCATAAATAGAGGGAAAAAGATTTGGGTGATGTCGCTGCGATGCCATTCCATCCACATATCTGCCGTAGTCCGTGTGGCAATATCGTCTGGCCACAAGTTACCTTGGCCGTAAGTGCTCGCCAGATAACGCACACAAGCCCCGGATTCCCACACCACAAGATCATTGTCATTGAGGGTTGGAACAATCTTGTTGGGATTTGGGTAATCATCCGGAAAACCAAAGGAGCCGCCGACGTCCTGTCGAACATAGGGCAGGCCTAGTTCACCAATGGCCCACAAGACTTTCTGCACGTTTGCGGAATTTCTGCGCCCCAAGACAGTAATCATAAGTAGCTCCATTGGATATTTGGTTATGGTAGCCGTTCAACTCATTGAAAGCAGCAATTAAACGGGCGCCAACCCTGGCTCCGGTGTGGGCTGTATTGATTTCGGTTGGGTCGCCGGTATGCTAAATCGGATGATTTATACCTTTTTTATTTCATTCAGCCTTTCTTGGTTGATAGTACAGACGCATCAATCTGGGGCTTTCACTGTAGTGCCTGCCAGCGAGATACCATGAGCTTCGCAAGACAATTATTGGGTACTTTGATGTTGATCGGTGTTTTACCCAGCGCAGGTCATGCAAAGGTCAGCCTGCAAGGTCACGAGGGTCCCCTTAGCGTGCGCAATGTGAATCCGGTGGTCCAGCTCTACGGTATCCCTCGAGTTTTAGGTGCGCAGGTTTTGTCTGCTGGCGTGAGTGAAATGTCATTCAACCTTGAGGTGGCAAATAGTTTTAAACTGCAAACCCGTCAAGGCGTGCAGGCTGTGTTGGACGGTGAAACCTGGGTTGCCAGTTATCAAATGCGAAGAGGGTGGGGTGAGCGCTTTGAGTGGGGGGTTGAAATACCGTTGATTCGGCATACCGGCGGCATAATGGATGGCCCGATTGATGAATTTCACAGCCTGTTTGGTTTTCCGGACGGCAATCGGTCTAGCGTGCCGCGTGGGCGATTGGATTATCAGTTGGTCGCGGACGGCTTGGTTTATGCAGATATTGACTCGTCTGTTTCCACTTTGGGTGATCTGCGCGGTTTTTTGGGTGTGCAGATGATCAAGGCTGATCAGCACCATTTCATGGTGCGCGGTCAGGTGAAAATACCTACGGGAAAAGTCGATAAGTTGTCGGGGTCACAGGGTACCGATCTGTCTGTGTGGGGTGAGTATCAGTATAATGTGCAAACCCGTTTGTTGGATTTTCGCCTAACGGCTGCCGCGGGAGTGAGTCGTCTTGGTCAGGGAAAGCTGATGCCAGATCAACAAGAAAAATGGGTTGGCTTTGGGCATTTAGGAGTTTATTTTCCTGTGCATGCTCGTTTTGCTGTCATGGCGCAAGTGGACGCTCATACAGACGTTTTGGACACTTCAAACCCCATGGTCGCTCAAGGCGGCTGGTTGGGGAGTATCGGTGGGCGAATTGGATTGACTCGAAAGACTTGGCTCGACCTAGCGGTTGTCGAAGACCTTTACAGCGAAAGTGCATCGGACGTGGTTTTCCAAATCAAGTTAGGGTCGCGATATTAATCGACGATTAGGGTGCATCCAAAGAGTTGAGCAGAAAATGCCCGTGACTGATGGCGATGGGCCTGTGGCGATCCTCCTGCCACAGTTCCGTGCGCACGTTAGCCACCCGCCGCCCGCGTCGTGTGACAAAAGCCTGTCCAAAGGTTGTCTGATCACGGGCTGATCGCAGGTAGTCAAATGACACATCAATGGTTTGCGGTAGAATTTCCGAAGCGCTGTCATAGATGAGTTGAATCAAGGCGGTCATTTCCATCATTGCGCCGACTGCGCCGCCGTGCAGAGCGGGTAAATTAGTATTGCCAACGAGTGTTTCTTTGAAGGGCAAGATTGTCATGATGAGGTGGTTATGACGTTCGACTTGGAGGCCTAAAAACTGAGCATATGGAATGTGCTTGAGTAATTCTTCGACGTCTTTGCCACGTTCTTGCTTGCGTAGTTGTTGCAAAATTTTCATGACGATTCAGCCTGTGGCGCTGGGCTAAACGGCGTATTGCGGGTGCCCAACATAAAAGTGGCAGTGCAGGTGGCGACCGGATCATCCGGCGTTTCGGTAAAAGCAACGGCGCGCACAAAAGCGATATTTTGAGTGCGTTTAAAGCAATGTCCGCGTGCTCGAATATCTTTACCCGGGGTGGCCTGGCCTGTGTAATCAATGCGCAGATCTAAGGTTGCGATGGATATGTCTTCCCGCTGCATGCCAGGTGGTCGTGCAACCATGCCGGCGACGTTGTCCAATAATGCAGTGATGGCGCCACCGTGTATCACTCCGGTATCCGGATTGCCGATCAGGTGAGGGGCATATCGAATGGCAAGCTCACATTCGTTTGGGCCTGCGGCAATATATTCGATGCCAATGGCTTGGGAATGAGGCACATTGATTAGGTGTTCTTCGAAATCATGTTCGTTGGTTTTGTTGGTCAAAATTACTCCCAAGGCCGTGATAGAATCGCACGCATTAAAAAAGGTTGAAGGGAGAATTCTACAATGGCAATGCAGCATACGCCTCTGTTGATGCACACAATCTTGGATCGAGGCGCAAAAGTTGCGCCCAATGAAGAGATTGTCACAGCAACTGAGCATGGCGTGCGTCGACAGACCTACAGGCAAACTAGAGATCGGGCGCATCAACTTGCGCATGCGTTGAAAGCCGCCGGTATAGCGGTTGGAGATCGGGTGGGCACTTTTATGTGGAACGGGTCTCGGCACTTGGAGGCCTACCATGCATGTGCGGGTATGGGTGCCGTGCTGCACACGCTGAACATCAGGCTGTCGGCGAAAGACCTTGAATATATTATCGGTCATGCTCAAGACAAGATTATTATTGTAGATGCTGACGCCTTGCCGTTATTGGAGGTGCTCAAGGATCGGATGCCGTCGGTACAACAAGTGGTGGTTGCGACCGAAGAAGGGTTTGAAGGGTGGCAAACGCAACTGCCAAATCCTATAGATTATGAAGCGTTTATTGACGGCCATCCTGCCGATTTCGACTGGCCGGTGATTGATGAAAATTCCTCGTTAGGACTGTGCTACACCAGTGGTACCACGGGTAATCCAAAAGGGGTGGAATACGAACACCGCTCCCAATATCTGCACACTATGGCCCAAGCGATGACAGATTCGATGGGATTGTCTGCGACAGATACATTGTTAGGTATCGTGCCCATGTTCCATGCGATGGGATGGGGTTTGCCTTGGACGGCATTGATGTTGGGTTGCAAACAGGTTTTGCCGCATCGATTTATGGATCCGCAGAGGCTGCTTGATTTGCTTCAGTCCGAGGGCGTGACGTTGTCTGCGGGTGTGCCCACGATTTGGCAGGGCATCAAGGGGTTATATGAGAGTGACCCTGCCAAATACGATTTGTCTTCTCTGAGTCGTTTGACTTGTGGTGGCAGTTCACCGCCGCCGTCCTTGATCCGCTGGTATTGGGATACCTTAAACGTTGAGATGATTCAGGGTTGGGGGATGACTGAAACGTCGCCTTTGGCGACATTGTCGCGTCGCGTGATGAAGCGATCTCAGCTTTCTATCAGTGAAGATCAACAATTTGCGAATGTTGCAAAAGCGGGTCAGGTGATTCCTGGCATAGAACTGGAGATATTCGACGAAGACTTTCAGCCTTTGCCTCACGATGGAGAGACTGTTGGCGAAATACTGGTTCGAGGCCCCTGGATTTGCTCTGAATACTATAATAATCCACAACCTGAGAAGTTCCATGATGGATGGCTGATTACCGGTGATGTGGGGAAAATTGATTCTGAAGAGTATCTAATCATCAGTGACCGCTCGAAGGATTTGGTGAAGAGTGGAGGTGAGTGGATTTCTTCTGTTGATCTCGAGAATCATATAGTTGCTCTTGATGGGGTGTCTCAGGCCTGTGTTGTGGCGCAACCGCACCCCAAATGGGACGAACGGCCCATCGCCTTGGTGGTGCTTGAAGCCGGTCGGGATGTGGCTGTAGCGCAAGTGATGACCCATTGTGAAGAAGCCTTCGCCA
This sequence comes from Gammaproteobacteria bacterium UBA4421, assembly GCA_002389675.1. GTDB lineage: Bacteria > Pseudomonadota > Gammaproteobacteria > Pseudomonadales > Azotimanducaceae > UBA4421. The sequence continues at coordinate 10,505 of DGQF01000020.1, forward strand.
AATGGCAGTTACCTGACGATGTGCTGTATGTGGATTCAATTCCACTGACCTCTACGGGTAAGATGGATAAGAAAGTTGTGCGTGCTCGGCTAGAGCAAGAGGGCTATACTCTCCCGAGTTTGCGGGATTAATCAGTCTAACAATGGCGCAAAGGTGTGCCGCAAATGAATCTGCCGCTGGAATATCGGTGGATTGCTGCGGCCACTTTGGTGATGGCCGCTGCGTTAGGCATCGGTCGATTTGCGTATACCCCGTTATTGCCCCAGATGGTCAGCGAGTTAGGTTGGCGCTTAGGCGCGGCAGGTGATCTGGCCAGCGCCAATTATCTAGGTTATATGATCGGGGCTTTTCTAGCACCGAGTGTCTTCCGGACACGCCATGTGCGTCTTTGGGTTGCGCTGAGTTTTATGGCCAGCGTGGCAACAACCTACTTGGGCGCGCAAATAACTCAATTTTCGGCATGGTTTGCCTTGCGGTTCTTGGCCGGCGTATCCAGTGCTTTTTGTTTAGTGATTATGACCACCCACTTGATTCACGTGCTGTCCAATTTGGATAAAAGTAGCCTCGGCAACGTGCATTTTTCCGGGATTGGTGTGGGTATATTGGTATGCATGTTGAGCCTTTCGAGCAGCGATCCCGTGCAGGTCCAATGGGCGCGACTGGGTGGCATAGCCGCCGTGCTAATGGCTGGCGCATGGATGCTCTTGGCGGACCAACCCTTGGGGTTGCCCGATAGCTATGGCGGCCGCGCAGGTAGCCGTCCTGATCCTGCTCCCGCAATTGTGTGGCGGCTAATTATCGGCTACGGTTTTTTCGGCTTTGGCTATGTCATCTGCGCAACGTTTATTGTAGTGATTGCTGAATCGATCAGTGGGATATCAAATGCGGGGCTGGTTTGGTGGGCAGTGGGTTTGTCGCTGGTGCCCTCTGTTTATCTATGGCAGCTGGCGGCTAATCGCTGGGGGATTACTCCGGCGTTGCTTGCGGCGTACTTGGTACAGTGCGTGGGTGTATTGATTGCCGCTGTCAGCGGCAATATCTATATGCTGTTGTTGGCGTGTGTCCTGCTTGGCAGCACTTTTGCAGCCATTACCGCGTTGGGCATTAGTGCCGCGCGCGCGGCAATGCCCAATAGGGTGGCATTTGCGGTTAGTGCGATGACGCTGTCGTTTGCGTTAGGTCAATTGTTAGGGCCGGCTTTGGCGGGGCGCATGGCGGATGCCTTTGGGAACTTTTTTTGGGCCTTTATGCTTGCCGCTGTGCTTTTGTTTGCGGCAGCGGCACTGACGTTGCAAAGGCGGCCGAGAACTTGAAAGCTCGCTAAGGATCGTGGTGGCTTGCTAGACTGTGGGCGAACGAACCAGTGGAAGACGCGGTGATAAAAGAGAACCTAGAGCTCAAACGTGCGAGCGTTGAATCTGATTTATGCGATGTCTTAGTCCCGCGGGAGCACAGTACAGATCCTTTTGCTTGTCCATGCTGCGCTAACGTTTTTCAAGAAACCTTGCGCACGGCTGGCATCGACGTGGCGGATCACGTGGAGGGTTTGAGCCGTCGTGCTGATCCTTTGCAAGGGTCTTGCCTGATTGTAAATGCCCATATACTGACGATGGATAAATCGCAGCCCAAAGCGCAAGCGCTTTGGGTGCAAGATGGGAAAATTGCCTGGGTTGGCGCAATGGATGCGTTACCGCCGGAGGCCTTGGATGAGGAAACGGTGGACTGTCAGGGTAAGTTTGTCATGCCGGGCTTTATTGATCCGCACATGCACTTAGCACCGCTGGCGATGATGCATCAATTTGAAAATTTGAGCCCATTTAGATTTGAAAGCACTGATTTGGCATTGTCTCATCTTCGTAATATTGCGCGGGATGTGCCGCCGGGGCAGTGGATTGTTGGGCGTCAGTTTGATCCGTCGTTGCAGCGGGGTCCTGAATTCTTGACCCGAGAGTTGTTGGACAGTGTAAGTAATGACCACCCAATTTTCATTTATAACGCCTCGCTGCATTTGGCGTATTGTAATTCTCTGGCGTTGGCCATTGGCGGCGTAAACGCGCAAACACCAGACCCAAAAGGTGCAGAAGTTGGTCGAGATGGTGCAGGTGAGCCCAATGGTGTGCTCAAAGGGGGACCGGCGATGGCATTGGTGGCGCGCCATAACCCACTCACAAGGCAACAAAACATTGCTGAAGCATGCTTAAGCGTGTTTGCTCATGCCAATACGCTGGGTATTACAATGCTTTGTGATCAAGGAACTGGATTATTTCAGGGCGTGAGAGAGCTTGATTTATACCGTGGCCTGCGGGACAGCCAACGTATGACGGTCCGCTTGCGCTATTCCGTGGCACATGCGATTGCTCAGCAATGGGATGATATGGATCTTAGCTGGGGTGAGGGTGATCAGTGGCTTAGATTAACCGGCTGGAAAATAGTCAGTGATGGTTCCAATCAGGGCCGCACGGGTTTGCAACGAACCCCGTTTTTGGATTCAGAATCCGTCGGCATTGCTTATGTTGAAGTAGACGAACTCAATACTGCCGTTGAAAAACGGCTGCGTGAGGGTTGGGCAGTCTGCATCCATGCCAACGGTGATGCCGCAATTGATAGAGTTCTGGATGCATTTGAGCTTGCTGTGAGTCAGGGGCTGGACCCCGCGACGGCGCGTTGCCGCATTGAACATTGTAGTATTTTGCATGACGAGCAAATTGAGCGTATGGCCAAGATGGGGCTCTCACCAAGCTTTCTGATTGGACATGTTCATTATTGGGGCGATGCGCTAATTAGGAATGTCTTTGGTGCAGAAAAAACTGCACTTCTGGATCGTACGGGTGCTTGTGAGGTCGCCGGCATTCGTTGGACAATTCATTCGGACGATCCGGTCACGGAAATGAATCCGCTGCGCTGTATTGAAAACGCTGTGACTCGTCAAATGTGGCGAACTGATGAGGTATTATCACCCCAGGAATGTATATCGGTTGATTCTGCTTTGCGCGCAATGACCATTGATGCTGCCTGGCAGTGCCATTCGGATCATGAAGTAGGCAGCCTTACTGTGGGCAAATATGCTGATTTTATTGTCTTGGAAACAGACCCGCGCTTGGTTGCGCCCGCACAGTTAAGCCAAATCGCGGTACAAGAAACTTGGGTAAGCGGCGAACGAGTTTATGTCGCTTGATGAACATACGTTGAACTTGCGATGTATGGGAGCAACGCCGCGAGCCGGCTTTTGGAATAGAGGATGTAGCGATGCAATTTAAAAACCGAATCACCGAACTGCTGGGCGTGGAAATACCCCTGGTACAGGCACCAATGGGCTGGATTGCACGCTCACCTTTGGCCTCGGCAGTCTCCAACAGTGGGGCGTTAGGCATTATTGAAACCTCCTCTGGTGAACTCGATGTGATACGCGAAGAAATTATAAAAATGCGGGATCTCACAGATAAGCCATTTGGCGTCAACATCGCCCAAGCATTTGTTCGAGATCCAAAAATCGTTCAATTTGTCATTGATCAGGGGGTCAGATTTGTGACGACTTCGGCGGGTAATCCACAGCGCTATACGCAGGAATTAAAATCGGCCGGGCTCACTGTGTTTCATGTTGTTCCGAGTTTAGATGCCGCGCTTAAGGCGGTGGATGCAGGCGTAGACGGACTTGTGGTTGAAGGTGGTGAGGGTGGCGGCTTTAAAAATCCGCAGGATGTCTCGACGATGGTTTTATTGCCTTTAATTCGTTCTAAGGTCGATGTGCCGATTATTGCCGCGGGAGGTTTTATTGACGGAGCCTCCATGGCAGCGGCATTTGCTTTGGGTGCCGAAGCGGTGCAGATGGGGACGCGGATGGTGTCTGCTGCGGAATCACCCGTCCATGAAAATTGGAAACAGGCCATCATCAATGCCAAAGAAACGGATACAGTATTTCTAAATCGGGCGCATTCGCCGGCCCTGCGTGCACTGCGTACGGAAAAAACAACTCGGCTAGAGTTCGAGACTGAAAAGAATGTCATGGCTGAGTTTGGCCAGGCGTTAGAGCTCTATTTTGGCGGTGATATGGAAGCTAGCATTGCCCTAACCGGTCAGGTGGCTGGTCGTATAGATAGCGTCCGCCCGGTCGCTGATGTGATTGCAGAAGTTAAGGCAGAGTTTTTTGCCACCGTTTCGGCTTTATCCAAGCAGTACCTTTAGCGCTGTATGGGCTCCCACTGAGGCGTCTTTAAGCGCGATTACCTCCTCGTGTGGCTTTGGTGCCGACTGTGTCACATCGAAAAAGAACGTTTCCCGTTAGACTTTTCTCGAGGCTTGAACCGGAACAAGGACGTTCTTTGATTTAGACGCGCACAGTGGACTTGCGTTTAAAAAAGGTACATTCCCGATGGGTAAATTGATCTGTGGACGTGTGATTATTTTCATTCTGGCTGTTTTGCCGTTGAGTGCGGCGCAGTCCGATACTTTGTTTGGGCTCTATGCGGGCGCTGGTGCGTGGCAGCAAGATTATAGCGGTGTTGTGGACTCGGGAACGTCGATGGTTGACCTCGAGGATGACCTTGGCCTGGGCAACGACAACAGCATGGTCCTGTATGCAGCCATGGAGCATGGCTTGCCGTTACTGCCCAATGTGCGCGGACAGTTTTTAAAGTTGGATGTACAGGGCAATAATATCCTTTCGAGAACCATCGACTTTAATGGCGAAACATTCTCTGCGACAGAGCCTCTGGGAACAATTATTGACCTTACGCAAAGAGATGCGGTGTTGTACTACCAGGTGATTGATCAGGCCGTTTCATTTGACTTTGGTATGGTTGTCAGCTTGATGAAAGGGTCAGTTGAAATGGCTAGCCAAGCCGAACGCAGCGAAGCGAAATTCAACGAAGTAGTGCCTATGCTGTTTATGAAAATGCGTGCAGATATCCCGCGAACCGGATTTTGGTTGGGCGCTCAGGCTCAGGGTGTTACCTATGATGGTAATAAGGTCGCAGAGTTTGATGCGCAAATTGGCTGGGAGAGTAAAGCTGGTATTGGGTTTGAAGCGGGTTACCGCGCAGTTCAAATTGAATTCAACAATTTTGACGACATAGACCATGCAGAAATTGATGTACAAGGCCCTTATGCGGCCATTAATTATCACTTCTAGGCCCGGTTGACGCATACTGTTCAGATGGATATATCTTCATCTGACTCAAAACGCTTTCGACAGCAACTCGCTGCTGTTTTGCCCTCACAATCCTTGATTACCGATGCTGCCGGATTGCGTCCGTATGAGTGTGACGGTCTCACCGCGATTCGTGAGCAACCCTGGATGGTGGTCTTGCCGGAATCAGAGTTGCAGGTGATCGAAGTCTTGCGATTATGCCGGGAATTTGGCGTGCCTGTTGTGCCGCGAGGTGCAGGCACCGGGCTTTCCGGTGGGGCTCGCCCCCAGCACGATGGCGTTGTTTTGGGTTTGTCTAAAATGAACCAGATTCTGCAGGTTGATGCTGACAACTGCGTTGCGCGGCTCCAGCCCGGTGTTCGAAACGCAGCCATTAGCGAGGCCGCAGCCAGTCATGGGCTTTATTATGCGCCTGACCCGTCGTCTCAGATCGCTTGTAGTATTGGTGGCAACGTCGCGGAAAACTCTGGTGGCGTTCACTGTCTAAAATACGGGCTCACGGTGCACAATGTTTTGGGTGTGCGGGTGGTGACCCTTGATGGTGAGGTGATGGAGCTTGGTGGTGCTTTATGGGACACGCCGGGTTTAGATCTGCTGGCAGTGCTGTGTGGATCGGAAGGGATGTTGGGTATTGTCACCGAGGTGACGGTATCGCTGTTACCGAAGCCCCCTCAAGTGATTGTCATGCTAGCGGCGTTTGATGATGTCGAGGCCGCGGGTCGTGCGGTGGGGAGTATCATTGGCCAAGGCATTATTCCTGCTGGTATGGAAATGATGGATAAACTGGCGGTGCAGGCTGCAGAAGCCTTTGCTCATGCAGGTTACCCGTTGACAGCCGCTGCGATTTTGTTAATCGAGCTAGACGGCAGTAACCTTGAGGTTGATGCGTTGAGCGATCGTGTCACGCAAATTTTACAGGACCATTCAGCCATTCATGTTGATATTGCGACCGACACTGCATCTCAGCAGCGGTTGTGGAAAGGTCGCAAGTCAGCTTTTCCGGCCGTGGGTCGGTTATCCCCAGACTATTATTGCATGGATGGGACTATTCCACGGCATCAGTTGTCCTATGTGTTGGGGCAGATTACACAGCTGTCTGCATCTTATGGGCTGGCCGTTGCGAATGTTTTTCATGCCGGCGACGGCAACCTGCATCCGTTAATTCTGTTTGATGCAAACCAACCGGGCCAGTTGGAAGCCGCAGAAAAGATGGGCGGGCGCATTCTTGAATTGTGCGTTGCAGTTGGCGGAACGGTTACCGGTGAGCATGGTGTCGGTGTGGAAAAATTGAATCAAATGTGTGTCCAGTTTAATACGCAGGAGCTGCAGCAGTTTTTCCGTTTGAAGGACGCATGGGATCCTTCGGGGCTGTTGAATCCGGGCAAAGGTATACCCACACTAACCCGCTGCGGAGAGTTGGGAGGTATGCATGTTCGTCATGGTGAACTCCCATTTCCGGAACTTGAACGCTTTTAAATGACAGGTCAAGATCAAATTATTGCGGCGATTAATGATGCTCGAGTGGCTAAAAGCCAACTTCGCGTTCGCGGCCATGATAGCAAACAGCATCTTTTTCCGCTTCGGGCAGAGACCGTTGACTTGCCGACTGAAGATTTGAGCGGTGTATTGCAATACGATCCTGCTGAGTTGGTGGTAACCGTGGCTGCAGGCACGCCTATCGAACAGGTGATGGCGCTACTGGCCCAGCAAGACCAGTGTTTTGCTTTTGAGCCACCTTGCTTCGGGGCTCGGGGCACCATTGGCGGTATGGTTTCGGCGGGTTACTCTGGCCCCTCCAGACCTTGGTCGGGCGCGGTGCGTGACGCCGTTCTGGGCGTTGAGATGGTCAATGGGTTGGGGGAACACCTGCGGTTTGGTGGCCAAGTCATGAAAAATGTTGCCGGGTATGATGTCTCTCGCTTAATGGTGGGAGCTTTGGGTGCGCTAGGTGTTTTGCTTTCGGTGAGTATTCGGGTCCATCCGGCACCGGAATGCGTGGTCACGCAGGTGTTTGAAATGACTGCAGCACGAGCGAACGAGCTATGTCGGAGCCTTGCGCAACGTTATCTCCCGGTCAATGCAACGCTTTGGCACGATAATAAGCTTTATGTCCGTTTATCCGGTCATCAGGAAACCGTTTTGCAGAGCGCACGAGAACTGGGTGGTGAGCGATTAAATGTTGCAACTTTTTGGGTTGATCAGACCAACCACAACCGTCATTTTTTCTCCCTATCGGGTCAGGATGCGCATCGCCGAGGCAAAAAACTGTGGCGGATTGTGACTCCGCCGGCCGCGCAGTTACCCGCTATGCCGCCGCTGGATATGCTTGTTGAGTGGGCGGGTGGATTGCGTTGGCTGTGGCATGCAGATGATGACTTTGTCTATCGTTATGCAACAGAACAGCGTGGATGGGCGTGGCCAATTGCCCATTCATTAGGTCTGGATTCGGTGCAGCAAAAGACGATGCGTGCGCTCAAACGTGCATTTGACCCGGACAATTTATTTTTATCGCCGCTGCCACTGGGTCTTAATCATGCAGACTGATTTTACAGCTGAGCAACGGTTGAATCCTAAAATTGCCCGAGCGGATGAGATTTTGCGCAGCTGTGTACATTGTGGATTTTGTAATGCGACCTGTCCGACCTATCAACTTACGGGTGATGAACTCGACGGTCCTCGTGGTCGTATTTATTTGATGCGAGAATTCCTAACCGATGCAGGCAATACAGTTCGAACGACGCAGCATCTGGATCGCTGTTTAACCTGTCGCGCATGTGAAACGACGTGCCCCTCTGGGGTGGCGTACGGTGAACTTGCTGAAATCGCTCGGGAACAGATTGGTCCGGATCGGCAAGGATATGCGGGTATTATTCGCCGTATACTGGCTTGGGTGGTGCCTCGTCCTGATCGCCTGCGCTTCGTTCTGCGCCTGGCGAAGCCGTTTTCTTGGTTACTGCCCGCGCCGATAACGAAAAACATACCGGCTACAGTAGGCTCTTCTTTTGTAGTAAGTACCCACAAACACCGAAAAATCTTGCTTTTAAATGGCTGCGTACAACAAGTCAATACACCTTTAACCAATAGGCATTTAACAACACTTTTAGAGAAACGCGGCGTTGGCGTTGTCACGGAAGCTCAGGAAGTTTGTTGTGGAGCACTGGATCTGCACTTGGGTGACAATCGCGCCGCCCTGAAATTTGCGCGTGAAAATATTGACCGGTTATATCCGCATCTAGATTCGGTAGAAGCGATTATCTCAACGGCATCAGGCTGCGGGGTGACGGTGAAGGACTATGAGCGATTGTTTGTTGACGACCCTTTATATGCTCGGCGAGCGGCGGCTGTTGCCGCAAAAACGCTGGATGTGAGTGAATTTCTCGGACAGAGTGGTTTTGAGTTTTCAGCCTCTAAAGTGGATAAAAAGGTGGCTTGGCACGCGCCTTGTACCTTGCAGCACGGGCAACAGTTGGGTGCTCACGTGGAGAAAATATTGGCTGATGCGGGTTATGTCCTGACCTTTGTAGCTGATCCTCATTTATGCTGTGGTTCGGCAGGTACTTACTCGATTCTGCAGGCGAGGATGGCTGATCAATTGCGTGACCAAAAACTGAACGCATTATTAGCGGGAGATCCCGAATTAGTGGCTACCGCAAATGTAGGCTGCCAAAGTCATTTGGCGGCCGGTAGCGGCGTGCCGGTGCACCACTGGATCGAATTACTAGAGTAGTTGAGCCGAAAATTACCGCTGGTGGGGTTAGCCCGGTGTTGATTGATACTTTGCTCTAATTGAGGCCGCTTCGCTTGCTTTGCCTTGTGCTTCTCGAACATTTGCCAGTTGCAGCCACGCTTGGCTGGACTGCGCCAAGTTGCCATGGCTTAGGGCGATTGCTTTGCGCACGTATTGGTTCGCAGCTGACAGGTCTCGATTGGACAAATGCGCTTGACTGAGCGCGATCCATAAACGGGGGTTGCGTGGATCGATGCGCACGGCGCGTTCAAGGTGGCTGATGGTTGCGAGGACATCACCCTGCTGTTTGGTCTCTTGTGCTCTGGCCAGTAAAATTTCGGTCGCTGAATGTGGACTATTTGTGGGTTTTGGCACCCCATGGTTCGCAGCAGAAGCTGGTGGGCGAGATTCCTGAGGTGCCGGCGGCAAACCTTCGGGTTTGATTGGTGTGCTGGTGCATGCGGTGAGCAGGCTGGCCCAGCTCAAGGCCATCGCGATGTTTCGAGCTTTTGCCGTGGGGTGGGGATTCAATGGCTCATTCATAGTGGTTTGCGCGAAGGTTTTGCGCCTGAATCATAGTGGCTTATTGCTTGCTAAACCAGCGGCGAAGGCGATCGCTCAATCGTGTTTTGATGCCGCAGCCGGGCTTTACTTGTGGGCGACTCTCTGCCGGTAAAGGAATCTGAACAACATCGGCACAATCCGCATTTGCCCTTAGCCCACTGAGAAATTCAATGTCGACCAGGCGGCTGGAGCGGGAAGGTAGCAAAGGCGAAAGGCCTTCACTTTTAGCGATTGCGTTCCAGATCGTTAATGCACCTGTTGCGCCGGTGAGGCCGGTGGGTGTGTTATCGTCGTGACCGGTCCAAACGACAAAGACGCTCGCATTGTCGAACCCGGCAAACCAACTGTCACGGTTGTTGTTTGAGGTGCCGGTTTTGCCTGCAATACCTTGTTTGGCGTAAGGTGATGACCGGCCGGTGCCGTTGCTCATCGCTATTTCTAGCGCGCGATTTAGGGTGGCAACGTGATTAGACGCAATTGTCTGTTCAAGTTTGAAACGGTGTTGACTGATTGGTTGGTGGTTGGCGTTTAAAACCGCAATGACCGTTTTTGGCGTTGTGCGAAACCCGCCGCTGGCAAAATTACTGTAGAGCTCAAGTATTTGCAGGGGTGACATGGATTCTGCGCCCAGCATAAAAGACGGGTAACGGTTATCGGGCTGCAGACCGGTAAGGTTTTCAAATCGTTGTTGAATGACTGGCAGACCCAAGGTGGTGCCGAGATTAACGGAGGCCAAGTTTAGCGATTGAGCCAGACCACGGAGCAAAGGGATTGTGCCCGCTGATTTGCCGTTAAAGTTTTTCGGCGTCCATGGGTCGCCAAATTCTGGGGTAATGGTGACGGGTTTGTCTTCAATTGGACTGATTAGATCGAACCCTGATTCAAGTGCTGTGAGATAAATCACCGGTTTGATGAGGGAGCCGACCGGTCTGTGGGCGTTGATGGCGCGGTTAAAGCCATCGATTTCGCCGTTGCGACTGCCGACAAGCGCATGAATTTCGCCGGTTTGGCTGTCAGCAACCAATGCTGCTGCCTCAAGTTTGCCTTGTTGGAGGGTACGCCGCGTTTCAATCTGGCTGAGAGTTTGATACACGGCGGTTTGTACGTTTTCTTGGGTGTGTGGTTTTAGGGTGGTGAAAATGCGTAAGCCTTCTGAGCTTAGCGCTGGCACGGGAAAGCGTAGCTTGAGCTCCGCGCGGACTTGATCCGTAAATGCGGGATAATAGGTGCCGCCGCGCCGGTGATTGGAAACAACGTTTAGTTTAGCTTTTTGAGCAAGGTATATTGCTTTGTCGTCGATGATTTGGTCTCGGTGGAGGATATCCAAAATCCGGTTTCGACGTTCTAGGGTTCGCTTGGGGTGGCGAAACGGATTATAAAAAGAAGGCCCTCTGATGATAGCGAGGAGCGTCGCGGTCTCATGTATTTCTAATTCGCTGAGCGGCTTGTTGAAATAAAATTGTGCGCCCAGTCCAAAACCATGGATGGCACGATTTCCGTTTTGTCCGAGAAAGATTTCATTGACATAGGCGGTGAGTAAATCTTCTTTTGAGAATCGAGCGTCGAGAATCACGGCCATCGCAACCTCTTTGAGCTTGCGCTCAATGGTTCGGCGATTGTTAAGGAAATAACTTCTAACTAACTGTTGTGTCAGGGTGCTTCCGCCTTGTTGACGCTCACCTGCGCGCAGATTGACAATAAACGCTCTGGCAATACCCGTTAAACTAAAACCGGCGTGCTGATCGAAGTTACGGTCTTCAATGGCCTTGAGGCCTTGAGATAATAGTTCAGGTACCTGATTTGGTGTCAGAATGATTCTGTCTTCTCCGTGTGATGGGAAAAAACTGCCAATGATCGCGGGGTCTAGTCGAACCAATGATAAATTGCCCTGTGCGCCGCTTATGCGGCTGATTTGATTGTTTTTAAAGTGAATTGTGATGCGTTGGGATGCGCGAGCCTTCTGCATGAATCGAAATGCACGTAGGTATATACGCAGCGATTGATTGTGTTCTTCGAATGTTCCCGGATGGATCAAATTGGTTTGGGATCGATACCCCAACCGCTCCAATTCGTCCTTCAAGTCGGCACGGTTGAGACTTGAGCCAACATACAATTCCAGTGGTTGGGCGTAAATCTGTGCAGGTACTGACCAGCGACGGCCTTCAAATGTCTCAGTGATCGTGCGATCTACGTGTATCAGATAACCCGAGACGGCAATAGAAATTAATAACCCGGCATAAAAAATAAGTTTAAGGAGTGCTCGCCACAGGTTGATTGAGCGTCGCCGAGGTTGCTGGGCTGATTTTCCGCGATTAGGTTTTTGCGCTTGCTTGGCCAATATGCTCTCGAGGTTGGCATTAGCCAAATCGTCACTGTGCCATCAAATTTTGAGTTTTTGGTGAATAATTAATGGAATCTTGCTTTGTGCTGACCGAATCGGTTCAGCATTGGGGAATGTTGCTGGACGCAGCATGAGGTTTCGGTTTTAATCGGCGCAGACCTAAGGGGTGGTAATTACCTGAGACACGCGCAGCGTGGACCCTTTGAACCTGATCCGGACAATACCGGCGTAGGGATAGGTGAGCGCAGACGCTCCTTAGGCTGATCGATATCAAGGCATACCGCATTGAAAGTTTAAGGATTTGTTATGACGTTGAGTTCCCCCCGGTTTTTAAGAGACCAATGGTCGCAGTTGGCCATTCGGCTTTGCGCGCATGTTTTACTTATGGTGTCCCCTGCCGTGGTTTTTGCTGAGGATCAAGCCAGCGAAATATGGCTGGAGGAAGTTGTGGTCACAGCGGAATTTCGGCCCGGCGCTGTTCAACAGTTACCAGCGAGCATTTCGGTCATCGCGCCGGATGACGCCGGCACCACCGTGCAACATCTGGAAGAGGTGCTTAATCGTGCACCCAACGTGAACCTATCTAGTGGTGGGGCTCGCGCAAAGTATATCCAAATGCGTGGCATCGGCGAGCGTGGCCAGTTTGCAGACCCGCTAAATTCTTCGGTGGGTTTGGTGATCGACGGCGTTGATCTAAGCGGCGTAGGTGCTGCAGCAACGTTATTTGATGTTGCCCAAGTGGAAGTTCTGCGCGGGCCGCAAGGAACACTCTACGGGGCCAACGCACTCGCCGGTTTGATCAACGTTGTTACAAAACAGCCAACCCCAGACCACACAGCACAAATTCGCCTTGATGTGGGTGATTACTCTTCGTTTGGTGTTGGGGGTGTGCTCGCTGGGCCAGTGGGAATGCATGGCGGGTATCGAGTTAGTCTGCAGCAGTATCAAGATGATGGATTTATGAAAAACCGTTATCTCAACAAAGAAACAACCAACGGCCGCGATGAGGCGAGCTACCGGGCGAAATATGTCTGGCAAAAGGATGCTTTAAAATGGGATGTGACTGTGGGTTATACCGATATTGACAATGGTTTTGATGCGCTATCACTCGACAATAACCGGACAACCTATTCTGATCAGCCGGGGCAAGATAAGCAAGAAACCGCATATATCGCGGTCAATTTGAGTGCTGACTTAAGCGAGCGCATAGCCTTCGCTGGTTCGGTGAGTCATGCAGATAGCGAAATTGACTATGGCTATGACGAAGATTGGACGTTTGATGGTTTTGATCCCATTGGTTATAGCTCGACAGATCGCTATCGCCGCGAGCGAGAAACCCAAACGTTGGATTTCCGTTGGCTGTCGCGGCCTGGTGAGGGCTTTGTGGACGGCATCTGGGACTGGGTAGTGGGCGTTTATGGTTTTCGTCAAGATGTTGATCTGCGGCGCGACTACACCTACCTCTCGTCGCCGTTTGACAGTCGTTTTTCAATCGATCGCTTGGCTGTGTATGGTGAGCTCAGCCGGTCGCTGGGAGCCTCACAGAGCTGGCAACTGACCTTTGGGGCTCGACTGGAGCAATTTGAGTCGGACTACCAAGATTCGGCGCAAGTGCAGTTCAGTCCCAAAGACAATCTTTTCGGTGGGCGGGTTTTATTGGAAAAGCATCTTGATGATAATTCGTTGGCTTATATTGGCGTGACGCAGGGGTATAAATCGGGGGGATTCAACACAGATGGATCACTGGATACGGATTTAAGAGAGTTTGATCCTGAGACTTTGTGGAATATTGAGTTAGGTTATAAGGCTCGTTTTATGGATGAGCGGGTTGAACTTCGGGGCGCGCTTTTCCGTATGCAGCGCAGAGACATTCAGATCTCGACATCAACTGTGCGCCCTATCCCAGGTAGCGAGGCGGTGCAGTTTATTAGCTACACTGGAAACGCCGCTGACGGTTTTAATCAAGGCTTGGAGCTGGAATTTACTTTTGACTTGTCGGACCGTGCCACCATGTTTGCAAATCTGGGTTTGTTAGACACGCAGTATTCAGATTATGTGGATAACAGCGGGCGAGATCTCGACGGTCGCGAGCAGGCGCATGCCCCTAGCTATCAATTTTTCGCCGGACTTTCCTATCAACTACAGCAGCGCTGGCAGCTGCGTCTTGAACTAGAGGGCAAAGACGCGTTCTACTTTTCCAGCAGTCATGCTGAACAATCCAGTGCATACGAATTAATTAATGCCAGTTTAACCTATCAGCATGACGCTTGGTCTGCGCGCTTATGGGGACGCAATTTGACGGACGAAGATGTCTTTGTGCGTGGGTTCTTTTTTGGCAACGATCCGCGTGATTTTTATACGGATCGGGTCTTCACCCAGTTGGGTGAGCCTCGTCAAATAGGATTAACGCTGCAGGTAGATTGGTAGCAGATCAATGGGCTGAGTGGTGCGGCGGGGCGATTGCGCCCCGCAGGTTGCCTATGGGCTGGCGCTGCGCACAGTGGCCACTAAATGCTCAACGACTTCAAGCGCTCGGCGTTGGCCGCCGTCCATGTTCACCACATACTGACCGCCAACGACGATTTGCGGGGTCGCTGAGATCTGGGCGGCGCGTTGGGTTCGGTCGGCGTCTTGAACAGCGCGCTTCACAGGTGGCGAATTGAAGACCCTGATGAATTCATCGGTGCTGATGCCGCGACCGTCGATAAAATCTGCGACCGCTTTAAGGGTAAGGAATTGTCGCCCGTTGTCGTGGATGGCGCGAAACATGCGAGTATGATTTTCTTCAAGAATGCCCGCCGCCTCGAAGGTGAGGTAAGTTTGTGATAGCAGTGCCCATTGCGGTGAAAAGGTCACGGGCAGCCTTCTGAAGTCGACTTGATTACCCTGGTTTTGTGCCCAAGCTTCAATCACTGGGTCAAATCTTTTGCAATGTATGCAGGCATAGGAAAAAAATTCGATTACGTCAACGGCGCCTGCGGTGCGCTGAGGCAGTGGATTTTCTAGGACGCGATAATCTTTGCCTTCGCTAATTTCGCCCTCGCCAATCCCGGTGCTGACATAAATGGTGAAGCCCACAAGCGTAGCGACCAGCACAGCCACAAAACTTAGGATTGTATTGCGGGCACGTGTGACTTTTTTATTTTGTTTTGCCATTTTTTGAACAGTCGCCTGAGTCTGTTGAATTTGCTCTAGTTTAACGGGTGTGTTGCCCGAATATCCAGACACGTGGTGATGGGTAATGGCGGCTTCAAGCGGTTCTCATTTTTTGGTTAGTCGGTAATATTGACCTGCGATTGCTTTCCGCTGTAGCCTGCTGGGTTTGAAAGATGGGAAAGATGACAACCGTGAGTAGTGAGCGTGCTGGGTCTGATCAGAGTGGCGTTGATGCAACTTATCAGCTGTATAAAACAGACTTATGTGGGTTTTGTTTTCGGGTTCGTGGCTTTATAGACGAACGTGGACTGCAGGTTACATTGCGCGATATCCAGCGCGAGGGCGAGGCTTTTCGAGAATTGCTCAAGGCAACTGGGCGCGCGACGGTGCCGTGCTTGCGGATAGAGGAGGCTGGGCAGGTGCGGTGGATGCATGAGTCAATGGATATCATCACTTTTCTTGCCCAGCGGCACGGTTTGGCCTAGCCTGCGCGCTATTTCAGTAGCGTCGGTCGGGCGTTTGCCCTGTTATGGTGATTGCGGATTTCCATATTGTGATCGGGGCGCTTGCCGGTCTGGGCCGGGGCGGACCGTTGTAAAGGTTTTAAAAAAAGAGGTTATGTTATGAGATTAGGACTAATTTCCGGCTATTCGGGTCGCAAGATGAGCATTCCGATAGACGCGATTCGGCATGCGGAAAATTTGGGCTATGAGTCGATTTGGACGGCGGAAGCCTATGGTTCCGATGCGGTCACGCCGGCTGCTTGGATATTGGCGCAAACCACCAAAATGAAGGTTGGCACGGCGATTATGCAAATGCCGGCGCGCACGCCGGCTATGGCCGCCATGACAGCGATGAGCTTGGCTGAGCTTTCCGGCGGGCGATTTATTGTGGGTCTAGGTGCATCTGGGCCTCAAGTTGTTGAAGGCTGGCACGGGGTGGCGTACGGCAAGCCGGTGACCCGCTTGAAAGAATATGTGCAAATCATGAAACAAATTTTTGCCCGCCAAGCGCCGGCAACGCTCGAGGGTCAAGTGTATCAAATGCCTTATACCGGCCCGGGGGCTACAGGTTTGGGTAAGCCATTGAAAAGCATTCTGCATTGTGAAGAGGATATTCCAATTTACGCGGCAAACATTACACCGGCGGGCGTCGCGGCCGCCGCTGAGGTCTGTGATGGTTTCTTTCCCGTATGGATGGACCCTGATCAGTATGCTGTATTTGAGCCGGCCATCAACAAGGGGTTTGCTGCTGCGGGCGATAAGAATCTAACACAGTTTGATATTTGCCCCTTTGTTTCGGTGATTATGGGCGACGATGTAGATGCCTGTATGGCGCCGATTCGAGGCAGTATGGCGTTATATATCGGCGGTATGGGCGCTCGGGATAAGAATTTTTATAACGATTATGCAAAGCGTTTGGGTTTCGCAGACGCCGCTGTGGAAATACAGGATCTGTTCTTGGCGGGTAAGAA
>DGQF01000061.1 GCA_002389675.1 Gammaproteobacteria bacterium UBA4421
AGCAGGTTCGGTTTCTTTATCAGGGCAGTTATCAATATATCTTCAATAGCAATTTGTCTCTTCTTGGCGAAACTTTTCACCTAACACCATCTTCGAAACTTCTTTATTCAAAAACGGAACCCTCTTTCTAAAACAATTATGAATAAACTAACCAACCTTAATTTCTTTTTAATCTGGGTTTTTGGTTTTTTTGTTCTCCTGTCATTTGATTTATTTGTAGAAGGTTTTGTATTTGAGTGGTTGGAATGGAATGGTACAAATAAGAATGACTGGTTTTTTGTTCTTTGGTGGGGTTTGGTTGTTGTTTGGTTTTTAAATGGTTCAATTTATTTATATCAAAGGCTAAAAAAATAATGGACGGATTAGCAGTCATGGGTTTTGTGTTCGGAATGGTCGGGGTGGTCGCACTAGTGCGCCTAGAAAAACTCACAAAGATTTTAAAAGAAAAAGGAATTCTCGAAGAGAATTATGAGGAAGAGTAAATCACTGCTTTGTTAAAGTCAGCGCCGGTAGAGTAGTGCATTACCGTTTTTCAAAATGAAGGTCGAATCGTGACTTTCTCTGGAGCTTCGGATCTAAAAACACGTGTCGGTTCTGCAGACGTTGCTATATCAAAGGAATTTTATCTGGCGTTAGATATCCAGATTAATGGGTAGAGGAGGAAAAAATGCGGCCGCATGTAAAAAGTTTTGTTAGATCAATTTTTTTCAATGCGATCTTGTGGGGCGCTTTATTTGTAGTCTTTTTTAAGTTTATCCTATAACGCAAAAGGCGAGTTAAGCCGAGCGCCTAGTTGAGTAATGGCACAATGCCGCCGGCCAGCAAGGAAGGACTGTATTTGAACGTTGAATTTATCCCCTCGCCCTGCATCGACATTTGTGAACTCGACGTTGAGGGTATCTGCAAGGGTTGTCTTCGCAGTGCAGATGAGGTGGGTCAGTGGTTGGTCGCAACGGTTGAGGAAAAACGCTTGATCATGGCCAATATCGACAAAAGGCGCGATACCCCTGATCTGCAATGATCAGCGCCTAATTTATTGTAAGTGCCTTGACCAAATTCAATAATCTCTGCGAAGGGTAACCATCAGCCACTTGGCTCTGTTCTTTTTGGAGTGTGCGGATGGCGCGACGAGTCATCGGCCCCAGAACGCCGTCGACACCTCCGGTCTCATAGCCCAGCTTTGTTAAGCCTTCTTGAAGGTCGATTAAAGATTGTCGGGTGATTTTAGTGGTGGGTGGTGTGACTGATAAGGGGGCACGGCCCGAAATTCGGTCGGCGAGTCGGCCCACTGATAGGGCATAATGTTGTGATCGATTCCACTTCATGAGGATTTGGAAATTATCATAGACGAGAAAAACAGGCCCTTGGTACCCGCTCGGCAATAACACGGCGGCGCTTATGTCAGCCTGAGGAAGTGATTGATTGTAAATGTCAGTAATTCCAAGGTCACGCCAAAAAGCCAGCGACCGCCACTGGTCTATTCCGGTGAGGCTATAGTCAAAGCCCTCCGGGATTTTAACCTCACGGCCCCACCGATACCCTCGCTGCCAGCCTTCGCCCGCCAGATAATGAGCGGCAGACTGCAGAGCATCAGGGATGCTAGCGACGATATCCTTGCGGCCGTCGCCATTGCCGTCGGCGGCGTATGCCAGATAGGTTGTTGGCATGAATTGCATATGGCCGACCGCGCCGGCCCAAGAACCAATCATCTGTGTCTCAGTTAAGTCGCCTGCGGAGACAATCTTTAATAACGCAAGAAATTCTTTCTTGAAGAACTCCGCGCGGTGGTTGTCGCAGGCTAGAGTTGCCAGCGCGCTGGGTAATGGTATGCGCCCTAAAAACCGACCGTAATTAGTTTCTAGTCCCCACAGAGCAAGAAGATATCGTGCGGGAACTCCAGTTTCTTTTTCAAGCCGGGTCAGTAAAGGGGCGTATGTTTGTGCTAATTCCTGGCCTTGCTCGATACGCAGTGCGGTTACGCGCTGTTGATAATATTGGTGGAAGGTTTGCGTGAATTCAGGCTGCCGGTTTGCACTTGTCTTGACCCTAGGTAATTGTTGCAGGTTTTTAAAAAGCGTTTCGACCGGCGGTGTGAAGGTGCCCTGTTGTTGTGCCGCATCCGTTAAATTGGCGACGCATGTTTGCCAGCTGCGCTCCTCCGCCAATGCGCAAGCGCAGCACGCGAGCAAGCAGACCAGCGTGAACCCGGTGACGCTAGGTGAAGTAGAAAGCCTGGTTAAATTTGAAAACGTGATGAGCATGAGTTACCGAAGCAGTTGCTGGCAATGGTTTGATATCAATTGATGTCGCTTATGCTAGATCATACCCGACCATCAACGTTAGACTGTGGCTTTACCCAAGAAATTTACAGTGGATATCACTCATATTGTTGACGGACTGAACGACGCACAGCGTCAGGCCGTTTCTGCCCCCTTGGGGAATACGCTGGTGGTTGCCGGCGCAGGTAGCGGCAAGACCCGCGTGTTGGTGCATCGGATAGCATGGCTCATTGAGGTAGAGCACGTCTCACCTAACTCTATCTTGGCGGTGACGTTTACCAACAAAGCCGCGGCAGAGATGCGAGCACGCATTGAAGATATGTTGAATATGTCCGCTCGTACCATGTGGGTAGGCACCTTCCACGGCTTGGCCCATCGATTGTTACGCATGCACTGGAAGGAAGCTGGCCTAACCCAGAACTTTCAAATATTAGACAGTGATGACCAGCTCCGTTTGATCAAGCGGGTAATGAAAACCCTTGCTATAGATGAACAAAAATGGCCTGCAAGGCAGGCCATGTGGTTTATCAATGGCCAAAAAGATGAGGGTCGTCGGGCGCGCGAACTGCCCATGTCTGACGACTTGTTTCAAATTACCCATAAGCAAATTTACAGCGCGTATGAAGAAATTTGTGATCAAGGCGGATTGGTAGATTTTGCTGAACTGCTGTTGCGAAGTCATGAGCTGTGGCTAAACAACCCAACTCTGCTGGATCATTATCAATCGCGGTTTGGCCATGTACTAGTGGATGAATTCCAAGATACCAATACCATTCAGTATGCCTGGTTGCGGATGTTGGCTGGCCAGCGCTGCCAGATCATGGCTGTGGGTGATGATGACCAATCCATCTATGGGTGGCGTGGCGCAAAAATAGAAAACATACATCGATTTTCTGAAGATTTTATGGAGGTTCAAACGGTTCGGCTTGAGCAAAATTACCGATCAACACAGACGATATTAGATGCTGCAAACGGATTAATTTTGCGTAACACCGGCCGGTTGGGTAAGCATCTTTGGTCCAATGGTCCGGTAGGTGATCCGATTCGAATTTACTCAGGTTATAACGATCTTGACGAGGCGAGATTCATTGCGGAACGTACCCAGCAATGGCTAGATGAGGGTGGAACGGCAAATGAAGTTGCGGTTTTGTACCGTTCCAATGCGCAGTCTCGTGTGCTTGAGGAGGCGTATTTAAGATCGAATATCCCCTATCAAATCTATGGAGGCCAACGCTTTTTTGAGCGTGCTGAAATAAAAAACGCGCTGGCATATATGCGGCTAATGAGCGATCGGCATTCTGACACTGCGTTTGAGCGGGTGGTAAACCTACCCCCTCGAGGCATCGGTGAAAAGTCGATAGAGGCGGTGCGGCAATTGGCGCGGCAGCGTCAGGTGTCGTTATGGCAGGCGTGCCAATATGGCCTCAATGACGGCCTTTTCAAAGGTCGCGTGCAAACCACGATCGGTAATTTTGTTGCTGTAGTTAATGATATGGCCGAAGCGGTGGAAAGTATGGCGTTGCACGAGTTGGCCGAGCATTGTATTCAGGCCAGCGGGTTAATGGATTACCATCGGCAAGAACGTGGTGAGCGCGGTTTGGCGCGCAAAGAAAATCTAGAAGAGTTGGTCAGCGCTTGCCGACAATTTGCTGGTGAGATGGTGTTCCCCTTGAGCGACAGCGAGAACGCTGAAACGTCCGTTTTACGGGAATTTATTGATCAAGTGGCGTTGGATTCTGGTGACCGACAGGCCAACGAGGGGCCGTGTGTGCAGATGATGACACTGCATTCGGCCAAAGGATTGGAATTTCCGTTGGTATTTTTAGGTGGTTTGGAAGAGGGATTATTTCCCCACCGGATGTCGATTGAAGAACCTGGGCGGCTAGAGGAAGAGCGTCGCCTTGCATATGTGGGTATTACTCGCGCCATGCAGTTATTGTATTTAACCTATGCGGAAACGCGTCGCTTGCACGGCCAGGATAACTACAATCGCCCTAGCCGTTTTCTCATGGAAATTCCTCAGGAGCTGGTGACAGAAGTTCGCATGAACGGGGCCGTCTCTCACCCCTATGTGGATACGTCAGCGGGCTCGTTGTTCGACGTAGATCAAGGAACCGGTTTTCGCATGGGGCAAGGGGTCCGTCACTCTAAATATGGTGATGGGGTTATTTTGCAGATTGAAGGGAATGGAGAGCGTGCAAAAGTTGAGGTCAATTTCCCCGGTGTTGGGGGTAAATGGTTGATGGTCAGTTTTGCTAACCTTCAGCCGCTAGATTAATCCTTGACGCAAATCAAAAATATGGAGGACAAAGTGCTTAAGGGACTGACTAGACTGATCTGCCTTTTCTTGATCGTAACTATCGCGGGCTGCGGGTCCGAACAACAAGGCGCTGCGGGTGCGAACCCGGTGGCAGAAGATCAAAAAATTTTTCGCTGGAAGCTAATCACCACTTGGCCGAAGAATTTGCCGGCTCTAGGTACAGCGCCTGAAAAGTTAGCCGATCAGCTGCGGGTAATGAGTAACGGGCGTCTGGATATTAAAGTATATGGTGCCGGTGAGCTTGTGGGTGCGTTTGAGGTCTTTGATGCTGTTTCCCAGGGTACTGCTGAGATGGGCCACGGTGCGGCGTATTACTGGCGGGGCAAACTACCGGTTGCGGCTATGTTTTCAACGGTGCCCTTTGGTATGAATGCACAGGAGATGAACGGCTGGTTGCACTATGGCGGTGGTATGGAATTGTGGCGTGAGCTCTATGCGCCTTTCAGCCTCGTACCTTTTGCCTGCGGCAATTCGGGTGTCCAAATGGGGGGTTGGTTTAACAAAGAAATCAACAGTCTTGCTGACTTGCAGGGTTTGAAAATGCGCATCCCAGGATTAGGGGGCGAGGTGTTAAAACGAGCGGGTGGAACGCCAGTATCTCTGCCCGGTAGTGAAGTGTATACCGCGCTGCAAACGGGTGTAATTGACGCCACTGAATGGGTGGGGCCCTATAACGATCTCGCGCTCGCACTGCATTCAGCGGCTAAATACTATTACTATCCGGGATGGCACGAGCCGGGCTCTACGCTGGAGGCCATTGTGAACAAAGAGGCTTGGGACAGCTTGCCGGCGGATCTCCAAGCCATGGTCAGGGTGGCGACTAGGGCGGTTAATGATGACACGTTGAGTGAATTCACCGCGCGTAACAACGCTGCTCTGCAAACATTGTTAACCGATCATGATGTTGAGCTGCGAGTACTGCCGGACGATGTTGTTAATCAGCTGAAAACGACCGCAAAAACGGTGGTGGCTGAAATGGCAATGGAAGACGAACTGTCCCAGAGAATATACGACTCATACATGGCTTTTTTGGAGGATGTTCGCGCCTACCATCGCATCAGCGAACAGGCTTATATTAATGCGCGTTAGGGTTACTTAAGTGGAACTAAAAAATACGCTCTATAGTGTGGCGGGTGGCATCGCGACATTATGGCTTAACCGCCCGCACCGCATGAATGCCTGGACGGGTCGGCTGCATACCGAATACCGATATTTATTGTCGCTGGCAAATACCGACCCCGAAGTTCGGGCGATTGTTGTGACAGGCAGTGGCAAGGGATTCTGTGTTGGAGGAGACTCTGAAGCGCTGCAAGGTCATTCCAGACGTGGTCATTATGATGCGGGGACCTCGGCTGATATTGCGCGGCCTGGATTTGGTATAGCGCCCGAGTTTGATGCCGTTTTTGCCTACCATTTTGGTTTAAGTAAACCCATTGTGGCCGCCATTAACGGTCCTGCTGCAGGTATCGGTTTGGCTTTGGCCTGCTTTGCTGATCTGCGCTTTGCCGTGCCGGGTGTGAAGTTTACCACTGCCCATGGCAAGCTGAATCTTCCTGCTGAATATGGTTTGAGTTGGATGTTGCCGCGGATTATGGGCCTTGGTCGGGCCAATGACCTTTTGCTGACCAGTCGAATTTTTATGTCTGAAGAGGCGCACGATTTGGGTTTTGTTAACGCGCTGCATTCGCCGGAAACCCTTATGGCCAAAACTTATGATTATGTGCGCAACATGATTGAAACAATCTCGCCCAATGCGCTGCGCCAAACACGTTGGCAAATTTATCGCGATCTACATCGCAGCGTGGCCGCATCTGTTGAAGAATCGGAGGTGTTGTTGAAACAAATGATGACTGAGCCGGATTACACCGAAGGTGTCCAGGCATTTGTTGAGAAGCGCCGCCCGCAGTGGCCTTCATTGCAGGCCCCGGCGGATTCAGTGGCTTCGAAAAAGGAAGCGGACAAG
Source organism: Gammaproteobacteria bacterium UBA4421 (assembly GCA_002389675.1). Lineage (GTDB taxonomy): Bacteria > Pseudomonadota > Gammaproteobacteria > Pseudomonadales > Azotimanducaceae > UBA4421. Next base: position 6,563 of record DGQF01000061.1, read on the forward strand.
TGAGGCTAGATCAATCAGTGAGAACTCCTCGACCCCGGCAATAAACCTGCACCGGCCGGGTTACGGCGCTTAGATCATCGATTGGGTTGCCGTCCAGCAGTAGAACGTCCGCGTCTCTTCCTATAGCCAGTGTGCCGGTAGTCTGGGCGATACCCAAAGCCAGTGCCGCGTTTGAGGTTGCTGTCTGAAGTACCTGCGCTGGGCTGAGCTGCGCTATTTCGGAAAATACCCGTAGTGCATGCGGTAAGTCTGCATGATAAACACCGGGGATACCTGCGTCAGTGCTTGCCACCAACGGGATACCCATAGACAACATTTTTTGATAGGCACTGCGAACCCGGTGCAGAACACCGTTGGTTGGATTATCAAGCATGCGCTGCCAGCCGCGATTAACGGTTGGTGAGACCCAGATGCCATTATTTAAAATGACCTTAGCGACGTCTTCTTGAAAGTCGCCTGCCCACCCTTGGCGACCGACCCAAGAGCAGTGTTCTATAGTATTTACTCCAGCTAGGGCTGCGCGATGAATACCTTCGGTGCCATGACAATGTGCAGCAACCGGTAGCTTGTGGCTGTGTGCGGTGGCGACCAGTGCGTCGAGTATGTCTTGGGAGAACTGGCTATCGGTGGGTTTACTGCCGTGGGTCAAGCGTCCGCCTGTGGCCATGATTTTTATCAAATCAACACCCTTGCCAACTTGTCGCTGCAATACCGCTAAGGCTTCGGCGAGCGTCTTGGCTTCTCCGCCCCAAAAGTGGCAATGACCCTGCGGTGAGGTGATGGGCTGACCTGAACAGAGTAACCGCGGACCAATCACCTCGCCGCGGGCAATCTGGTCGCGTAGATTGAGCTCGTACCATGCGCCCCCGCCGAGGTCGCGGGCTGTGGTAATTCCGGCTTGTGCCATTTGAAATGCGCGCTGATGCATCAATGGTATGACAGCAGGGTCGGTTTGCAATGGTGGATTCTGATTGTCAGGATTGAGTTCTAGATGAACGTGGGCGTCAATAAGCCCAGGGATTGCGGTGAGCCCGGCGCAGTTTTGGGTTGGGCCGGTGACGGCTTCGCGCGGACCGATGAAAGTGATCTTGCCGGCTTGAATTTGTAATGTATCGGCTTCTAAAGTGTTGTGTCCGTCCCAGATCTTCAGACCAGTCAGGTTTATCGCGTTATTCATTGTCTATCGACCATAAAGAAAGTTGGGTAACCAGGTGGCAATTGACGGCCAACACATCAAAGCGGCCAGCAGTATGAGTTGCATCACAATATAGGGCAGAACACCTCGGTAAATGGATGTTGTGGAAACCTCCTCAGGGGTGACGCCACGTAAGTAAAATAGCGCAAATCCAAAGGGAGGGGTCAAAAAGGAGGTTTGCAGATTCACGGCGATAAGGATTCCGAGCCAAATGGGGTCGATACCCATTGCCAATAAAATTGGCCCAACAATGGGAACGACCACAAAAGTAATCTCGATAAAGTCGAGGATAAATCCGAGAAGAAAGATCACCAGCATAACCACACCCAGTGCACCCCAGGTGCCTCCGGGCATATTTTCGAACCACGATTGAATGAGCTCATCTCCCCCGTACCCGCGGAAGACAAGAGAAAATATTGATGCCCCGATCAATATGAAAAACACCATAGCGGTGGTTTTAAGGGTAGCCTCACACACCTCGCGCAGCTGCGCGAGGTTGCAGTTCTGGAAGATTAATCCAATAACGAAGGCACCCGCGGCGCCAACGCCGGCCGCTTCAGTTGGCGTGGCCCAGCCTGCGATGATCGAACCCAATACAGTTAAAATCAGCAGCAATGGGGGCAGCAAATCCCGTAAAAGCGCTTTTATGGGTAGCGGGGTTGTCTGCTCAGAGTGATGCTTTGGCATTGTGCCGGGTTGAAATTGGCCGCGCAGGAAAATATAACCCAGATATAAGGCGACCAAGCATAATCCGGGCACAAGAGCACCGGCGAATAGATCACTGACGGAGATTGATTTTGGAGCAAAGATGCCGAGATTCAATTGAGCCTGTTGGTAGGCGTTAGATAGCACATCACCGAGCAGAACCAGCGATATTGACGGAGGGATGATTTGTCCTAATGTGCCGGTTGCCGCGATAGTGCCTGTGGATAGCGCTGGGTCGTAGCCCTGTTTGAGCATCGTAGGTAACGACATTACGCCCATGGTAACTACCGTTGCGCCAACGATTCCGGTACTGGCGGCGGTTAACATGCCTACGAAGATGACGGTAAAAGCCAGACCACCACGAAAATTTTTAAGCAGATGGGCCATGCTTTCTAGCAGTCCTGCCGCTAGGCGTGTTTTTTCGAGCATCACACCCATAAAAACAAACAAGGGCACAGCGATCAGCGTTTGATTGGTGATCGTGCCAAAAATACGCCCGGGGGTGAATCCAAAATCCGAGGGTGAGAATGCGCCCGTGATAACGCCCACGAAGGCAAAAATGAGTGCGACACCGGCCAGTGTAATGGCGACAGGGTAACCGGCCAGCAATGCAGCGAAGGTAACGGCAAACATGGCAAGAGGGGTCAAGTCCATAGTTAGCTCTGCTGACTTATGCAGGACAATTTTTTAACAATTTCCCGCACACCCTGCAAAAATAGCAGTATTGCCATCGCGGGTATTAGAGATTTGAGTAAAAAAATAGCGGGTATGCCGCCGACCTCTGAACTGCCCTCTGCTATGCGCCAACTGGCGGCTACATAAGGCAAACTAACAACAACAAGAAAGCCACACAAAGGCAGCAAGAGCAGCAGATGCCCAGTGATATCAATCCAGCTTTGGTGCTTTTTTGAAAGTCGGCTATATAGAAGATCTACTCGAACATGATCATCGCGTTGCAGGGCATAAGGAATGGCCAGCATAAAGAGCGTGCCGTGAAGGTACATAACAGATTCTTGTAGCGCAATGGACCCGATCGAAAACGTATACCTCAGCGCCGCAATCGAAAACGTGATTACTACCATGGCGAACGCGAACCAGCGCACTCGATGGGCCAATATTTGATTCAGCCGATCAATCCAGCGGGTATGTCGTTCTATGTGCAGAAGGATTTTCGTCACCCGTTGCTCAAACTAATTTCGATAAGCGTGCCGCAAAAGAGTGCAAAGCCAACCTGAATGTTGTTCAGAAAAGCAGCAAAACACCCCTCTTGGCTGCGATTTCGAATTAAAAACTGCTGGTAGATAAACAACGCGCCAGCAATGCTAATGCCAATGAAGTAGGCAAATTGATAGTTTAGTTGCCAACCAACAATGGAAAACAAGCATAACCCGGCGAGCTGAAGTGTACCGATGATTAGTCGATCGAATCTGCCAAATAAAATGGCTGTGCTTTTGATGCCAATTTTCAAGTCATCTTCGCGGTCTACCATTGCATACAGAGTATCGTAGGCGACGATCCACAGTACGTTTGCGCCAAACATTAAAAAGGTCGCTTGCTCAAAGGGCGTGTCGGTTGCTGTATAGGCCATTAATATGCCCCAGCTGAAGGCAACGCCAAGCACAAGTTGTGGCAGTTGGGTCCATCTTTTCATGAACGGATATAATGTGGCCACGCCGAGTCCGATCAAGGCAAGCCAGAAGCTCGCCTGATTCAAAAACAAAACTAGAACACCTGCGCACGTGACCAAAGCGGAGAATAAGTATAGCGCTTGGCGAGGGCTCACGGCCCCCGTGGCCAGCGGCCGGTCTTTGGTGCGTGCTACAAATCGATCAACGTGCCGGTCTGCATAATCGTTTATGACGCAGCCTGCGGAGCGCATAACAAACGTACCTAGCGTGAAGATCACAATGAGATAGACTGCCGGCGTACCCTCTGCGGCAATCCATAACGCTGTCAAGGTGGGCCATAATAGCAGAAGACTGCCCCAGGGGCGGTCAAGTCGCATGAGTTTTAAGTAGTTTTGTAAATCGGCCAAGAGTTTGAGAGGCTGCAACAGGGGGTGGTAACTTTAAAGGGATTCTGCGAATCTCGCTATGGTTTGCGCGGCAAGGCAGGGGATAAACATTGATTTTTAGGGGGCTAACCATTAGGTTGTTGGCCTTTTAAACCCCTGTGGAGACATTGGTAGGCTGATGAAAAAGTGGCAGTGTATAGTGTGTGGTTGGATATATGATGAAGCCGAAGGTTGTGAAGAGGAAGGCATTGAGCCGGGAACACCTTGGGATGCAGTACCTGAAGATTTTATTTGCCCCGAATGTGGCGTGAGCAAGGAAGATTTTGAAATGATCGAGGTCGGGTAGATGTTGATGGGTCTGCGGCTAATTCGGTTAGACGCGCGTGGACAAACAAACCGCGATATAGCAGGTTGATGCACTGATGAATCTAACACTTCGCATTTTGATCGCTATGGGCGTCGGATTGTGCGTCGGTGTTTTGCTGCAATGGGGTGATTTTACCGACGACCACATTGTGAGCGTATTTTTCACAAATGGAGTGATTGACGCGGGCGGTGATATTTTCATCACGCTCTTGAAAATGATGGTTGTCCCGCTGGTGTTAGTTTCTTTGACCTGCGGCGCTGCTAACTTGGGGGCAACCGGCAAAGTGGGCCGTTTGGGCGGCAAGACCATAGGGCTCTATCTGGTGACAACGGCCGCGGCTGTTACGTTGGCGCTGACGTTGGCGTTGATTGTCGATCCAGGCCTGAGCGCGGCTGATAAGGATATGCCGTCTCCTGAATTTGTGGGTAAGGATGCGCCCAGCATTAAAGAAACCTTGGTGAATATTGTGCCAAGCAACCCGATCGCGGCGATGGCCGAAGGTAAAATGCTGCAAGTGATTCTGTTTGCGGTGCTTTTGGGTTTGGCGATGAGCAAAACAGGAGAGTCAGGCCGCCGGGTGTTGAAGGTCTTTGAGGACTTGAACCTGATTGTGATGAAACTGGTCACTATGCTCATTCAACTTGCGCCTTATGGTGTGTTTTGTTTAATGGTGACCTTAGGGGTAACCGTTGGTTGGTCGGAGATCACAAAGCTATTGGCTTATTTTTTGACCGTGGTGGCTGCGTTGTTGTTACATATGATGCTGGTTTATCCGCTGTTTTTGCGGTTTATTGCCGGAGTCAATCCGCTGATCTACCTCAAGAAAATGCGAGAACCAATGTTGGTGGCCTTTTCCAGCGCATCCAGCGGGGCGACCCTGCCAGTAACGCTCAGGACTGTCGAGCACCGAGTTGGCGTCAGTAACAGCGTTGCTTCTTTTGCCGTTCCCCTGGGAGCCACAATAAACATGGATGGCACGGCGATTATGCAAGGCGTGGCAACGGTGTTTATTGCGCAGTTTTATGGCTTTATGTTGGGACCGCAGGACTACTTGTTGGTCATTCTGACCGCCTCGTTAGCATCTATCGGTACTGCTGCAGTGCCCGGTGTGGGTTTGATTATGTTGGCTCTGGTATTGGGCCAGGTGGGTCTGCCGTTAGAGGGAATTGGTTTGATCATTGGCGTCGATCGAATTTTAGACATGATGCGTACAGCGGTTAATGTGACCGGTGATGGCATGGTGGCGACGACGGTGGCGAAAAGCGAAAATGAACTGGATCTGCAGGTTTTTAACGATCCCGAAGCTGGAAAGATGATCGCCTCCTAGCGCTTGGCGCTGGGATTAGACGCTCAGGCTGCCAGCGTCAGTCGGCGCCCAAGTTTGCAAAAGATTCTTCATCTGGGACGCGTTGCTACTCCCGGCTTCTGCGCTGAGCAATAGCTCACCTTTTTCAACCACTCGTGGCATGAGATGCGCATGTGTATTTAAATCTGCAATTCGAAAGCCTTGCTCGCCGGCTTGGCGTGTCCCAAGAATGTCTCCAGGCCCACGGATCTTTAAATCTTGCTCAGCTAAATAGAACCCGTCCTGGCTATCTCTCATGGCATTGAGGCGCACTTTCGCGGCGCCGCTGAGCCCTTTGTTGAAAATCAGAAAACAATGACTGGCAAGTTGACCTCGCCCCACTCGCCCACGCAGTTGGTGCAGTTGTGCCAAGCCCAGTCGCTCGCCGTTTTCGATAATCATATGGGTTGCGTTGGGTACATCTACCCCCACCTCTACAACGGTGGTGGCGACCAATAAATCCAGCTCCTTGGTTTTGAAAGCCTGCATTACGGCCACTTTTTCGTCGCTTTTCATGCGTCCGTGGAGCAAACCGATACGGAATTCGGTTAACGCTGAAGCCAACGCTGTATGCGTTTGAACCGCTGCAACGGCGTCTATCTCCGTGGATTCTTCGATCAGCGTGCAAACCCAATAAGCTTGCTGACCTTGTTCCAAGATTCTCCGCACACGCTCAACGACCTGTGCTCTTTTAGCACTTTGGACAGTATGTGTTTTGATGGGTTGGCGCCCTCTGGGCAGTTCGTCAATGGTAGAAACATCCATGTCTGTGTAGAGTGCCATGGTCAGCGTCCGGGGGATTGGTGTTGCAGTCATGACGAGTTGATGAGGACGGTGTTGAGCCCCTGACTTATGCTGCAGCGTCATACGCTGATGTACGCCGAATCTATGCTGTTCGTCGATAATCGATAGCGCTAGCTGGTGAAATACGACTTTTTCCTGAAATAGGGCGTGTGTGCCTATGATCACATGGGCATCGCCATTTTTGATTTTTTCGAGTCGTTCACGCTGCTCTTTTGCGGTCAGTTGTCCGGTCAGCAAAAGGACGCTGATGCCCAATGGGTTGAGCCATTGAGAGAAGTTCAGGTAATGCTGCTCTGCCAACAACTCGGTCGGCGCCATTAATGCCGTTTGACAGTTGAGTTCTGCTGCACGAATGGCTGCAAACGCTGCGATGATCGTTTTGCCGGATCCAACGTCGCCCTGGACCAGTCTGAGCATGGGTACAGGCTGTTGTAAGTCCAGTAACACTTCTCGTACGACGCGCACCTGAGCGCCGGTCAGCTGAAAGCCCAAGTTTGTGAGCAGCGTTCGCCCCAATCCCCCCGCTTGAGGCAGTATTAAAGCGGTTTCCTGTTGGCGTTTTAAGGCCCGCCCCTGCATCACTAGGTAATAGGCCGTCAATTCGTCAAAGGCGATTCTTTCCTGAACCTTGGCAATATCACTGAGGCTGGCCCCCGCTGGGGGCTGATGTAAGAAACGCAGCGCAGTAAACGGCGTGCCGGCAATATCCGGCCAATGTAAATTGCATAGCGTTTTCAGGAGATTGCGTAAGCGTGCTTGCCCCAGGCCGGCAGTTGTTGGGTATATCGGCAATAATGTGGGTACGAAGCTATCCGGTTCTGCGCTGAATGTTTCGTATTCGGGATGCACACAGCTGAGTTGTTGAGCATAGGCTCGAAACTCACCGTAGGCGCGAATGTACGGAGTTTTTTCAAGATGCTTTTGCTGAAATTTAGAGAAATGAAAAAAGCTCAAGTGAACTTTGCCGGTGCCGTCGTCCACCGTGACTTTGAGAGTTCTGCGCCGCCCGAATTGGACGCTGGCATCCACAATTTCTCCCTCAATCAGACATTCCGATCCGGCCTCAACTTGATTCAGGGGAACAATTTGTGTGCGATCCTGATAGCGATTTGGCAGGTGTAGCAATAAATCGGAGTAACAAAAAATGCCTAATTTGGCTAGCGTAGATTCGAGCCTAGGGCCGACGCCTTTGAGTAGCGAGATGCGTTCGTTTGGGTCTACGCTCACTGCAGAGCCATGACCCCGTCGATTTCAATTAGCGCATTTTTTGGCAGACGGCTCACTTCAAAAGCGGCACGCGCCGGGTATGGCGCTGCGAAATAAGCCGACATGATGTCGTTGAGTGTTTGGAATTCGCTGAGATCGGTGAGGTATATGTTGAGCTTAACGCAGTCATCAAGTGTGCCCCCCGCGGCAACGGCGACCGCACGAAGGTTAGAGAATGTCTGATGTGCCTGTTCGCTAAACGAGTCGCTGACTAATGCCATTGTCTCTGGATCCAGCGGTATTTGCCCTGACAAATAAATGGTCTGGCTCGCGGATGTTTTGACCGCTTGGGAGTAAGGGCCAATTGCGGCAGGTGCGTTTTGGCTATGCACGGCTGTTTTGGTCATAAGAATCCCTTAAAAGGCTTTTCTAGCTAAGTTGATAACGGCTTGAATATTGCGCAACCGACGCATGACGCGGGCCAGATGAGAGCGATTTTTGATGGTGACGCCGATCACTATGGTGCTGACTTCTGCGCTTCTTTCTTCAACGTGCATATTATCAACACCCGCGTCTGCCGCGGTCACTTCGGCTGCAATTTCAGCCAGAATGCCTTTGCGCCGATTGACGTTAATTAAGAGCGTTGTCAGAAATTCCCCTTCCGTATTGGATGTCCATCGAGCCGGGATGATTTCTCGTGTTGCCCTGCGGCGAAGTTCGGTAATATTCGGACACGTTTCAATGTGTACGACAAAGCCTTTTCCGGGTGTCATATGCCCCACAATCTGATCTCCCGGTGCGGGTCCGCAGCATCGCCCGTAGTGTATGACCAGCCCTTCGCCACCTCGAATTGCAATGGGGCCACCGCCCTCAATTTGAACGGCTTCGTAATCCGGGTTATCGGCAGCAAGTAATTTTTGCGCAGCGACATAGGCCATCAAATCGCCGTTGCCAATGGCGGCAAGCAGGTCATTGAGCTTGCGCACACCCAGCTCGGTAAACACGCGTCGCAGTCGACGAAAATCCAAATCATTAATGCTGGTATTGGCGTTGCCGAGCGCCCTGTTTAGGAGCTTTCTTCCCAACGCAACAGATTGGTCGCCTTGCTGATTTTTGAGTCTCACCCGGATGGCCGAGCGCGCTCGTGAGGTGACCACAAAGGTCAGCCAGTCTGGATTAACACGGGCGTCGTTAGAGGTAATGATCTCTACGCTTTGTCCGCTCTGCAATTGTTGTGACAGGGGCGCAAGGCTGCGGTCAACTCGGCAGGCGACGCAGGTATTTCCGATATCGGTGTGCACTGCATAGGCAAAATCGATTGGGCAGGCACCGCGCGGCAGGGCCATGATGTCACCATTGGGCGTAAAGACATAAACTTCATCGGGAAAGAGGTCAAGTTTGAGGCTCTCGATGAATTCCAGCGGGTTACCCGCCTGGCGTTGCAGTTCCAATAAATCCTGAACCCATTGTCTTGCCCGGCGTTGGCTGGGTTCAAAATCATCTTCGCCAGCTCGGTACAGCCAGTGTCCTGCGATGCCGTTTTCGGCCATAGCCTCCATTTGTTTGGTGCGAATCTGCACCTCGATAGGAACCCCATGCATGCCAAATAAGGAGGTATGCAGTGATTGGTAGCCGTTTGCTTTGGGGATGGCAATATAGTCTTTGAAACGCCCCGCTACCGGCTTGAATAAATTATGCACCATGCCCAAGGTGCGATAGCACGCATCTACCTGATCGACCACAATACGAAAGCCGAAGACGTCCATGATTTCAGCAAACGGTTTATGCTGCGTTTTCATTTTTCGATAAATCGAATAAGTGAGTTTCTCTCGGGCGTGAACGGTGCCGTTAATACTGTCTCGGTTGAGTGCTGCCGTTATGGTGCTGGTGATTTCCTCCATCAACTCGGTGCGATGGCCGCGGGCCGCCTTAACCGCGCGTTCGATGCGGTTCGCCCGAAGTGGATACAGTGCCTTAAAACCGAGCTCCTCAAGTTCGGTTTTCATGCTGTGAATGCCCAGTCTGTTTGCAATGGGTGCGTAAAAATCTAGCGTTTCACGAGCAATGCGTTTGCGTTGCGTTGGCGACATCACGCCGATCGTGCGCATGTTATGCAGGCGATCTGCCATTTTCACCATGATCACTCGTATATCTTTGGCCATAGCCAAAGCCATTTTTTGAAAGTTCTCTGCTTGCGCTTCTGCGCGGCTGGAAAAAATTTTTGTGAGCTTCGATACACCGTCAACAATTTCTGCGACGGGGCGACCAAATTGGTCGCCAAGGGAGGATTTTGAGGTGCTAGAATCTTCAATAACATCATGTAGAAGCGCAGCCATCAGCGTTTGATGGTCCATGCGCATATCCGCCAATATAGAAGCGACGGCCGTTGGGTGGCTGATATATTCGTGCCCGGTTCGACGCCACTGACCGTCGTGTGCACGGCTGGCGTAAGCATGTGCACTGGTGATGAGTTTTATTTGCTCATCAGTGAGATAGGTGAGTTTTTCGGTTAATAGTTTAAGGTCAGCGGGGGCTGCATTTTCTGTCAGTCTAGCCTGCTCGGCAAGCAGGCCAACAAAGTAGGATTGTGTGTTTGATTCTGACCTAGAAGGACTCGTCATCTCCTAACCTGTTTTCTCTCATTCCTTCGCGGAAGCTAAAGCTAATTTCAACTTCCTCATCCTCTTGGGAGACTTCCTGAGTGTCAAGCATTTCATGGGAAATTAAGCCTGCTGCGATTTCTCTCAGGGCAATAACAGTGGCTTTATCATTTTCTTCAGGCACCAGCGCATCGTTACCGTATCTTCTTAGACCGCGTGCACGTCGGGTGGCGAGCATGACAAGCTCAAAACGATTCTCAACATGGTCCAAACAGTCTTCAACGGTGACGCGTGCCATTTTTTACCTCGGAAAAAAGAATGATTGAAATTCAAAGAGCCGCGCAGTGTACAGTGATGTCAGGAGAGTGACAAGATCGCTTTAACTGCCGGGTTCGACTGGATTTGCAGGTTTGTGCGTAATTTGATGGATCGCATGATGGCAAGAAAATCCGTTAGTGCGTGTTCAAAATCGTCGTTGATGATGATGTAGTTGTATTCGGGCGCTTTGGACATTTCCAGTTTAGCCTCACTAAGACGTCGCTGGATAACCTCGGCGCTGTCTTGTCCCCTGTTGGTGAGCCGTTGCGCGAGCATGGCGGGGCTGGGTGGCAGGATGAAAATGCCCACCGCCTCCGGCGCGGTTGTTTTAACCTGTGCCGCACCCTGCCAGTCAATTTCCAAGATGACGTTGTGGCCCTGTGCGAGTAAGTCATTAACGCCAGTGCGGGCGGTGCCGTAGTAATGATCGAATACGTGTGCGTACTCTAAAAAATCGCCCGCCTCGATCATGTCATTGAACATCTTGTCATCGATGAAGTGGTAATTTACACCCTCTTTTTCGTTGGGGCGTTTAGCACGTGTGGTGTGGGATACGGAGACCCGTAGGCTGTCGTCTTTTTCAAGCGCGGCTTGCACTAGGCTTGTTTTTCCTGCGCCAGATGGCGCTGACACTAGCAGTAGTTGGCCTTTATTCATGGGATAGCTGCAGCGTTCCGGTTGATAAACAGGTTAGGTGTTGGATGATAAAGGCTGCCCACAAGACGTGAGGTATCGCCCCGGCTTCTAGCAATAAAGATAGCAGTTTTTCATTAGTGGATCGATTCCTAGTTATTGGTTTTGGCCGGTTCCTGTGCCAGATATTGCATCATTCAACGTTTTGCACTTGTTCCCTTATCTGTTCGATTAAAACTTTTAAATCGACGGCGCGTTGTGATTGTTCAGGGGCGACAGATTTTGCACCCAGGGTATTGGCTTCGCGATTAAGTTCTTGAGTTAAAAAGTCTAGGCGACGGCCATGAGGTCCCTTGCCGGCGAGGTGATTGCGCGCTTCTTCGACGTGAATAACCAGGCGGTCGAGTTCCTCGGCGACGTCTGCCCGCTGCGCCAATAGCGCGACCTCCTGTTCCAAGCGGCTGGAATCTAGAGTAATTTTCAAGTGGGCAAGACGGTCCTGAAGCTTATTTTTTTGGTTTAGGGCTAAGTGATCAGTCATCGGTTTGAGGGTTTGCAGCAAATGGTCTATTTGATCCAACCGTTGTTCAATTGCCAGGATCAACTGATCCCCCTCACGCGCTCTTGCGAGGATTAGGTCGTCTAAGGCTTTGTCGAAAAGGTCGCTGACGCCGGCTTGTAGATTTTCGAGAGTACCGATTGTGGTGCTCATAACACCTGGCCACCTGAGAAGATCTAGAGGGTCAACAGGTGCGGTATTGGCGGTGTGTTGACGCACATGTTCAATGGCGACAATCAGGGCGTCTAGCTTTTCTTGATTCAGGGCCATGGCATCGGTTGCCTCGATTGCTTCGATGCGCAAATTACACTCAACCTTACCTCGACTTAGGCGTTTTCGGAGATGTTCGCGAAGCGGGTGTTCGATGATTCGCAGTGCCTCTGGCATGCGAAAGCTGGTTTCGAGAAAGCGGTGGTTAACGGATTTTAGTTCCCAAATGAGGTGGTGGCCCTGTGTATCGATAGTGGCCCTAGCAAAAGCGGTCATGCTGTACATTGTTTGTGCTGTCTTATGATTTTTTGTAGATCGAAGGTGCGATTCTAACGCGTCCTCTTATAATGGAGACAAATTAAGGAGTGATTATGCGCCCAAGTGGACGAGCCCTAGACGAGATGCGTGCCGTGAAGTTTACCCGAGCCTATACTAAACATGCTGCGGGATCGGTGTTGGTGGAGTTTGGCGAAACAAAAGTGCTGTGCACGGCGGCTGTTGAGGAGTCGGTACCCGGCTTTATGCGAGGTCGTGGCGTGGGCTGGGTGACCGCAGAGTACGGCATGCTCCCAGGGGCGACGAATACGCGAAACGACCGCGAAGCCGCAAGGGGCAAACAAAGTGGACGCACAATTGAAATTCAGCGCCTGATAGGGCGTTCTTTGCGGGCAATGGTAGATATGAAGGCGCTGGGTGAGCGTACAATCAGAATCGATTGTGATGTCTTACAAGCCGATGGTGGGACCCGTACTGCATCGATCACTGGCGGTGCTGTGGCTTTGGCCGATGCGATAAATACACTGCCGGTCAAGGGCGCGTTCAAAGCGTTTGTGGCGTCGATATCGGTTGGTATTTATAAAGGTGTACCGGTGCTGGATTTGGATTATCGCGAGGATTCGAATGCGGAAACAGATATGAATGTGGTTTGTTTAGATCAGGGCGGGTTCATTGAGGTTCAAGGCACGGCAGAAGGCGCCCCTTTTTCGGGCGCTGAATTGTCCGCTTTAATCGCTTTGGCGGAGAAAGGGACAGCAGAGTTAATTGCGCTGCAGACGGCAGCGCTGGGTGTGTCTGGATGATGACTGTTTCCACCCAAGAAAAAACCGCGTTTATTGATTTCATTCTGGCGCAAAATGTCTTGAAATTTGGCCAGTTTACGCTGAATTCTGGTCGGTTAAGCCCGTATTTCTTCAACTTAGGAGAAGTGGCGGACGGCGCGGCTTTCACCCAGTTAGGCCAAGCTTATGCTGCGGCAATCATCCGTTCGGGTGTGCAGTTTGATGTCTTGTTTGGGCCTGCTTATAAAGGCATACCAATAGCTGTCGCTACCGCAATGGCACTGTCGGCTCGAGGTCATTCGGTGGGGGTCGCCTATAACCGCAAAGAAGCGAAAGATCATGGTGAAGGCGGCACTTTGGTTGGCGCGCCGATTCAGGGCCGTGTCCTGATGATCGATGATGTGCTGACCTCGGGCAAAGCGGTCCGCTCGGCAGCGCAACTAATACAGGATGCTGGCGCGGAAATTGTTGGCGTGGCCATTGCAATGGATCGAGAGGAGTATCATCAGGAAAAACCAGCTGAGGGCTTGCCCGACGCTCGCGCAACCGCGGTGACCCAACTCGCTGATGATCTGGGTGCGCCTGTGATCAGCATCGCTAATTTACACGACCTAATAGAGTATCTTGAGCGCTCGGGTTCTGGAGATAATTTAGAGGCACTTGCCAGCATGCGTGAGTATCAAACACGTTATTGTTGTGCCTAAATCGTTTAAACATGTTCTGCTTCGCTAAAATCAATCGGGTTGTATTCTGTGTCCAGCGCTCTCTGCGCAAATTAGTCGGCGCTTTCGGGGTGGTTTTTGTGCTGTCTGCTCTGGCCGCTCCTGTGTACGCCGCTAAATTGTTCCGCTACGTTGACGAAAACGGGGTGACCGTCTTATCGCACACCATCGCCAACGATCGCGTGCAATATGGTTATGATATTGTTGATGGGCATTCAAATTTGATTGAGCGTGTGCCGGCGCAGCTTTCCGAGGAGGCCTATCAATTGAGTTTGGCGCAGAAATCGGCTCACCAGCAGTGTCTTAAGATGCTGCAGCGGGTGCAAAACCTATATCAAACAGAAGCTGATATCGACCGGGCGCTGGCCAAAGGCTTAAGCTCGATTGACCTTAATATTCAGAATATTCGCGCAAATTTGCAGGCCATAGAGGCGCAGCGAGAAGATTTTGAGGCCGCGGCTGCACAATTGGATGTGCAGGGTAAACGCATTCCGAACTCGTTGCTGGACAATATTGAGCGTGCTAAAGGTCAAGAAAATAATTTTGCAGAAGAAATTAAAAAGCGGTTGGCAGACAAACGGCAATTGCGCGAAACCAATGCCTATGACCGGTTGGTATTTGTCAAAGGAAATTGTAAGGACAACTTGCCGCCGAAACCCTAGAAAGGGCTACTCGAATATGGTGCGGTTGAGCATAGTCCATTGCGTTTCCCAGTCGCGGGTGGGTGAATCCGTAAAATCTGAGCGTACAAATTGTTGAATGCGCCCTTCGGCAAAACATAGAAGCAGGTTGGCCGCCGGATTGATCTGCAGCGTAGGCAGCTGCGTAAGAGCTGCATTGTGCTCTCTGATGATCTGTCGTAGCTGCGTTTCTAGTCGATTGAGCAGCTGATGGATGCGGGCTCGCAGACGCTCCGTTTCTCCCTGCAGGGCGTCCCCGACAAATAGTCGAGCAAAGCCGGGATTGCGCTCGATAAAGCTCAGGAGCAAAAAGATGATATTTCGACATCGAGCAGATGCGTCGTCGTGGTCGTCTAAGATCAAGGTGATTCTCGAAAACAAGGTCTCTTCAGCGAAGACAATTAACCCCTCCAGCATCTTACCTTTGCTTGGGAAGTGACGGTAGAGGGCGGCTTCAGAGACCCCTACTTGTGCCGCAAGGCTTGCAGTGGTGATTCGATTGCCCGGTCGTTCTTGAAGCATCAACGCCAGTGATTCCAGAATTTGTTGTCTTCGATTGATTTTAGACATCGGCAAAAATCTGCGTACCCACCCCGCTGGCGGTGAAGATTTCCAGTAAAAGTGCATGGGCGACGCGCCCGTCGACTATTTGAACGGTGTGTACACCGCCCGCAACTGCATCGAGTGCACACTGAACTTTGGGTAACATCCCTTCGGTGATTACGCGATCATAGATCAGCTTTTCCACTTCACTCTGGCGAATTTTACTGATGGTATTGCCTTGTGCGTCGAGGATGCCTGGGGTGTTGGTCAGCAATAGTAATTTCTCGGCGTTCAAGCTCTCTGCAACCTTGCCTGCCACAATGTCTGCGTTAATGTTGAATGATTGGCCATCCTGTCCCATTCCAATTGGAGCAATAACCGGAATGAATTCTGAGCTGGTTAAGGTCGTGAGTATTTCGGTGTTCACATGAGTGATTTCACCTACTTGGCCAATGTCGATGATTTCTGAGGCGTTAAGCGCCGGTGCCATGGCCAGCTTTTGAGCGTTTAAGAGGCTGCCATCTTTGCCGGTAATGCCTACGGCGCGGCCTCCGCTGGCATTGAGCAGAGAGACAATCTCCTGATTGACTAGACCGCCGAGCACCATTTGCACAACGTCCATGGTGGCAGAGTCTGTGATGCGCATGCCATTCACAAATTGCGATTCAATGCCGAGTTTCTTCAACAGCAAGCCGATTTGTGGCCCCCCGCCGTGTACGACGATTGGGTTGATGCCAACTAATTTCATTAATACGACATCACGCGCAAAGGAGTGTTTGAGGGTGTCCTCGGTCATTGCGTTGCCGCCATATTTGATGACGACGGTTTGCCCGTGAAATTGACGGATGTAAGGCAGTGCCTCGGTCAGTACTTCAACGGTTGTTGTTGCTTGTGTTTTATTCATTGACGTCTTAGCGAAAAGATAGACTGGGCGCCACGGCTGCCAACTGTGCCTGAAAAATGTCTTGGATTCGTTCAAGGCCTGCTGCGTTATTGGATTCGAACCTCAGCGTTAATACCGGTCCGGTATTTGACGCACGAATCAGGCCCCATCCGTCTTCGTAGTCGACACGAATTCCATCGATTGTGGTAAGCGCACCACCCTCGAAATTTGCATGTTGCTCTAAACGTTCAATGATGTCGAATTTTTCGGCTTCGGTGGTCTCTAATTTGATCTCCGGCGTGCTGAAAGCCCCAGGAAACTGCCCAAACAGGTCGTCTGCGTTGGTTGATTCAGCGCTGATTATCTCCAGCAGTCGTGTTGCCGCGTACAGGGCATCATCAAAACCGTACCAGCGCTCGCCAAAGCAAATATGCCCGCTGAATTCTCCGGCAAGAAGCGCACCGGTAGTTTTAAGCTTAGCTTTCATGTTGGAATGTCCGGTCTTCCACATGATAGGTCGGCCGCCCAGTTCGCTGACGAGATGATTTAGGTGACTTGTGCATTTGACGTCGTAGATGACGTCTGCGCCGGGGTTTCTGCTGACGACATCTTTGGCGAATAGCATCAGCAACCTGTCGGGCCAAATGATTTGACCTGTATTAGTGACTACTCCCAGACGGTCTCCATCACCGTCGAAGGCCAGACCGAGGTCGGCTTGTTCTGCTTGCACAACCGTTCTTAGATCTTCCAAATTTTTGGCTTCCGCTGGATCCGGGTGATGGTTTGGGAAGTCACCATCAACGTCACAATATAATTCAACAACATCACAGCCCAAACCCTCTAGAAGCGCCGGTGCAATAGTGCCGGCCACGCCGTTGCCGCAGTCAACAACGATTTTGAGCGGTTGCGCCATGGCAACATCCTCCAGCACTTGGTCGATATAGCGGTCATTGATGCTGACTTGCTCTATACCACCCTGCCCTTGCGTGAGGTTGTTCTCGACCAGGCGTTGATACAGCTGCTGCAGGTTGTCCTGGGCAATGGTTGCCCCATCAATGATCATTTTAAGACCGTTGTATGGCGCAGGGTTGTGGCTGCCTGTGATCATAATCCCGGTGCCGGTATTTAAGGTATGGGTGGCGTAGTACAGCAGGGGCGTAGGTACTTGGCCAATCTGAATGACATCCATACCGGCATCGTTTAACCCTGCGGTGAGACTTTCTTCAAACCCGATGCTTGAATGCCGACCATCTCTTGCGACCACAACGCGGGTTTGCTCCTGGCTGAGCGCTTCAGCGGCAAACGCTCGCCC
>DGQF01000003.1 GCA_002389675.1 Gammaproteobacteria bacterium UBA4421
TTGGTATGTATTACTAATGTGGAGGAGCGATGCGGTAATAGGACTGTCTAGGGCATTACTCGCGTCTCAAGCAACAGCAGGCAAGGTCAAGTGCCTCTGCCGATAACCTCGCAGCGATTAACGCGTTTCGACGCGCTTAAAACCACAAGCCCGCCCCACCCACGCACTATTCTGCAGCAGGCAGTTCGCCGGGCGCCCAGTACTCAATGAGTGCTTTGATATGATTACTTGAGGCCCCTTTAGCCGATTGACCCAGTTCAATCTGGACATTAGGCCCGGATAAGAAAGGCCGTGGCCGTAACGGGTAAAAGAGTTTGGTTGCATCGATTGTCGTCGCCTCGGCCCCGAACTCTGAGACGACCCAAGATTCTTCTGCGCCCCAAAACCCAGTTGTACCCCAGGCAATTTGCCCAACTAGCTCCCCACTTAAATTAAACACGCCTGACCCACTCGAACCCGGCGACGAAGGCAGGTTGTAATGCAATAGCGTACGATCTGTCACATTGTGGCCGACGAACGAACCGGCACTGGTAACAAAGGGGCCGGATCGCAGCATAATATTGGGATGGCCTACGTTGATAACAGGTTGGCGTCGGCTAAGAGCTCCCGAATCGGCAAATTTAATTGGTGTTAACTGCATTGCTTCTTGAGTTCTAAGTAGTGCCACGTCTGCTTTAACGTTATTAGCGCTGTTGTCAAAGTTTAGGTTAGCCTGTTGTTCAGCCCACAATAGCCCTGAATCCAAGCTGGTTCGATTAACGAGTGTGGCATTGACCACTTGTCCTTTGAAGGTTTTAAAGGTTGTGTCGTCTCCAGGCTGAAGCGCGCTGACACAGTGGTCATTAACAATGATGAGGTTTTTGCTGACCGCGACACCCGTGCAAACACAGACATCAGAGAAATCGTCAACCAGGTTCCCTGCATTGCAGATCGAGCATCCGGTCGCCGCGAGATACATCACCGTGGCTTGCTTGGCGATGTCGAAAGCGTCGCTATCAAACTCCGATTTGGGGAACCCCGAAACTGTGAACTCCTCCCCATAGTCAATGACCTCAAATTGAGCCGTTGCGAGCGTATTAGCATTCAGCGGCCACTGCGTGTCGTCGATAATATCTGGAGAATTTGAAGGAGAGAGGGCTGCAAGTTGGGCGTCGTAGTTCGCAATGAAGTCCCTAAGCGGCTGGTGGTCGATAACAACCGTTGAGCTTTTTGGGTCTGCGAAAAAAGTCGATAATATTCCTAGGGAATTTTTGCCAAGCTGCGGGTTCCCATAGCAGTTATCTGGAACTGCGTTATATTCACCTTGGATCATGCCGACCACATATCCAGTCGTATCAAACACCGGAGCACCTAGGCTTCCGCGATCTGACCAGAAGTCGACAACGAACAAGTTGTCGCCCGAATTTTTAGAATTGCCCAAGTTAAAGTCGCTGCAGCCATCTATGATTTCAGAGGGTGTAATGTGCCATCCTCCCGTCGTTCGACCAAGAATCGGATTATGAACGGTAACAACAGCATCCTCACTCGATGCGCCTTCAGGCGCGAGCGACAGAGTATGAATATCATTATCGGTTAGTGACCAAGGCGCCCAATCTTCGATAAAAACATCGGCGTTTTGGGCCTGTTTCTCAAGCTTAATCAGTGCAAAATAGTCATTGGTGGCAACTACAGTGCCTGCGCCCCAGGTTCCATCGAATGTTTGAATAATCGGTCCTTTACCAACCTCAATCGTGTTGTTTTCCCAATTGGCATAAAATAACTTGTTGTTATCCTCGCAGGACAAAATGCCACCTTGTTCGGGATTAGGCCCTGGGCCTCCAACCCAGCCAATATCATCATCAGAGAATTTGAAGGTTGTACTAAGCTCGGTTACGACTAAATTAGGCGCAACGAAAAACCCGCTGCCAGGCTTGGCCGCGAAAGCCTGATTGATAACATCGCCGTTGTTTGGATCTGTTTGATTTAGCATACAGCGATCGCCATAAACTTGGACCACCGCTTTCGCTCCCCATCTAGCGACCTTGTCAAGCGGATCTAAGTTATTGAAGACAACCGCGTCGGCAACAGGATTTTGTAAGAAGCCGTCGTACAAATGGCCGGAGTAGCGCTTACTGCCGTCCGAATCGAGCCACACTTCTCCCTTTGGCCACGCCTCCAGCAAAGATTGAACTTGAATAGTTCCATATGGCTCCTCGCCTTGCGGGCCCTCCACTGTGACGGCTTTAAAATTTGCCTCGCTGGGAGTAAAACAGATGGTCTCACCGTCGAACTGCGTACATTTGTTCTGATAAATGAAGCGGGGTTTTATTGAGTATGAAGCAATATGATCCACTATTTCACCATAAGTTGATCTTGCAGCCGTCAAATCGACAGCATTGTAAGTCATTTGTTCGCCGGTGAATCCAAACAGATAGCGCATTAGAAGTAGGCCATCGGTGAGAGGGTCGAGGGTACTGTTTCCATCAAGATCAAAGCTAACTCTACGCGTGGAGATATAGGTCGCAATGTCCGAAGCGTTTGTGATCGTCGCATTTGAACCTAGTGCACCATTTGTTAGGGCACTGCCCTCGAAACCAAACTGATGACGGAGAACCAATAACCCGTCGGTTAATGGTTCAACCTGTTGATCCCCATCTACATCGTAGATGAGTGGTACGGTTGCTTGAGCCTCATGCTCGCTGACCATTATCAATAGGGCAATAGAGACCAAAATTTTAGGTAAAAAGCTTCTACACGAGATTGAAAGGGGCGCCAGCATGACAGAATTCCAGGCATTGAAGAGTTCCGAATTAGATAGACATTGTTGAGAAAAATCAACCAGGCCTCGATGTTTGCTTTTGGGACTTTGGACATGACAGTGTCTATTTGTTCAGCAAGCAGATGGTGAACACGCGGCAAGCTGCCAAGATGACACTGCCCTCATGTGCTGGGTTCGCTCGAGATCCACAACAAGCTACCCCCGGGCCACCCCCACTTCAAGAGATGAGACTCCTAGTATTTGTAGGTACTACTAAGGTGAATGGGTGATGCTGGCATAGTGCTGTCTAGAGCATCGCTGCGTATCTCAAGCACCTGCGGTTAAACCTACTGAACAGGCACACGCTCTTCAATGTAAGCCTCAACTTCATCGGCCGTATCTCGCTCAGCACCATCACCAATAGCACCTGAGATCAACGAATCACCTGAGAAACCAAACAAGTAACGTAT
>DGQF01000055.1:0-134198 GCA_002389675.1 Gammaproteobacteria bacterium UBA4421
TTATTGAGATGTCAGTTGGCGTAATTTTGTTGAGATTAAATTCAAGCGGTTTGTGCGTTGCTTGTCGGTATAAGGTATTTGTTTACCTGCCCCCCAGATAGGGCCTGGCCATGCATCATCTGTTAATGTGCGCGCCACCACGTGAATATGCAGTTGAATGACGATATTACCCAGTGTCGCTACATTGATCTTGTCAGGTTTGAATAGTTGCTCAAGCGCTAGAGAGGTGGCTTCCAGTTCATCGAATAGGTGGGAGCGGTGCTGTTTGGGTAAGTGGTGCAATTCCCTCAGGTCGTTGATACGAGGTACCAAAATCAACCAAGGGAAGCGTGCGTCTTCCATCATTAGAACCCGACATAGGCCGAGATTTATGACCTCTGTTGTGTCCGCATCCAGTTGTTCGTTTAGAATAAAGTTGTTGTGCATTTAGATTGACGGCTGTTTTATCGTCGGTTTAAACAGGTGAATCTCCGGCGACGGTTGTACGATGCAGAATTCTCAGGTGACCGTCATAACCCCCCTGGGCGCAGTGTTGCGCGCTGCGATTGTCCCACATGGTTAACATATTTGCAGACCACTTGTGCCGGTAGATGAATTGGGGTGCTAGTGCATGTGCAAAGAGATCAGACAGCAATTGACAGCCTTGAGCCTCGTCGATGTCTTTGATACCAATGGTGTAAACGGGATTAATCCACAGAACCTGATGCCCACTTTCTGGATGTGTGCGTACCAGCGGGTGCTCTTGAACATCCCATGCATTGTCATCTGGAGTTATGGTCATGCTGCGTTTATGACTGCTATTTCTAGCGAAGCCTTCATGACTGTAGGGGCGCCGGGCGCTGTGTAAGGCCGTGAGTTGCTCAATTTCTTTTTTCAACCCAATATCCAGGGCAGCAAAAGCCCTAATACCGTCAGCGTATAAGGTATCCCCGCCAATGGGGGGAATAACTTTAGCGTGTAGTAATGTTGCACTGGGTGGGGTGGCTTGAAAAGACCAGTCCGAGTGCCAAGAGGCTCCGAATGGGGCAATCGCCTCGTCAGGCTCTCTGCGAATTTCTAGAATATGTGTATGGCCTGAGACGGGTTTGATATACGGGTCAGTACCGAAGTCACCAAAATATCGGGTAAACCGCTCAAGATCGCAGTGGTTGAGGATTTGATTTGGAAAATAAATGATTTGATGATCAATCCAGAGTTGTCGAATGATCTCCACTGTTTCCGGTGCAAGTGGCTTGCTCAGATTCAAGCCGTCGATACGAGCACCGAAGTTGTTCTGATGCGGTGTGGCTTGAATCTGCGTCAAGCGGCGCTCCCCGTCAGACTAATCATGAGCAATGCGGTTCCGGCAAGTAATGTCCCGGCGACCATTAAGATGAGAAAACTGCCGGTTCCGTCTTTGGTTGACGAATTTGTCTTTGGTGTATTGTTCAACAGAACGAGAACGAGACCGAGTATGATCAGCGCAGGGATCGCAAATTGTACAAGATAGCGCATAGGTCGTTATCCTAGAGCAGAGCGTATTGCAGGATAACGAGTTGCGAGGACTGAAGTCCACTGGGCATTGCTCTGTCGGAGGTTTAAATTTGTTGATCAGCAGGGGTGGAGCGGAATATGGCGTGGATTACTCAGCACTGGTTTGCGGTGGTATTGCTCTTTGGGTATACCGCAGTCTTGCTCTACAACGCGGTTTTGGGGCGCCGTGCGAGTAAAGAATTAGCGGACTATTACGTTGGGGGGCGAAATATGGGAGGCCTGGCGATTGGCGTCTCTTTTTTTGCCACCTTTGCCTCGACCAATAGTTATATTGGCCACGCAGGTAAGGGATATGCCTATGGTTTGCCATGGATGGTTATGGCAATCAGTCTGGTGATTTTCACCTTTCTTTCCTGGCGATGGATCGGTCCACCGCTGCGCCGGTTTGCAAGCCGATGGGATGCGCTCACCTTGCCAGATTATCTGGGCAGCCGTTTCGTGCCGCAAGATCGTTTGAATGGCCGACATCCGCTGCGATTTGTCTCAGCGTTGGTTATTGTGTTTGCCAGCCTGCTTTACCTCATCGCGATCTTTAAAGGCGCGGGGCATTTATTTCAACAATTTTTAGGTGTGAGCTACGGGATGGCCGTGGCCATTACGTTGATTGTAGTTATGCTGTACACCTCTATCGGCGGCTTCGTTTCCGTTGTGCGTACGGACCTCATTCAAGGCGGAATGATGGTACTGGGTGCGATGACTATTTTTTATTTTGTTACGGATGCCGCGGGCGGTGTTGGTGCCATCACCCAATTGGCTGAGCTACCGGAGAGCGAGTTTTTGTTCGAACTGAACGGCGGCATTCCATTTCTAGTGTTGATGGGAATCTCGTTGTCAGGATCGTTGAAACTATTGGTTGATCCGCGCCAAATTTCACGATTCTATGCGCTTAAAGATGAGCGCGCAGCGCGCCAAGGAATTTGGGTCGCGGTGATCGGCCTGGCAGTGATTCAATTTTGTATTTTTCCCGTGGGCTTGTATGCCCATCTGCTGCTCGAAGGCGTTACAGACACTGATTTAATAGTCCCGACGTTGGTCAATGATGCTGATGTCTTTCCGTTGTGGGCGGCGGATTTTTTGATTGTTGCTATCGTGGCGGCCGCGATGTCCTCGATGGATAGTGTGCTTTTAGTTGCTGCGTCCACTTTGTATAAGAATATTATTGAGCCTTTGCACCCGGCTCAGCAACAGCTTCGATGGACCCGTGCTGCAGTGATCATTTTGGCTGTGGTTGCGGCAATATTAGCGCTGAACCCGCCGGGCGATATTGTGGAAATTACCATTTTCTCTGGTAGCTTATACGCGGTGTGTTTTTTCCCAGCTGTGGTTTTGGGACTGCATTGGATGAAGGGAACAGCGACCGCTGTGCTGGCCTCTATGGCAGCCGGCGTGTTGGTTCTGGCAGTTTGGATGGTGACGGGTTTGCGAGACAGCCTTCATGAGGTTTTTCCCGCACTGCTTGCTTCAGTGGCTGTTTATGTCGTGGTGTCCATGAATCAAAAGCCTCTGCCAGGTGTGTTCGAAAGTTCCCGAAAATCTTGATTGCCCGCCTGGCTTAGTAACAATAAACAAAGGACTTGATGAGATGTCAGATCAGAAAGAGCAAAGTGGCGGGGAAAGTTTGGTGCAAACCCTGGTTGCGGCGCAGGTAGATGTTTGTTTTGCCAATCCGGGGACTTCGGAGATGCATTTTGTTGCTGCCTTGGACACAAACCCAGACATGCGATGTGTACTTGGGTTGTTTGAAGGCGTAGTGACCGGTGCGGCGGATGGCTACGGACGAATGGCAGGCAAACCTGCGGTAACGCTGACTCACTTAGGTCCCGGGTTGGCCAATGGATTGGCGAATTTACACAACGCAAAGAAGGCACGCACGCCAGTGGTCAATGTGGTGGGGGATCATGCGACCTTCCACAGGCAGTATGACGCTCCGCTGACCTCTGATGTTGAAGGTATCGCGGGTCCTGTATCAGGATGGGTGAAAGTTTCTCAATCTGCAGATGACGTTGCTGCCGATGGTGCGGCTGCTGTGCAGTCGGCAATGACACCACCTGGACAGGTTGCGACACTTATTTTGCCAGCCGATACAGCGTGGAATAGGACGTTAGCCTCTGCGGCGCCGCGGCCTGTCTTGCGCCCTAAAGCATTTTCCGCCAGCTTGGTTGACGAGGTGGCTCAGGCTCTGGGGCTAGGTGAATCCAGCGTTATCCTGATCAATGGATTTGTAAGCGAATCCAGAAGCGCGCTGCTGAATCGTGTGGCACAGCTTACAGGCGCACGCGTGGTGATGGACACCTTTGTGCCCCGGGTTCAGCGTGGGGCCGGCCGTGCCGATGTGCAGCGCTTGCCTTACTTCGGAGAGCAGGCGGCGGATGTATTTAAGGGGATAAAACACCTTATTCTTGTCAGTACACAACCGCCAATCACTTTTTTTGCCTATCCAGAAAAACCCAATTGGTTGACGCCCGATGACTGTCAAATTCACACCCTTGTCGAACGTGACGAAGATATAGACGGTGCTCTGCTGGCGTTGGTTGATGCAGTGGGTGCTTCTGCAACGCAAGTGCAGGTATTGCCCGCGCAAGTGCCAGATGTGCCAACCGGGGAACTGACGCCGGCGAATCTGGGCGCAGCATTTGGCCATTATTTCCCGGAAAATGCAGTGGTGGTTGATGAAGGTGGCACCAGCGCAGGGGGCTGCAGTTATGCAACCCGAGGTGCGCACCCGCACGACTGGTTGATGCTCACAGGCGGGGCGATTGGTTATGGTTTGCCGTGTGCGGTTGGGGCCGCAGTAGCTTGTCCGGATCGCCGAGTGATTTGTCTGCAAGGGGACGGCGCGGGAATGTATACCAATCAGGCGTTGTGGACGCAGGCGCGGGAGCAATTGGACGTTACCAACATTATTTTTGCCAACCAGAGTTATTCGATACTGCAGGTTGAATTTGGGCGGGTGGGTGCACATAACCCAGGACCGAAGGCAATGAGTATGTTGGATTTGCGCAATCCGGAGTTAAATTGGGTGTCTTTGGCTGACGGAATGGGTATGCCCGCATGGCGGGTTCGTACGGTCGCTGAGTTTGTTACTGCATATAGGGCGTCGTTGGCAATGTCAGGTCCATCCCTAATTGAGGCGCTACTATAAATGCGCTTGTGTGATTGCATGAGTATCACGCGACGATGAATCTACAAACTTTTCTCAGAACCAAACGGAAGTTGCTTGTGCTGACCGGTGCAGGATGCAGTACAGGTTCTGGTATTGGCGACTACAGAGACACATCAGGTCATTGGAAACGCATGCCTCCAGTGCAGCATCAAGACTTTATGCGCAGTGAAACCGCGCGGCAACGTTACTGGGCGCGTAGCCAATTGGGTTACCCGGAGTTTATGCGTGCAATGCCCAATGCAGCACATGAGGTGCTGGTGCGCTGGCAGTCCAGCGGCCGTCTTAAGGGCGTGATTACTCAGAATGTTGATCGACTGCATCAAAAGGCCGGGCATCAACCGGTGATCGACTTACATGGGCGACTCGATCAGGTTGTCTGTACCCAATGTAATTTGACGGTGTCTCGGGACGGTCTGCAGTTGTGGTTAGATCGCCACAATCCCAAGCTGGATTCGGCGCTTTTTGAGTTGGCGCCAGATGGTGATGCGGAGCTTCAATGCGACGATTTTTCAATGATAAAAGTGCCTGCCTGTTCAAGCTGTGGTGGGATTTTAAAGCCTAATGTGGTTTTCTTTGGTGACACCGTGCCGGGTGCGATTGTAAATCAGGCTTATGCTTGGGTGGACGGCGCTGATGGCCTTTTGGTTGTTGGCAGTTCTTTGATGGTGTTTTCCGGTCTGCGCTTTGTGCGGCGCGCGCATGCCGCGGGTATTCCCGTGGTGGCCATTAATAAAGGCAAAACGCGCGCTGATGATTTGTTGAGTCTAAAGCTGGAGGGTGATATCGAATCGACTCTAGCGGAACTTTGCGACGTGTTTGAGTAGGACAAGCTATTCTTTGATGGAGAAAAAAATGGCCTTTTATGGGCGATCTGTTGTTTCAGTGGTTTTGCTGGGTGTCTTGGCTTGGGCAGGTGCGGGTATAACACAAGCAGAGCCCTCTGCGGCGCCAGAGATATCCGCAGAGGACACAGGTGTTGCCGAGGATGTCGTGGGAGGATCGAATGAGCGCCTGCCTGCCGACGTCGAGCACATACTTACCGCAGAGCCGGATCCAGCAAATTATACGGATACCGTGGATTGTATCGCGGCGCAGCGTATTCGTGCGTTTGATGTGCTTGATCATCGCCACGTGGTTGTGGAGATGTCTGGCCAAGAGATGTATCTCATACAGTTTGAGCGTCGCTGCCCCGGATTAAGGCGCCACGCGACAGTGCTCTATGAGCCTCGTAGCAATCATCGATTTTGTCGGCTTGATTCGATCCGACCGGTGGACAACACGGGATTGAGTCGCGTCAACCCGGGTATGCGATGTACGGTCCCCGGTTTCCAAAGTATCAGTGAAGAGCAATTAGTTTTAATTAAACATGCACTCAATGTTGAACGTGGCAAATCCACCGCGCATTCCCAAAGGACGCGATAAACCCTTTACTGTACAGGTCGGCGAGGAATTTATGGAAGACCGTTGGCTACAATGGGCCAAGCAGTTGGAAGCAATTGCGTCGACGGGTATGCATTTCAGTGTGCAGCCCTATGATCGTGAACGTTACGAGCAAGTGAGCACGATTGCTCGCCAAATGTTGGCTGCAATCGGGCAAGTACCCATTACCCGTATTAACGATCTCGTGCCTGATTTTGCGCAAGGGTATGCGACTCCTCAGGTGGATGTTCGTGGTGCAGTTTTTTCCGGTGACCGGATATTGTTGGTTCGTGAACGTTCCGATGGCCTCTGGACGTTGCCAGGCGGATATGCAGATGTTGGGCTGTCGGCGGCAGAAAACATTGAAAAAGAGGTAAACGAGGAAGCTAATCTTAGCGTCAAAGCGAGTCGGCTATATGCCTTACGTCACAAAGCCAAGCACCGCTACAAGCCGGACACGAGAGATTTTTACAAGTTTTTTTTCTTTTGTGAGCAGATAGATGATCGGCTACCCGGCCCCGGGCCTGAAACGTTGGCGGCTGAATTTTTCAGTCTGGAAAAAGTGCCTGCACTGTCGCGGGGGCGGGTGATTTTAGCCGATATTGAAGCTGCTTTCTTACATCGCAATGATCCACTTTGTGTGACCTTATTTGATTAAACGCAAGCCTTTTGCTGATAAAAAAAGAAAGTTGCTTCTATTCGGACTGGCAAGCCCTAAGAAATCTAGGCAAAATTTCCGAATGGGTTATAGGCGCGGCGATTTGGGCGAATGAACGGATATACTACCAAAGAAGTTGCAGAGCTAGTCGGTTTGAACACGGACCAAGTTCGTCATTATGTCAGACGGAAACTTATACTTCCGGCACGTGGGTTGCGTGGAGAATACCTGTTTTCCTTTCAAGACGTTGTCCTGGTCAAAACAGCCAAAGGTTTGTTGAACGCCTCGGTGTCAACGCGCAAAGCCTACCGCGCTCTAGAGAAATTGAAGCAACAGCTGGAACAAGCCAAGTCCTTAAGCGCGATGAGGATTTATGCTGATGGCTCGACGGTTGTGGTGCGTGACAAGCGACAGACCTGGGAAGTAGAGACGGGTCAGGCAAAATTTGATTTCTCTGAGGTGTCCCGAGCAGATGTTGTCGCGGGTATTGCCAAAATAGCTGAAAAGCATGTGCGAGATTTGTTGGTCACCCACCAGCTTACGGGTCAGGATCTGGATGCTAATGAATGGTATAACCTCGGGCTGAACTTGGAGGAAGTGGATCCTGAAAATGCTCCGCGCGCTTATCAAGAGGCGATACGATTAGACCCGAAAAATGCCGATGCGCAGGTCAATTTGGGCCGGCTATACCAACTCAATGGTGATTTGGAGCGAGCTAAACAGCACTATGAACTCGCGCTTGAAACTCGATCAGAACATCAGCTGGCGTTCTACAATTTGGGGACGCTCTATGACGAACTGGACCAGATAGATCGGGCGATGGAATATTACACATTGGCATCAGCAGTGCCCGATGCGCACTATAATTTAGCCCGGATACTTGAATTGCGAGGGGATGAAGTCAGTGCGCTGCGTCACCTGATGCAGTATCGCGAGTTGCGTGGTGCTCAGCCAGATGAAAATACCTAGCGGGTCTGGTCAACCTCGGCATCCAACATCACTCCAACGTTTTAAGGGGAATCAGTCCCGCTCTGGACCGTTTTTTGCCCCACTGAACCAGTGCAAAGAAGAAAGCTGATGCGACGATAATCGTGACCGAGAGAGAAAGCGCGGCGAGGCCCGGCGCAGCGGAGAAGTTGGCCGCCTGATAGACGATCACAGCGCCGCTGTAGGCAACAACAAAAGACCAAGATACTGAAAAAACAGCCCAGAATGCGCCAATTTCTTTGTAGATGACCCCGACGGTGGCGACGCAAGGCATGTACAGTAAAATGAACAGTAAGTATGCAAAAGCGCCGGATTCGCCGTTAAATAGAGTTTGCATCGCGCTGATGGTATTGAGCTGTACTTCCTGATTTTCAGCTTGACTCTCCAAGTCGCTCAGATCCCCCAAGTCGAGTCCCAATGGGTCACCGAGTTGACTGCTTATTTCAGCTAAATTTTCCGGAACGCTGCGTACAGCAGCGCTGAGCATCTCTGATAGAGATGGCGTCTCTTCGACTGAGGTTGGTGCATAGAGTGCATCCAGCGTGCCGACTACCACTTCTTTGGCAAAGATACCCGTGAAAATACCTACGGTAGCGGGCCAGTTGTCAGGTTCGATACCCATGGGTGCAAACGCTGGTGTGATGCTTTTTCCTATGGCCGACAACACGGAATTTTCCGAATTTTCGTTGCCTACAGAACCGTCGCTGCCGATTGAGTTAAGAACGTTCAACGCGATGACTACAATAACAATAGCTTTACCTGCGCGTAATACAAAACCTTGGAGACGCTGCCAAGTCTGCAGCAGAATGTTGCGTGCAGTTGGTAGATGGTAGGCGGGTAGTTCCATGACGAAGTAACTGCGCCCTTCAGGCAGCAAATGTTTACGTACGATTAATGCACTTAAAACGGCAACAACAATGCCTATGAGATAGAGCGCAAAAACAACGTTCTGGCCATTTTTTGGAAAGAATGCCGCTGCAAATAGCGCGTACACGGTTAGGCGTGCACCGCAGCTCATATAAGGGGCCATGAGGGTTGTGAGAATGCGGTCGGGCTGTGAATCTAACGCCCGTGTTGCCATCACGGCGGGTACGTTGCAGCCAAATCCGACAATCAGCGGAACAAAAGCTTTGCCTGGCAGCCCTAGGCTTCGCAGCAGACGGTCGACGATGAAGGCGACGCGTGCCATGTAGCCTGAGTCTTCGAGAAAGGCCAATACCAAAAATAAAGCCCCGATTACCGGGATAAAGGTGCCGACCAATTGAACCCCGCCGCCCACACCATCGGCCAAAAAGATTTCCAGCCATGCCGGTGTGCCGATAGCTTGCATGAGTTGCCGTGGCCCCTCGACAAACAGAACGCTGCCGACTAAATCAAAAAAATCGATAAAAGCAGAGCCAAGATTGATAGAGATGAGAAACATCAAATACATGACGCTTAGGAAAAAGGGAAATGCCGCGTAGCGGTTGAGGGCCAGCGTATCGATGCGCTCGGTCCAGGTTCGACTCTGCAGGGCCGTTGGGAGATGCTCGACACAATCGGTGACGACGCGGTCGATATCCTTGAATCGACTTACTGTCTCCCCGGTTGCAAATTGTTTGAGGACGCTGGCGTTATGAAGGTCATTTTTAAGTTCCGCCATACCGTTGCGCTTGCTGGCAATCAGGGCAACAACAGGGCATCCCAGCTGGGCTTTGAGTGCTTTTATATTGATCTCGATCCCCTCTTGGGCTGCGACATCAATCATGTTCACCGCAACCACACAGGGAACGCCCAAAGCTTGTAATTCGCTGGTTAGAAATAATCCTCTGCTGAGACTGGCGGCATCGATGATATTAATCACCAGATCAACTGCTTCCGAGGTTAGAAAGTCGCGGGTGATCTGTTCATCTAGCCCACCGTTAACCTGCGTCAGGCTGTAGACGCCCGGTAGATCAGTTAACTCAACGGAGTTGCGCGTCGCGGGATCAATAAAGTTGCCGGTTTTCTTTTCAACCGTAACCCCAGGCCAATTACCGACGCGTTGTTGGGTGCCAGTCAATGCGTTGAAAATTGTCGTCTTTCCACAATTTGGATTGCCTATGAGGGCTGCTTTGATCATGGTGTGATGACCTCGAAGATCAATTCATTGGCCTCTGAAGGACGCAAAACCAGAGAATAGCCACGAATTCTGATTTCCATTGGGTCACCCAAAGGGGCGTGGCGTAAAATTGTAGCCGTTGTGCCAGGGACCAAACCCAATTGCTCGAGCTGGGTTGTGTAGTCGGAATTGGCAGCGAAGCCGGTCAGTCTGATGTGAGTGCCTGCAGGAAGGTTAGACAGAGACGTTGCCATGATATCGAACACGGAATTTGGGATTGCGACTCTGACAGTTTAGGCTGTTGATTGCAAATGATTCTTATTTGCAGCTGTCCGTCTTTTCACCTGTCGTTGGCCCCAAAAAATATCATTCATCAGGTTTTGCGGCGCACATAGAGCACCAATTCATGATCGACCAAGTCATAGCCATGTTCATCGGCAATTTCTCGCTGTAGGGCTTCTATGCGATCGCTCATGAACTCGATCACGGCCCCCGTATCGACGTCAACCATATGGTCGTGATGCTTGTCGTCAGCAAGTTCATAGACAGAGTGGCCGTCGTCGAAGTTGTGCCTCTCGACAATACCCGCGGCCTCGAATTGAGTCAGTACCCGGTAGACGGTGGCCAGTCCTACACTTTCATCTGATTGCATCAGGTGTTTGTAGACATCTTCCGCACTCATGTGATGCGGCTCCGCCATTTCCAGAACTTCTAGTACTTTCAATCGTGGCAGAGTCACTTTTAGGCCTGCTTTTTTTAGATCTGCGCCTGGCAATTTAATTCCTTGTTGAGGGTGAGTCGGCGAGTCGATAACACCATACTGTGCTGCTGACAGCTTTTCCAGCCGTTAAGTATTGATGTTGACGATTTTGGTGTGAGGCATGCGTTGAATCAGGACGAACGCCGCGTTCTTTGTGCCCGGCGTATGCGCAAAACTTCTCCTTTGGCAGCCAGTTCCGCTTTATTGGCCGGAGTGACCTCCATATAGCGCTCCTTCCAGATCGATGTTCCCCATTGTTCTTCGCTACAGCAAGTTGTTCCCGGCCTGGTTATGTCCTTAAATAGGGTAAGGGCTTGTTTTACGATTCGTGCCTGCATAGCTCGATCCCAGGGTTTGCCGCACGGATTTCCCAGTGGAAAATCGACAAACAAAAACCGCGCAACACCGCAGCGTTCGACAATATCTTTAGCTGAACCAATGATCACGGTGGGCATACCCTGCGCTTCCAAGTAGCGGGCAATCAGACTCACAGTCTGGTGACATACTGGTCACAATGGAACCAGCAGCGCGACATCTGCTTCATCTTCTCTCAGACGGCGTAACAGCTCCGGTGCATCCTGTTGTAGGGTTGCACGGTGACTATACTCGGTCGGCGCGCAGTGAAAACGTCTGCTCAACGCACCGATCATCCCTTGATCCGCTAGGCGTTGTAGGCTTTCAATGGGGCAGTAGGTTTCGATATCGTCGGTATGGGTGGCGTCTTTGTCCCATGATAAATCCGCAGTAAATAAAGTTTTTGGTGCAAATAATGTACTGCCTGAATCCACTCTACGCGGTTCCAATGGTTCGCGTGGGTAAGTGCTCGATGTGGTAACCAGCCCAACGGTGCAGTTGCTCAGGGGTTTGGGAAGCGGGGCAAAAGGCTTCTCATCAAATTGTGCATATTGATAATGAGCGGTGAATCCCTGGGCCTCGTAATACTGGCGTGAGCGCTCTATATAAGGAAGAGAGGCCTTTCCGCTGTTGGCAAGGGTTAGATCGTTTGATGTGGTCATGGGTATACTCTATCCGATCAGAGTCTCGTATGATCTATCCGAACGGCGACGCTGGCAAGACGAGATGCCAGCCTAGCAACATTTTATTAAGCCAGGGAGAATTTATGAAAGCCTTGAAGATTGCGTTGGTGATTGCGCTGGTATATGCGGGCGTTGTGGCGAGCTTCGAGTCGCTACTGGGTTATTTTCAGCCTGCCGGACAAGGAACGCTAGTTATCTCGACCACCGATGCGCAAGGGCAGTCCAGTGATCGGGTCCTGTCGCAGATTGTCGACAAGGGCAAGTTGTATGTTGCGGCGAATCATTGGCCGCGATCTTGGTATCGGCAAGTGTTGGCAAGGCCAGATGTGCGGGTAACGCGAGAAGGTAAGTCGGATGAATATCTTGCTGTTCCTGTGACCGGAAAAGAGCATGCCGGTGTGGATGAGCGCCACGGCCTCGGTCTTGTTTTCCGTATTTTAACCGGTTTTCCCCCGCGCTATTTTGTTCGTTTAGATCCACGATCCGACGACTGACCCTTGATTGAATACGAGCGTGACCTGAATACAGCGGCAGGTCAGATGAATACTTACGTTACCCACCCTGAGGCGTCCGGCCGTTACCCTTTGGTGGTGCTGTTAATGGATGCTCCGGGCAAACGCGAAGAATTACACGATATGGCGCGGCGTATAGCGACGGTGGGGTATTATGTGATGCTGCCTAATCTTTATTACCGCACGGCTCGTTCCTTTGTTATGGCACCTGATAAGCGAGAAGAAATGTTTGGTCACATGAACTCGTTAACTAATGCAATGGTGTGTCAGGATATACAAGTGCTGTTTGAGCACGCTGATCAGTCGTCTGCGGCATGTTCTGGCGCGGCTGGTTGTGTGGGTTATTGTATGAGTGGTCCATTTGCTTTTGCCGCGGCTGCCGCTTTCCCCGACCGAATTGCGGCCAGCGCTTCTTTTCACGGGGTGCGTTTATTTAGCGCTGCAGCGGATTCGCCGCATCTGGATGCCCGTAAAATTACCGGGGAAATTTATTTTGGCTGCGCTGAACATGACGAATGGGCGCCGCCGGAAATGGTGAATGGTCTTGATGACTATTTGGCGCAGACGGGCATTTGTTATCAGGTTGAACGTTACCCGGGTACTCATCACGGGTTTGTGTTTCCCCAACGCGGTTTGTGGTATCACAAACGCTCAGCCGAGCGGCACTGGGAGCAGATTCTTGCGTTGCTGCGTCGCAATGGCTTGCAGCCTGGTCCAGCGACGAATTGATTAAATTGGGGTGTCAGAGGCGTTTGTATGCAATCCTTTTTGGGCTAAAAATTCGGCATTAAACAGGCGCGACATATATTTGCTGCCATCGTCACACAAGATAGTTGCGATGGTGTGTCCTGGACCCAGTTGATGGGCGACCTGCACAGCACCGCATAAGTTGATGCCGGTGCTGGATCCGAAAAACCAACCTTCTTGACGCAAAACACGATATACCATGTTGACCATATCTTGGTCTTGCACCTGCACTGCGTCGTCGATGGGGGTGCCCTGCAGATTAGCGGTAATTCGCGAATTACCGATACCTTCGGTAATCGAAGGCCCCGGGGTCATATCTGCGGTTCCGGTTTTGACCCAGTTATAAAGTGCGCTTCCCACGGGGTCTGTCAACACGATGCGCGTGTTTGAGGTTTGTTCCTTCAAGTAGCGGGCCACGCCGGCGAGGGTTCCCCCGGTGCCAACAGCGCAGGTAAATGCGTCTAGCTTCCCGTTGGTTTGTGTCCAAATTTCAGGCCCTGTGGTGGCATAGTGGGCTTCTCTGTTGGCGGTATTGTCAAACTGGTTGGCCCACACCGCGTTGGAGAGTGTTTGTGCATACCTGCCGGCTTGTTTTTGAAAATTGGCGTCGTTTTTATAGGGAACCGTAGGCACCACGCGTACTTCTGCGCCGAGGGTGCGCAGAAGATTGACTTTCTCTTCGGACTGATTGTCCGGCATGTAAATGACGGTTTTGTATCCGCGATTATTGCAGACATGGGCCAAACCAATGCCGGTGTTTCCTGCAGTACCCTCAACCACCGTTCCACCTGGCTGCAGCTGCCCGGATTGTTCAGCATCTTGGATCATCCAAAGTGCGGCCCGATCTTTAACCGAACCGCCCGGGTTCATGAATTCGGCCTTGCCTAAAATCTCGCAGCCGGTCTCTTGTGAAAGGCAGTTGATGCGAATAAGGGGGGTATTGCCAATGGCCTGTGTGAGACCGGATAACATCGTCATGAGAGTGCTTGATCGAAAATCATCATTCTAGGGTGCTGCCCCCGTCGGGGCAAACCTATCTGTGGTTTAAGCGTTCGCAATTTTTTTTGAGGCTGGTTAGGCTTTGGCTGTGTTGAGGGTAAATCTTTAGGATATGTAATGTCGAATGAACGATTAGTTGAACCCCAAAGCTTGGGTTTGAACCCGGCTAAAGTGGACAAGCTGCTGCAAAGGGTGCGTCGGGAAGTTGATGAAGGCTTGCTGCCGGCAGCGCAGGTGGCGTTGGCGCGCCACGGCAAAATTGGTGTATTTGAAAGTTTTGGTGAGGTCACAGCAACCGCCTTGACGCCGATATTTTCGGCGACCAAAGCGATCACTTCAGCTGCGGCTTGGTTGCTGTTTCAAGAGGGCAAGCTGGCAGAGCACGAAAAAGTGGCTGAGATCATCCCGGAGTTTGGCACAAACGGTAAACAAGAGGTCACGGTTGAGCAGCTTTTTACGCATACGGCTGGATTCCCGCATGCGCCGTTTCGGCCTGTGCAGTGGCTGGACAAAGACGAGCGGTATGGGCGCTTTGCGCAATGGCGCCTGACATGGCCTGCGGGGTCACGTTTTGAATACCATCCGTCATCTTCCATGTGGGTGATTGGGGAGCTGATTGAACGGCGTTCTGGCCAGAGTTTTGTGGACTTTGTGAAGCAACGAGTGTTGCAGCCGCTCCAACTAGACAATTTGTTTGTAGGTTTGCCGCGAGCGGAAAACGAGCGGGCGCTGGCGTGTGCTTATGTCGGCAAACCGTTAACGGCACAAGACTACGCTGATATGGGTATGCCTGAACCTCCGGAAACCGAAGTTACGGAACAGGCGTTGTTGTCCTTTAATGACTTTGCGGTCCGTGCGGTAGGGGTGCCCGGTGGTGGAGGCTATGCCAATGCGGCCGATCTTGCGTTGTTTCATCAAGCGCTATGGTTAGGTGGTTTAGATGGCGTAGAGCTCTGGCGCGAAGATACCCTGCGCAGCGCACGCAGAATTCGCACCGGTGATCTTTGTGACCCATTGTTTAATAAAGTCGCCAATCGTGGTTTGGGAATCATTATCAGCGGTGACGAATCGCGTAGCTTTCGGGGATTTGGCAAGACTAATTCTGCCCTTGCTTTTGGCCATAATGGAGCGGGCGGTCAGTTGGCATGGGTTGATCCGGCAACCGGGCTTTCGTTGGCGTACCTGACGCCCGGGCACGACCGTAACGGCGTTCGCCAAGCCAAGCGAGGTGTTGCAATCTCTAGTCTTGCGGCGGATTGTTTGAGTTAAGAGGTGATGACAAAAGCTGATAAGCTGTTGAGGTGAGGGGTAGGTTTTAGCAGGAGAATGGGTGTATGAAGTGTTTAAATGCCGGCATTTTAATCGCGGCTCTATTGGGTTTCGTGGTTCCGGTTGTCGCTAAAGCGCAGAAGCCCACAATCGAATCGCTCGTCTCAGATCAGGCTGCGGCGAGCGTAGCTTTGGCACAAGAAATTTGGGATCTCGCTGAGTTGGGTTATCAGGAGGCCAACAGTAGTGCGGCGATGCAGCGTTATCTGCAAGCAGCGGGATTCGAGGTTGAAGCCGGGGTCGCCGAGATTCCAACGGCCTTTGTCGCGCAATTTGGTGCGGGTGGCCCAACGATAGGCATTTTAGCCGAATTTGATGCCTTGCCGGGGCTAAGTCAGGAGGCAGTGGCGTATCGAAAGCCAAGGATCGAAGGCGCTCCTGGACATGCTTGTGGGCATCATTTGTTTGGTTCTGCCTCGGCCGCGGCTGGTGTTGCGCTTTCGCAATGGATCCAGACCCAAGGATTGTCGGTGACACTTAAAATTATTGGTACCCCCGCAGAGGAAGGTGGGTCTGGCAAAGTTTATTTAGCCCGTGCGGGGATATTTGATGATGTTGACGTGATGTTGCATTGGCATCCCGGTAGCGTTAACGCTGCTTCTCCCTACACAACAACTGCCAACAAATCGGCACGCTTCACGTTTCGAGGTCGCGCGGCGCATGCGGCTGCCGCACCAGAGCAAGGTCGCTCCGCGCTCGATGGCGTAGAGGCGATGAATTTTATGGTTAACATGCTGCGTGAACATGTGCCGCAGGATAGCCGCATCCACTATGTAATCACCGACGGAGGGGATGCCCCCAACATTGTGCCCGAGCAAGCGCAGGTATATTACTATGTTCGACATCCGCAGTTGGAATCGCTCAGTGGGCTGTTTGATCGAGTGCTCAATGCCGCCCGAGCGGCCGCGCTCGGTACGGATACGCAGGTGGATGTTGAAGTCATGCACGGTAATTACCCGATCCTACCCAATACCACTCTAGCGCAGTTGGTGTACGAGAATATGATCCAGTTTGGGGGTATTACCTATACTGAAGAAGAACAAACCTTTGCCGAAAATATTCAGACAACGCTGATGGCGGCTCCCGCTGGGTTGGGCAGTGAACGGGAAATTGCGCCTTTCCAGTTTCGTCAAACAATGGGCTCCACGGATGTCGGTGACGTCAGTTGGTTGGTGCCAACAGTCGGTTTTTCTACAGCAACCTGGGTGCCCGGGACACCTGCGCATAGTTGGCAGGCCGTCGCGGCCGGGGGCATGAGTATCGGGCATAAAGGCATGCAACTGGCGACGCACGTTTTGGCAAAAACCGCCGCGGATCTCATCGGCGACCCCCAAAAAATTCATGCAGCGCGTAAAGAGTTTCTCGATGCTCGTGGAGATAATTTCCGCTATCAGGCGCTCCTAGGAGACCGCCAACCGCCATTAGACTACCGGCGCTGAGCATGCGCATAGGAGTGCTACATCCGGGAGAGATGGGTGTTTGTGTTGCCCAGGCGCTGGCAGAGGCCGGGCACCAGCCCTGTTGGGTGAGCCAGGGGAGAAGTCCGATGACGCGGCGGCGGGCGGGAGCATTTCAGGAATTTAAGAGCTTGCCTGAGTTGTTGAATGACGTGCAGGCGCTGATCAGTGTCTGTCCTCCTGACGCTGCCCTGAAAATGGCCCAATCGGTGATGTTGCTGGGTTATCGGGGTATATATGTAGACGCCAACGCAATTGCGCCAGCCACTGCCCTGCAAATCGCAGCTCTTGTGGGGGGTGGTTTTGTTGATGGCGGCATAATTGGTCCGCCTGCCAGGCGCGCTGATACAACACGCCTTTATCTGTGCGGACCTGAGGCTGAGCAGGTTGCGAGTTGGTTTGAGGGTAGTTTGCTCGCTGTGATCTGTCTGCCTGAAAGAGAAACGCAGGTTGCAGCCTCAGCCCTGAAGATGGCCTACGCCGCTTATACAAAAGGCACCGCGGCGCTCTTGCTATCTGTCAATGCTCTGGCGCAGGCGCTAGATGTTGAACACGCGTTGGCTGCTGAATGGGCGCAATCACAGCCGAATTTAGCGTCACTTAGCCAACAGGTAGCCACTGGTACCGGGCCGAAGGCGTGGCGGTTTGAAGGTGAGATGTATGAAATTGCGCAGACCTATGCGGACGCCGATTTACCGCCTCAATTTCACCAAGCTGCAGCAGAGGTGTTTTCGCGTATGGCTACATTAAAAGAACGTTCCGCGCCTGATCTTGCATCAGTAATCCAACAATTGCTTGCTGCTCGTTAAATGCTCAGAGCCTCGCTTTTGCAGCAGACCATTGATATTCAGGCATGGCTTGAAGCAGATCGGAGCACGCCGTACAGCGAACGGGTGAAACGAGACCGTGCGCTGGGTCAGCAGTTCAGTGTTACCGGTGATATTCCCAAAGTGCTGCATTGGTGGCGAATGCTGCCTGGCAGCCAGTTGATGCGGGAGGGGGCCGCCGTCGTGCGTTATCGGCGGCGCATACGCCAAGGTCTTTGGCTGTTTGGAATATTAAGTGGCTTAAGCCTGTGTCGGGCTGGTCTTTCGCTTGCGGGTAGCTATCCGGTCAATCTGCTGGGTTTTGTCGGAGGTTTGGTGGGCCTGCCTTTGGTACTGTTTGTGATGACCGTTGTTGCCAGCACGTTGCGCAGCCTCGGTTCGCAGAAACTTTCTCATTGGATGAATACGATTAATCTGAACATAGGTTTGATTGGTCTTTGGGACAAGCTCGGTGGGGGTCGCTTTGCTGCAGGATTTGGGCAACGTGATGGCCGTGGACGTCTGGCGTACTGGCAACTCATTAGTTTTTCTCAGTCCTTTGCTATGGCTTTTTTTTTCGGCGTCTTGGCGATGTTTCTGGCTCAGCTGGCAACAACAGACTTGACCTTCGGGTGGCGCACAACCCTGGCCCTTCAAGCACAGTCTGTGCACGGTGTATTTTATGTAATTGCCCAGCCTTGGGCGTGGATTTGGCCGGCGGCTGTGCCGGATATTGAGCTGGTGAATGTGTCGAGGTATTTCCGCCTGGAGCCGGAGATAGGCCAAGCTCGAGCTGAGCAGTTGAGTCAGTGGTGGCCTTTTGTATTGATGACCGTTTTGGTCTGGGGCTTGTTGCCGAGGCTCTTGCTCAGTGCTTGGGCAAATTGGCGTTTGAACGTTGCGACTTACGAATTTTTGCGTGAGCACAGTGAGGTGACGGCGTTGCTGGATCGGTTGAACTCTGCTTGGTTAGTCTTCGGCGGTAAAGACGCTGAACCTGACGCGTGCGCGGCGGAGGTTGAATCACCCAGTCCTGCGGAT
This sequence comes from Gammaproteobacteria bacterium UBA4421, assembly GCA_002389675.1. Lineage (GTDB taxonomy): Bacteria > Pseudomonadota > Gammaproteobacteria > Pseudomonadales > Azotimanducaceae > UBA4421. Next base: position 18,529 of record DGQF01000055.1, read on the forward strand.
CCGCTGCCTGCAGTTGCGGTCACCTCGGCGCTGTTGATTTGGAACGAAGCGCTTCCGCGAAACCGAGCTTTGCAAAAATATCCGTCTGCAGTATTCATCTCGACTTGGCAAAGTGATGAAGATAAGCGTGCATTGCTTGAGAATCTGACTGTTTCCTCGACCTCGCTGACGCTCCTGGTGAAAAGCTGGGAGCCGCCGCTGTTGGAATTTGATGATTTCCTAGCGTTATTGCGAGAAGTATTGGGGCGGGATAGGACGGTGGTGATCGTGCCCGTGGCGATGAATGGCGCACAAGTGGCTCCGGTTGATCTTACTGTTTGGATGCAAGCGACGGAGCGGTTGCGTGATGCGCGGATATATGTTGCCGGTACACTCATTGGGGAGGTGCTCTGATGGTGGTTTTTGCGGTTGTTGGTCATCCCAATAAAGGCAAAAGTTCTCTGGTAACCACACTGTCTGAAAACGACCGTATTTTGGTCGGGGCGATCCCCGGCACCACCAAGCGTGCTAATCGATATGATTTTTCCATTGACGCAGAGGTGTTATATAGCCTGGTCGACACCCCCGGATTTCAGCGCGCCAAAGCCGTTTTGGATTGGCTTGAAGCGCATGCCAAGGATGCCAGCGATAGGTCAAATGTGGTCGCACAATTTGTTCGCCTGCACGAGCACGATGGGCGCTTTTACAATGAGGTTGAACTGCTCCGGCCGATTGTTGCTGGCGCCGGTATTTTGTACGTTGTTGACGGTGCTAAACCCTATGGCCCGGAGTTCGAAATTGAGATGCAAATTTTGCGGTGGACGGGTAATCCGCGCCTGGCGCTGATTAATTTAACGGCAAAGGGAGACTATATCGGGCAATGGCAGAGCGCGTTGGCTCAGTATTTCTCGATTGTGCGGGTTTTTGATGCCCGACGGGCTGACTTCGCCTCGCGGTTGCATCTGTTGAGTGCGTTCTCGGAGTTGAATGAAGCGTGGCGGCCGTTCATGTCGCGTGCGATTGATGCCCTAGTGAATGAGCGTCGGCGCCGCTTAGTCCTCAGTGCTACAGAAGTTGCCAACGCGTTGTTAGATTGCATGAGTTATACCGAGTCTGCAGTTTTAACTCAGGATCACAATAGAGCCCAGCTGCAGCATGCGTTGCGCGACCAGTTGCGGGCACGGCTTCAAAACAGGGAGGCCCAAGCCCGTCACTGCGTGCAAAGTTTTTATGGCCACTCAGCCTTGCAGCGGCGCGAAGAAGCCCTGCGGCTGCTAGATGTTGACCTCTTTGCCGAACGCGGCTGGGCGTTGTTTGGATTATCTAAAATGCGCCTGATGGTCACCGGTACAGCAGCCGGTGCCCTGGCTGGGCTGAGCGTTGATGCCCTAGCGGGCGGAACAACGCTGTTATTCGGCGCCAGTGTAGGTGCACTGGTGGGGGGCGTGGGGACATGGCTGGGAGGTGACGAGTTGGCCAAAGCAAAGGTCTTGGGGAGTCCGCTAGGTGGAACAACTTTGCGGGTGGGTCCGGTATCAGCCCCCAATTTTCCTTGGGTTTTTCTCGGTCGCGCTTGGGCCCACCATCACTTGGTTGCCGAGCGTAATCATGCCCTGCGTGATGCGATCTCCACGGTGATTGCAGAGCAGGGCAATGTCATGGACCGCGTTGACCATGCGCTGCGCAGAGAGTTGGCACAGATTTTTCTGGCGTTGGGTAAAGAAGGTCGAACTGCTGCTTTGGTTGATCGCCTGAAGGAGCGGGTCATCACTTTGTTAGAGGCCAGTCCGGGCGCGTGACGTTCGAAGAAATTACGGCCGATACCAAAAGCGAGGGGCGTCGGTTCGTGAGGCGGCCCTTGCCAATTTTGCCCAGCGACACAAATAAGCTCTCGTGCTGCGTGGGTCGATGATTTCTTCGATCTCAAAAAATTCGGCTGAGCGATAGGGAGACCTTAACCGATTGAGTCGGGTCTTAATCTTGTTTAGATGCTCATCATAAACTTCAGCTTCTGCGAGTTCTGCCTTGTAGGCGACTTCAATGCCTCCTTCGATCGGTAATGATCCCCAATCCCCTGACGGCCAAGCTGCCCGTAAATGGTGCGCGCCGGGTTTGTGGTTGGCTGCGCCTGCCACACCAAAGGCTTTGCGAATCACGATACAACAAAAGGGTACGTTGGCTTGTCCCAGTGCTGCTAAAGCGGCTGATCCGTAGCGGATGGTGGCTTCCTCTTCAGACTGTTTGCCAATTAAAAATCCGGGGCAGTCCTCGAGGTGGATGAGCGGCAAATGAAAGGTTGAGGCCAAATCACAAAAGCGAATGAGCTTGCGCGCCGCCGCGGCCGTCCATGCACCCCCATAGACCTTGGGGTTTTCAGCAAAAATTGCCACCGGGATGCCATTGAGCCTTGCCAGGCCGGTAATGATCGAGCGCCCCCATTTTTTGCCCATTTCAAAAAAACTGCCTTCGTCACACACTGAGTCAAGGATGTCATGCATTTTGTAAACTTGGCGTGGATCTTTTGGCACGATATCCAACAACGCCTCGTCTGCACGGTCGGGGCTGTCATGACACTCGTTGAGCGGCGGTAACTCATCGACATTGCTGGGTAAAAAGGACAGAAATTGTTTGGCCATATCAAATGCGGCCGCCTCGCTACTGGCCTCATCGTCAATGGCGCCATTTCGAGTATGAATTTTATAAGATCCCAGTTCCTCTTTACTGACGTCGCCTAGATTGGCCCAATTTACCAGCGCGGGCCCTGCAATCATCATTTGTGCGCTATTGCGGACAATGATGGAATAGTGGGAAGTGGCAACTCGCGCTGCACCGATACCTGCAACTGAGCCCAAGGCAAGTGAAACCGATGGCGCGATGCCGAGCTGGGCGACCACCGTTTCCCAGCCGCGCACTTCGGGTATATAGGTTCTGCCGGCCATTTCTATGGTTTTGACCGAGCCACCGCCGCCCATGCCATCCACGAGGCGAATGTGCGGAATGCGTAACTCAACCGCGAGGCCCTCAGCGCGTAACCGTTTGCCGGCAATTGAGGCATCAGCGGATCCGCCGCGTACGGTGAAATCGTCGCCTGAAACAATGACCGGTCGAGCGTCTATCTCAGCTGTACCAAAGACAAAGTTCGATGGTGTGAATGCGCGCAGATTGCCATCCTCGTCGTATTCGCCGACGCCGGCTAGCGTGCCTATTTCGTGAAAACTCTCAGCGTCACTGATGCTCTGAATGCGCTCGCGAATCGTGAGTTTATTGAACTCATGTTGGCGAGCTACCTTGTCCGCTCCACCCATTTCGTAGGCGAGTGCTTCTCGGGCGCGCAATTCCCTAATTTCTTCATCCCAGCTCATTGATAATGCTTGCTAGGCTCGAGTGCCGGAGAAGGTGGCATCGCCAAACGCACCCAGCTTCACGGTGCCATTGATTTCGTCGCCGCTGACGGTTGCCGTGAACTCGAGTGTCATGCTCATAGGGGAAGTCACCTGTGCGGTCCAAGTGAGTACGTCGCCGGTCACCGCGCCCTGATCTAGGGCCATTTCACCCTGCGGGCTCGCCATTTTGCCGTGCAGCGCTGTGCCGTCGGTGGTGAGCGTTAACGTGCCGGTTTGGGCGCCCATAGGGGTATTGATGGTTGTATTCCAGATGCCGTCTGCACTCATCATGTTCTCCAGAAGTTGATTAGGTTTGACCACTAAGTATGGCATGGCAGGTGTTCTTCGCAACTGCTAGGCTTGTACCAATGTCAATTGGTATCCTTAACGAAGGTCCTCTGCATGCAGCCCTAAAGGCGATGTACGCCGCTAACGGCGGCGCAGAGGAAGTCAAAGTTGAATCTTTTGTTGCAGATGCAGTGCGCAACGGTGTGATGTACGAGATTCAGACTGGTAGCTTCAGTGGGCTCAGTCGCAAAATGACCGCGCTTGCCGAAACCGGGCCTGTGGTGCTGATTCATCCCATTGCGCGTAATAAAACCATTGTCAAACAACCGGCCAGCGCTGCGGGGAAGCAGGAGCGGCGCCGCTCGCCAAAGCATGGTCAATTGATCCATATCGTGCGTGAGCTTGTCTATCTGCCTCATTTGCTGAATCACCCCAATTTTTCTGTTGAAGTCCTTTTAACTGAAGAGCTTGAAATTCGTCATTACGATCCTAAAAAAAATCGCCGCCGTGGGGGTTGGAGGGTGGCAGAACGTCATTTGTTGGCGCTGGGTGAAAGTATGCGGATTAATGCGGTGACCGATCTTTATGAATTTTTAGAGGCTGAGCTTGAAGAGCCGTTCAGCACCAAGGCGCTCGCTTTGGCGTTACGCCAGCCCATCGACATCGCGCAAAAGATGGCTTATTGCTTGCGCCAGGCAGGTGTGACTCAAGTGGTTGGCAAGCAAGGAAATGCGTTGTTATATAGCGCCGCTGAGGGCAGCTAGATGATGCTTGGTTGCGCGTGTTGCCGGTGGCTTTACGGCTGCGGTTTGAGCAAGCCAGGAAGCGCCACTGAGAAAACGTCCGCCAGCTCATTTGCGAAAGTGAACGTGAGGTCTTCGCTCACGGAGTCGGGCAGTTGGGTCAAATCAGTCTGGTTGTCTCTGGGAATTACAAGGTGTGTGAATCCGGCTCTGTGGGCGGCCAAAACTTTCTCTTTTATGCCGCCAACAGGTAGAACCAGCCCAGTAAGTGTGAGTTCGCCGGTCATTGCAACTCGGCTATCGACGGGGTGCTGGCTATAAGCTGAAGCAATTGCCGTGGCTATGGTGACGCCTGCGGATGGTCCGTCTTTGGGTACTGCGCCTGCGGGCACATGGATATGTACGCCATGCGCTTCTATGTCTTGTGGGTCAATGCCTAACTGCGAGCAGATTCGCCATATGTAGCTGCGGGCGGTTTTCGCCGATTCTTGCATGACTTGACCGAGTTGCCCGGTAAGGATGATGTTTTCCTCTTTGGGCATCAGGCTGGCCTCGACATATAACACGTCTCCGCCGGACTCGGTCCATGCTAATCCCGCGGCAACCCCCTGTTGTTGTGTGTCGCGATGGGCTTCGCGATTAAATTTTTCGGGTCCCAGGAAAGCTTCTAGATCGCTCGGTGCGATGACCCGGTCATTGCGATCACCCTCTACGACCTGACGGGCACGCTTGCGCGAAATTTTTGCGATCATCCGGTCCAGCTCTCGCACGCCAGCTTCGCGCGTATAGTTCCGGATGATTTGCTTGATTGCGGCTTCGTTGATGTTCACCTGAGCGATGGTTAGCCCCGCTGCTGTTTGCTGACGTGGTACCAGGTAGGTGGTGCAAATGGCTTGTTTTTCAAGATCTGAATATCCGCTAACCCAGATGATCTCCATGCGGTCGAGTAAAGGTCGGGCGATCCCGTCAATCGTATTGGCTGTTGCAATAAACATGACCTGAGATAAGTCGTAAGGTTGATTGAGGTAATTGTCGCGAAAGGAGTGGTTTTGCGCTGGATCGAGAATCTCCATCAGTGCTGCCGAGGGGTCTCCTCTGAAGTCTTGCCCCAACTTGTCCAACTCATCGAGCATAATCACAGGATTGGTCACCTCTGCTCGGCGCATACTTTGCAAAACCCGACCAGGCATTGCGCCAATATAGGTTCTGCGATGTCCGCGTAATTCGGCCTCGTCATGCAGGCCGCCCAAACTAAAGCGTTCAAATTTTCGATTCATCGCCCGTGCGATGGATTGCCCTAGCGAAGTTTTACCCACACCGGGAGGTCCGACCAAGCAGATAATAGGGGCTTTGGATGCAGGGTTGAGCTGCATGACAGCGAGCGCATCTAGAATTCTTGTTTTGACCTCTGTGAGCCCATAATGATCTTCGTCCAAAACCGTCTTGGCGTGATTAAGGTCGAGATTGTCGACGGTGCAGGCGTGCCAGGGTAATTCGGCAACCCACTCCAGATAGCTGCGCGCCATTTGATAATCAGGGGCGTTGGTAGACAATCTGGAAAAGCGTCGTAATTCGCGCTCAATGTCTTTGCTGACGGGCTCAGGTAGTTGCGCTTGCGCCAATTGTGCTTTGATTTCAGTCAGGTCCTCGTCTTCACGGTCTTCGCCCAAGGCCTGCTCAATGGCGTGCTTTTGTTGGCGCAAAACGTGCTGGCGTTGCTGTTGTTCGATGTCGTCCCGAGCTTTTTCGGCTATTTCTCGGCGCAGTTCCGTGACCCGTAATTCATGACTCAACACTGAGTTGATCTGTTGCATCAGCGTCAGTGGAGTGTCGCAGTCCAGTATTGCTTGTTGGTGTGTCAAGGTTAGGTTCGCAAGCGAGGCAATCCGATACATTTGCTCGATGGGGTCGGTTAGATGGCCCACCAGTTGTTGGTAGATCTGATCGCCGTTTTCAGGGTCGAATAGGCGCGCAATACTTTGCGCGAGTTCGCGGTTCACGCGCACGAACGCGTCGATCTCGGTTTGATCGGGGTCGTCTTGGAGCGTCAGCAGTGGCAGGGTTTCAACGGAAGCGCGCAAGAAATCTTCATTGATGATGTCTGCTATGAGTCTGACGCGTTGATCTCCTTGTACGATGACCTGACTACCCTCGTCTCGTTTTTCTACGCGGTTCAGTGTCACGACCGTGCCCACTTCATGGAGATCTGCGAAGCTCGGCTCGGCTATATTGGGATCTTTCTGTGCAACGGCAACAAAGGGTTTGCCATCTTCAAGTGCGGCCTTTACGGCAGCCATTGAGCGACTGCGCCCAACGGCCAAAGGCACAACAATTTGTGGAAAGACGACAATGTCTTTGAGTGGCAGCACGGGCAGATTCTGTAACATTCGTCGATTCTTTAGGCCAAAGATTGGGCGACGATTGTGACGGCGCGCGAAGCGTCTCACAAGTATGGGTTTTTCGTCTTCAGCCTGTATAGGCGCCCTGACACTGCAGGCTGAGATGGTTGTAGGTAATAGGCTGGACTAGATAAGACCTTGTATTGCTGCGGCCTCCTCGCGAGTCAGCTCTGGAGAACCCAGCCATTGTCGGTTTGATCCACAACGTTTAAACCAATAATGCAGCCCCAGCAGGTCCGTGAACCCCATGCCACCATGGACCTCGGTTGCCGTTTTGGCCACAAATTTGCCCACCTCCGACAGGTGTGCCTTGGTATGGCAGGCGGTCAGACGAGCTTCGTCGGGTAATTCGTTGGTGGCATGGGCGGCAAACCAAACCATTGCGCGGCAGGGTTCGAGTTGAGCTGCCATTTCTGCACACATGTGCTTAACCGCCTGAAAACTGCCAATTGGGCGATTGAACTGCTCGCGCTGCTTGGCATAGGCAACCGCTTGATCAAGCATGTTTTGTGCCGCACCTAGAGTGTCTGCGGCGAGCATGATTCGGCCGATATCCAGTGTTTGGAAAAACACGCTCGGGTTGTTGCTGACCAAGGTTGCTTGCGCGTTGGTATAGGTCAGTTCGACGGTTCGGCGAGTCTTGTCGATGGTTGTTAAATGCGTTCTGGAGAGTCCTGGCGCATTGGCACTGATCAAATAAAGATGTTGGTGAGCATCAGCCACTAAGTAGGCGTCTGCTTCGCTGTCGAAGGCGAATAACGATTTGCCGTTTATGTTTCCGCCGCTCACTTCAACTGCGGCGCCGGCGCGGCGGCCAATGGCTTCGTTAAACGCAATACCGATGCGGGTGGTGCCGCTCGCCAGTTCAGCGAGGAGTGTATTGGTTGGGTCGGCAAGTTGCAGTGCCGTTGGCGCCATTACCGCGCTACCTAAAAATGGCCCCGGCGCGGCGTGATAGCCCAGAGCCTCGGCAACAATGGCGGCGTCTAGTGCGTTCATTGCGACGCCTCCAGCGTCTTCAGATATCAAGAGCCCGGAAACTCCCAATTCAGTCAAGCCTTGCCACAGGGCAGCATCTTCGCCGCCTGCGGCGTAATCGCGCACGGCGTTTAGCGATGCGTGGTCATCTAAAAAACGATTGACGTTGTCTTGGAGGAGAACTTGTTCCTCTGATAATCCGAATTGCATTTGGTAATCCTTAAGCCGATTTCTCTATTTTCGGCTCCCGCGGCAGATCTAGGCCGCGTTCGCTGATGATGTTTTTTTGTATTTGTGAGGTGCCACCCCCAATAATCAGCCCTAGAAAATACATGTACTGGTTTTGCCAGCTTCCGCCGCTGCGAGTGTAGGGATTATCCTCGTATGATAATCCCACCTCGCCCATGATATCGATGGCCATACCCTCGAGATCATGGCGTAGCTCAGTGCCTTGGAGTTTCACAATCATTCTCGCCAAGCGTGCGTCTTGATCTTTGTTGAGCCGTGATGAAAGGATCCGAAGGTCGTTAAAGCGCATGGCCATGACCCTGCCTTGAAGTTGCATCAACCGGTCACGGTAGACGGGGTGATCGATAAGGCGGTTGCCACCGACGGTTTCTGTTTTCATCAGTTCGATCAACGCGTTCAGTCTGAGCAAAGTAGCGTTAGGATTGCCAAGAGAATCCCGTTCGTGGCTCAGTACAGCGTTTGCAACTGCCCAGCCTTCACCGCGCTGGGCTACGATTTGCTGCTTAGGGACCCGAACGTCAGTGAAGAAGACTTCGTTGAAATTTGCCGCGCCAGTCATATCGATGAGCGGTCTGACCTCGATACCTGGTGTACTCATTTCGAACAAAAGAAATGAAATTCCTCGGTGTTTAGGTGCGTCGGGTTCTGTGCGCACAAGGCAGAATATCCAGTCTGCCAATTGCGCAGTGCTGGTCCATATTTTTTGGCCATTGATGATCCATTCATCGCCATCAAGCACTGCGCTGGTGGTCAGGCTGGCAAGATCTGAACCCGCACCCGGTTCTGAATAACCTTGGCACCAGATCATTTCACCGTTGATGGTGGGTTTAATAAACTGTTCCTTTTGTGCTTGTGTACCCACTTCAAGCAGCGTCGGCACTAACATAGAAATACCCTGACCACCCAAGCCTGGGTTCAATCGTGCGTCAGCGAATTCTTCGGCGATGATCCGGCTGTGCAGCATATTTGGCGTGCCGCCGTAGCCCCCGTATTCTTTCGGAATGGTGCGGGCGGTATATCCGTTTTCAATTAACATTTTTTGCCATTGCAGCGCTTCGGGACTGCGTAATGCGGCATTTCGAGGTGACTTTTCGCCGTGTTCGGCGATGAAGCTGCGCACTGTTTGGCGAAACTCCTCATATTCTGGTCCAAATGATAGATCCATTGGCTCCTCGGATTCGGTTTGAATTTTTTTCACTGCAGAACTTAACCTGCAAGAAGGTGGCGACGCAACTGATCAAGTTAGGCTGCGGGTTGGTGGGTGAAAAGGCGGTTGCGCTTTGTAAGGTCTAATTATCTGCTGTTTTGGCCATAATCTGCAGAATAACCCATAATAGTGTTATCAAGGTGAGACTACCGAAGGCTAAAATGACACCGAAACATGTAAGTGAAATGCTTCAGACAATGACTGCCATGCAAACTGCCCATAATGAGCAGGTTCATCCGCAGTGGCGCACGCAAGGCTATGCCTACTATAGAGCCATCTGGGTTGAGTGCGCGGAGATGTTAGATCACTATGGCTGGAAGTGGTGGAAAAAGCAGACGCCTGATTTGAATCAGGTGAAACTGGAACTGGTTGATATTTGGCATTTTGGGCTCAGTGAGTTGATTCGTTCAAATCGGCTCGATGATCAGGTTGGTTTTGCTCTGAGCGAGGTTGACGCCGCAGCCGAACCTGATCCTGATGCACTTCGTCTAGCGATCGAGGCTTTGGCGGAATCGAGCTTGCGGACCCGGTCGTTTGAAATGGCGCCATTCATTGAGGCCATGAGTGCGCTGTCTTTGAGCGTGACGGAATTGTTCAAGCTCTATGTGGGGAAAAATGTGTTAAACCAATTTCGTCAGAACAACGGGTATAAAGACGGCAGTTATCGGAAAATATGGCAAGGTCGGGAAGACAACGAGCATCTGGTGGATCTTCTGGCCCGGTTGGACGTAGCCGCCAGCGAGGTTCCGAATGCCCTATACCGCCAGCTTGAAGCGATTTACGTCAGGTAATACGGGGAGAACCGCATGTCAGACGCGCGGCTGACGCTAAAAACGCCGTGGGTTGAGCGGTGGCAACCGCAATTTATCGGGACGCTCTTGTTTTTGTGCCGGGGTGACGAGGTTTTGCTTATTCATAAGAAAACCGGGCATGGTGCGGGTAGGGTAAATGGACCCGGTGGCAAGCTTGAACCAGGCGAGACGGTGGTCGCGGGAGCATGTCGTGAGGTTTACGAAGAGGTTGGTCTGCGGGTGCGCAACCCCCGGATGGCTGCGGAAATGCGTTTTGTCGAGCGTCGAGGTCCTCAGTGGTTAGGGTTTGCCTTGGTTTCCTCGGATTTTTCAGGTCAATTGCGTGAAACGCTGGAAGCGAAGCCGTTTTGGTGTCCAATGGAGGATATTCCTTACCCTCTGATGTGGCCAGACGACCGGTTATGGCTGCCGTTTGTACTGAGCCGTCCTGCGCAGGCTGCGCCCTTTGTGATCAATTTGTTATTCGACGATGAAACCTTAGTTGCTCACGATTTTGCTGCATGTGATTCTATCTGGGAAGCGATTGTGGGCCCGCCCAAACGGGTCAACTGTTTGAAAGGATAACTATGCGTATTGGTATCTCTGTTTGTTCTAATTATCAAATCGATGACCCCCGCGAGGGCGCTCGTCGTATGGTGGAACGCACACGCGCCGCGCGTTTCGCTGATCTGGACAGTCTTTTTGTGGGTGATCACCATGTCACGCGTTCCCCGTATTATCAAAACACGGCTATCTTGGGTCGAATGTTGGCTGAATGGGGTACCAAGCCCGCCGGGGCTCTATATTTGCTGCCTTTATGGAATCCGGTGCTGTTGGCTGAGCAAATTGGCACGCTGGCGTCGATTATGCAGGGTCGTTTTATTTTGCAGTGTGGTTTAGGTGGCGATGCAAAGCAAAGTGCCGGTTTGGGTGTAAATTTCAAAAGTCGAGTGCCTATGTTTGAAGACAGCCTGGCCATTATGCAGGCCCTCTGGCGGGGTGAAAGAGTCACTCATGAGCGATTTTGGAATATTAATAAAGCCCAAATCAGTCCGTTGCCCGCGGAAGCCGTCGAGGTATGGGTGGGATCGAGCGCCCCTGCTGCGATTAATCGAACAGCACGCTTGGCGGAGGGTTGGATTGCGTCTCCGGCATTGGATTTGCAGGCTGCGACGCGGCAGCTTAACCAATATCGCCAGGCCTGTGCGGAGCATAGCCGCGTGCCGCGTGCCGCTGCAGTGCGTCGAGATATCTATATTGGCGCCAACTCGCAGCAAGCCGCTAAAGTCAAAGCGCAGTTTGTGCAGCGCGATTATCGCGGATTTGCACCGGAAGCTCTGATGGTCGGATCGGTCAATGAGGTTGCCGACCTGATGGGTGGGTTTGCGCAAGCGGGTTATACCGATGTCATTGTTCGTAATTTGCACGATGATCAAGGGCATGCGCTGGCCACGATAGAGCGATTGGCGGACGTCAAGCGTCAGTTGGATTAGAGTCACTGGCGTCATGGTTCAACGGTATTCGCTGCGCAGGAATCAAAACAGCCTGCATGGGCCAAGTAAGTAAAAGGGGAAAAATGAAAAATCTGTTGATTGCCAATCGAGGCGAAATTGCGATTCGAATAGCCATAGCGGCACAGGACTTGGGTATCCACACCACGGCTATTTTTGCGCAGGATGATGCGGATTCTTTGCACGTTCGCCGTGCCGATTCTGCCGCTGCTCTGCAGGGCAGGGGTGTGAGTGCTTACTTAGACCAAGCGCAAATTATCGCCGTTGCTCGATCTCAAGGGTGTGATGCCATCCATCCTGGATATGGTTTTCTCAGTGAAAATAGTGAATTTGCAGACGCCGTGGTGGCGGCAGGGTTGTGTTTTGTGGGTCCGGATGGCGCTGCTTTGAAGACCTTTGGTGATAAAGCTAAAGCGCGAGCGTTGGCAGAAAGTATTGGCGTTCCAGTGCTTGCAGGTCTGTCTAAAGCGGTCAGCCTAGCTGAGGCCGAAGCTTTTTTTGAGCAGCATTCTGATACCGGCATGATCATTAAAGCGCTGCACGGTGGGGGCGGCCGCGGCATGCGTGTTGTGCGCGAAATGGATGATGTGGCGCCTGCATTTGCGCGTGCGGGTTCTGAGGCTAAAGCGGCATTTGGTTCGGAATTACTTTATGTTGAACAATTTGTCTCGCGTGCCAAGCATATTGAAGTGCAGGTGATTGGCGATGGCAGTGGTCAGGTCAGTCATATCTGGGAACGCGAATGCAGCGCGCAGCGACGGCACCAGAAATTGGTGGAGATCGCGCCAAGCCCGACCCTTGAAAGTGAGGTTCGGGCAAAGTTGTGTGCCGCAGCAGTGGCTTTGGGGGAAGCCGTTCGCTACAGCGGTTTGGGCACCGTAGAGTTTTTGCTTGATGTGGATACACAGGCCTTTTATTTCATGGAGGCCAATGCGCGTTTGCAGGTGGAGCATACCGTGACGGAGGCGGTCACGGGCATTGATCTGGTGCAGGCGCAAATCCAAGTCGCCGATGGCGTGATGCTTTCGGAACTGCATTTGGCACAGGCGGATATCCCCAAACCTAGGGGTTTTGCGCTCCAATTGCGCGTTAATATGGAAAGTATGGATGCTGATGGAGGCGTAAAACCGGCAGGCGGTCGTCTACAGACGTTTGAGGTCCCCACAGGTCCGGGATTACGGACAGATACCTGTGGTTACAGCGGGTATGTCACTAACCCGAATTATGATTCTTTGCTCGCCAAATTAATTGTGGCAAACGCCTCAGGTGAGTTTGCAGACGTCTTGCGGCGCGCGAGAAGAGCGCTGCAAGATTTCACTATCCAAGGTGTGGCGACAAACCTTGCTTTTCTGGAGCGACTGATTAGTCATCCTGAATTCGTCGCGGGGCAATTGACGACAGGTTTTGTTGACGCAAATGTCCGTGATCTGGTCCGTGATGATGCCGGCGAGCGGGGCGGTGCGACCCCTAATGATGGTGCTTTGGCAGGTGCTCGGATAGATCCAGCTGACCCTCTTGCTGTTCTGGAACACGGTAAAAGCGGCGTCCTCGATGGTGTCACTGGGGCTTCGGTATTGCAGTTGGTAAGCGATGATTTGCCGCCGGGTACAGTGGCAATTGCGGCACCGATGCAAGGCACAGTTGTGGCTTATTCCGTGCAGCCTGGAGACGAAGTATTTGTGGGTAAACAAGTGCTAATTATGGAAGCCATGAAAATGGAGCACGAAGTCCGTGCGAGCGTCAGCGGCATTGTAAAACGTTTGGGAGTGATTGCTGGAGATGCGGTATTTGAAGGTCATCCCTTGATTTATTTGGATGAGCAAGACGTCGCAGTCGGTGATGAAGAAGACCGAGACGTATTAGATCTGGATTATATTCGCCCGGATTTGCAGGAGGTTTTGGAACGAAAAGCGGCGGGATACGATGAGAGCCGCCCTGAAGCTGTGGACAAACGCCATGCCAAAGGGCATCGAACGGCGCGTGAAAATTTAGCGGACCTGTGTGATGAAGGCTCGTTTGTTGAGTACGGCTCGGTAGTGATTGCTGGCCAGCGTCGCCGGCGTTCGATTGACGATCTGATTAAAAATACCACCGGTGACGGAATGGTGTGTGGACTCGGGCAGATTAACGGGCGTTTGTTTTCGCCTGATAAAGCGCGCAGCTTGATTATGTCATACGACTACATGGTGCTGGCCGGCACCCAGGGGATGAAAAATCACGCCAAAAAAGACCGTATGTTTGAATTGGCAGAACACTACCGGTTGCCGACGGTCCTGTTTGCTGAGGGTGGTGGCGGCCGCCCCGGAGATACCGACGGTTCTGGTGTTGCGGGTTTAGATTGTTGGGCCTTCACTTATTTTGCGCGGTTGTCTGGTTTGGTGCCAATTGTAGGTATTACCACCGGACGTTGTTTCGCGGGGAACGCGGTTCTGCTGGGTTGTTGTGATGTGATTATTGCCACGCAAGACGCCAACATCGGTATTGGCGGGCCGGCGATGATTGAAGGCGGCGGACTGGGTATTTTTCGTCCGGAAGAAGTCGGTCCCATGGACGTACAAGTGGAAAACGGGGTGGTTGATATTGCTGTTAAAGACGAGGCCGAAGCGGTTGCCAAGGCCAAGCAATACTTATCTTATTTTCAGGGTGCGGTCACAGCATGGCAGGCGCCAGATGCCCGTAAGCTGCGCTTTGTGGTCCCGGAAAACCGGCTGCGGTACTACGATATGCGCGAAGTGATCCAAGGCATAGCGGATATCGATTCGGTTTTAGAGCTGCGTGAACATTGGGGTATTGGCATCATCACCTGTTTCATACGGGTAGAGGGACGACCACTTGGGGTGATCGCTAATAATCCGGCGCATCTATCCGGGGCCATCGATGCCGATGGCGCAGATAAAGGCACCCGGTTTATGCAACTGTGTGATGCGTTTGATATCCCGCTGCTGTCGCTGTGTGACTGCCCGGGCATTATGGTGGGGCCAGAAATTGAAAAGACCGCGGTCGTGCGACATGCCGCGCGTATGTTCGTGACCAGTGCCAATGTGGATATTCCGTTGATGACCATTGTGACTCGCAAGGGTTATGGCCTTGGTGCGCAGGCCATGGCGGGTGGCAGTTTTAAGGCGCCCTTGTTTTGTGTGACTTGGCCTACGGGTGAGTTTGGCGGCATGGGTCTTGAGGGCGCCGTTAAATTGGGTTTTCGCAAAGAACTGCAAGCCATTGAAGATCCGGCGGAGCGCGCGGCAACCTACCAGCGGATGGTAGAGGATATGTACAAACGCGGTAAAGCGGTGAATATGGCGTCACACTTTGAACTTGATGATGTTATTGATCCTGCTGACAGCCGGCATTGGATTGCGGCTGCTCTCAAATCTGTTCCAGCGGTAGAGAGCCGTACACGGAAAAAACGTCCAAACGTTGATACTTGGTGAGTCTGGCGCAAGCGTCGAGGCAGCCTGCGGCTGATCCGGGTCCGGTTGCAACGTTACAGAAATGGTGGGTTCTGTTTGGCGTTTGGCTGCTATACGCCAGTTTTGGCTTGATTATCGCCAGCGTGGCGCCGATGGTGCGGCTTATCGAAGCTTCACTGGGTATCAGTCATTCGGCAATGGGCAGCGTCATGGGAGCTTGGCAGCTGGTATATATTTTTGCGGCCATACCCTGTGGAATGTTGCTTGATCGAATTGGTGCAAAAACGGCCCTATTGCTTGGTGCCCTGCTGATT
Source organism: Gammaproteobacteria bacterium UBA4421 (assembly GCA_002389675.1). Classification (GTDB taxonomy): domain Bacteria; phylum Pseudomonadota; class Gammaproteobacteria; order Pseudomonadales; family Azotimanducaceae; genus UBA4421. The sequence continues at coordinate 33,781 of DGQF01000055.1, forward strand.
GCTGCATCTGCCGTTGGTCGGGCGTTTGCGTCAGATTACCTGTCGTTTTTATTAGCGGTCATGTTGTTTGGCGTGGGTGGGCCAATCATTTCCAGTGGTGCACCGAAAGTTATTGCGCAGTGGTTTACGGGTAGCCAGCGTGGACTGGCCATGGGGATATATATGACGGGGCCGGCGATTGGCAGCGTGATTTGCCTCACGCTTAGCCACGCCTACTTTCTTCCTCTGTTTGACATGGACTGGCGTAAAGTCATGCTGCTGTGGGCAGCGGTTGCGGGACTTTCTGGCCTGATTTGGTGGTTTTTGGCTAGTTTGTTGGATACTCGGGCCCAACCGGATGTCAAACCTCTGCCACAGATTCAATCCATGCAGGAATTGATTAGAGCGCCGGCGGTACGCGTGGTTTTGTTGATGAGCATTGGCGTGTTTTTATATAACCACGGCCTCAATAATTGGTTGCCTGAATTGCTTGCTTTGAGTGGTAAGCAAGCCATTGAGGCCGGTTATTGGGCAGCCTTGCCCACCGTGGTGGGTATTTTGGGTTCCCTCTTGATTCCCAGATTAGCCACACCCGAACGACGTTTTCACATTTTAGGTGGCCTTTGTATTGCGGCGATGCTGGCCAGCTTATTGCTTCATTCACAGGATAATTTGACCTTGAGTGCTGGTTTAATTCTGCAGGGGATAGCGCGTTCGAGCCTGATGACGGTGCTGATCTTAACGCTGGTTGAGTTGCCGGGTATTGGGGAGCAGCGGGTTGGCGTTGCCAGCGGTTTATTTTTCTCTGCCGCTGAGATAGGGGGCGTTCTAGGTCCTTTGGGCATGGGTATTATTTACGACGCGACAGGTCATTTTTCTGGTGCATTAAATGCATTGACCGGAGTCGCCTTATTGATGTTTGTTGGCTCGATTTACTTAAGCCGACTGGCAAAACCATGATTTCTCAGGTCCCAGTGGGCTCCACGAGATCAAAAGTAACACCGGCGTTAGCGGGCAAGCGCTCGAGCAAAGCATCACCCATGGCGCTTGCGGGGGTCCAGAAACCGCCGGTTGTTGGCAAATTGTCCTGCGCCAGAGCAACCGCACATTCGGCGAGCATCTTGGCTGTTGATCCATAGCCGGGGTCCTTATCACCTTTAACTCGGCCGAGTAAGTTTTTTTGCGGGTCGCTAGGGTGCTTGGCCAAAAGCTCGATTTCAAAAAAACCACTATCGATGATTTCCGCAGATGGCCCTTCTCCGGGTTTGGGTAATACTTTTTGCATGAGTTTGCGCGTGGGTTCAATCGCCGCCAGTCCGTTCATGAGGCGAGTGCCCATTGCCAGAGCGGTTGATCCGACCATTGCCCCAACGCCTGCGCCGACTATGCTGCCTTCGTCATACCTGAACTCATTGCCGTAGACCTGTCCCATTAATTCGTTGCTTCGCCTAACAACGCGGGTATTGATGGCAGCCATCACAAAAGGCCCAACCCAAGCTTGAAAGTCAGAATCGTAGAACTGACTGTTTTGATCGACGCCGTCTAGGCCGCGATGAGAAAAGTTTAAGGCATATGGGTCAGCAATGGTTGTCATGATTTTCGGGTCTGTTTTGGCGCTTTCCATCATAGCCATCATGCTGTCGATGGTGCCGCCGCTGAATCCGCCTTTGAATGCGCGGGTCCGATATTTGATATGCGAGGCTGCGACGCCATGTTTGTTGTTCATCTGCTGCTGCATGAAAAACACACCAATATCGGAGGGTATGCTGTCGAAACCGCAGGTATGAACAATTTTTGCACCGCTGTCTTTGGCTGCTGCGTCGTAGCGCTCGATCATATTGCGCATCCAGTGCACCTCACCGGTCAGATCACAGTAATGAGTGCCCTGTTCAGCGCAGGCTTTGACTAATTCCGAACCGTAACGGGCATAGGGGCCGACGGTTGTTAGGACTACCCGAGTTTTTTTGACTAATTCGGTCAAGGCAGAGGGGTCGTGGGCATCAGCGACAAGCACGTCTACCCCGGAGGCGGCCTGTAAAGCGTTTAATTTGCTGCGGTTGCGACCGCCAATGGCCCAGGTGAGATTTCCCCCACTGTAGTTCTCGCGCATGTAATCACAAACAATTTTGCCGGTGAAGCCAGAGGCGCCCCAAATGATGATGTCATATTCTCGTTGCATGTGATCAGCTACCCGCGCCAAAACAACCATGCTAACGCGAAAATGCGGTTGCGCCCAAATCTTATGTCTGCGTTTGAAGGAGTTTTTTCATCATCAGTGTGGCACCTGTGACGGCGATGGTTGGGATGAGTAAGTTGATCAAGGGAACGGCAAGTGCCAGCGTGACGCACAATCCAAAGCCAATGGCGGCGCTTCGATTTGCGCGCAGTAAGGCGATTGTTTTTTGAAAATCAAGCCCCCGGTGTTCACAGGTGAAATCACAGAACTGTACCGCCATAATCCAGGCGCCAAAGCCTAGCCACAGTGCGGGGGCGAATGCCGCCAACACAGGTATAAATCCCACTACAACCAAACCTGCGATGCGCGGTGCATGATAGGTGATTTTGCGCAGTTCACGTTGCACGGTTGGCCCCAGATCCTGCCAAAACGAAGTTGATGGTGGTGCTGGATCATCTATGCGCTGCGCAATTTCGCCTAAAAAAGGAGAGCCGATGATGGCGGCGAGCAACCCGAAGCACCAGGTGCCGATGAGGATCCCGCTGAGATAGAGCAACGGAGCCAGAATCCATTCGATAAAGGCAAGCCAGGCCGGCAGACTGCTCACAAACTCGTCCGCCAGAGCGGTTGCCCAACCGAAAACCAGCCACAGCCCGAGGCTGACGATGATAAAACTTAGCCCGACCGGTATCAGCATCAAACGTCGAATATCAGAGCTCAAGCTCAGCCGGATGCCGCGGAAAAAAAATTGGATTCCAATAAAAAAAGCCATGGCGTTAGGTTGCCCAAGTAGCCGGGGTAGCTTGGATTTTAGACCATGAGGTGTCCTAGAGACTATCTTTGCCTGGAATGTATGTTAAGTTTAAGTCCATGCCCAAACTGATTGCGTTGATCAAAAAGCAGCCTCATCTGTCTGCAGCGGCGTTCAAAGCTTACTATGAGAAGAACCACGCACCATTGGTGTCGCGGCTGCTCCCCATGGTACAGCGCTACACGCGCAGTTATTTACCTGCAAGTTCAGCCCTGCCGGGACGCGGTGATGCAGATTTTGATGTGATCACGGAATTATGGTTCGCAACCACACAAGACGTGGATGCGTTTTGGAAGCGCATTCGTTCGCCCGAGGTGATAGCACAAATTCGTGCTGATGAGGCTCATTTTCTGATCACTGAGCGTACGCTGATGTACGAGGTTCAAGAATGTGAGTCCCGACTGTTAGAAAAATAAGATAATCGCCCAGATTGACATAATCGCGGTGATAGCAAATGTCCCTATCGCGCCAGCGGCGCGCAAAGGGTGGCTTTGTGCGTCGGCTTTTAAGCCAATGGGATGCGCGATTCGACTGAAGGTAAGCACTGCCCCAAAGGTGTGTATGGCTGTGGCGCTGAGGCCGTTGGCCTCTAACAGTCCCATCAGTATGAGCGCCAGAGGTACATATTCAACAAAATTTCCATGTCGGCGGCTGGCCACAAGTAGGTCTTTATCTTCGCCTAAGCCAATCGATATACCGGAAGCCCCCCGGCTTTTGCCGACGCCGGCTGACAGTATTATGGAGATGATACCCAGTATTCCAGCATACAAGAGTGTGATCGTAGGCATGACATTAGATCCTCAATTTTTTCAAGGGTTCACCGCCGGCGGCGTATTGTCAAGTGTCGCCGATCATGGGTGCAGTCGAATAAAATTTCATTTGTCGGTGATCTCCCCGTTTCTAGTCTAGCGTCATCCAGTTACACTCATTTGCGTTCAGTTTTAGCCGCGAAAAGAGGGTTACTCCAGCATTATGATCAAAAATTTACGCTTCTATCGGGTGCATAGTGATTGGCCAGAAGATGAGGCGAGTTGCTCGGCGCAACTTGAAAATGCTGCATTTAGGCCCTGCTCGGCTTTTAGTGAGCGAAGCATGGGTTTTGAACCTCCAGTGGACAATGCGGGCGATTTGTTTTGCCGCTATCTTGCGGGTGCAGATTTGCTGCAACTGAGGCTTCAGAGTCGGGTGCTGCCCCTGGCCGCAGTCAAAGAAGCGCTTATCGAGCGCGTTACTTTATTTGTGAACCGAACGGGCCGGGATCCCTCACGCAAAGAAAAACGTGATTTAAAGGAAGAGATCTACGGTGAACTGTTACCCAAAGCGTTGCTTAAATCCGATCGCATTTCTGCGTTTTACCTACGTACGGATAAAATTTTAGCGATCGCGACGCCCAGTGCAACAAACGCCGAGCGATTGTTGGATACGCTGCGGGCAGCGTTGGGCAGCCTGCAGGTGGTCCCGTTGGAGTATAAACAACCGGCGCATACGCTGTTGACAAAAATATTTTTGGGTGATGGACCCAATGAGATGGCTTTGGGTCGCGAGTGTCGGATGAAGGATCTTAGCGCAACCAAGTCAACGGTGAGTTGGATGGACATCGATTTAGCTGAAAAGGCGGTGCGCGCGCATGTGAGCAGTGGTCTAACCATAGATCGTTTGGGTGTTCAGTTCGACGGTATGTTACGTTTTACGATCGACAGTGAGCTGGTTGTAAGGAAGTTGCGCATTGAGGGTATTGATGAGTTGGACGATCTTGACGATGAGGATCCGCTGGCTCGACATGACGCTGAATTCACCTTGCTAATCGGGTTGGTGCGCCGATGGTTGGATGCACTGAAAAAGAGCCTCGGGGGCTACGGCGCCTAGTGGGTGCTCGGCTAAACGCCATCGTTTGATATAACGCGCTTATTCCTCGCTGGAAGACGGTCTGCGTGATTGTCGCCAAAGCCTAAATGCCTCTAGGTAGCGGTTGTTGAGCAAGGCCAACATAACATGTAGATCTTGCAGACTTATTTTTCCCCTGCTGAATAGGGCGATCCCTCGCAGAGGCATATGATTGGCCATTTCCTCAAACATTTTATTCAGCGTTTCATTGTTGCTGTTACCCCCCATGTTTTGTTTGAAGGCTTCAGCAACCTTCTTTTTAAATTTGGCGCCCATCCAAGTTTCGCCGATTTCTACAAGTGCGGAGTTTTCATGAAACGGGCGTGAGGGTTCTTTTGCGGGCACCGGTTTGCCCAGCATCATGGAAAATTGTGTGTCGTCGCAGAATTGTTCGTCAGATGTGAGTAGCGCCTCAAGTCGTGGGCCTTTATTGGCAGCAGCCGCGGAACTGATGCTGTCTTTTGAGATGACTTCTACAGTGAACTGCTGTTTTATATCGCGACTGGAAGTGCCGATCGCAATTTCATAAAGGCCCGCCGGCACAATCCATTGGCCATGACCGACATCGTAAATTTCAAAACTGCTGTTGTTTAGGCACAGGTCGGCATTTTTAGTTGCCCCGGGATCAAGATGCAGTTTGCAGAAATCTTTGAGCTCTTGGGCCGGGCGATACGTTTCACTCTGCGGGGCGCGCACATACATTTGGATCACTTCACTGCCCGAACGATCGCCGGTATTGGTCACTGGGGCGCTGAATTTAAGCGTCTCGCCCGAAGAGAAGGTATCCCTCTCACGGAGCACAGGGCCGACGTTGAACGTGGTATAGCTAAGGCCGTGGCCAAATGGAAAGCGTACGGGTAGTTGTGCGGTGTCAAAGTATCGGTACCCAACATACAGGCCTTCGCGATATTGCACTTGTCGCTGCTGTCCGGGGAAATTCAGGTCACTGGGCGCGTCTGCTTGGTTAAGCTGAAAAGTTTCTGCTAATTTGCCGCCAGGATTGCCGATGCCATAAAGGAGATCGGCCATGGCGCTGCCGCCGGATTGTCCGCCTAGATAACCTTCCATAATGGCGGGTATGCGGTCGGCCCACGGCATCAAGACCGGTGCACCATTGGTCAGGACCACCACGGTATTAGGGTTCGCCTGAGCAACGGCGTCGATCAGTTGATTGTGTTGGTCGGGCAAAGCCATATGGCTTCGATCAAAGCCTTCTGACTCGAAAATATTGGGCAATCCTGCAAAAATTACGGCGATTTTTGCTTGTTTTGCGATGCTGACGGCCTCAGCGATCAAGGTCGTATCAGGCACGCTTGTCTTGGGATCATAGCCTGGTGCGTAAGTAAGGTTCTGACCCAGTGCCTGCAGTGCATCCCAAGCGTTTTCTGTTTGCGTCGGGTTGACTTGAGAACTGCCTGTACCCTGAAAACGCGCGAATTTGGCGAACGCGCCAATGATGGCAACTGGGGTTTGTGGATCAAGCGGTAACAGACTGGATTCATTTTTGAGCAGCACCATACTTTCGATGGCTGCGCGTTTTGCCAACTGATGATGAGCGGTTAAATCAACGTCAGGCTTGTTGGTCTGTATTTTGTTGCCCAATAAATTTAGCGCTACACACCTGGTGACCGCGCGATCCAGCAAAGTCTCGTCAAGTGTGCCCTCTTCAACGGCCTGCTGTACTAATCGGTCGTTAATACCGCCGTTGCCCGGCATCTCTAAATCCAAACCGCTGGTCACACCGGCCACGCGGTTGTTGGCAGCTCCCCAGTCGGTCATTACCAACCCTTCGAACCCCCACTCCTGTCGCAGAACCTTGTTGAGCAACCAATCATGTTCGCTGCAATAGGTATCGTTGACTCGGTTGTAGGCGCACATCACCGTCCAGGGTTGCGCCTCCTTAATTGCAATTTCAAAACCTCTTAAATAGATCTCGCGTAATGTGCGTTCGTCAACGATCGCGTCGATATACATGCGTCCGTGTTCTTGGTTATTCACGGCAAAGTGTTTAATGCTGGTGCCCACGCCTTGTGATTGCACCCCCTTGATCATAGCGCTTGCCAATTTTCCGGTTAGCCATGGGTCTTCAGAGAAATACTCAAAATTACGTCCGCACAGTGGGTGGCGTTTGATGTTGACGCCGGGTCCCAGAAGAACGGTAACTTGCTCTGCCGCACATTCCCGGCCTAAGGCGATCCCGACTGTATGGATCAGTTGAGTATCCCATGAGGCGGCCAGTGCGCTGGCAGTTGGGAAACAGGTCGCGGGCACACTTTTGTTTAAGCCGACATGATCAGCTGACTTATCCTGTTTGCGCAGCCCGTGTGGTCCATCGGTAACCATGACCGGGTTTACCCCCAGACGCGCTACGCCTTCCAGATGCCAGAAGTCGCGCCCAGAGGTGAGGCTAGATTTTTCCGCTAGGGTCATTTGCGCCACCAGAGCTGCGGCTTCGTTGTGTTCAGATTTAATGCTCAAGTGCAGGCCACGATTATGAGGGGAGGCATATTCTAAACACCATTGGCGACTTTGAGCCAGTTTCCAGGGTTTTCAGTTTGTTGTCTCCTGAGGCTAAACTGGCGCTTGATGGTTAAGTTGAGCGAATCGTGGGCACTGAAAACGTTACATTTACCTTGTTGTCTTGTTTGTTTTTTATGGCGCTGGTTGCGGGCTTTGCCTACTTTAAAACACGGGGCGCTGTGGATACTCAGGAGGGCTATTTTCTGGCGGGCCGGGGCCTGAGTGGCACATTTATTGCCGGTTCGCTGTTGCTAACTAACTTGTCCGCTGAGCAACTGATCGGTTTAAATGGCTCCGCCTACGCCTTCAATATGACCGCAATGGCCTGGGAGGTGACGGCGGGATTTGCCATCATTGTGATGGCTTTGGTTTTTTTGCCTCGTTATCTGGGCGGCGCGTTTTCCACGCTGCCACAATTCTTAGAAGACCGCTTCGACAGGGGTGTGCGACGTCTCAGTGCGGTTTTGTTTTTGTTGGGCTACGGACTCATTACCATCCCCTCGATACTGTATTCGGGCTCGCTTGCCGTGCTGCGGTTGTTCGATGTTCCTGGGCTGCTGGGTCTGGAGTATTCGAGCGCGCTGATGGTGACGTTATTTTTGATCGGTGTTGTGGGCGGGATGTATGCCATTTTTGGTGGTCTGCGGGCGGTTGCTATATCCGACACCTTAAATGGTGTTGGCCTGCTGATCATTGGGGCACTGGTCCCCATTTTTGGTCTCATGGCTCTGGGCGAGGGAGATGTAACCGCTGGATTAAACACTGTTTTAACCCAAGATACGCATAAATTGAACGCGATTGGTCAAGCAGAAGATCCGGTGCCGTTTGGCACGTTATTCACAGGTATGATATTGGCCAATTTATTTTATTGGGGCACCAACCAATATGTGATCCAGCGAACCCTCGGGGCGCGCTCTTTAGCGGAAGGACAGAAAGGGGTCCTGTTGGCTGGGTTTTTTAAGTTGCTGGTCCCGTATCTGATGATGTTGCCCGGCGTTATTGCATTTCATCTCTACGCGGGGTCTTTGCAAACGATGGATCTGGCATACCCGGCTTTGGTGGCGGACGTACTGCCGGTATATTTAAGCGGATTTTTCTTGGCAGTTTTATTAGGCGCAGTTTTCAGTTCGTTTAACTCGCTGCTCAATAGCGCTGCGACATTGTTCTGTCTCGATGTGTATCAGCCGTTGGTCAACAGGCCTATCAGTGATGCGCAGATGATTCGGGTCGCCAAGCGGGTCAGTTTGGTGATTGTGTTGTTTTCATTTGCCGCGGCGCCGATGTTGCAATTTGCACCAGAGGGCCTGTGGCACATCATCAGAGTCTTCACTGGATTTTACAATATTCCAATTATCGCTTTAGTTTTGGTGGGTTTGTTTACCAATACAGTGCCACCGATAGCGGCCAAGGTGGTGGTTGTCTTTCATGTGTTGGCTTATGCCTTGCTGCAATTTGTTTGGGAGATAGATATTAACTTCATTCACCTGTATGCCGTGCTTTTTGTAATAGAGGTCTTGATGATGCTGGCTATCGGCTGGAAGTGGCCCAGTGCAGAGGTATGGTGTTTCAGTCGTCCCGCTATGGTGGATCTCACCCCTTGGCGTTACGCGCATGCCGTTGCGGGTTTATTGGTCCTGTTTATTGTGCTGACCTATGTTTTGTTTTCGCCGCTGGGTATCGCCACGAGCGTTTAGCCTGCTTCATCGGCGATTTCAGCGGGGGTGTTTGTTGGAGAGAAGAACCTTAGCAAGTTTTGGTTGATCATAATGTGCGCCGGAAACGAATGACATCGGCATTTAGCACGGCCTCCTGAAGGCTGATACCTGCCTTTCGCTGTTTATTCACAGCGTCCACCAAAACAAGAGAATCGTTAACGATAACACCGCTGAGCGCGCGTATGCCCTGTACCCCATGACCCAGTGGCCCGCGACTGCGCCAATGAGTCCAAAGGGGATAATCAGTATCGCTGGCAACATCACGCTGTAACAGGGTCATATTGGTATTGGATTTTTCGACCTCGGCGCGAATGTTGACGTTGCGGTATCGATCGATGCGGGTGATCTGCTGTGGATTGTTTACCTCTTACAGCGCTAACCTGGGCTACAGCAGGATTATTTCCTTTTGGATACTTTATGGGTCAGCCCGCGAAGCAGAGGCGCAGACAAGACCAGACCGGTCAGGCAGGTTAGTCCGAACGTCAGGGGCCGCTCCCAAAGAAACGACCAACTGTCGTTGTAAATGAGCAGGGCGCGGCCAAGATTTTCCTCGATCATGCCGCCTAGGATAAAACCCAAGATCATGGGAGCCATAGGGAAGTCTAGCAGTCGCAGGACAACGGCTGTTGCGCTGAATACGATCATCAGCTGGATATCAAATTCGTTAAAACTGATTAGATAAACGCCGATTAGAGAGAAAAATAAAACCATTGGCATGAGGATCTGGGTTGGCACATTTAATAGTGTTGCGTAGTAAGGGATTAGCGGTAGGTTGAGCGCAAGAAGTGCAATATTGCCTAGCCACATAGACACAATGACTGACCAGAATAGGGCTGGTTCGTTGATATACAGCATGGGTCCAGGCTGTACGCCATAAGCAATCAATGCGCCCAGTAAAATTGCTGTAGTGCCCGAACCGGGTATACCCAACGTCAACAATGGCACAAATGAACCGGTGGCAGCAGCATTATTGGCCGCTTCCGGTGCCGCGAGGCCACGCAAGGATCCTTGTCCGAACTTTGCGGATTCAGATGGACTGGCCAGGCGTTGTTCGCTGCCGTAGGCGAGAAAACTCGCAATGGTGGCGCCGGCGCCAGGTAGCAGGCCTATTAAAAAACCTAACAGGGATGATCGACCGATGGCGGGAATGATGTGCTTGGCTTCCGCGCGGGAGATTTGCGTCGAGCGTACTTTGTTCGCGATTGGCTTTGCGGTCTGTGTTTGGGGCATGCGCAGTATCGCCAAGAGCGCCTCGGACAGTGCAAACGTGGCCATCACAAGCATGAGAAACGACAGCCCGTCGATCAGATCAACCTTCCCCAGAGTGAATCGCATAACCCCTTGTGCTGGATCGGTGCCAACTGTGGCGAGCATCATACCGACAACTGTCATCAGTAACGCTTTGAGCATGCCGCCCGAGCCGGCAAATGCCGCGACGCAGACAAGCCCCAGAATCATCAGTGCAAAATAATCGCTGGATTGAAAAAGGAGAGAAAATTTTGCGAGTAGTGGTGCCGCGAGGATCAGCATTAATGCGGCGATCATGCCGCCAGCAAAAGAGGAAAGCGCCGCAATGGTGAGTGCTTTGCCGGCTTCACCTCGACGGGCCATCGGATATCCGTCGAAGGAGGTCGCAACGGTTGATGCAACCCCGGGTGCGTTGACCAAGATAGATGAGGTGGACCCTCCGAATATGGCCCCATAGTAGACGGCGGCCATCATAATAATTCCTATGGCCGGCTCTAATGTGGATGCAATGGGTATCATGATGGCTATTGCTGTCATGGGCCCCAAGCCGGGCAACATGCCAATGAAGGTACCGGCAAGACAGCCCAAGAGCAGAAACATCAGCGCGTCAAAAGAAAAGGCGGTGGAGATACCGGCGAGTAACCCTTCAACCATGGGGCATACTTGCGTAGGCTGGTTGCGGCCATGGCGGAAGAAATACGTTAAGCCCTCGATAGGCCAGCAGCCAAAAGCACAGGGTCGTGATGACTGTCACCAAAGCCATAACTCGCCAGCGGCGCTCGCCGAGAAGCAGAAAACTTGCGCCTAGAAATGCGGCTGTGGCGATCAAAAACCCCGCGGGCCGCAGGGCTAAGCCGTAGCACCACATCAATATTAACGTGCCGGCGAAGCGCCCCCAGTTGAGGGTCCGCAGCCCCCCTGAGGAGGGTAGTTGAGACCTGAAGAACAACCAAAGTGCGCCGATGACGCCGACGGCGGTTAAAAAGTGGGGCAAGGTTCTAGCGTTGAAGACATTACCCGATTGACCGGGTAGTAGCCTGATTTCTTGGCTAAGGAGTCCGTAGGCCATAAAGAATAGCAGCAACAGTCCAGCGCCGATTCGATCGTTGGTCCAGCGTTTCATAGTAAGCCCAGCTCGCGCATCAAATTGCCGACTGTGCGCTCTTGTTCTAGCAGCATCTCGCTGAATGCGCGTCCGGGATTAAAAAGATCTACCCAGCCGTTGCGGTCTCTGATCTTTTGCCAAGATTCGGCCTCATAGAGCGCAGCGAGCAAATCTTGGTACTGCCTCTGCATTGTTGGGGGCAGGTTTGGAGTTGCGAAAAAACCGCGCCAATTGACAAATACGGCCTGTTCGGCGCCAGCCTCGGCGCAGGTTGGGATTTGCGGCGCGCCGGCTAGTCGTTGCCTAGCGGTTATACATAATATTCGGACCCAGCCTTGACGAGCCAAATCCGCCACTTCGCCGAAGCCTGACGATAACGCGTTTACCTCACCCGATAGGAGTCCTGCCATGGCTTTCCCGCCTGCATCGTAGGGAATGTATTTAGTTGCGCGAGGATCGCCGCCGAAACCTTTGACGACCATTGCAGCGACAATATGATCGGTGCCACCGGCTACGGAACCGCCTGCGAAAGCGATTTTTCGCGGTTGTTTTTGTTGTGCCGCTAATAAATCTGCGAGGCTGTTAAAGGTTGAGTTGTGAGGCACAGCGATAACCGAGTAGTCGCCGATTACACTGGCAATTGGCGCGAGATCACGAAAGCTTTGTGGAAAGATTTTCTGCAGTGAGCGCACCACGATTGGGGTGGAGTTGATCAGCCAGAGGTTGGGATTTTTTAGTTCAATCGTATGGGCGATCCCTCGGGCTCCGCCGCCGCCGGACATATTTTCGAAGCTGGCCGATTGAATTAAGTTAGATTGGATCAATGCTTGGCCCACCCCACGAGCGGTCCTGTCCCACCCGCCGCCGGCGCCCCCAGGAATCAGAAAATGAATGTGATCTGTGGGCTGGCGCTCTGTGGCTATGGTTGTCCCGGTCTCTTGTTTGGTTTGATTGCCTGTGTCGGCAGAGACGGCGGTTGCAATGATCAGGCCCAGGCCTAATGCTAGGGGCCTGATCAAAAGTAGCGGCTTGCGCAGGTAAAGCGTGGCCATGGGCAAGCGAGCCCTGAGATTACTCAAACAACTCCCGCTGCGCACGCCGCACAAAAACCAGTCCGATGACGGCATTAAATAGAATGAAGAAGTTATGTTGTACGAGCCCAAATGCCGACATTTGGGCGGGATATTCTGGGAATAAGATCACCCACATTGATACGGCGACAGCCCTGAAGGGCCCTGGAATCGAGGCGCCGAAGAAGATGACAGGCAAAATGCCGAGCATTTGAAGGTAGCCGATTTCCACGCCGAACAGGGAAAGGGCCTCCGAATAGATGAACACCGCTGCGAGTAATGCGGGTGAGCGTAGCACCAGAATGCGAATATATTGGCCCAGATTAGCTTGTTTGAATGCATGTAGGATCGGTTTCTCTCGGAGTTTAGACGTGGCGAAGATATGCCCGCGGAAGTAAAGATAGGCGAGTGCAAAAATGGCCACGATGGCCATGCCGACATAAGGAAGCCCGCGGAAAACCTCTGGTAGGTTATCCCATTGCAAAGCAAGACCAATATTTGCCCAGGCGCAGAGGTACAGCAGTTCACAGACCATGATGAAGAGCATTGATGATCCAAGTTGCCACCCAGGGACGCCTTCTCGACGATTGAGATAAAGCGCCATAGCGCCTTTGCCGAGTTGTTCGTTGAGAATAGATAAAATATAAGTGCTGGCCCGAACCGGGAGGATATTCGTATAAGCGACTTTGGCGTTGAACCAGTTGATGACGCGCCAGACAATCAAGGAATCAACGGCAAAAAAGAAAAGTGAATAAGGGATCATTAAGGCTAGCCATGCGAGCCAGTTAACGCTCGCAAAGACGCTTGCAAGGTAGGCTGTAACGCTCAATCCCTGTGCCGCAGCCGGCGCCATCATCCGGCTGTAAAGAAAGGCAAAGCACGCCAACGTGATTACCCACGGCAACAGCTTTCCCACAAGACTGGTTTTTTTCTTAGGTGTTGGACTCGTTAATGGCTCAGTATCGCTCAAGATGCTCTCTCCCTTGCCTTAGGCGGCGTTTCGCATGACCCGGGCGATACTAACATTCTCTCTCGCCAATTGTTTTGCTGCGCTGCAGTCAAATGGTGTCTTCCCCGAAGGTATTTAGTGATCGGAGAAAATTGCCTCTAGTGGTTTAGCGCGCCGGGAAGGGTATAGTGCGCCTCGACAAATGAGGTGATGGAAGATGAATGAGAAGGTTTCGGGTCCCGCCAAAGGCGCGTTCGCGCGGCTCCTGCCTCTTTTGTATGGAGACGCCAGTGTGGTGCGTTTTGTTACGCTGGGTCTGGAAGGTGAAATTCGAACCCGCACCGAAGCGCAGGTGGGTGCACGGTTCGAGATTGTCGTTGGAGATTCCACTTTGCTCATACACAGTGCACAGGCGTTTCCTGATGACATGCAAGCGACCCAAGGGTCGGTTTTAGTTTACGTCGCTGACGCGGCGCTAGCCTACCGTCGAGGACTTGCTCTTGGTTTAGTCAGCTTGCAGGCTCCGGGTCTGCCTTCAGAGGATGTGGTGCAATGTGCTTTATCCGATGCACATGGAAATGTTTGGTATTTGGCTTCGGCTTGAGGCTCCATACGGGCACTGTGCGCTAGAGTGAATGGGTCGCGTTAATGGATACGCTGCGCCGCTCTTCAGATCCCGAAAACGGGTAAACAAGGTGAAGTAACGACGCGGGGAAGATGTAAAACATGCCCGCTTTGGGTCGCACCCGAACAGTGGAATTTTGCGTGGTGCCGGCGGACCGGTCTACCCACTCGATATAACCGTCGATGTTGGGTTTGCCTGGCAAGGATTTGTTCTGAAGGGTTTTTGGCACTCGCAAATACATCACGCTTGATAGGGTTGACCGCGAATGGTTGTGAATTGGGTTGTATTCTCCGTTTTGTTGACTAACAAGCCACGCGGCTTCCAGATTGACGTGAACGGGGTTGCTGTAGTTCGGGTCGGCCTGAAAATCAGCAACTGAAGATTTGTAGTTATGGTCTGCGTCACAGTAAGCGCTGCCTAAAACATATTCCGCAAACATCTGGTGGATGTAGTCGAAGACCTTAAATTCGCGCAGCGCAGATAGGGGTATTTCGGGTTCTTCGCTGATCTGCCCGACCAGTTGGTTGCCATACGAAACCCTCTTTGGGCTGGCCAATAGCTGATCGGTGAGTTCAAGCATGTGCTGGAAAATGAACTCGGGCAGCTGGGTTTCAAGAATATTTGGCCCAAATGGTTTGACAATTTGGAAATCGATTTGGTGGTGGTTGAAGGATTGGACCAGTCCAGGTAGGGATGATTTTTCAGGACGTTTCATGTTCAGGCCAAGCTACCGAAGGTTGACGGTACATGGTACATCAGCTCGAAGATTTGGTGTTAGGCGCTAATGTGCCTCTCACTGAACGGCAGAGGCTCGTTGGGAGAGCTTAAGCCACTGATATAAAAAGGTTTACAGTTCTGGAAATATTATTTACCATCGCGCGCTAGGCGGCACGAGCACGCCGAATCATAAAAATAATACGTGAAGTATAAATCATCAAGGGGTGAAGAAATGAAAAAACGTCCTATAGTAGGGGCTGTTCAAGCTGCCTCGCTAGCGCTTTTCGGCGCTGGCGTCAGTGGCCAGGTTCTGGCGGAAGAAGGTATAGAAACTGTTGAAGAGGTTGTTGTCACTGGATCACGTATTCAGCGAGCGGTCTCAGATGCGCCCTCTCCGGTCACCGTTTTAACTTCGGAAGACTTGGAACTGTCTGGTTTCACAAACGTCGCCGATGTTTTGCGTAATACCACTTATAACTCGTTCGGGTCTTTCCGTGAGAGAAGCGGTACCTCCTTCGGTCAAATCGCATTGGTCGACCTTCGTGGCTTAGGCCCAGGCCGAACAGCTGTGTTGATCAACGGTCGCCGTGTACCTGGTAATCCGTTCACCGGCACGTCAGCTGTTGATGTGAACTCAATACCGTTGTCAGCTGTCGAGCGTATTGAAATACTGACCGACTCTGCTTCTGCTGTTTATGGTTCGGATGCGTTGGGTGGTGTCATCAACTTTATTATGAAAGATGACTATGAAGGCGCAGAGATCACTGTTGGGTCCACTCGACCATCAGCGGCCGGTGCGGATTCAGATACGTTGCAATTTTTGTTTGGCGCCAGCGGCGACCGAGGAAAGATTATTGCAAGCTTTGAATGGTTCAAGCGTGATGCCATATTTGACCGTGATCGCAGCTACAGCAAGGCGCAGGTAAATGGCACGTCATTTGGCGATACGGTCGGCGTCTCTGTTGGCGGTAACACAGGTTTCGTACCGGGATTCCCGCAAAATCCGTTCCCAATCGGCGATTGCCCCACAGACACCTATGCAGGTGTTCTCACAGATCCCTTTGGTATACCGGGTGAAGGTTGTGGGTTTGGCTACGCGGATATCTCAGCCCAAACTGGTGCAGTTGAGCGGTACAGCTCTTTCATCGATGCCAGCTACGAAATCAATGAAAATATGACCGTATACTTAGAAAACCGATATTCGCGTATCGAGAGTTTCGGGCGTTATGCCCCTGCTGTTGGCTTTTTCTTTGTAGACGAAGGTCAACGTCTGGCCAATGAGCTGGATCCAATCTTGGTCGGTGATCAAATTGATGCCGCAGACGGAAACGAAAACGGAATGTTGGACCCTGGTGAAGGTTTCTTTGCGTTCCACCGCTTTGTTGGACATGGCCCTCGCGATGACAACACTAACCGCGACGAACTCGACACAGTGCTCGGTATAGAGGGTACGCTGTTTGATGATAACGTCAGTTTTGACGCCTTCATTAGGCACTATTTCTACAGTGCTGATGAATTGGGTGAGACCTACGTTTTGAACAGCGTTATTCGAGATCTGGCTGCCAGCGGTGCTTATGACGTGGTAAATCCATCAGCAGCATCAAATGCCGGTGCGGTCGGGCTCAGCTCAGCCGATGTATTCCGCGACATTAAAACTCAGTACGATCAAGCGGGCTTCTCTTTGACGGGCAGTTTTGGCGAACTTGCTGGTGGCTCCATTGGTTGGGCTGTCGGTGGTGAAACGGCGAAGGAAACCTACCAAGATCTGTACGACAGTTATCGCGAAGCGGGTAATGTAATTGGTACGGCGGGTAACTCTGCGTCTGGAGATCGAAAGCGGTCGGCACTGTTTGCTGAATTTTCACTCCCGGTTCTTGAAAATCTTGAAATCAATGGCGCGGTTCGGTACGACGACTATGACGATTTCGGCAGCAGTACGTCACCGTCAGTTAGTTTGCGATACGAGCCGTTAGACTGGTTAGTGCTTCGCGCTTCATACAATGAGGGTTTCAAGGCACCTGATCTAACCGACCTTTACTCGTCGCAGGCACAAAGCTTTAACGACGTGACGGACTTTCCGCGCTGTAACGCTCAGGGGATCGAACCTGTTGACTGCCCAACGTTCCAAGTGGAAAACTTCAGCGGCGGTAACCCCGACCTGAAGGCCGAGAAAGCTGAGAGCACCAACTTTGGCATCATCGTTAGCCCATTTGAAGGTTTCCGAGGCAGTTTTGACTACTTCACGGTAGACACAACTGATCGTGCTACTGCAATTGGTCTGGGTACGCTTCTGAACTTAGAAGCTTCAGGCGATCTGCCTTCTGGAACCGCGGTTAACCGTGGTCCGACTGAAGGCGGCGTTCCGGGTGCGATCATCTCGATTCAAAACGTGATTGCAAACGCGGCATCTCTGGACATTTCGGGTTATGACATGCGTTTAGAGTATGACACTGAAGTCCCATTTGGACTGATTTATGCGCGTCTGGAGTGGTCACACATTGAAGACTACAAATTCCAAGGTGAGCCCGACGGTGCAACATCAAACTTCATGGGTGAGGGCGGCTATCCTGAAGATCGCATGAACATGAATCTGCGACTTACGCGAGAAAACTGGACCGTGAATTACACGATGAACTATATCGGTGAGCACGGGGACGGTGAGCTGGAGAAGTATGATTCGTACAACAGCCACGACATCACGTTGGAGTTCAGAACACCTTTGGAAGGGCTTGATGTCACCGTGGGTGTCTTGAACTTCACGGATGAAGATCCCACCATAGACTCAATCGGTGGTTATGACGATTCGATCTCAGGTGTTTTGTATGATCTTTCGGGACGCAGAACGTTTGGTCGGTTGAAGTATTCATTCTAACCAAAGCTTGAAAAGCGGAGGAATGCCCGGCGTTTGCCGGGCATTTTTTTATGGCAATAAAAGGTTTATTCAGTACGCCGTTTTACAGTGTTTCCACGGAGGAAAGATTGCTGTCAGCGGAGGTGAGTCGTGTATGCCTAGAGCATGAAAGTGACGCTTTTAAGAAGGCTCAGCCGCCTCAGGGAGAGATCCCCAACGTGTTCGAGAGTCAATTCGATTTTTTGGCATGGACGCCTCAGCCGGTCAAAGATCTCAGGCGATTAATACTCAGCCATCTAACCGCCTTCATTGCGGTGGCGAACGAGAAGACACCTGAGGAAATTCAACAATATCCTTTCAGTTATCACTCTTGGTTTCACATATCCCGCAGTGGTGGATATTTTCGCCCTCACTCACATCCGTTGGCCTCTTGGAGTGCTGTCTTTTGTGCCGACCCCGGGCAATCTGCGGGCAACGGCGCGAGTGATGGCCACCTTGTTTTTTATGACCCACGACATAATGCTTCGATGTTTCTTGACCGGACCAATCGCGAAATGCGTCGCGAGTTTGCGTTTAGTTCAACCAAGTTGAAGTTGAACTATGGCGATTTGGTTATATTTCCGTCTTATATGATGCATTTTGTGGAGCCCTACCAAGGCGAAACCCCCAGGATTACGGTCGCAGCTAACTTTTGGATCAACGAGTTTAATCATGAGCAGAGCAACTGACGCTTGGAGTAATTATTGGGCCTCCGGTAAGACTTCTACTTTTGGGGGGCTCGACGACTTAGCATCCGGACAATCTTTGGTCGAACTCTGGGGTAGCTATCTTGGCCCTATATCGCCGGGGCATGTCTTAGATGTTGGGTGTGGCAATGGATCTCTTGGTCAGATTATTCTGCAACTTGCACAGCAGCAGATCTCACCGATAAAAGTGACTGGTATTGATAGTGCGATATTGCCTCAGCTGGACCACGGCACGGCTGATTTAACGTTAATGGGTGGTACAGCGGTGGAGACACTGCCGTTTGAAGCTGAGACGTTTGAATTAATCGTTAGTCAATTTGGCTTTGAATACGCGGCGATAGACGAGGCGTTGGGTGAGATCTATAGGACTCTCAAACCGTCGGGCAAAGTTTTGGTGATAGGGCACCATCGTTCCTCCTGGGTTTGTCGAGATAGTTTTGATGTCATTCGTCAAATGAAAGAGGCAGAAGATTCAGCGCTGTTGATCAGCGTCGAACGGCTTTTGACTCGATTGAATGAGCTGAAAATAGCGGGTCAATCCCCCGCGCAGGACGAAACTGCGGAGAAACTCAGAGCGCTGGTCAACGGTACGGTGAAAGAGCTCGAGGATAGCGCCAAAAAGCATTCTAACCCCGGTTTTACCATTCAGTTTTTGAATTCCGTGATGACTTTGTTTAAGCAGGGCAAGGGGGATCTAGAGGCGCATCGGGATCACTTAAAAGAAATGTCGCGTTCTTTATTTGAGTATCGAGAACGACTAGACAGCCAGAAAAACGTGGCTAGAGATGATGAAGGCTGGGCTGCGATCAGAGCAAGCTTTGCCGGTAGCGGGTTCCGCGTTACGCGGTATGAGCCGGTGGTGATTAATGGATATCACTTCGGGCACGTGATTGAGGCGTCTAAATAAGGCGATTTAAAGAGCCTAGCTTTCAGGGCCGAACGGGTTTTACTGCGACACTTTTCCCTGACGCAACGACCGTCATGCGGTAGAAGCCCATGGCATTTTTTGTAATTTCAACTTCAGGTTTGAGCAAGTTTGCGCGGTAGTAGGCTCTTTTGCGTTGAATCCAGCGCTGACCATTGGCGAGAATAAATATAGTCTTGCCGCGCCAACCTGAAAATTGTCCTGCAATGGTGCTTCTAATCATGAATGGCTCCGAGGACACCATAGATGCGGGCCAAACGCTGTCTTTTTTTGCTGTCAGCTCCACGTCGACCTTTTGCTCAGTTTGAGGTGTTACGGACAAAGTCGCGAGTCCCTCGGGTGGTGGCGTCGACGTGGCATTGTTGTTGTCGATTGTATGGGCCGAAGCGCAAATGCCAAGTTCGGCCAGCTGTTCATACAGCTGTTCTTTTTGCTCTGGTTTCAGAGCAGGAACGATTTGCTCGACTGCGGATGCGAGCAGAGATTGAGCGTCGGTCGGCTCGCAAGTCTGGGCGCTAGCCTGCATCGCCAAGCCGAGCAAAGCTGCGGTCACCGTCTTCTTCAAAAGGCTTCGCAAGCTCATTTACCGAGAGCTGAAAGAAAGAAGTTACCCAGCTGTTCTAAGCGATTAATCTCCGCTGCTTCTGAAACGAACCCATGGCCTTCGCGGGGTTGGTAAAGCACGGTGACTTTTTGCTTGCCTGCACCCTTCAGCGCTTTTTCCATCAGCTCTGTTTGAATCGGCGGCGCGCGTTGGTCGTCTAGTCCTGCGGTCAATAAAATAGGTATTTTGATGTTTGCGGCAAAATCAGTTGGTGAGCGTGAGGATAGATCCTCTTTATCGTTACCAATGACTCGGTTCAGATAACGCACGCCAGATTTTCTTTCTGGGATATCTCCGGATTCTCGCAGTTCGTTGAGGTCGTAGACGCCGACGTGCCCGGCCGCACATTGATAAAGATCTGGCTCGAAAGCGGCGCCGGCGAGTGCCGCGTAGGCGCCGTAGCTGCCGCCATAAATGCATACTTTTGATGGCTCCGCAATGCCCTTATCGATAGCCCATTTTGTTGCATCGGTGACATCATCCTGCATTTTTCTCCCCCATTCACCATAGCCCGCACGCATGAAATCCAAACCATAGCCTCCGGAGCCGCGGAAGTTTACCTGCATAACATTTAGACCGATGCTGGTCAAAAATTGGATTTCTGCTCGATAGCCCCAAATGTCAAAAGGTCCATGTGGGCCGCCATGGATTAGCATGACGAGTCCTTTGTCTTCTGCAGAGTTTGTGCGGCTGAGATGCCCATGCAAAGGCGTGCCGTCTCGAGCAGGGAACTCGACCGGCTCCATGGTGGTGGTTAGCCCCGTCAGTGCAGCATAACTATTGTCGACCATCTTTACTTTCTTGGAAGGGATGTCGAGCAGGTAATAACGTCTGGGCTCTTGATCGCTTGCTACCTGTACAAGTGCCATACGATCATCGGAGGTAATACTGTTGAAGGAGATGAAGTGGTCTGGAAAAGCGGCAACCATAGAGCGATGAGCATCTTCAATGGCTTGGTTCTCGCCAAAATATACATAACTGGGTTTTGGGTCCGCATAAAGGGCGCGGGTGAATCCGCGGAAACTTGAACCGTAAACACGTAGCAGATCATAAACGGGGTTTGTGTATATGAGCTTCCTGTTTAGAACGCCGTCTCTTACAGAAATAGCATACAGGCTGGTGATAGATGTTTCGGGATTGGGCATAGAGGCCAGAAAATCGCCGTTCTTTAGCTGACCATGAACGCTCACTTCCTCGTCCCATACCTCACCCTCGGAGACCATCTGCCACTTTTTCCCACTTTTTTCGCGGTAGAACATTTGATAATGGTCTACTGCTTTGTCGTTTGAAACACAAAATCGGGCGTGTGCTCGTTGGTCTAATGCAAATCGACAAAATTGCACGGCGGGGCCATAGGATCGTTGGCTGAGTTTGCCGGTATAGACGTTTAACAGTGCGGTCGAAGGCCGTTTACTGCCGCGATCAAAGAGCTCCACAACTACTTTTTTTCGGTCTTGTGCGAAGGTGTCCAGAACAAGGGCGGATATCCGTTTCGTCCGTTTGCCTGCGATAGAACCTGTTTGAGGTCCAGCGTTACCGCCTAATAAAAATTTTTCTTTGGAACCGTCTACGTTAACGGCGTACAGCGCACCTGTGGCAAAAATTAAATTGGTCATGCCGGGTTGGTAGTTGGGCGCCACTAAGACCCGCTCATTGTTCACCCAATAGAGACTCCCAAATCTCCACGAATCGTCAAAGTTGATTTCTTTGGTGATTTTACCTGATTCGGCATTGATGATTCGCAGGCGTTGAATTTCTCCCTTTTCCAAAATAAGCGCAAAATGTTTGCCATCGGGTGAAATCGACATTTCACGAGTGAATGGCCGTGTACCAAAAAGTTTCGCGTTTGCGTTGACTTCAACGCTGCTGGCATGCGCAGGGGTGATGGAAGATGCGAAAGATAGAAGCAAGATAGTGCAGAGCATTTGAATCATGAGGCTGTACGAGTTGTGTTCAGTGGGGAAACGATGATAGTGGGTGTCGGTTGGGTCTGTAAACAGTTGGGCTGGGTGCTGCCGCGGTACCAGTGAACCCGGCTGCTGCCGGTTATTACTCCGTTTAGCATTGCGTCTTGTTAGGGTTTGCGAGAAACTCTCTAGATGGAGGTTCGTTTGTGACATGTGAACGGTTCACCGGTCTTTATGAGACGCTCAAAAAAAGGGGAAATATTTTGGAGATTAAATTGAAATACGCGAAGGCAAGGTCATTGTCGCTGGGGTTGCTGGCAGCTGCTCTGATGCTACCCGGCCTGCAGGTCTGGGCAGCGGACAGCGGCGGGTACTTAGAAGAGGTCATCGTAACTGGTACTAAGAGAACAACCAGTCAGCAAGACACACCGATTGCTGTGTCGACGTTAACAGCAGATGATATGGCCAACACCTTTATTAACGATGTGCGAGCCGTTGCGGAGCTTGCGCCGAATGTTTTGCTAACCAAGCAGCCTGGATTTAACGCGCTCAGTGGCGGAATTCGCGGCACAGGTTCTACCTCTATTCTGGTGATGCAAGATACCAGTGTCGGCATTACGATTGACGACTTTGCCATCAGCTCGGTTCAATCTCAATTTGTTGAATTGTTTGATGTACAACAAGTTGAAGTCTATCGGGGCCCACAAGGTACACTCTTTGGTAAAAATAGCACTGGCGGTGTCATTGCGATTACCAGTAAAAAGCCTGACATTGAGCAATTTAATGGAGACATTGAAGTCACATATGGGCAGTACGATGCATACGGCGGTAATTCTGATATTGCGAAGATTGCAGGTGCTTTTGACCTGCCGCTGATTGAAGGAGAATTAGGTTTTAGGTTTGCCGGTGTGTATGACACGACCGAAGGGTACATGCGTAACGATAAAGATACCGCGACGTTCCCAGATAGTTCACCTTGGTTGGATATTAATGGCGTTGGTGGCGCGCCACTTCCGGCAGACATAGCTGGACCTGCCCGTGGCAATGGTGACTGGCTGGACGGAAAAAGTGTGCTGGCTTGGAAAGCCAAATTGCTCTGGCAGCCGACAGATCAATACGAAGCGTTTTTTACTTGGGAATATTTGCGGGACAACTCTGATTCAGTGGCCAATGTTCACGAGTCGCCGGCTGGAGAGGGCTTTCTTGTGCCGATCTTCGGATTCCCAGCTATCGGTGATGTCCCTGGGCAAAGTCCTTACAGCACCGGTTCCACCTCCACATTCGGCGACAAACATATTGTCGATTCTGATGGCTTTTATTTGACTCAAAAGCTCAGCTTGGAGACGGTTGAACTAAAGCTTATAGCTGGCTGGAGAGAAACGGAGGAGACGCTCGCGAGTAATTATGTTGGAGAGTTTTTCCCATTATTTGATGCGTCTAGGAATCTTGAGCGAGAGCAGTCACAAATTGAATTCCGCGCGGTAACCAACTTCGAAGGTCCCATCAATTTTGTTGCGGGCGCTGCCTATTTTGAAGACGACGTCGCATTTCGGTCAATCGCCGCGCAGGGTTTTTCGGGGTTTTTCCTAGGGCCTAATGCGGAGACTGGAACGCTCTTGGATCCAGACGGTTTCGTGAACTTCGATACGGACTGGATTAATGATCCAGCCGTTAACAATCGTGGTCAACAGCGAAAATCGTGGGCGACCTATTTGGACGGCACTTACGAGATTAATGAAAAGGTGACCTTGACTGGCGGTATCCGCTACACCAAGGATAAAAAGAAGTTTCAAGCACTTTCTGGCGGTGGTGCCCCGTGTAATCAATACACCCGAGCGGTTGACTCTGTTGCCGCTGATCCATCCATGCCTTTTGACGCAGCGACCAACTGTCTAGATATTCAATCAACACGACTGAGCCGAGCTGGCATTACGTTGGACCAGTATAACCCGCGAGAGAATCCGTTACCTGATGAGCAATTTGCGCTCAACTTAGACTTAAAGGAGTCATGGGACGAGATTAGCTGGCGGTTAGTGCTTGACTATGATTTGAATGACGACCAGCTGATCTATGGTTCTGTCGCCACAGGCTATATTTCCGGTGGGTATACTGAAACGTGTTCCACAGCGATAACCTGCGTACCCTATAACGCTGAAACCAATATTAACTACGAACTTGGTTACAAAGCGGAATTTTTGGATCGCACACTGCGGTTTAATACGGCAATTTTCTACTCCGATTTTGATGATATTCAAAGGAATCAAGTAGTTCCCTATACAAACTCCGCGGGCACGCCAGCTCAGGAAACGCTGACTGTCAATGCAGGAAAATCGTCGGTTTATGGCGTTGAAGTAGAAGCAACATGGTTGGTGAACGAGAGATTAACGCTTAAAGGCAGTTTGGGAATTCTTGAGGCAGAATACGATAAGTTTGAGTTTGATCCGCAGCCCAATAACCCGGCGACGGGAATTGTTGACTTCAGTGGTTTGGATATTCCTTTTGCATCTCCGGTGCAGGTTAATCTAGATGCGACCTATGAACTCCCATTAACAGGGGGAAGTTCGCTCACGTTTAACGCGAATGTGAATTATCAGGATGAGGCTGAAACGAGCCCGTTTGATTCGCTTGCATCTGGTGGTGGATCGTTTCTTGCGCCACGCCCGGAAGTGGTTGTCAGGCAGCCCACCAATACCCAGATTGAAGAGCGCACAATGGTCAATGCCAACGTGACATGGCGTGATGCTGAACAGCGTTACTACGTTACCGCGTATGGTCGAAATCTTACGGACAAGACCAAGCGTGTTGGCGCGAACTCGGTGGCATTTTTGTGGAACTTTACGGTTTATGGCCCACCACGAGAATATGGCATTCGGGTTGGGGTTAACTTCAACTAATCTTCGAGCCGCCATTTAAGAGAAAACGGATGCTTGATGCATCCGTTTTTTTTTGCGTATTCTTTTGCCCCTCGCGCAATACATTCCTGAATCAGAACGCCGCACTAAAATTTAGTTAAAAGGATTGACATTATCAATAAAAGGGAATAAATTCCCTATTAAGTTAAGGGAAAATAATCCCTTTTTTGATGAAAACCTTGAGAGTGAGAAAATGAAAACAGTTTATTTAGGGATTTTAACGTTGGCGAGTCTTGCGGCCTGTGGTGGGGGAGGGGGTTCGTCTAGCACCCCCCAACCGGTAGCAGCGGCACCTTCGTCCCCTGCCGCGCCTGTGGGACGCGAAGTTATCAATACCGGGATCATTACCGGATTCAGCAGTGTGTTTGTCAACAATGTCAAATATGAGGTAGAGAGTGACACGGAAGTTGTCGTAGAAGGCAAAGGGTCATTTCTAGGCGATGATAGCCAACTGAAGGTTGGCCAGAAAGTCACCATTCTGGCCAGCGATGTTGATGGCCAGCGGACCGCGACCCGGATTGAGTATGACGACGATCTGAAAGGACCGGTATCAGATCTGAATCCAGACTCTTTGGAATCTGGGTTGGGGACTTTTACTGTCTTGCAACAGACAGTTGTGGTCGACGGCAATACACTTTTTGATAATGATATTGGCGATAACAACGTTGATGGCGATATTGATATTCGCGATCTCGACGTAAACGGGAACGCTTTAGTGGTGGAAGTGAGCGGGCTAGCCATTAGCGAGGGGTTTTTGGCGACTCGAATTGAGCGAGCTGATGAAATAGCCGGCCAAGCGGGTGTTGTCGATGATGAGTATGAAGTTAAAGGTTTTATTGACTCGGTTGCCGATGATGGTAGTGATTTTTCGATAAACGGAGGCGTTTTTATCGTGAGTGCCGGAGCGGGCGGTACTGTGTTTGAGGACGGGCTGGTTGCCGACCAGACCCTTGTTGGACTCTTTGTCGAAGTAAAAGTCGACCAGCTTGGGGACGGATCCTGGGTTGCGGTAAGGGTTAAACTCGAAAATGACTATGATGACCTCGACTATAATGAAAGCATATTTGAAATTGAAGGGGTCATCAGTGCGGTGGATCTCTCGGTCACCCCTAACACCGTAACCATTGGGTCAGTTACTCTGGAAGTGGATGATGCCAGTTCATTGGCAGCGCTAGAGGGAACTCTGATCGAGCTCAAAGGTACCTATGATTCTTTTGGTGTCTTGATCATCACACAGACTCGTATAGAGGCAGAAAATAACGTTCGTGTATATGACCGCGTGGCGCGGGTCGACGCTTCAGAGATTACGACACGTCTAGGTATTGTGGTAACACCCACCGGCAACAGCCGCGTAAAAGATGATGTCAGTGATGATGATCAAAGCGATCACTTAACGCCCGAGCAGTTCTTGCAGCGGGTTCAACCCGGTGATTATTTAGAAGCTCGCGCATATATTGACAACTCCGGTAGCACGCTCTGGACCCGCATCGAGCGTGAGGAAGAAGATGATATGGACTGTCGAGTTCGCGGACCTGTAGAATCCATTGAAGGCGATACGGCGCAGGACTTCACTTTTGTGCTTCAGGGGGTCACAGTTGATGTGAGCCAAATTTTTGCCCAAAGCGATTTTCAGGACGTCAGCGGCCAGGGGCTTGGTCGGCAGGCATTCTTTGATCGGCTCAGTGTAGGTGATGTGGTTCAAGCAACCAGCGACGACGACGGCCTTGGCTGCGAATTGGCTCGGCTAACCGCGCGGGAGGTTGAATTCGAGGCCGATGATGGACTCGTTGGAACAGCGCCGATTCAAGGAGATTCGCCCAATCAAGCCGTAGGTCGAGTGGAGTTGATAGGTTTGCCGAGTATGGTGACGGTCAACACCTTCGAACTGAACGGTCGGACAATTACGGTTGTAGGCAGTACTGAGATTGATGACTCGATTGTTGAGGCAGCCCTAGGTCGTGAGTTTGACGGCGATGATGTGCCTTTTGATCAGTTGCCCGGTGGTCTTACGCTCATCGATTTGCTACCTGAAAACGTACAGATTGAAGTGACCGTTTCTGGTGACGATGTCGCGATCAAGATAGAAGATTTGTAAAGATTAGAAAGGGGCAGGGTCATCGCGCGGCGATGACCCTTTTTTTCTAGAGCAGCCCACATAACTAGGGGTCCAGCGTGACGGAAGAGGTAAACAAACACTTGTTGCGTGCAATCCGGCGAATATTGCGTCCGATCGCGCGTATCCTGCTGCGCAATGGGGTTACCGCGAACGTATTTCAAGAAATGTCGCGAAAAGTGTTTGTTGATGTGGCTTTCGAGGAGTTTTCGATCAGCGGTAAACCGCAGACCTTGGCACGTGTTTCAGTGATTACTGGGTTAAATAGGAAAGAGGTTGCTAGATTGCATAGTCAAGACAGTATTGTTGAAACAGATCCTACCCAGTGGAATCGCGCGGGAACTGTTTTGGCTGGGTGGATGTCGGATCAGCAATTCAGAAGTAATGCAGGATTTCCCGTCGATCTTAGCTTTGCTGAAGGCACCCCGAATTTTTCGCAACTGGTTAAAAAGTACAGCGGTGATATGTATCCGCGTAGCGTCGCAGATGAATTGCTTCGGCTTGGTGCCATTGAAGAGGTCGAGGGACGTTTTCGCTTGGCGCATCGAGGTTACTCACCGGGAGCGGACCCTGCGGCCATGATGGATATCCTTGGTTTAGATGCCAGCGAGTTTATTGAAACAATTGATCACAATATTCAATCAGCAACGAACGAGAAATTGTTGCAAGTGAAAGTGTTAGCAAACAACTTACCTGCGTCACAGCTCGGGGCTTTTAATGATTATTCCAAGCGGGTCTCATTAAGAGCAATGGATGAAATTGTAGAATGGCTCAACGATCATGACGCAGGCCGAGATTTTTCCGGAAAAGATGGTCGTTTTTCTGTTGGTATAGGTATGTTTCAAATTAATCGATCAGTGCGAGCTGAAAATGCCAGTGATGAGGGAGCAGAGTCGTGATTAGAATTGTCTTGGTCTGGATGTTGATATTATTTTTTTCAGCTGGTTGTGGCGGCGGCGGCAGTAATAGCAATTCGACTGAAAGCCCGGTTTCAGGCGGGGGGGCAGGTGACGACACCGGTGGCACTGATGACAGTGATGGCGGTGACGACAATGGCGGCGGCGATGACAACGGTGGTGGAACGGGTGATGGCAACGGTGGGGGGGCAACGGTATTAACTGGCGGCTTAATATCAGGTGGGCTCCGGGTTGGCGTAGACCCGACTGCAACCGGCGTCACGTTGGACGTTGCAGTTGGCGGAACAGGCCTGTTGGCTGGAGATATTCAGGGTTTTGGAAGCGTGATCCTAAATGACGCCACCTCGAATACAGATAATGCGATCTTTTTGATAGAAGGTGCCTCGGGGGCGCAGTCCGATTTGAGACAGGGCCAGCAGGTCTTGATCGTAGAGAATTCATCCTCTGGCGCCGCCGAGGCGGTACTTTATAGAGCAAATGTCAAAGGACCAGTAACGGCTGTTGACGTGTTGGACTTAGCTCTGGGCGAGGTTCGGCTGGTGGTACTTGGTCAAACTGTGATCAGTGATGGTGCTACGACGGTATCGAATGTGAAGCTCGCTAATATCTTGCTGGGAGATGAGCTGGAGGTTAGCGGTGTAGTTGCTGTCAACGGCGATATCGTCGCTTCATTTATTGAGAAAAAGTCAGCGCTTGATGAGTATAAAGTGATTGGAAAAATCAGCCAGGTGACGGCAACGCAATTCACAATGGGTGGTTTGATCGTTGATTATGCGAGCGCTACGCTAAGTGATTTTGATAGCGGCATGGTAGTGGATGGTGATGTATTGGAAGTTAAAGCGCTGCCGTCTGGGTTTACATCCCCAAATCAGCTGGAGGCGATCGAGGTTGAGCAGTTGCCGCTTTTAACGGTTGGATCTGACGTGCAAGTTCGTGTTGAGGGGTTTATCGACCGATTTGATTCGTCTACCGATTTCAGCGTTCAGAGCGCGCCTATCGTGACCGATGGCGGTACAACCTATCAAAATGGCAGTGTCGATTCTTTGGCTCTAGGTGTGAAGGTACAGATAGAGGGTACCGCCGATTCGTCAGGTGGAATTTTGGCGCAGCGGGTGACGATTCAACCAACTAAGACATTGCGTGCTGAGGGAAATATTGAGGCCATTGATCAGGCGCCGCGGCGAATTACCGTATTGGGGTTGAGTTTTTTGCTGAGAGACTTGACCGAACTTGACGACGACAGTAGCGCAGAAAAAGAGCCGTTGGTGTTCGCGGATTTGGCGATCGGCGATGAAGTGGAGGTGCGTGGGTACTTGGATGGGGCGAATGTTGTTGCAACCAGTATTGAGCGCGAAGATTTGGAGGATCGGGCCCGATTACGCGGTTTACTGACTGCTATAGATCTAGAGGCGGCAACATTGGATGTCCAGGGGGTTACGGTTAATGTCCAAGAGGGCTTAACCGAATTTGAAGGAGTTGAGGATAATACTCTGAGCTTCAGCGAATTTTATGCGACGGCTCAAATTGGGCAGGTGATTTCTGTCAAATGGGATCTGTACAGTTCACTTTCCGTTGTGGCCGACCAAATCTCCATTGAAGAAGCGGAAGACGATTGAGCACCGAATG
This sequence comes from Gammaproteobacteria bacterium UBA4421, assembly GCA_002389675.1. Taxonomy (GTDB): domain Bacteria; phylum Pseudomonadota; class Gammaproteobacteria; order Pseudomonadales; family Azotimanducaceae; genus UBA4421. The sequence continues at coordinate 63,181 of DGQF01000055.1, forward strand.
ATTGTCAGAGATCAAAATGACAGGCCACTTTGTGGCTTGTCAGTTCGGACGAGGCCGTTTCTCTTAAGTTGGGCTGTTCTGCGACACATTGCGGGCGAGCATGTGCACACCGGGTATGAAAGACACATCCTGTCGGTGGATCGATAGGGCTGGGTACGTCGCCCTGTAACACGTCTTTAGTGCGGCCCCGTCGACTGGGGTCTGGCTCTGGAATCGCCGCAATAAGCGCTCTAGTATAGGGATGTTTGGCGTCCCTATAGATTTCATCGGCGTCCCCAATTTCCATGATATGCCCTAGATACATGATGGCAATGCGATCACTGACATGCTTAACGACGGCTAAATCATGAGCGACAAAAAGATAAGATAACTGCATTTTTTGCTGAAGATTCAGCATTAGATTCAGGATTTGACTCTGGATCGACACATCCAGCGCGGAGACCGGCTCATCGCAGATGATCAGCTTGGGCTCAAGTGCTATAGCGCGAGCGATGCCGATTCGTTGGCGCTGTCCGCCAGAAAATTCAAACGGATACCGGTCGATGGCATTGGCGGGTAGTCCCACCTGATCGAGCAATTCCAGGACCTTACGTCGTCGCGATTCTGGGCTGTCTAGGTTGTGAATTTCGAACGGTTCACCGATTAACGCGCCGACGGTAAGGCGACTGTTGAGACTCTCGCCGGGGTCTTGGAAAATCATTTGTATGTCCCGACGAATCGGTTTCAGTTCGCTGGCGGACAATGTTGAGATATCGTTGCCATCGAAGATGATCTGGCCTTCGGTGGGTTTTAGCAGGCGTACGATGGCTTTACCGAGCGTAGATTTACCACATCCTGATTCGCCCACCAAGCCGAGCGTTTCCCCTGCGTTGACGTGGATAGAAACACCATCCACTGCTTTATTATAGTTTTTGGCGCGCATGAGAATGCCGCCTTTTACCGGGAAATATACCTTTAAGTCGTTAACCTCAAGTAAGGGTGTGTTCATGAAGGGGTCACTTCTTGCCAGCGATGGCAGGCGGTGCGGTGCTCGCCAACTTGGCCATCCAGATTAGGGTAGTGTGTTCGGCATTGGTCGATAGTATGGGAGCAGCGGTTATTGAATCTGCACCCTGGCGGCATGTCCTGAAGCGCAGGCACCATGCCCTCGATGGTCTTGAGTTGTGTTTTTCTCGGTGTATGTAACCGTGGAATCGAGCTCAGCAGGCCCTGTGTATATGGGTGGCGCGGTGCGTTGAACACTTGTTCCACAGTGCCTTGTTCTGCAACTCGTCCTGCGTACATTACCACAACGTCATCGCAGGTTTCCGCGATCACACCGAGATCATGCGTGATCATGATAAAGCTGGTCTGGGATTGGTTTTGCATATCCTGCAGTAATTCTAGAATTTGCGCTTGAATGGTCACGTCCAGAGCGGTGGTCGGCTCATCAGCGATTACCAAAGATGGATTGCAGATAAGCGCCATTGCTATCATTACACGTTGTCGCATACCCCCAGAGAGCTGGTGAGGATATTCGGAAAGAATAATTTCTGGGCTAGGAATCCCCACTTTGTTGAGCATATTGAGGGTGATCGATAGTGCTTCTTTTTCACTAAGATCCTGATGTAACCGCAACGGCTCCATAATTTGGCGGCCGATTTGGTGAACAGGATTGAGTGCCGTCATGGGTTCTTGAAAGATCATGCCGATACGATTGCCTCTTATCCGCTGCAATTCTTCGATTTCTGCCGATGCAAGATCGAGATCCTCGAATAGGATTCGACCGCCGAGGATAGATGCGTTGGGATAGGGCAGCAATTGGATGATGCTCAATGCGGTGACGGTCTTTCCGCAGCCGGATTCGCCGACAATACCCAGCGTCCTGCCAGCCGCGACCTCAAAGCTCACGCCGTCTACAGCACGCACCTGACCGGTCTCTGTCGAAAATGCGGTGACCAATTCCTCTACTCGCAGCAGGGGTGTATTGGTCTCGGGTGTCTGCTTCATGATCAGTCCTGCTTGTATTGCTCATAGACCGCATCAACACTTTCGAACGTTTCATTGCGCTTGCGTGCATTGCGCGTTTCAGTTTCAACGGTTTGGTCTATCCATAAGAGATGGTACTCAAGGGCGCTGCGCGCAAGCTTCACATTAAAGTCGTCGGGCCATCGCACCCATCGCCAGTAGCCTGTTCGTAAGAAGGGCATCACAAATCCGGGCACAAAAGAGGCGTCCTCATGCAGAATGTCTTCCATGGCAAATGCCAATTCTTTCATCTTCGTAACCTCTTCTGCCGCGCGATATGCTTCGATCAAGGTATCGAGTTCTGCGATGGCCAGCGACTGTAGATTATTTGTTTGGGGCTTGAGCTGGCGAGCCGGGTTGGGTTGGCCGTCCGCAAGCCAAGGTTGATCGTAAGCGTTTACGGAGTGATATGTCTCCCAGTAGCGAGGGTACATCTCCGAGGCCACGCCAAACGCAGAGAATGCAATATCATGCTGTTTTTCTTGGATCTTTTTCCATGCGGCGGTTCCGTCTAATACCTCTAAGCGAAGTTCAAGTCCGGCTTGTAATGCCTCTTCACGCAGAATGGTCAGCGTGTCTTTTAGTGTCTCGTAACCGGTGGTCAAGGTGAGACTTAGCCGGTCACCCTGACTGTTGGTCAAGATGCCGTCAGGTCCTCGCTCGGTATATCCCGCTTTTGCAAACGCTCCTAGCGCCGCCTGGAGATCAAATGGTCGGGCTGTCAAAGTGGGGTGAGTGAACTCGCCGTAGCCGTCGGCAGTAGTGTTCATGCGGCTATAATCGCCGCGAAAGTATTCGTCGATGACTTTTTTGAAGTTGACTGCGTAGTTGATGCCAATTCGCACGTTTTGATCGTTAAGCATTGGTCTGGCGGTGTTCATCCACAGTCCGTAAGACGGTCGGGGAATATCGTTGTAAAAAACAGCTCGGTGAATCCACCCGGACTCGACTAATGGGTCGTCAGCGGGTAATTTTTCGTAGTAAAAGTCTGGCAAGACAATATTAGCCAAGCTTAACTCGCCCTTTTTGAACGCTTCAAAAGATTTGGCGCTGTCGCGGATGACCGACAGATGAATGCGGTCAGGGTTAAAACGGTTGCGCCAGAATTTTAGGTCTTTAGCCCACCATTGCTTGTTGCGAGTTAGGGTCACGGATCGACCTTTTTTTAGGTTTTCTTCTGTGATGACATAAGGCCCTGTGGTGGGCACAAATTTCCATTGGTAGCGTTCAACATAGTCTTCTGCGAATTCGTAGAAAAAGTGTAACGGCATGGGCTCTAATTCAAGTGTCTTGGATAGAATGTTGGGTTTATTTTCGGGCAGGGTTAGGCTGAAGGTGTGGTCGTCGAATTTGGTGATACGAGTGAAATTACGCTGAAAGTAATTGTTGTACCATGGGGCTTGAATGAATGGTTGTTGCCATAAATAAAAGCTGAACATCATGTCGTCGACTGTCACGGGCACGCCATCGCTGAACCGAGCCGCAGGATTTATTCGAACATAAACGGTCGGCTCGTTTGGGTCTAGGGCCCAAGATTCCGCGAGCCCCGGGAAATAGCGGAAATTTCCATTAGCGTCGATACTTGTATCGTTGGGATGTCGCTGCGCTAATCCCATGCGGGTATCGTCGAGAATCCAAGGTCTGAATGAGCCGTTGGCATCAGGACCATATAGCCGCAAGGTTCTTGGAAAGTCACTCAGTGCAAGGTATAGCGTGCCACCTTTGGTTGCATCGGGGCTACCAAGGTCGGGTAAATCGTTGCCATTTTCCCAGATTAATGTATCGGGTAATTCAGCAGGCGTTTTAAATTGAAAGAATTTCTCGAAATCGCCACGGGCAATCTTTTCATCTATGTCGGCCTGAGAAATGTCCCCTCGTTCGAGGCCTTCAACAATTTCCGGTGGAAGAGAATATTTGCTGTCGAAATGATTTTGCATATGTTGAAGCATGGTTGCTTTGCGCACTTCATAGTTTTCGTCTTGTTGTGCAACGGTTTCTTCAGGCTCGGAGCCGCAAGCAAAAAGATTGAGCGAAAAAAATGCCAAGAGGCAGGTAATAAGGCGATGGTTAACAGACGCCGAGGCAGCAACAACTCGCATGATGTTTCCTTATCGATAGCGCGTAAATTTTCTGGGATCGAAGGCTTCACGTACAGCCTCTCCAATGAAGGTGACCACAGCCAAAATGAAGACTAAGGCCGCAAATGCGGAAGATACAATCCACGGCGCGGTGGTTAGATTGGCGGTGCCCTGTTTAAGTAATTCCCCGATGCTTGGTGTGGGTGGCGGCAGCCCCCAGCCAAGGAAGTCCAGTGCGGTGATTGCAGTAATGGCGCTGACGACGGTGAATGGGACAAAGGTGATCATTGTGGCGATGGTGTTCGGCATAATATGTTTGAAAATGACCCGACTTGTACTTGCGCCAAGGACCAATGCGGCCGCGGTATAGTCCCGTGATTTTTCTTTGTAAGTCTCTGTGCGCATGTAGTAGGTGAGCCCGGTCCAACTGAATAGCACCATAATGAATAACAAGATAGTGATCCGTGTGCTGACCTCAAAAGATGCGGGGATTATTGAAAATACGATGATCACCATGTAGAGGAATGGGATATTTGACCAAATTTCGATGATCCGCTGAAACAACAGGTCAAATATGCCCCCGAAATACCCCATTGCGCAGCCAATGGTGACGCCAATTAAGTAGGTGAGCGCGGTGAAAGCCAGAGCAAAAAATATCGCTGTTCTGAATCCGTAAATCAAGCGCGACAATACATCACGTCCGGTGGTGTCGGTGCCTAGAAAGTGTTTTCGCGAGAAGTCCGGTGCTTGCGTTTTAAGAATGCCGTCAAGCGCATCATTGGTATTAGGTCCCCAAGGAATGAGCGGCATGATTACGGTGTTTTCGGTGCCTTCGAAAAATGCCTGTAGCGCGCGATAATCCACCGGCACGACGGCGTCGATCCCGGTTAACCCATAGGTAGACCCGACTTCCACATCAGCGTAAGTCGGAAAATGCCACTGGCCCTGATAGCTGATGAATATTGCTCGGTCGTTGATAAGCAGTTCTGCAAACAAGGAGCCCACGGTGAGACAGATCAGTAACACCGCAGAATAATATCCACGCCGAATTTCGCGAAACCGTTTGAGTTTTTTAATGGTGAGCGGATTGAATTTGAACACGTTACTGAAACCGAACTCTTGGGTCGATGGCGGCCACCAAAAGGTCAGACAAAATATTGCCAATCAGCAGTAACAGGCTGGCGATAAATACAATACCCATGACCACAGGATAGTCTCGGTCAAATATGCTGGTGAGTCCTAAGAGGCCGAAGCCGTCGATATCAAAGATGGTCTCAATCAGGAAAGACCCGCCCACGATTAGGGTGATATTTTGACCGAAGGTTGTGGCAATAGGGATCAGTGAGTTACGAAGTGCATGTCCAGTGACCGCTTTTTTGAAGGGCACGCCTTTTGCGACTGCCGTGCGCACATAGTCGGCGGCAAGATTATCCATGAGGTTGTTTTTCATAAGCATGGTGGTTACAGCAAAACTGCCTATGAGATAGCAAATCAGAGGCAGCGTGGCATGATGTAGGATATCCAAGACCTTGTCGGCGGGTGATAATTCATCATAGTTAAAACTGGTAAATCCACCCATTGGAAAGAGATCTTGCTCGACTGAGAAAAACAGCAGTAACAGTGCGCCAAGCACATATCCGGGTACGGCATAACCGGCAAAAACCAGCACGGATGAAATGTTGTCCATTGCGCTGCGATGGCCAATTGCCTTTACGATACCCAGTGGGATACAGACGAGGTAAGTGATCACCAAACTGACCAGTCCATAAAATAAAGAAATCGGAAAACGTTGACTGATTACGTCCCAGACCGGTTCGTTATACCGGTAGCTCATGCCAAGGTCACCTTGCACTACTTTGCCAACCCAAAGCACATAGCTTTGGTACCAAGGCTTGTCCAGTCCGTAATATTCTTTTAGTTGCGCAAGCTGCGCTGCAGATAAGGCCATGCCTTGGCCTGAACTGCGGCTAGTGCTTGTGCTCATGCTGGCCTGCTGCGCTTCCATCATGGCGCGTTCCATTGGTCCGCCCGGAACAAATCGGGTGACCAGGAAAACTAACAGCGTGATGCCGATCAACGTTGGAATGATGAGCAAAGAGCGCCGAATGAAGTAGTCGCGCATGCGGATTTTACTGGCTTATCGTAGAAGGTTTAAAAATTCGGTCCGGGTAGAGGGGTCGTCTCTGAACGCGCCAAGCATGGCTGACGTCTTCATTTTTGAGTTTTGTTTTTCGACCCCGCGCATCATCATACACATATGCTTTGCCTCGACGATGACGCCAACATCGTTAGCATTGGTAACCTCTTTCACCGCGTTGGCGATTTGATAAGTGAGCTCTTCTTGAATTTGGAGCCGGCGCGCGAACATGTCGACGATGCGAGCGATTTTCGATAAACCCAATACCTTGCCATCGGGAATGTATCCCACGTGGGCGCGGCCAATAAACGGTAACAAATGGTGCTCGCACATAGAGTACAGCTCAATGTCTTGGACGATGATCATTTCTCTGTTTTCTGCTGGAAACAAAGCGTTATTGACAACGTCTTCCAAGGTTTCATCGTTTCCCTTAGTGAGAAACGCCATCGCTTTAGCCGCCCGTTGCGGGGTGTCAACAACCCCGGGGCGAGTGGCGTCATCTAGTTCATCCACAATGGTGGCGTAGGCGTTGATTAATCTCTCAATATTCGGCATGTGATTCCTGATGATGCAACGTTTATCCAGCGGACCCTGCTATGCAGTGAGGGTGGAGATCCGTCATTGTAAAGGTTTTTGGTGTTAAGTTAATGCTGCATGTGTTGTCGGTAAAAAATAACTTTATGATTTAGGTGCGTTTTAAGGCAAGCAGTCAAACTGGGTCGGGGGTGGCACTTTGCAGGCAAATGGGAACAGCGTATTCAGTCCGGATAAGCCAGCCGAAGGGTATCTAATGCGTCGCCAACCTGAAGCGACCAGAACCAAATGGCGCCGATAACCACTGCGGCGCCAAAGACTAGAGCAAGAGTTTCCAGCTGTTTTTTTTTGTCCATGATTAAGCGCCTCATTGGTTAAGATAGAACGTTGGTTTACAGCTAGGCATTTGAGTTAAAACGGTGGTGTTTCACGAAAAACCGATCCACCGTCCCGATGCCGCCACGCTGAACCAGATGATCAGTGAACTTAGGGCAACCGACTTCAACGCCCAAGGGTTGACACTGCTGTGGGCAAAACCTAGCAAAGGCCGCCGTATGGCGTAAACAAAAAATACGCCGAGCGCCAAACCGGACATTTTCGACCAAAACATGGCGTTGTAGTAGAGTTTTAAAGCGACCGCCGAACTCATGAAAATTCCGCTGATTAGCATCACACATAACGCTGCATCGAACCACTTTTGTGTGTCCTTGCAAATACGCTCTGATGAGATATCCGTTAATATCAGGCCCAGCAGGCGCAAATCGCAGACCAAAATCATACCGCCAAGAAGAGCCATTGCGAGCAAGTGGAACATCTGCACAACGGCGAATATGCCCCCATAGGCTTTGGAAATGTTAGCCAGTGCAGATTGGTCTAATGCTTCAAATAAAAATAAGACGTCCATACTGTTTCCCTTTATTGGGCTTGAGCTAATTCGTCGACACAGCCAGCAGCCCAATACATGATATTGGGTAATGTTTTGTGACAATCGTACCAGTCGTATGCAATTGCGCGGCCGGTCATCACAACACCGGCCCAGAATGCCAGAGACAGGGTGGCTGCCAGGCGCACGGATTTTGGCGGCCGTTGCTGTTGAGCCCAAGTTGAACTCGCGCTTTTCATTTTATGTCTGAACAATAGGGCGTTGATCCCAGCGGCTATAAGTAAAACGACCTTGATGCGGAACCAGATACTTTGAGTGGTGCGCACGGGTATGGCGAAATACAAAATGAAGCCGGTAATGAACATGACCGCAAAGCCAATCAGCAATGGGCGATCTAAACGCTCAGCGAGTGTATTTGCGGGAATAGTTTTGAAAGCAACGCCAAGCAAACGTAAGTCAATGACAAACAGCATGCCTAGAAAGACCATGAGGGCCAGAACGTGAGTGGATTCGATCCAAGCGTACATGTAGTAAGACTCATGGAGTTGGGTGCTCCAGCTTTGACTATCCAGCCAGCGGGCTAGATTTAGTAAAGACTCGTTCATGTCTCAAGGGCTCCGCCTACGTGTCTTGAACAGTATACGCGCTGGTGAGATGGTTTAGAAACAAAGTCCGACCCTCGGCGCAGGCAGGCTAGCCAGAATACCAGCTGCCATCTGAATTTGGCTGCATGATGAGATAACTCCACCAGAAAAAAACGCCGGGCTCGTGCTGGTGTGGCGCAGTGCAGTTGTATTTATTACGACCCGCATGCAAGGGCGCTTGGGGTCGGATGGTTATGAATTGCGCCTGTTCGGGCGCTTGCATTTCCATCAGGCCTTGCTGACTTGCGTAACATCTGAGTTGATTCATGGCAAACGCGTCAGGTTCAATATTGAGGGTGACCCATGTCTTATGGTCACGCAGTTGGTCGATTGGACCGCGGGGCTCTGCATCGATGTAAAGGGGTCTTGCGTTCAGCCGCGTTGCCAGATGGGAGAGACTTGTGTAAGGCCCACCCAGCGGAAACCGTGGCAATGCGCTGAAATCAGAGCCGGCTCCGACGGCACCAGAATGCTGACCAAAACCAATCAGTCCAAGATCAGTAACCCACTGACTGATCGTTTGGGTATATTCACCGTAGGGATAGGCAAATAGCGTGGGTACTTGTCCTGTTTCGGCCTCAATACGTTGCTGTGCCGTGCGAATGTCTAAAATAATCCTAGCTTGCCATTGCGTTTGGGTTTCGTTGGGCGTTGGGCGCACCAGATGGCTATGGCTGTGGCTATGATTGCCGATGGTCACGCCGGCCTGCGCCAGTTGGCCCAACTGCTCCCAAGTCATATACGCCTGCAGTTTTGAATCTATCGCGTGGGTGTTAACAAATACAGTGTAGGGCCAGCGGCGTTGAGTTAATTCAGGATGCACCTGGTTAAACACCGAGGCGTAGGCATCGTCGAATGTAAGCGCTACCGTATTTTCCGGTACTGCCAGCCCCTGTTGTAAATGGCGAACCATTTTATCCAATGGCCATACGTTGAAGTCGTTTTGCGCTAGGTAGTCTAGGTGGGCGGCAAAATGTGTAGGGCTTATAGATGTGCTGGCAGGCGTCTCTGCGGAGACGTGATGATAGGCCAAGATAACACCATGGTCTGCAGAGCGCGGTGATTCTTCGGCGTTCGCATAGTGGGTGAGAATGAGCGCAATTAATAAAATAATCTTGAGGTACATTGCAGCGAAACGTTGAATTATTCGAGCTTGTTAAAGCGAATCAGAGATTGAATTTCGGCAATATATTCGTCACCTCGCTCCGAATAGGCCTGCAGTCCTCCAGCTAAGGCGATTCCCGAAAGAGGGACCTCAGCCGCGCGCATGGTTGCGCGCTGCTCCCGCAGCAATTGATAACTTCTGTGGGTGTTTATGTTGTGCAAATAGGCGTCTACAGCTGCTTGCACGGATACAAACTTTGCCACTTCGTGAGTCCGCCCCGGCGCGCGGCCTTTTGGCGTGAAGCCACACCCTTTTTTGAAACATTGTTGACCGAAGAGATTGTTGCCCTGCCGGGCGAAACGTGAGGAGCCCCAACCCGATTCTTTGGCTGCCTGAGCAAGGATGAGCGCCGGCGGTAGGGTGTCCACTCGAGGCCCCAGCTGCGTGACTAGGGCAGCATAATCCGGTGGATTTGCCACTGTAACGTCATAATCATTGGCGAGTTTTTTTAGGAATTGCTGATCGGACCAAGTTAATGTCTCTTTGGGGATTTTTCTTGAAATCAGCTGCAGGTGTCTTCGTTCTTCGGTAATTGTTTTGTTAGCAATGTCGATGCGAGGCATTAAAAAATCAAAAAAAGCCTGCTTTTTAGCCTTAACCTCTAACAGCGAAAAGTCGGGCAGCGGCGTTTTTTGCAAAGAAATGACGTAGGTTATGACAACCACGAGAATTGCCATAGACAATAGCGTAACGGTCAATTGACTGCGCGTGGTATCGCGCGTTGGGCGTTTGTTATCGTTGGGGGTCGAAGTGTTCATAATTAATCATAACCGCTTTGGCGGGTAATGCCCTCTAGGTTAAACAAATAAAACCGTGGCTTAGGGCGAGCTCGCCCTTCGCATTAGAGACTTGGAAATGCACTGTATTGCCCGTTTTTTTAGCCTCCACAGTGATGGTTGAGGGCATCAATACCATGGCGGAAAAACGGCCGCCGATTCGTGTAATACATTGCGGATCGCCGTGTGCATAATGATTGATCAATTGGCTAACGGCCATGGCCATGGTGGCCGTGCCGTGGAGAATGATGTCTGGTAGACCGGCTGCAAGTGCAGTGGCTCGATCAGTGTGGATCGGGTTCCAAATTTGCGCGCACTCGGAATAGATATGTGCGGCTCCTTGTGCCACCTCAAGATTAAATCGGTCAGTTAGCCCCTGCAGATCGCCAGGTGGTGGTTTGGGTGTGGGTGTTTGGCTCGCGGTATTGCCGCTGACCTGGACATCGCGATAAATACTCAGCTGATAGGTGCGTGCAACGAGTTTGCCGGTGGCTGCATTGCGTGTATCTAACTCAAGCGTGTAAGCGGCACCTGGCTTGATGGCGCGCACGCCGATCACAGTGGCCGTAGTTGTGAGGGTATCACCTGCGCGAATGGGCTGGAAAATATGCAGGTCATGGGCGGCATGCACCCCTCGTCGTGTTTCCTGTGGCGTTAACGTTTGGTTCTGCGCAAGGTTGCGGGTATCTAGTATAACCGGCCACTCCAAACAAACGGGAAACAGCGGATGGGCGATCACCGCATGTGCTGAGGTATCCATGTATAAAGGGTTGAAGTCGCTCAGTCCGGCGGCGTATGCCATGACGGAACGTGCATCGACGGTATGCAGTTTTGGTGATGTTTTGGTGCCAACTAAAGTGGTGCTGAGGGGCATATTTTCCTTTGAGCTGTAGTTAAGCGTATTACCTAAAATAAAAGCGCGTAGACATCCTTGAAATGGTTCGCGTAAACAATGGTCAGCCCTTTTTTGATGGACTCAGGAACATCATCTACATCACCCTCGTTTGCAGCGGGTAATATAACCCGCTTGATTTTCTGCCGCTTGGCGGCGATAAGTTTTTCGCGTATGCCGCCGACAGGATAGACCAATCCGGTCAGGGTAAGTTCGCCAGTCATCGCGAAACCTGCTTTTGGTGCCGTATTCAGGGCCAGTGAAGTCAAGGCCACGGCCATGGTGACTCCTGCGCTGGGGCCATCTTTTGGCGTGGCGCCGGCGGGCACGTGCAGATGAGTTTGAGTTTGCGTGAAAAATGTGTCGTCGAAGTTAAAGGCTTTAGCGCTTGCCGTAATAAAGCTGTAGGCAATATGCGCAGACTCCTGCATGACATCACCTAATTGGCCGGTCAGTTTTAGCCCAGGGCCTTTGTGGCGGGTGGTGGCTGCCTCGATGGGTAAAGTTGCGCCGCCCAGGGCGGTCCAAGCCAGACCGGTGACAACCCCGATGCCACTTTGTAATTGTTCTTTTGCATAATCAGGTTTCCCAAGATATGACTCAACATCACCTTTTTTGACGTGAATAGGCGCCGGCGTGTCCCCGAGCAATTTCACAACGGACTTACGTACTAGGCTGGCCAGCGCTTTATCTAGGCGGCGAACGCCAGCTTCGCGTGAATAACCTTCGATTACAGCCCGCAGGGCAGCTCGGTCGACCTTCAGATCACGGCGTTTTAACCCTGCGCGCTTGATTTGTCGGGGAAGCAGGTGTTTTTGTGCAATAGCGAGCTTTTCGTTGTCTAGGTAGCCGCCGAGTCGAATGATCTCCATGCGGTCTAGTAGTGGCCCAGGAATAGTATCCAGTTGATTGGCGGTGCAGACAAAGAGCACTTTTGACAGATCGAAATCGATATCGAGGTAGTGATCTCGGAATTTGCTGTTTTGCTCGGGGTCTAATACTTCAAGTAATGCGCTTGCAGGGTCGCCTTGATAGGAGGCACCGATTTTGTCGATTTCGTCAAGCATGACCACTGGGTTGGCGACGCCGGTATCTTTAAGCGCCTGAATTAATTTGCCTGGCATGGCACCGACATAGGTGCGGCGGTGCCCTTTTATTTCCGCTTCGTCGCGCATTCCTCCGACAGAAAATCGAAAGAACTGACGTCCCAAAGCATCAGCTATGCTGCGCCCTAGGGAGGTTTTACCCACCCCAGGGGGGCCGACAAAACAGACGATTGAGCCGGCAACATCACCTTTCATAATGCCCAGAGCGAGGAATTCCACGATGCGTTGTTTAATGTCCTCCAAACCCTCGTGATTGCTGTTAAGCATTTTAGTGGCACCCGCCAAGTCGGTGGTGTCGGTGCTGACAATGCCCCACGGTAAACAAGTCAGCCAATCTAGGTAAGTGCGGGTCACGCCATATTCTGGCGAGCCCGGTTCGAGCATCTCCAATTTGCTTAACTCTTCAGTAACTTTGGCTGCAGCTTTTTCTGGTAATGTCAGGTTCGCGATGCGCGTCTTAAACTGCTCGGACTCGAGGGTTTTATCATCTTTGGAAATACCTAGTTCACTTTGTATATATTTGAGTTGCTGGCGCAGCACCGCATCGCGTTGGTAGCCTTGAATTTCTTTTTCAACGTGCTCGCGGATTTCCATTTGAGCCGCAGCAATTTCTACCTCCCTGCGCAACAATTTAACCACCAGCTCCATGCGTGGTTGTAGTGTGGTGCGAGACAGGACTTCCTGCAGATCCTCTTTGCTGGCGGTAGTTAGACTTGCTGCAAAGTCAGCCAACACGGAGGCTTCATTTGGGTTGGAGCGCGCCAAAAAGACTTTTAATTCTTCGCCGAATAGAGGGTTTAGAGGGATAAGTTCTTTGATGGTATTGATGATTGCCACAGCATAGGCAGTCTCGTCATTGCTTTGATTGCCCTGGTCCTGCGGGAAATAACGCACGCTGGCGGTCAGGGGTGGGCTGGTGTTGAGCCACTTGCCGATTTTGAACCGCTGCAGGCCTTCTAATAAAACTTGTAGCTGATCACCTTCTCGATGCACTCGGTGTACTTTACATAGACACCCAACCTCATACAGATCTGTGGATTTGGGTGTTTCTTTGACGTCATGTTTAGTTGCAATGAGACCGACGACGTCTTGATCACGCGCCTGAATTGCTTCCAACGTGGGTAACCAGATGTCTGCTGACATCGTCAGCGGAATGGCTTGCCCGGGAAAAAAGGGTCGATGCTCTTGGGGAATAATATGGATGAGCGCAGGCATGGCCTGATTGGGCAAGATAATTTGCCCGTTTGAGGCGTTTGCACCGGCGCGGTCCCCACTGTGTTCTATGATGCTCATTGGTATGCTCCTAGCGTCAATTTGAACGTTATTGGGGTGCTCAGGGCATAATCCAAGTGTTGGTTTTGTGTTAGCGCACGGGTAAGGCTGCGAGGCTATTTTTGAGTTGGGCCAGCGCGGCTCGATTGGCTTGTTTGATTTGATCCATGCTGGGTGGTTGGTCGCTGATGTCTCCGAGCTCTGAAAGTACAACATGGACTTCATCGTGGCCACTGACCTGTTTCATCAGGTTTAACCAACGTTGCACGTTAGGGAAAGGTGAGAAGTCATAGATATGAGTGAACTCTGGCTGGAGTTGGCCTATTTCTACGTAAGCCGCAAAGTCGGCCAAGGAGAGATTTTGGCCGGTAAGGTAGGGATGCCTCTTCAGCCAGCCTGATTCGAAGGCATTCAGGGCGTTATGGAGCGTGGCTTGTGCTGCCCGTTGCGCAGCTTCTGGGATGTCCAGGTCTTTACGTATTTTTGGGGCCACCAGTCCGACAGAGGCCTCGCGAATGTTGCGATGATGATAATTTAAATAGGCATCGATGCGTGCGCGAGCTTGATAGTCGGCTGGATACAGGTCGGTCCATCCGTGTTTGTTGGCGAGGTAACATAGAATCGCATGTGCTTCGCCAAGCACAAAGTCACCCTCAGACTCCTCCAGGGTGGGAATTGTGCCGGCAGGATTTTTTTCCAAGAATAGTGGGTGGCGGCTACCGCTGCTCCCTTTGGAGCCCGGGTTAATCAGTACCATCTCGAACGGGACTTGTTTGTGTAGCAATAGCCACATCACAGCTCGCACGGGCTGTGAAAAAGGCACGCCATACAGAATATAGGGGGGTGAGGTGGTGCTCATGGTGAATTTTGCCTTGATGCGTTTGTATGAGTTGGCGGTAAACTAAAGTCAGGCGACGATTGAGCCGCCGTCACAGGTAATAATATCTCCAACCGTGAACCCGCAGGCTCTTGAACTGAGGAAAATAGCAAGACCTGCGATATCTTCAGCCGTGCCGACCCGGCCTCTGGGATTGCCGCGTCCCACGGCCTCCCAATCTGTTGTATCTGTATCTCCGCCACCACCAACGCCGGTGCTAAGCATATAGGTGGGAAAAGGTCCGGGTGCAATGCCATTGACGATGATGTTGCGTTTGATCAGATGGGCGGCTAAAACGCGCGTGAGATGATGAATGGCCGCTTTAGATGGCCCATACGAGAAGTTATCAAATACAGGGGTCTGGATACCGTCAACCGAGCCAACGTTGACAATATGAGTCGGGGTCTCAAAGCTGGCCTTCTTTTCGAGCAAAGGCAGCAGCTTTTGCACAAGAAAAAATGGTCCCTTAACGTTGGTGTTCATGACTTTGTCCCAGCCGGTTTCAGGAAAGGTCTCAAGGGGCGCGCCCCATGCAACCCCGGCGTTGTTGATCAAAACGTCCAGATGATTTTCCTGTGTGTTTAATTGAGCGCAGAAGTCGTCGATACCTGAAAGCGTAGATAAGTCTGCGGGGATGGAAATACATTCACTGTTGTAGGTCTGCGCAAGGCGCTTCGCGGTAGCATCACAGACCGCGGCCTTGCGAGAACTGATATAAACCTTTGCGCCGTTAGCGAGAAAGCCGGCGGCAATCATTTCGCCGATGCCTCTGGATCCACCGGTGACCACTACGGTTTTACCGGTAACAGAAAATAAGTTGTTCAAGGCGTTTTTCCGAATGTCTTAGGGTGGAAATAGCGTACCTTTTTCCTGCACTTCTGCAATGGCATTGCGTAAAAATTCAAACGGTGGTTCGCGTTTTCACTTGCAGCTTAAAAGGCCAACCAATCTGCAGGGATGCACACCGCATCTGCCGCCTTTTGTAAGATCTGGGTTCCCCATGAAGTGCTGTTGACGGCCTGCTTGATGACATAGGCATGTACCTGTTGTGATTCTTCTGCAGTCAATACGTCAGCAAAAGATGCCATGCCACGGCCTTCCAAGATGCCGTCCAGAACAATTGCACGCCAATTGCTGTGCACATCAGCGCTGGATGTGCGTAAATCGGGGATGACGCCGGATCCTGCAGCGGCTAATCCGTGGCATCGTGCGCAGTGGATATGGAAAAGTTTACCGCCCGCCCGAATCGCCTCCGCAGACAGTGCAGTCTGCGGCACATCAACTTCCCGCTCAATTGATTGGGCCGTGGGCGGTTGAGCCTTGCCGCCTAAAGTAAATGTCAATAATTGGCCGTAATTGGCTTGCTTGAGGGGGTTGGCGATGGCGCCTTGCGCACCCCCTAAGCCGGCTAGCACGCTGACATATTGAACGCCGTCAACAGCAAAGGTGATCGGCGGTGCCATAATGCCGACGCCCACATTTTGTGACCAGAGACGCTCGCCGCTGTCGTCTGCATAGGCCACCAATTGACCGTCGCTGGTACCTTGAAATATTAGGTCGCCGGCGGTGGCGAGCACCCCAGCATTGACCATGCTATCAAATGGAATCTGCCACATCTGTTTTTGCTCAATAGGGTGCCAGGCTGTTAGCCGGGTTGGGGAGCAGAAATTCAGTTGAATGCCGTTGGTTGATGCGCCCAGTGCGTCCCAATCTTCGCCGGTATTCCAAGTGCTGGGGTTGTATTTAAAATCTGGATCTGGGTGATATGGATAGATCATATGAATGGTTGGAATATATACGAATCCTGTTTTTGGACTGAACGCCATGGGGTGCCAGTTGTGTCCGCCGAAAGGACCTGGGCTGACGAATGACATTTCTTCACTCCAGTCGCCTCGACCGGTTTCCACGGGCCGACCGGTCTCTAGATCGACGTGGCTGGCCCAGTTGACGGGTACGTAATTTTCCGCGCTGATCAATTCACCGGTTTTGCGGTCTAGGACATAAAAAAAGCCGTTTTTGGGTGCCTGCATCAATACTTTTCGGGGCTCTCCAAAGATATTCAGCTCAGCCAGAATCATGTGTTGGGTTGCGGTATAGTCCCAAGCCTCGGCGGGCGTTGTTTGGTAGTGCCACACCAAGCGCCCATTGTCTGGGTTTACCGCCAGGATTGAAGCCAGAAATAGATTGTCGCCGCCGCCCGGGCTGCGTAGTTTTCGGTTGTACAAAGAAGAGTTGCCTACGCCCACGTAAAGGAGGTTGAGTTCGGGGTCGTAGGCAAAGGCGTCCCAAACGGTCCCGCCTAGACCCGTTTCCCAGCGAGCGTTGGTCGGCCAAGTGCGTCGTGCTATGTCGAGCTCGGCATGCTCCACGGGACCGTGAGCGGAGCCAGGTACCGTGTAAAAACGCCATAAAGCGGCGCCGGTTGCTGCATCGAATGCGCCGAAGTAACCTCGAACACCATATTCGGCGCCGCCGTTGCCGACGATCACCTTGCCACGAACCACGCGTGGCGCGCCCGTTATGGTGTACGGTTTGTCAGGGTCTGTTGTCTGCACGGACCATACTATGCGGCCCGTTTTTTGATCTAGTGCGATTAGACGACCGTCTAAAGTGCCCACAAAGACCTTATCTTCCCACAGTGCGACGCCTCGATTGACGACATCACAACACGCGTTGCGACCGATTGCGCCGGGTACCTGTGGATCAAATTTCCAAAGTAATTTGCCGGTGACGGCGTCGACAGCCAGGACTCGACTCCAGGTTGTTGACAGATACATGACGCCGTCTGAGACCAGCGGAGTTGCCTCCAAACCGCGAGTGGTTCCCGTGGCTAATGACCACTGTAAACCGAGTTCGGCTACCGTTTCTCGGTTGATTTGTTCAAGGGGGCTGAACCGCTGTTCGCTATAAGTCCGGCCGTGATTTTGCCAGTTGCCGGCCTCGGGGTGCGTCAAGGTTGCTGTGTTGGGCGTGGCATATAGGTGAGAACTGCAGCCTAGCATCGCTAGGGCAACGATGATGCATGTCTTGGTGGTCAAATAGGAGCACTCCATAGCCGGTCAATAAAAATCAAGCTCCGTGCCTAGCTCGGCATTGACTCGATATGTTTGAGCATGGTGTCCCGATCGGGTCCGCGCTGAACACGGGCTTGCGAATTGCGTTTTCGCCCGCGGAGCATGTAGCGCAGAACGGTCCGTTTGACATGTTTTTCTTTCAGGAAATCGCCTGGTTTTTCGATCAGATTGACTGTGCGCATCATGCCCCTAAAAACATGAATTTTTTCATTCGCCGCCGCCGCCAACGCGTCTCCAAAAGCCAGAGTGAACCATTTTTTAGCGCTGCTGGCCTGATTACGTTCTTTGCCAAGCATGACCGCTCGCGCCCGCTTAATGCCGTTTTTATCCTCAGTTAAGCTGGCGTCGAATATGGGGCCGATTTGTTCTTTGGTTCGTTGAGCGAAGCGCAAAGCGCGCGTCGTGCTGTCACCGCTAGAGGCAAGAACCTCGCTGAGAATTTGGCCATGCAGAATGCCGACACTGCAGCCCCTGCCGTATAGCGGATTGGTGCGGGCCGAGGAATCACCAACGGCGAAGAAATCTAGGACAGCGGGCTTATCGTCTTGTACAAAGTTGCGCCATACAGCCTGGATATCGCCTATGCCGAATGAATCAGTTGTTGCTTCTGCGCAGTCTTGTGCAACCCAAGGTGTTAAGCCGGGAATTGAACGACATATGGCATCAAATTGGCTGCCATTCTTTATTGCCGTGCGCAGTTCTTTTTCTGCATTGGGCACGCAAATAATGACCGCAAAGTGCCCGCCTTCGCCGGGGAAGACCCCGTATTTCATGTAGCCCAAATCCCCCGCGGCGGGTTCGTTTTCGTGACGTGCAGGTTCTTCAACGCCCTCTTTTAGTCGGTAGTGGCGGGTATAGTAGACAATTTCGGCGTCGTCGCGGCGCTCTTGGATATCGATACCCTGTTCGTTGAACCAGCGGCAAAATTTGCTGGCGCGACCAGAGGCGTCGATATAAACGTCGGCACTGAAGGTCGACTGCGCGTTTTGGTTATGCCGGTCAGTTAACTGGAGTCCGCTGACGTGGTTGCCGTCTGTCCTCATTTCGGTGTTCACGCCGGTGACGTAGGTTGCGTTGTGAATGGCAATATTACCTACCGTTTCGGTGTGACGGCGCAATACGGTTTCGATGGTGGCGCGACGGCAAAGCAGCATCCAGAGATTTTCATCTCCTGGTTCGTGGCGGTATTGCGCCATAAGATGTGGTGGCACAATGTCTGCGAAAGCCATCTTGCGAGCGCCTGCAGCAAAAAAATCCTCAAGAAGTTCGGGATGGTGTTGCTCTAAAAGTGAACACATGAGTCCAAGAAAGGCGTGCGGGTGTCGGAATTGTGCCGCGCCGCGGCGTTGCCATGCGAAAAAAGCTTCATTGGCATTGCCGCTGGGAGGGGGAATGTCTCTTTCAAAGATTGTGACCTTCGCACCTTGTTTGGCCAGGGCCAGCGCAGTGCACATACCGGCAATGCCAGCGCCAACAATGGCGACAGATTGAACCATGTTTTGAGTTATCCCAATGCAGCAAAAGGCGATACTGTAGCAGTTTTCTCCAGTTGAGTTTAGCGCTCCGCTTGGGGTGTGCGACGATCTTCGATGATATTTCCCACGCGGCTAATTTGATCTTCTTGGCGAGTGTCTTTGTAGGGTTCAACAAGGGCTGCTCGTGCCCACAGCTGCATGCCTGCTAGCGACAGCAAGCGCCGCGCATAGTCATTGGCAGGTTGAGACAATGTGAGGCCGTACGTGTCGATGCGAAACGCAACGGGTGCAAAAAATGCATCAGCGGCGGTGAACCGATTGCCGGCCAAAAAAGGGCCGCCGAAGGTATTCAAGCCATAACACCAAATTTCGTCCAGCCGTGATAAATCTCGATGCAGCTCTGCCGATCTCTGCGCTAAAGCGACCTTTAAACCAATCGCCATAGGGCATTGATTGCGCAGCGTTTTGAATCCTGCATGCATCTCCGCGGCGATGCTGCGGGCCCATGCGCGGGCACCAGGGCTCTCTGGCCAGACCCTAGTATGGTGTTCTGCAAGATATTCAGTGATCGCCATTGAATCCCAGACCGCTGTATCTTGGTCATGCAAGCAGGGTACCAAGCCGCTCGGTGAAAATTCGCGAAAAGTTTGATAGCTGCCACCGTCCTCAAACGGAGTCAAGCGTTCTTCGAACGAGATGTTTAATTCGCGCATCAGCAACCAAGGCCGCAAAGACCATGAAGAGTAGGTTTTGTTGCCAATATAAAGGGTATACATTTGCGGTTAACGCTGCCGCAGCGCGGCTTTGTCGTAGATGGCGTCGGCAGGTTTGCGTGCGCCTCTTAAAGATTCCGGTGTGGCGTCGAAATAGTCGTCTGTGGCCGGATCGTTGCGTGCCCAGTCGTTCACCTCGCTGCGAAAAGCAATTTTCCATATACCGTTGCGCTTTTCGTAACGGTCCACGTATCGGCCGGATATAAAAAGGTCTCTTTCGGTGCCGTCGGTCACAATCCTATGGAAGGCTTGAAAATAGACTTCACCGAAGGCGACCTCACCCTCGACGTCGATGTTGACTTGACCAATCATATGGTGATTAGCCAGATGGTCTTGCAGTGCACTGTAGGCCATTTCCACAAAGGCCTCTGGTCCGCCTTTGAAAAAGCCATAGTCTGTGTTGGCATCGGGATGGAAAGTACTCAGCAACAGGTCCTTATCCAAACGATCCAAACCGCGCATATAGGCGCCCACCAGATCGGTGATTTCTTGTTTGGCTAATAATTCTTCAACGGTCATTTTTGTGCTCACTGTTTAGGTCAGTTGCTAAGGTAGCGGTCGAGGGTGTCGTGGAAGTGGCGAATGCGCCCCTCCTGATAGTTGGCCAATGTTTGTGCGCCTTTAAGGGACGCTTTCATGCCGGCCCATTGGCGCTTGAAATTGTCCGTGTCCTGATCAAGAACGGCAGAGAGCCGGTTTGTCTTGAACGAGTCCAGGGATACATAGGGTTCGTCGATGCCTAAAAATTCAGTGGGCGCCGGTGGTGGCGTCGGCCCGTTTTCAGGAATCGGCTTCAACATCATGATGTCGTGGATACATTGATCCACACCCAGTGGCCTAAATCTGTAAATCAAGGGAATGACAATACCCGGGAAAAAACATGCATTTGGAAAAACATGATATTCAATGCTGTCGAGCATGATGCTGTTCGATACTTTTGAAAGGTCAACGTCCAGTTCTGCGCTCAAATTTTCTCTTAGATTGTCAGCGTGCTGCTGGCGTGCACTTTTGCCCTCGGGCAGTGTTTTGGGGTCGTAGCCCATGAACTCATATAGTTCTTGCTCACTGAATTTTTTTTCAAAATGAGGGTTGCCGCTGGATAGATTCTGTAAAAAACGACTGACGTGCGGGCTGAATAGGTCGTATTGAGTATTAGCCCACCCCGAAGAGCGTAAGCCCTCGGGATGCGTGGCCAGGACATGGAATGCTTCAAGAAAACCTTCCATACACATCTTCCAGTTGCCTGGTAATATTTTTTGCGTATGCATCGCTACATAGCGGTTTTCCATACCCCAATTAGCAAAGTGCTCGGGCAGTACTTCCAAATAATCGTGCAGCGGTTGAGCGTTAATGTCGAGATTAATGAAAACAAAGCCACCCCAGAGATCGCAGGGTAATTCGGTTAATCCAAAGGTACTGTCTTCGATATGGGGGAAGTCCCATCGGCAAGGAATCTCTCTGAGTGTGCCATCTAAATGCCAAGACATGCCGTGAAAAGGGCAACGCAGGAATTGTTTGTTGTGGCCGTGTTCACCCGCGTTGAAGAACTGCATTCCGCGGTGCGGACATGAATTCACAAATGCGCGTATTTGGGTGTCATTGCCGCGCACAATCATGACTGAGTAGTCACCGATATCATAAACGTAGTAGTCACCCGGTTTAGGCACGTGTTCCTCGCGGCATGCCCACTGCCAAGTTTTGGTCCACATTTGCTGCATTTCTTGTTCGTAAAATGCGGGTGATGTGTAGCGTGTTATCGGCAAATCGGTATCGCCGAGAAACTCATATTTTTCTGCGAGAAGCGCTGCATCAGCGCCACCACTGTCGGCTTCTAATATGTCTCGCGGTGAGGGTCCGGGACAGCGCGCTTCCCCAGGCGCTAACGTTGGATCACTTTTGGCATAAATATCCGGTTTCATATCATCCTCCCCGATGGTGTTCTCGCGTAGAAATTTTGCGTTCTGGCGTGTAGGTTTAAGCATACTCAATTGAAATCAGGAATACACATGTTGCAAGCGGTGCAATTAGGCAAGAGCGGGCTGCGAGCGTCAAAATTGTGTCTGGGCACAATGAATTTTGGAATTCCCGGCCGGGGGCATCAGGGAGACTGGACGTTGGATGTCGATGCGGGCCGGCCTATCTTTGAAGCCGCGCTCGACAAAGGACTATTTTATTTTGATTGTGCTGATATCTATGGTCTGGGGGCGTCTGAAGAAGTGGTTGGTACATTATTGCGATCGCTTGCGCCGCGCGAGGATTACGTGATGGCGACCAAAATTGCTATGCCGATGGGCCGGGGTGCTCACAGTGGGGGGTTATCGCGAAAGCACATTATTGAAGGTGTTGATGCCTCGTTGCGGCGGTTGGGTATGGACTATATTGATCATTTGGTCATCCATCGCCATCCGCATGGCATCCCCGGGCATGTTCAAACGCCGGTCGAAGAAACAATGCAAGCGCTGCATGACGTGGTGAAATCCGGAAAGGTTCACTATCTAGGGGCGTCGTCGATGTTCGCATGGCAGTTTGCCGAACTGCAGATGACCGCAAAGATGCACGGCTGGACACCATTTATCTCGATGCAGAATCACTACAATCTGGTGTACCGAGAAGAAGAACGTGAGATGAATGCGTATTGCGCCAGTAGTGATATTGCATTGATGCCTTGGTCACCTTTGGCGCGCGGCATTCTAACGGGCACCTATCAAGGTGGGTTTAGCGGTGGCAGCACATCGCGCTCCAAGGGCGCTGATCGCCAGCGTACCGAGAGCCTCTACGTGGGAGAACATGTTTTTCCCACAGCTCAGCGTGTGGTTGAATTGGCAGATAAATATGCGGCCAAGCCAGCGCAAATTGCATTGGCATGGTTGTTGAGCAAGCCTGAAGTGAGCGCGCCGATTGTTGGTGTATCTCGGGTTGACCAGTTAGATGAGTTGATCGGTGCCACTGAGATCGTGCTGGCCCCTGCCGATATTGACTATTTAGAGGCGCTTTACCGACCGGTGCCGAATTTGCTGAGTAATGGATTTTCCTAGTTTGGCCAGCGTCTAAGTCATACTGATGCGGCATAGCGCCAGAGTCGGCGCAGTGCCGCATCAGGTGGTGTTTACTCTAGACCAGACTTGCCCGCCTCTCGGAACAAGGGCTGATACTCTTCAAAAGCGATGGGATTGGTGGTTGCGCCCACGGTAATCCCAGCGTCTGTGGTCAGTGTATGTCCTGAGGTGTAGCCCGATTCATCACTGGCCAACCAAAGGGCTGCATTCGCTACGTCTTCTGCCATGCCCGGGCGCCCTTTGAGAGGGGAATTTGCGGCCAGAATTTTCTTGGTCTCCTCGATTGCCCCAGGATCCCCCGTAGACACATTGGCGACCATTGCTGTTGCCATACCCGCTGGTGAGATCGCATTCACGCGGATGTTGTGCGCACAAAGTTCGGCGGCAACACCTTTGGTGAGGCCGATGACGGCATGCTTACAAGCCGTATAACAATGTGGGCCTAAGCCACCCAAGATGCCTGCGGTGCTGGACATGCTGATGATGGATCCTGAGCCTTGTGGAATCATCACGCGCGCTGCGTGTTTACATCCATAGAAAACACCGTTGAGCAGTATGTCTACGGTGAATTTCCACTCCTGGGCGGGCGTGGTTGCGATAGGGCCAACTGCACCGACAATACCCGCGTTGTTGTACATGATGTCTAGTTTGCCAAAGTGGGACACTGCGGTATCGACTAGATTGGCGATATCGTCCTCTTTGGTGACGTTGCAGGTGACAAAAACAGCGCTGTCGCCGAGTTCTTCGGCAATGGCTTGGCCTGCCTCTAACTGGATATCGCCTAAAACTACTTTGGCTCCTTCGGCGACAAAGCGTCGCGCGGCGGCAGCTCCAAACCCGCTAGCTGCACCCGTGATGGCTGCAATTTTTCCCTCAAGTCTCATAAGTTCCCCTACTGTAGTGGTGGTAATTGATCGTATCTAGAATTTGTTTGTATTGCTGAATCATACAGGACTAAGCGGTTAACCCAACCTCAACGCGACCCAGTTGTTTGCCAAAGTCACCGTAATAATTGCCCGGCGCAAAAGCAGTTTTGCCGTAAGCACCGGTGATCACCATATGCCCCGATTGCAGGGTCTGGCCATGCTGCGCCAATGTTCTTGCGAGTGTGGCCAGAGATTCAAAATGGTTGTCAATATGGCCCATGCTGGCCACGCGTTCGATGATGCCTTGTGTGTTGCCAATGGTCACCTCGAGTTGGTCGAAATCATCGATGCTCCGCGGTGGCTGGCTGCTCGCGCCGATAACAATGCCCCAATTAGACAGGTTATCAGCAACGCGTAGTCCTGGAGATGCGCCCGGAGGCAGACGTTTCTGATTCACCTCAAAGGCCGGTAGTACTGCCGCTACGGCAGCCTTTGCATCGGCTGCGGTGGCCTCGCCCGAGAGCGATTTCCCTAGACAAAAGCAGACCTCGTTTTCGATCTGACCTCTGCATAAGGTCGCCACGCTCAGGGAATCGGCTTGTGTCTTGATGCGGCTTTTGAGAATAAAACCAAAGGGTCGTACGCCCGGTCCCATGGCGTTGCGAGAGGCACCCGATGTCATGCCAATTTTCCACCCGCCGAGGGTTTCACCGGATTCAAGCCAGCGCTTGAGCAAGGCCAACTGCAAGTTTTGCCCTTCTTTAATCGGCAAATCAAGGCGCGCGAAATCGTTACCGGTTGGGTCAACACCTAGTTCCGGATTTTGGTGCAAGCGCCAAAGATGGTCCAGGATCTCGTTATTACGCATAGCTGATAGGTATTAAATGATGCTAAGTATCAAGCATGTCAATTGCAATGCGCGCTTGCAAGGCATTGGCCCACAGCGAGCAAGGAATTTATTTGAATCGGGTGCGCATGGCGTAATTTGTCGAAACGCGGTAACTTTAACGCCTTAATTATTTTTTGCGGAGAGAGGTCAACATGTCCTATGCGCCGAATCACAGAGCTTTTTATGATGCCGACAGCCATATCATGGAACTGCCGGATTTTCTCAAAGCCTACGCTGATCCAAAGATTCGCGATGAAATCCCTGAGGTGAGTTACAGCGCTTCGATAGTGACTGATGAAGAGGTAGCGGTGATTATGTCGCAAGGCGGCAAGCACAGCTCCGAGCACGTCGCAGCGCAGTTGGCGCTGGGGGATCGGCTGATTGAGAGCTCCAAAGAAATTCAAGCCCTGGGGGCGTTTAACGCGGGGGATCGATCAGCAGCGATGGATCTGCTTGGGTTTAAAAAACAGCTGGTTTTTGCCACCCATAGTGTTGCGTTTCCTTTCCATCCTAGCAGTAAAAAGCCTGCGCAGCTGCGCTACGGCGCAGCACGCGCACACAACCGCCACATGGCCGAATTTTGCGGTCAGGACGACCGTTTAATGGGGGTTGCCATTGTCCCGCTGGATGACCCAAAACGGGCGATAGAGGAGGCTGAGTGGGCAATAAAAAATGGCCTTGAGTCGATATGGGTGCCTCACCGGGCGCCGATCGGTCATTCCCCGGGTCATGTCGAACTTGATGGGTTTTGGGCACGCCTGGCGGAAGCTGGGTTACCTTTTTTGCTGCATGTCGGTGGTGCGCCGCTGCAGATTTCTAAAGGCTGGAGTAACAACGGTCGTGGCGCGACGCGGGATTGGTTGGGCGGCGGTGAAAACGTCCGCACTAAAGATGCAACGGTGTTGCATCAGGCACCAGAGATGTTTTTAAGTATGTTAATCGTGGATGGAGTGCTTGAGCGTCACCCCAATTTGCGGGGAGCCGTAGTTGAATTGGGGGCGGGTTGGGTGCCTGAGATGCTGCGGCGTCTAGACGCGGTGACTCGGGCCTATAGCCGAGCCGATACATCTGTGCGATTTTCCCGCACACCGTCCGAGCAGGTCACACAACAGTTGGGTTTCACGCCAATGCCACATGAAGACGTGGGTAATATGATTAGGCAATCCAACCCTGATTTGTATTTATTTTCCAGTGATTATCCGCACATAGAAGGTACTCGAGACCCTATTGCACGGTTTGAAAAGAGTTTGCCACAAGGTGATGAAGGCTTGAAAACTCAGTTTTACAGCGAAAATTTCCTTCGTCTTTGGCCGCATTCGAGAGTGGTTTAGTGATGCTCAAGCGTGTCGATGTTGTTGTAGTTGGTGCAGGGTTTGCGGGCATGTATTTGCTGTATCGTCTGCGGCAGTTAGGCATGAAGGCCGAAGTTTTGGAGATGGGTGATAACGTTGGCGGTACCTGGTATTGGAATCGATACCCCGGCGCGCGGTGCGATGCTGAAAGTCTGGCTTATTCTTTTTCGTTTTCGCCTGAATTGGAGCAGTCTTGGCAATGGAGTGAGCGGTATGCAAAACAGCCTGAAATTCTGTCTTACGCGGAGCATGTCGCTGATCGTTTTGATCTGAAGAAGGACATACGGTTTGGTCAGAAGGTCTCCAGCGCGGTTTATGATCAGGGCAATAACGAGTGGCTGGTACTGACCGAGCAGGGGCATGAGGTTCGAGGACGGTTTTGTATTATGGCCACGGGTTGTTTGTCCGTCCCGCAGTTACCGGCAATTGACGGATTGAGCGCCTTTGAAGGGCCTATTTATCAGGCCAGCTTGTGGCCCCATGAAGGGGTGGATTTTACTGGTAAGTCGGTAGGTGTCATTGGCACTGGTTCTTCTGCGATTCAGGCGATTCCGGTTATTGCGCAGCAGGCGCAACGGTTGCAGGTTTTTCAGCGTACGCCCAATTACAGTGTGCCTGCTGAAAATGCGCCGCTCGATGCAGCCTGGTTGGCCCAGTTTAAGATGCATTATCGCGAGCACCGACGTTTTCATAAGCAGGGCTTGAGTTCTGGTTTTGGCGACTTGGAGATTGCGCCGGTTGAACGAGTGCCGGTTGCTGAAACTGCTGAAGGCATGAGCCCGCAGGAGGTCGCGGCGGTGCTAGAGCCCTACTGGCAGCGCGGTGGCGCCTTTTTCTTGTCGGCTTTCGCTGATGCTTTGATCAATCCCGCGTCCAACCATCAAATCGCAGAATTTGTGCGTAATAAGATTCGATCGATCGTGCAGGATGCGGACACAGCAGAACTGCTGTGTCCTAAAAACTTCCCGATAGGCTCCAAGCGCATATGTGTTGACACGGGTTACTACGAGACGTTCAACCGCAAAAATGTACAGCTGGTTGATGTCGCGAAAGACCCCATAAAGCGCGTAACAGCAAACGGTCTGCAGACCGATGCTGGGTCATTCGACTTTGATATTCTGGTGCTAGCGACAGGATTTGATGCAATGACGGGGGCCTTGTTGAATATGGATATTCGCGGCAAGGAGGGCATGACGCTTGCGCAAGCGTGGCAGGCGGGTCCGCGTTCCTATTTGGGGTTGGGGGTGCATGGGTTTCCCAATTTCTTTACAGTGACAGGGCCTGGGAGCCCGTCTGTGCTGAGTAATATGTTGGTTTCTATAGAGCAACACGTCGACTGGATGGCAGGTTGTTTGCAGCATATGCTTGGCTCGGGCTTTCGACGTATCGAAGCTGATCGGGTGGCGCAACAGCAATGGACTCAACATGTCAACGAAGTGGCAAATGCAACGCTGTTTCCTCAAGGAGGTTCGTGGTATTTGGGCGCAAACGTGGCGGGCAAGCCGCGGGTATTTATGCCCTATGCGGCGGGCGTTGGTCCGTATCGAGAGATCTGCGAAGATGTTGCCAAGGATAACTATCGCGGCTTCGCATTTACCTGAGGTCGGGTAAAACCTTACGCGCGCGAAGATCATCGAGCCAATGGCAAAAACTGGCTTCGCTGTTGAAAGTTTGGGTAAACCCAGCTTGTTTAATTTTAACGGTGCTGACAAACGTGGGTGCTGGTGCGCTGCGGGCCCCTGTGGCAAAACAAAGATCGGCATAATGGTGTGATTCGCCGAGAATCTCTGGCAGGGTCAGTGGCTGTAATTGGTAATGCTGAACAATCTCCGGCCATAGATGAGCACGATCGTCTAGATATGCCGCAATGCTCATGGGTTCATCTGGACCAGTTTCTACGCCAAGCGTCGCAGCGATTGCCGGCCACATGTCTCGCCACATGAATACCTCTCCGTTGGTGAGATTATAGATTTGACCCTCTGCGATGGGCTGTGTTGCCGCCCAAACGCAAGCGTTGCCAACCAAACGAACGTCGGTTGCCTCCCACACCCAGTCTGCACCCCCGGGATATGCGAAGGCTAGATTTTCGAAGGCTCGCATTGCAGCATAAACCCCGATGACTGGGGGTAGGTTCATCACGACACCGTGGTTTGGTCCAACAATCAACTGGGGCCTTAAAATGGTATAGGCGAAGGCCTCAGTGGTTGCCTTGGCAGACAGATAGTCCTGTTGTTGCCAGTAAAAGTTGGCGTGTGCAACGCGCGGCTGTGACTCTCGGGCTGGCACGCGCATCGGTGTTACGGCGGCCCCATAAGCTTTTGTGCCCTGTAGGAGCGTGACCTGTTGAAGGTTTGCCACTTGGCATAATGGCTCCATCAGATTTTTCAACATCGTATCGTTGGTGCTGATTTGCTCCGGATCGGACCAACCGGCGATCAGGCCTGGCAGTTCGTATACTGCCGTGTACACCACATGCGTGATATCAGACAACTGGCGGACAGCTGCTGTGCAAGCCTGCGCATCCGTAAGATCTAGGCTAATGGCTGTGCAACGCTCCGATCTAAGCAGCGCAGGGGCGCGTCTGGACGCGGCGACAACTTGCCAGCCGGATTGGATAAAGGCCAAAGCGGCAGCGGTACCGACTAACCCGCTGGCGCCCACAACCAAGACTTTAGGAGGATTCACCGATTACCCAGTTAAATGGCGGAAGCGGCGCATCTGGGCTAGATTCGCGTGATCGTAGGGTAGTCGGGTTGCCACAGTCCATTTTGCAACCGGCTTTCGATATCCTCTCGAGTGGTATTGGCAAATCCGTCGTCGATGGCTTTATTGGCAACTGCGCGGGCCACATTGATGGTGACATCGCGCAGACGAGATATTTCCGGGAATAACATGCCGTTCGCCAGTTCCTCATCGGTGACGGACTCGGCCGCGGCGAGCGAAGCTGCGCTGACCATATTGTCAGTGACAACAGAGCTGCCCGACAACAGTGCGCCTAGGCCCAGACCCGGAAAGATGAAGACGTTGTTGCCCTGCCCAATCTTGAATGTTTGTCCGCCGTAACTGACAGGCTCAAATGGGCTGCCCGTTGCCACCAGCGCTTTGCCGTTGGTCCACTGCAGCAGATCGTGGGGTGTTGCTTCTGCATAATGTGTCGGGTTTGAAAAAGGTAAAATGATCGGGCGCTCGGTTGCGCTCATCATGGTCTTAGCCATGGATTCGGTGAACGCGCCCGGTTGACCTGACGTACCTATGAGAATTGTCGGTTTGTAATTTTCTATAACTTCCTCAAGTCCCCTATGTTGCGGTGCACTCAAGCCATGTCTTTCCGCGAGATGGCTCTCCCAAGCCAGCTCGGATTTGTAGGCATCACGAAAAGGTTGATCGTCAACCAGCAAACCGCGGCTGTCCAGAACGGCCAGGCGCTGTTGGATATCACCCGCGTCCAGTCCTGCTTCGGCCAGGGCTGCTTTGATCTGGCGTGCAATGCCCAGTCCCGCGGCGCCTGCGCCGTGGATGACAATGCGTTGCTCAGTTAGGACTCCACCGGAAATTCTCAGCGCACAGAATAATCCAGCAAGCGTGACGGCCCCGGTGCCTTGTATGTCGTCGTTAAAGGATAGAATCTCGCCGCGATGATGCTCTAGAATTTCCAGCGCGTTGTCTTTGCGGAAATCTTCCCACTGCAGTAAGGCCGCGGGCATAACGGTGCGCACCGCATCAACAAACTCGTTGATAAAGTCTGTATACGCTTGGCCTGTGAGTCTGCGCTCTGGGCAGCCGAGGTAGAGATCATCGTTTAGCAGCTCGTCGTTATTGGTGCCCACATCTAAGCTGATGGGTAGAGTTTCGGCAGGGCTGATGCCTGCGCCGGCGACATATAAGGCCAGTTTGCCAATGGAAATTGCCATGCCGCCAGCACCTTGATCACCGATGCCTAAAATAGACTCGTTATCGGTCGCCACGATCAATCGGATGTTTTGTGTTCCGACCGCGGCGGCAAGTACCTCTGCGATTCTGCCTCGCATGCTAGGGTCTATCCACAGCCCGCGCCCTCTTTGGAAAACCTGGCTGTAGTTTTGGGTGGCCAAGCCAACGGTTGGGGTGTAGACGATGGGCATGTAATCGGCCATATGATCCATGAGGATTTTGTAGAACAGATGTTCGTTGCGTTCCTGAACCGCGGCTAAACCGACGTATTTATCCAACGGATCCGTCAAACGTAACAGCGATTTGTGTGCTCGACGTGCCTGTTGCTCAAGCGTATTTTGTTGCGGTGGAAGTAGTCCATGCAGCATAAACTCGTCGCGCTCTTGTTTTGTAAAAGCGCTTCCTTTGTTGAGCAATGGATCCTGAATAAGTTCTTTTCCCCGCTTGTGAGTTTTCAGTGCAGCGGGTTGTTGGGGGTTAGTCATATGGTGCTGTTTTTGTAGCCGGGCGCGGATAATACAATGCTCACCGGGAATGAGCCATCACGTTCTAGCGGGTGTTGGGTTGTATGCTTAAATTAACCCTTGCTTTGGGCATAACGGGTTATGCCAAAAGCTCAAAAGCCTTCAGTTCATGGAGTGAGCGCATGGCATTGCCGAACAGCGTGCGTCCTAAAGTCTTGCCTCTTTCATTTGCTAAATCGAGCGTTCCAGCAATCACTGTTGCATAACACAGCAAGTAGAGGGCGCAAACTTTATAGCGTTCGCGACAGGTCTGTAGATCGTACTGGATGCCGTTGGTCGTAAGCGCTTTGTGATAGATAGCCACCCAGTCATGCCCGGTGCGCACCTCATCGCTGAGGCTCTGGGTGACAAAGTAGGCTAAGTCCTGTTCCGGTGCTGAGGTGCACACGGCCTGCCAGTCGACCAGCGCGATTTCATTTGGGCCGAAGAAAATGTTGTCCAAGCGAACGTCAGCGTGCGTGACGCAGATCGGATCAACCGTCATTTGAGCTAATAGTTCGCCGACCATCTTGGGCAAGTTGGGGGCCAGACTCGCTGCATAATCATCAATTAAATCAGGGAATTGCTCGCTGACCACAGGCCAACCCATTGCGAATCCGGCGCACATACCTTCTTGCTGGCGGGCATTATTGTGGGAAACCATGGCGGCTTTAGTCTGCCAGGTACTTGCATGGAGCGCCGCAATGCCCTCGATTACAAGCTGCGCATCTGCCGCGGTGCAACCTGCGACTTGGTCGCCAACGCGCATCTCTTTTAGATCCTCAAGCAGCAGTACAAAATCGCTGGTTGTCTTGTCAAATTGTGCGTGAAAACACTTGGGAACCCGCAGATGGATTTTGGTGGCAATGTTTTGGTAAAAATCCACCTCTCGTTGGTACATGTCATAGGTGGCAGCGACCGCGCGATTCTCCGGGGCAGGAGAAGGGAATTTTGCGATGATGCTGGCGGGTCCTTGTTCAGCGTCGAGGTTCAGGCGGGTAACCATGCCAATGATACCTGCGCCAGCGCCAAAATATTCGATCTGGAAATCTCTGATGGGGTAACCCATAGCTTGGGTTAACCATTGAGTGGTTAGGGCTTTAGCAGAGGTTGGGAAAGACATATTTATTCCTAGATTTCTTCTGATTTAGGCTGTGCCGTTGTTGGGCTTAGCGGCGGTCGATGATGGTGTGTTCTTTGCCGAACCAGATGGTTGAGCGGTTCATATCTATGAAATTATTCTCGTCTGTGATGAAGGCCTGATTTGCCGCCTTTGCTTCTGGTGTGGTGGGCGCGGTGCCGCGATCTACCCAAGCCTCAGCATGCCCAAGGTAGGCGGGGACTTGTGTATTGCGAGCTTGCCGCATGGCGGCGTCCAGGTCAGAGCCGGCTCGATGCACCTGTCGGTAGCATAAAACGCCTGTAGCTTGAGCGTGTGCTCGGACAATGGGGCCGTGTTGGGTCAGCCAGTAGTGTCTTGCTTGTTCCTCACTCAGGTGTCTTTGGTGACGCAGTGGGAAAAATACCCGTGCGATATTACTTTTGACTTTGGCGGTAATGTTTTCTGGGCTCGGGTTGACTTGGGGGTATTCATAGGCCATCCAAAGCGGCGATTCAGGCAGGTCGATGAAGGTGGCTTCATCTGCCAAAAGTGCGGCACCCGCTTTTTTTCCGGCGGGACTGGCTGACGCTGCTGCAAATTCGTCTTCGGTCGCCCACCATAACTCGGCAACGCCGTCATACTGGGGTTCCATTTCCCCTCTTGCCGCTTGCATGGCGGCATTGGCCGGATCTTCCATAGTGTGGGTTTGCACGTATCGCAAAATGTTCAGGTCGTTGGCAAAGCTGGCCACTAGCGGGCCGTGCTGATGTAGCCAGTAATCGTGAAATTCGGCCAATGACAGATGTTTCTTTCTGCGCAGCACAAAAACCAGTCGAATCATCTCCCGCCTCCCAAGGTGCAATAGACTCCAACAGACTATCACCACTGACCCTGCCTAACCAAGTCTGCGGGACGCTTTGGTGACACTTGAAAAGTTGCAAAGGGGGCACAAGGCAGTCAGGGAGCAATTGTCTGGGCTATACAGAGGTCTCTTGTTTAGCCTAATCTTGAGTTTTATCGGTATTAAGGAAAAGGATATGGGACGTTTGCAGGGCAAGGTGGCGCTGGTTACCGGAGCAGCTTCGAATCCTGGTCTGGGTCGCTCCACTGCATTGCGCTTGGGAGAGGAGGGCGCAATCGTTGTGGTGACCGATTTAGATTTACCGGGTGCTCAGGCGACCGCTGCGGCCATTGTGGATGAGGGTGGCCAAGCGCTTGCATTGCATCAGGATGTGGTTAGCGAATCTGCTTGGGCGGAGACGATGGCTGCGATTGAGGATACTTATGGTGGCTTGGACATTTGTGTCAATAATGCGGGTATTGCGGTGCTTGCGCCTTTAGAAGCACTCACGCTGGCGCAGTGGAATCGCCAGATAGAAGTGAATCTGACCAGTGTTTTTTTAGGCTGTAAAGCCGCAGTGGCGGCGATGAAAAAGCGCGGTGGTGGCAGTATCATTAATTTGTCTTCTGTGGCCGGTTTAGTGGGCCTGCAAACTTGTGTGGCCTACGGCGCGGCTAAAGGAGGGGTTCGTCTTCTGTCTAAGTCCGTCGCGGTAGAATCTGCAAAGCATCATATTCGCTGCAATTCGGTGCATCCCGGGGTGATCTGGACCAACATGCAGGCGCAGGCGACTGGAGCGAACAGCGCTGATAGTCTGGATGCCTCCGTCATGCGTATTCCGATGGGCCGTGCGGGAGAACCATTAGATATTGCCAACTGTATTCTTTATCTCGCATCAGATGAGGCGAACTATGTCACTGGTGCCGAATTTGTCATTGACGCGGGTATGACTGCTCAATAAATCGTTGAAATGGGGGTGTGAATATGACCGCGCGAGTGAACCACAGTTTAAAAGGCAAAGTCGCCATTGTGACCGCTGCCGGGCGAGGTATTGGTCGAGGAATTGCATTAGCCCTGGCCGCGCAAGGGGCTCGGCTTGTCGTGAACTCCTACTCAGCCGATACCACTCAGGCGACGGTAGCTGCTGTTGAGGCGCTAGGCGTTGAAGCCGTAAGTGTAGCCGGTGATGTCACCGATCCGGAGATCATGTTGGCACTTCGAGATAAGGCGCTGGCCTCATTTGGCAGCATCGATATTTTGGTGAACAATGTGGGTGCGGGCCCCAAAGTCAGTCGCTCTCCTGAAGACCACGAGCTGGGTCAATCAGCGGCGGTTTGGGATGCGCTGTACGAGCAGAACTTGAAGTCCGTGGTTCTAATGACGCAAGCCGTGGTTCCGCATATGCGTGCGCAGCGCAGTGGCAAAATAGTAATGATCTCCTCTATCGCCGGCAGAACCTCTTTGTCAGAGCGCATGTTGACTGACTTTGTGCACCCATCTTACAGCGCCATGAAGGCGGCGCTAATCAGTTATACCCAAACTCAGGCAGAACTGTTGGGACCACACAATATTAATGTCAATGCGGTCTGCCCGGGAATTGTATATACCGATGCATGGCAAGCCAATGCGCGTCGTGCGGTCGAACAGCTGCCTGAGTTCGCGGGCATGAACGCCCGGGAGTGGTTTGATGGGGTGGCCAGAGGGGATTACCCGGAAATATTTGATCGGACCCCACTGCGCCGGGATCAAACCGTTGAGGATATTGGCAACGCTGTGGTGTTTTTGGTGGCTGATGACGCTATGAACATCACCGGACAATCGTTGATGGTTGACGGTGGGATGGTGAAAATTTAGGCGGTTGTCTACGGTAACGAAAAGCACAGGCCTGAACGGCCCGGGCAGGGCTGAAAAATGCCACTAGCGCCCAACATCATAGGGTTGCTCTGGAATACCTTGGTCTAAAAGGCGTTCAACATGCAGCCCTAATGTTTTGGGTACAAAGATATGGTCGTGGGCGTTGTTGATTTCTTTTATCCGCCACCAACGAAACGATTCAAATGTACTGCGCTCATCGGCGGCAGGATTGTGTTCATGGTCCGCAGTGAATTGTGGAACTTCGATGTAGTAATACGTTTCCGACTGATCAAACCCTTTACCGTAAAGGTGAAATTGCATGCGTCGATACCATATGGGGCCTTCTGCTGTGTCGATGACCAGGCCGGTTTCTTCGCGGACTTCGCGTTTTAGGGCGGTCATCTCATCTTCGCCAGACTCCAGGCCGCCGCCTGGTGTAATCCAGATCGAGGTGTTGCTATCGGGTACTCGCATTTGAATCAACAAGACGCGCCGCGCAGCGGGATCGGCGATCACAGCGCGAACGGCCTTGCGGGGTTTAAATTCGCAGCATAATTGGTTGGCGTGTTTTTCGGGCATTATAAGTAGTTAGGTGCGCTTAATTAGATCCATGGCTTTTTCTAGCGCGGCGGTACGCTCTGGCCAAGTGTCTCCCCCGGTAGATAATCTAAGGGTAGTCACACCGGCGTCGGCGAATGCGGCTAAACGTGTTCGGACCATGTCTGCTGTGCCAATTAGGTTGGCCATCAGGACTAAGTCGTCGGGTACGCGTTCAATGGCTGCATCGCGTTTGCCGTCTATCCACAGGCGTTGCACCGCTTTGGCAGTATCCTCATAACCGGCCCGGCAGTAGGCGTCGTTATAAAAATTTGTTTTCGCTGAACCCATAGCCCCTAGCGTGAACGCCATGGCGGGTTTGCGGGCTGCGATCAATGCTTCAACGTTGTCGCTGATTTCAAAATAGCCGCCAGCTTGGATGTCCAGGTCCTTAAGTGTGCGACCACTTTTGAGCGCACCTGCGCGCAAGTCTTCGAGGAAAACATGGGCGTGTTCGGGCAAAAAAGAAGTGCCCAGCCAACCGTCAGCAAGCTCACCAGTCATCTGCAGCGATTTGGGTCCCAGAGTGGCAAGATATATCGGCAAATTCGGGCGAGGTGGCTGGGATAATCTGATCGCTTTGCCCTCTCCTCCTGGCCGCGGCAGCGTGTAGTGTTTGCCGTCATAGGCCAATTTTTCTCCTGCTAGCGCGATGTTTAAAATATCAACACATTCGCGCAACCTCGATAGTGGTTTGCCAAAAGCGGCGCCGTGCAGTCCCTCAACCACCTGTGGGCCGCTGACCCCCAAGCCCAACATAAACCGACCTTTGGAAACAGTATCAAGACTTTGGGCAGTCATAGCGATCATTGACGGTACTCTAGAGCTGATCTGCATGATGCCGGTACCCAGTTTGATGCGCTCTGTTTTAGCCGCTATGTAGGCCAGGGGAACAATCGCGTCCATTCCCCATGCTTCAGCCGACCATGCCTGATCGACGCCCATTCGGTCTGCGGCCATGGTGTAATCGACGAGGGCATCCCAATCCTGACCGTTATAGTAGGCTGAACCGATAGAAATTGAAGTTTGCATGTGGATATTTCCTTACTGATTTTTACTGCACATAGGCAGGAGTAAACGTGCGTAATCCAAACTTTGTCAACAGCAAAGAAAGGCCATAGACTATCGCGCGATAAAAGTAGTTATGGGGAGATTAGTCGATGCCGGAGTTGAAGTCAGGTTCGCGTTTGAAGAGTGCGGTGTGTGAGGGAGAGGTGATGGTGGTCAGCGCGCCTCCAGCGGATGTGGAAATCACATGTGGCGGCACAGCGATGTTTGCAAGTGGTGGTGAGGGTGTTGCCGCGGAGATCGATCCTGAGCAGGCGGTGGGTATTGCGATAGGCAAACGCTATATCACTGAAGATGAAAGCCTAGAAGTGCTCTGTGTAAAGGCCGGTCAGGGCAGCCTGGCGGTTGATGGCGCTCTTTTGCTGCAAAAAGATACCAAGAAATTGCCGAAAACCGACTAACGGACGCCGACCATGAACATCATGATGTTGTTGGAGATGGCCGGAGGCGTTTTCCCGGATCGCCCCGCGTTTACCGATTGCAGCAGCGGGCAATCTCTCACTTATGCCCAGTTGTTTGAGGCAGCGCGTTATCGCGCCGCCAGTGTCCGCGCAAGCGGCGCGGAGCGCCTGGTAAAACTCGATGTGAGCAACTTGGGTACACCCTTGAGCCTGTTTACCAGTGCATGGGCAGGCGTGCCCTATGTGCCGCTGAATTACCGCTTAACGGATACCGAAATTGAAGCCTTGCTCAAGCGGGTCACGCCGGCTTATCTGGTGACCCAGGCTGAGCGCGCGGTTCGACTTGGGGGCTTAGACGGCGTCTTGCCTGTGTCCAGTGCGGCATTTTTAGCTGACAATTTACATCCTCATCCGGTGGCCGAAGAATGGTCGATGGATCCCGATGAAATTGCCGTATTGTTATTTACGAGCGGAACCACGGGGGAACCAAAGGCGGCGGTGCTGCGGCACAAACATTTGGTCGCTTATATTTTGAGCTCTGTAGAGTTTGCTTGCGCTGAAGAGCAAGAAGCGGCCCTGGTGTGCGTACCGCCCTATCATATCGCGGGAATCGCGGCAATTTTGAGCTCGGTATATTCTGCGCGACACGTGATACAGCTGCCCAATTTCACGCCTCAGGCATGGCTCGAGGCTGCGCGTAAGTATGCTGTAACCACTGCGTTTTTGGTGCCGACCATGTTGGCCCGAATTGTGGATCATTTAGAGGGCGAATCTACCGCGGGTCTGCCGCACCTGAAAAACTTATCATACGGCGGTGGCAAGATGCCGTTGAGTGTCATCCACAAAGCGATGCAGCTGTTGCCAGATACAGATTTCTCCAATGCCTATGGTTTGACTGAAACCAGCTCCACCATTGCAGTGCTGGGCCCAGCTGAACATCGCACGGCACAGGCCAGTGACGACGCGGATGTTCGGCGCCGGTTGGTTTCCGTGGGTCAGCCGCTGCCGGGTGTTGAGATTGAAATTCGTAACGACCAAGGGGAGCCACTGGGCCCTGGCGAGCGGGGCGAAATCTATGTGCGTGGTGAACAGGTCTCTGGAGAATATGAGGGGCGTGGCTCAGCCACCGATGCTGACGGCTGGTTCGCCACGCGTGACGCGGGTAGCATTGATGAGCAGGGTTATTTGTTTCTTGAAGGCCGGGCAGATGATGTGATTGTTCGCGGTGGTGAGAACTTATCACCAGGTGAAATTGAAGATGTTTTGTTGGCACACCCGGCGGTGCTGGATGCCGCCGTAGTGGGTGTGCCAGATGAGCAGTGGGGAGAGGGCGTGGCTGCGGCGTTGGTGGCTCGCAAAGGCATGCAGATCGACGGGGTTGAACTGCAGGCGTATGTCAAGGAACAACTGCGCAGCTCTCGGGTTCCTCAGATGATTGCGGTTTGGGATGAGTTGCCTTACAACGAAACGGGTAAACTCCTGCGGCGTGTTGTCAAAGCTCGCTTAATCGACCAGAGCGTCGATTAATCCCCATTTCAGAGCCGTGGCCGTATCAATGCGTGTATTGGTTAAAGCGAGCCATGCTGTGCGTTG
This sequence comes from Gammaproteobacteria bacterium UBA4421, assembly GCA_002389675.1. Lineage (GTDB taxonomy): Bacteria > Pseudomonadota > Gammaproteobacteria > Pseudomonadales > Azotimanducaceae > UBA4421. Next base: position 100,926 of record DGQF01000055.1, read on the forward strand.
ACGGCCGATGCGCCGCGGCAAGCTGACTGTACCCCCGGCACCTGGGATCAGTCCCATGGCCACCTCTGGGAGCTGAAAAAAAGTGTCCGGTGAGGCAGTAACTCGATCCGTGAATGCAGGTAATTCGATGCCTGCACCGATACACGCGCCCTGCAGGGCGCTTGAGGTGGAGATAGACAGACTGGCCAGCAAACCCGCTGCACTGCGCGTCGTTCTGCTTAAATGAGCGACTGCGGGGTTGGGCGATGCGCCAAATTCAGTCAAGTCCCCGCCTGCACTGAAAGAGTGGCCTGCAGCATTAAGGTGGACGTGCGTGATATCAGGATCCAGATTTGCCACGCAAAGGGCTGCGCATAAATGGTCTTTCATATCGCTGTTGTAGGCATTGTGGACATGGGGTCGGTTCAACGTCAGCGTCAGCTCATCCCCGTCATCGTGGGTTTTTCGGGTCACGATTACCGGTGGCGTTGATTGAATCGCATGGGAACGAGTTGCATTAGTCGTGAGCCAAGTCTGAAACTCCTGGCTTTGTTGTAATACTGAATAGGCCAGAGATTCTGCAAACAGTCCCTGATCAATGCTCATGCACGATTGCTTGCGTAACAACTGCACTAACGTTGTCGCAGCGACCGGATGACGGTTGATGTTATGTAACAGGTTCGTCAGCGATGCTCCCGGGGGGCTCAAGACATCTACCGGATAATCCGCTGCAGCATCGAGTGTGACATTATGCCCAAGCAGACCAACCACGACACAACTTGGCCAAAAAAGAGGCTCGCTGGGTATGTGATGACGGTCTATCTGGACCACTAGATAGTTTTGCCCAGCCACGACAGAATGCTCCTCTGCCAATAGAGGGGAACGGGTGATTTGGGTGAAATGTTTTGATGAAATGATGGCAACCATGACCGAGAGTATACCGCGACTGTGACACTGCTGATTAAGAATGCAGATCTAGACGGCGTAACAGCCGACGTGTTGGTTGATGATCAGGTTCAGCAGATCGGTGGCGCGCGGCCGGCGGCTGCTACCATCGATGCACGCGGCTGTGCGGTTATCCCGGGATTACATGACCATCACATACACCTGTATGCGGCTGCGGCTGCGCGCAGCTCGATAGATTGCGCCGGTTTTGGATCTATCAACCCCAAGGCGTTGTCTGCCGCGCTGCATGCGGTGCCTGGACCGGGTTGGGTTCGGGGTGTCAACTATCACGAATCAATTGCGGGAGATCTTGACGCCGTGGCCTTAGATCGCCTCTGTGCGAGTCGACCGGTTCGTTTGCAGCACAGCAGCGGCAAACTGTGGATCCTCAATACAGCGGCGCTGCAGGCGCTGGATTTGGCGTCGGTTTGGAACCAGCCCGGATTGGAGCGTGATGGCCAATCGAAGCCGACCGGGCGATTATGGCGCATGGATGCATGGCTGCATACGCGCTTACCCTCTGCAGCACCAGCTAACCTGAGTTCACTGTCCAAGCAAATGGCGAGTTTCGGTATAACCTCTGTAACCGATGCCTCATATACCAATGATCGGCAACGGTTGACGGACTATGGTCGGGCTCGGCAACGCCGAGAACTGCTCCAGCACGTGCAGGTGATGGGGGATTTGTCCCTACCGGCAGGCCAGCTCAAAATTTTGCTGGATGAAGACGATCTGCTGCCGTTTTCAGACCTGGTTGATCGCATCAAACAAGCACATGATTTAAATCGGGGGGTGGCTTTTCACGCAGTGAGTCACGTCGAGCTATTGTATGCGCTTAGCGCTTTGCTTGAGGCAGGCAGGCACAGCGATGACCGGATTGAACATGCTGGTGTTGTGCGCGCACAAACTCTGCCCATGTTGCGTGCTGCGGGGGTCACAGTGGTGACTCAGCCGGGATTTATTGCCGATCGAGGCGCGCGTTTCTATGCGGCAGCAGATCCAGCAGATCAACCTTGTCTGTATCCTTACGCCTCGCTGTTGGCGGCGGGGGTGCCTGTTGCCGCAAGCTCTGATGCTCCCTATGGTCCATTGAATCCTTGGCTGATTATGGCGGCTGCAGCCACTCGAGTGGCTGAAAATGGTGAGGTTATTAATCCAACTGAGCGTGTTTCGCCTCAGGAGGGGTTGCGTGGCTATCTTGCATCTGCTGGTCAACCCGGTGGCCCAGCGCGTCAAGTTCGTGTGGGAGCGCGGGCAGACCTTTTGGTTCTCGATCGTCCTTTGGCAGCCGTTTTTTCAGATATTGCTGCAACTCAAGTTCGCTACACGCTGATCGGTGGTGAAATTGTCTATACGGCAACCTAACCGAGGGTTTTAACGGTTATGCCGCGCCAACTTACGCCTTTGCCAGTGCCACTCTTGGATCGTTAGGGTACATCCAATCATTGCCGATCACTTGCTCGACTGCCAGTCCCTCCGGGATGTTTTCGGCACCAATCATTTTGTCGGCAAATTGGTTCCAGTGATAAATTCTCGCCTCCTGATAACTCAGGGGGACGCCTTTAAAACCATAGGATTCAACAGATTTTTGAATCCATTCGCCGAATTCGGTGTCCTCTAGCAGTACCGGGGAGAGCGCCTCTCCATCATTTTGTGTCCATAGATCAGGCTTGATGCCATCACCCCAGTCAGGCGCTAGCGTCCAAGTTTCGAGACGACATTTGTTGATCCCGTTAGGCCAAAACAGTAAGGGTGGAATTGTCCATTGGCTCAATGGAGAGACCCAGTTGGGAAAAATTCCGTATGATTGGGTGCACGTGCGGGCAATTTCGCCGACGGTTTCCATCTCCACCCAAGGTGAACGCTGGGTCAGTAGGTCGCCCGGATCTTCGGCGGTTTGAGGTCTTGGTGCAACCATACGGCCGTGACCCTGTGGATAAAGTGTATTGACATTCCGTCGATCGTCCAGAATGGGCGCAACAGTTCGTGGGTGGATACTGCGTACGTGATACACCTCAGCGTTTGCCTCCATAGCAATTTTCCAATTGCAGTTCAGATCCCAAATGTGTCGCGCAGCAAGCCGGCAATTGCCAAATTGAAACTCCTCCCATTCGTCGGCTACCGGTCCAAGCCATTGCATGAGGCTGTCTGCGTTTGCATCGAAATTGACAAAAATAAGATTGCCAAAACGCTCGCATCTAACCGGCGTTAAGCCTCTGCAGGATTTGTCTAGATTGACGAAATCTTCAGGGTCGCGAACAGCGAGTAGGTCGCCGCTGTGGCTGTAGGTCCATCCATGATACTTGCAAACTAACCGGGATCGCTGGCCGCTTTGCTCGGTGACAATCGGAGCGCCGCGGTGTGAGCAGGTGTTGTAGAACGCGTTGACCCTACCGTCATTGGCATGAACGATAATGACCGGCTGTCCAGCATTTTCCCACAACCGCCAACAACCGGGCTGCGGAATTTCATCGATATGTGCGGCGAATAACCACGATTTCCGCCAAATGTGTTCTTTTTCGAGCTCAAAAAAACGGGGGTCGGTATAACGGCCCGCGGGGATGTCAGGTAACTCTGGGAATCCTTTGGGTGGTGCGGAACGTGATGCTTCATATTCCATGAGGGTACGTAGTGTTTGGATTTCTTGTTGATTCACTTAAAGATCTCGCTCAAACATTAGAACATGTTCTAAGATATCAGCAAACTGGGTGTTCTGCCAGCTGGGCGGTATGATTGGCGGGATGCTTGCCGAGTATTGTCTTGGTTAAGTTTAGCTGTGCTGATCAGTTGGATATGTATAACGTTTAAAGGGGAAATAAAGTGACTTTAGAAGAATTTGAGACTATCCGTGTGGAGCGTGAGGGGCCCGTGGATTGGTTGGTACTTAATCGTCCGCAAGCATTGAATTCGATCAACACGCAGATGGTAACGGAGTTGCGACATTATTTTCATGGGCTATCGGAAAATGCAAGTACGCGCATAGTCGTAATGCGAGGTGAGGGCCGTGCCTTTTGCGCTGGACTGGACATTAAGCAAGCTGGTTCGACAACAGATGATGCTGGCCATCGCCCGGTTGGCGGCGGTTGGGGTTTTCAGGGATATTTGGCAGAGGTTTATATCGCCATGCGGCGATGTCCGCAGCCGATTATTAGTCTGCTGCATGGACCTGTCTGCGGCGGTGGATTTGCGTTTGCGCTGGCTTCTGATATCCGTATTGCGGCGGAGAGCGTGCGTATGAATGCTGCGTTTATTCGCATTGGCCTGTCATCCTGCGATATGGGCACATCCTATTTTTTGCCTCGTCTTGTAGGCACGGCGTTGGCTTCAGAGTTGATGCTAACCGGGCGATTTATTAAGGCGCAGCGCGCGTTGGCTACTGGGCTCGTATCCGAGGTTGTTGCTGATGCCGATTTAGGTGCTGCGGCGCTACCGTATCTCGAGGAAATGTTGACCACTTCGCCGATGGGACTGCGGTTGACTAAGGAGGGCTTGAATATGGCCATTGATGCCAATTCATTGGAGTCTGCGATGGCCATTGAGAATCGTAATCAAGTGCTTTGCTCGCGCAGCGAGGATGCCAAGGAAGGGATGAAGGCCTTTCTTGAAAAACGCCCGCCTGTCTATACGGGGCGATAGTCTTTGGTCTTGACATGGTCTGGTTATAGCCTAAAAAAGATTGCCGTCGCAATTATGAATGACCGCGGTAATGGCAAGCAGTGTAATTAGACACAGTACCCTGAGCGGGCCCCATGCCTAGGCCGTAGCGTGCCTTTGGCCGATGGTGGTCCAGCCACCGGATTCCAAGGAGGGGGTGCACCGCGAACCCGGGCATTGGAGTGTACCTATGATCTGGGTTTGCTACGCCTATGGCTAAAGCGCCCATGCTAGTCTGGCAACCCAAGCACTCGTTTGGCGATGATGTTTTGCTGGACTTCATTGGTACCCCCATACACCGTCACAGCGCGATCACGTAGCCAGCTTCGGGTAGATTCTAATTCCTCGACTGAGAATTCATCACCCTCCCAGCCGAGACCGGCAGTGCCGCGCAGCGTTGACTTCAGCTGCGCACCTTCCTTGGCTAAGGTTGAGCCGACCAGTTTGAAAATTGAAGTTGCTGCCCCGGGTGCGCCGCTCTCTCTGCTCTCATCCAACACCCGTTGAGAGGTCAGCATTAACGCTCGTTCTTGGATAACTTGAGTTAATACTTGATCGCGTTGGCTATGGTCGGCAATCTTGCCGTCCGCGGTTTCACCTGAGTATTTCTTGGCGATACTTGCATAAATGTTGAGCGTTGGTTTTTTCTTTTTACCTCGCGAGGTTCTTGCGGAGGCGCCATTTCGCTCGTACTGAAGCAATCTTTTACCAACCGTCCAGCCCTTATTTAGCGACCCGATGAGATCGTTGCGATCTGCACGGGCGTTATCAAGAAAGGTTTCACAAAACGGCGAAGAACCCGATATCAGTTTGATTGGTTTGACGGTGACACCCGCCTGTTGCATGGGCAAAAGGATAAAACTGATGCCGTCATGTTTTGGTGCGCTGGGGTCCGTGCGAACCAGGGCAAACATCCAATTGGCGTGTTGTGCGCCAGAGGTCCAGATTTTCTGTCCATTGATCACAAACTGGTCACCTTCAAGGACGGCTTTTGTTTGCAGTCCCGCGAGATCAGAACCCGCTCCGGGCTCTGAATAGCCTTGGCACCATTGGGCTTCACCCGTCACAATTTTAGGCAGATGACGTAGCTTTTGATCTTCGGTTCCAAATTCTAAAAGGGTCGGCCCAATCATGGCTAAACCCATTCCGGTGGCGGGCGGCAGTGCTTTGATGCGGGCGAGCTCCTGGCTGAGCACTTGTGCCTCGGCTTTATTTAACCCTCCGCCGCCATAACTGGCTGGCCAAGTCGGAGCTGTCCATCCCCGGGCTGCTGCCTGGTCGCGCCACTGGTTCGCATCGTCGGTTTGATAGATTTCATAAGCGTCTTCAAAATGCACAGCGCCCACGCGCATGCTGGCAGGACAATGAGTCTCCACCCAGTCACGGGCTTCTGCACGAAAAATATCGATTGACATCTTTAATACCTTATCGCTGGTTAATGCGGAAAAAGTATACCCGATTGGCAGGTGTCGATGTTGAAACTAAAGGTGATCAGTAAGTAGGTTGGCGCGCGCCATGAAGCTCGAAACGGTTGTTTCTAAGCGCCATATTTTATGCCTCAGGTCGATGGTCTCCGGAAGATAAGTCGGCGGATCACCGGTTAGATTGCGGATGCGGACACTGCAGTCTAGATTCTTGCAGATATAGTTGCCGATTCGGTGTCTGCCCTGTGATCCAGTAACGCCGGTGCTGAACATTGCTGTGCCGCGGCTGCGATAGACATGGTGGCACCAAGAACACATGTGTGTGCGTGCGCGTGCACTTGGATTGAGCATACGTCGAAGTTTTAATCCCCGTAATTTGTCCTGTACGCTCATGACGACGAATCCGTGATGACCATCGGGGTGAACCCATCCAAAATAATCCAGCACGCCCCAGTCCACGGGGGCTAGGTTTGGCGCGCCCAGTTTCTGTGCGGTGAGGTTTGGAAACACGGACCGTAAGTCGCGGGTTGAGAGTGGTTTCAGCGGTGACTCCTGATTTGTGACACACCCAGTTTAACGTGACCGGTCGGTATTGCCATTCGCGATGGAACAGTAAATAGTAAGCACTATTTAATCGGGGGAGGTCTTATGAGCAAGATACCGCAAAGCGGTCTGCAGTTGCAGTCGATGGTGACCAGTTCCGGGCAATTGCAACTGACATTGCGTGAGGTTGCCGTTGCCCCGCCTAGAGAAAACGAAGTGTTGGTTCGGGTAGAGGCAAGCCCGATTAATCCTTCTGATTTAGGGCTTTTATTGGGAATGGCAGATTTGAGTACCGCGACCCCAGTCGGTAATGGCGATTTGCCCGCGGTGACAGCCGATATTCCGCCCGCTTTGGTTAAGCACATGTCCGGTCGATTTGATGAATCTATGCCGGTAGGCAATGAAGGGGCGGGAGTGGTGATTGCTGCGGGTGCCGATCCGCAGGCGCAGGCTCTGCTGGGTCGAACTGTTGCCGTTCTGGGTGGTGCAATGTACAGCCAGTACCGGACTCTCAACGTGCAGCAATGTTTGTTAATGCATGAGGGAGTCACCCCGAGGGAAAGCGCATCTTGTTTTGTGAATCCTTTGACTGCGTTGGGCATGGTGGAAACGATGCGTGTGGAAGGGTTCAAAGCTCTGATACATACCGCCGCAGCGTCTAACCTAGGCCAGATGTTACAGAAAATCTGTCTTGCCGACGGGGTGGAGCTGGTAAATATCGTTCGTAAGCCTGAGCAAGCCCAACTCTTGCGTGATTTGGGTGCAACCTATGTGTGTGATGCCTCTCAAGATTCTTTTAGGCGAGACCTAACCGATGCCATCGCTAAGACAGGTGCTTATTTGGCGTTTGACGCCACTGGTGGCGGCGGTTTAGCGGACTCAATTTTAGCGGCGATGGAGGCGGCTGCCATTGCGACCGCTGCGGAATATAGTCGCTATGGATCAACTCAGCACAAGCAAGTTTATATCTACGGAGGACTGGAGCGCTCGGCAACAACATTGCGCCGCAGTTACGGCATGGCTTGGGGTTTAGGGGGGTGGTTGCTCACGCCGTTTTTACAAAAGGTTGGCCGAGAAAAAGCACAGGCGCTTCGCCAGCGTGTTGCTGACGAGGTGCGTACAACGTTTGCCAGTAGTTACGCGGCTGAGATCTCTTTGCGCGAAACATTGGATTTGACGACTTTGCGTACTTACGCGAAACAGGCTACGGGAAAAAAATACTTGATAAATCCAAACGCAAGTTGATAAAGCCTCAAGGCGCAAGCTGCTCGTAAAATTTTGCTAATCGGAGAAGACAATTGAATAAAATATTATTAGTCCTTTTTTTTGTGGCGGCGGTCGGATGCGGGGAGTCTTCGGTTGAAGAGCTCGATACAAAGCCAGGCGAATCGTCAGCCGGGCAGGATGACGCTGCAGTGCCGCTGCCTTTGCGTAATGAGCAGCGTAATGCTTATTTTGGAGATACGCATGTGCATACGGTACTGTCGTTTGATGCGTATCTGATGGGTACGCGTGGGACGCCGGACGACGCTTATGAGTTTGCAAAAGGAGCGGAAATAGCACATGCCTCAGGTTTTAGGATGCGGATGCAAAAACCCCTCGATTTTTTGGCGGTCTCTGATCATGGGTTTTATCTCGGCATGATGCGGGCCTTGGGTGAGGCACAAGGCGCATATGCAGAGCATCGCTTTGCACCGGTTGTAGCCAGCGCGACCACGGCCGCAACATCCGCGTCAGCGTTTGCAACGTTGCTTGATCACCTGCAGGCCCGTGTGCCTGGTGAAGTCGATGATTTGGATGACCGTGACGTTGCCCGCAGCGCCTGGCAGGAGATTATCGAGTCGGCGCAGCGGCACAATGATCCGGGACGCTTCACCACGTTTATCGCCTATGAGTACACCACGTCAGGCCCCGAATTTGAAAATCTCCACCGTAACGTTATTTTTCGCGACCATAATGTGCCGGAACAGGTGTTCTCTCGGCTAGATTCGGTCAACCCGGAGGATTTGTGGGATTGGATGGACACTAATCGATCGCGCGGACAAGATGCGATAGCGATACCGCATAATTCCAATGGCTCTGATGGATGGATGTTCGCAAAAACCAAATTCAACAGCGATGAGCCCTTTGATGCAGCTTATGTGCAGCAGCGCATGCGTAATGAGCCGCTTGTAGAGAATACGCAGGTCAAAGGCACCTCTGACACCCATCCATTGCTTTCGCCTAATGATGAGTGGGCTAATTTTGAAATCATGCCGTTGCGTATTGCCAGTGCTCTGCCCTCTTCGCCATCGGGCAGCTATGTGCGAGAGGCCTATTTGAATGGCCTGTTGATGGAGCAGGAGAGTGGTATTAACCCGTATAAATTTGGCGTGATTGGTGCCTCTGATACTCACAATGCAGCGGGATCGTTTGAAGAAAATAATTATTGGAGTAAAACCGGGTTGATGGACATTGGGCCCGAGCTGCGAGGTTCGGTGCCGTTGCCAGATTCTTCGGCTGATGATCCGCAGTATGCAAGTTCAGCTGCCGCATTTTGGGGGGCATCAGGATTGGCTGGGGTTTGGGCGGAGTCCAATACCAGAGACGATCTGTTTGATGCTTTTCGCCGCAAAGAGACGTTCAGTACCAGCGGACCCCATATTAAAGTACGTTTTTTTGCGGGTTATGATCTGGATCAAAGCTTAATTAACGACCCGGATGCGATAGCCAAAGCGTATGCACAAGGGGTCCCGATGGGATCGGATCTGATGGCTGACGCAGGGCGCAGTCCTGCGTTTTATCTTTGGGCCAGCCGTGACCCCGACACCTACAGTTTGCAGCGATTGCAGATTGTTAAAGGATGGGTTGAAAACGGGGAAGCGAAAGAAGCTGTTATTGACGTTGCGTGTTCAGATGGTTTAGCCGTTGATCCTGCGACAAAGCGCTGTCCAAACAACGGGGCCAGCGTCGATCTGAGTGATTGTTCCGTGACTGCGGGTGTTGGCGATGCAGAGTTAGTCTCGGTCTGGCAGGACCCTGATTTTGATCCCCAGCAACGGGCCTTTTACTACGCGCGGGTGTTAGAGAACCCCAGCTGTCGCTGGTCGACTTATGATGCCATCCGTGCGGGGGTGTCTCCTCGCCTTGATATGCAGGCAACGCTTCAAGATCGTGCGTGGTCCTCACCCATTTGGTACATGCCCTAGGCTGCTTTTAGAGTGATGCGCAGGCCTTTTTGGCGATGGTATAAGAATTGACGCGGGCCTGGTGGTCGTAGATCTGGCTGACGACCACCAGTTCATCAGCGCCGGTTTGTTTAACAAATTTGCTGACCTGCTCGTTGACCTGAGCCTCGGTGCCAACAGCGGATGCGCTGCTGACTTGGCTCAGCATTTGTTTGTCTTGTGCAGTGAGATTGTCCTCGAAGTTGGCTTGTGGCGGAGGTAGTTTGCCGGGATTGCCCAGCCGAAGGTTGATAAAAGCCCGCAAGCTGGAGGAACGAAGATAATGCGCTTCTGCCTCACTGTCTGCTGCGCAGATGTTGTATCCCAAGATGACATAGGGTTCGGACAGTTGCTCGGACGGCTCAAATTGTTGCCGATAAATATCAAGGGCCTGCGTCATGGCCGCCGGAGCAAAGTGTGCTGCGAAGGCGAAAGGCAGTCCGAGAATTGCTGCCAGTTGCGCGCCGAATAAACTGGAGCCCAGGATATACAGGGGCACGTTAGAGCCATGACCGGGAACTGCACAAACCCGTTGTTGTGGTCCGGCAGCTTTTAGGTATTCGCGCAATTCGATGACGTCGCGCGGGAAGTTGTTGGGGTCGCTTTGCAGGGTTCTGCGCAATGCTTGCGCAGTGGCTCCGTCGGTGCCGGGTGCGCGCCCGAGGCCTAAATCGATCCGTCCCGGAAACAACGCATCCAAGGTGCCAAACTGTTCGGCGACCATTAGGGGGGCGTGGTTGGGCAGCATGATGCCGCCGGAGCCCACGCGGATTGTCGAGGTGCCCGCGGCCACGTGACCGATCACCACTGGAGTTGCCGCGCTGGCGATGCCCCGCATATTGTGGTGTTCAGCTAGCCAATATCGGTGGTAACCCAACTGTTCGGCATGTTGAGCAAGATTGAGCGAGTTGGACAAAGCCTCCGCTGCAGTATGCCCTTCGGTGATGGGTGATAAGTCGAGAACAGACAGGACGGTCATGGTTTGCTTTCTGTGGTCTTAGACCTGACCATTGTAGGCGCTATTGGACAGGATAAAAGGGGCAAATCATGTTGCCGGACAATGAATTAGATTGGGTCGATGAGGTTTTGAGCACGGCACGGTCGGTTCGCCGTAAACTGGATTTTGATCGCGCCATAGAGCGCGGCGTGTTGTTGGACTGTATCGATGTTGCGGTGCAGGCACCAACAGGCATTCCCGAGGAGTCCTGGCGCTTTGTGGTAGTAGACGATTTGCGGCAAAAAAAAGCCATTGCCGAGCAATATCATGAGCAACTGGTGAATGTGCTTAAGTCGAGAGATCTGCCCATGAAACCTACACATAAAGCGCTGGTAGACCGATTGCACGAGATACCCGCAATGATTTTTGTCTGCGTAGACGGTGAGCCAAATGAGGATAGTATCGGCTCTCATGTGGCTTATTATGGTTCGGTCTTGCCTGCGGCCTGGTCGTTAATGTTAGCGCTGCGCGCCCGGGGAATCGGCGCGACCTGGACAACCTTGCTGTCGGCATGCCAGCCGCAAATCAGGGAGATTTTGGGTATGCCCCGAGGTACGATACAAACCATTATGCTGCCAGTGGGATATACCAAGGGTGCTGTCCTGAAGCGGGCGCAGCGTCGACCAGCAGAGCAGGTGACGTTTTGGAACACTTGGGGAACATTAAAACAGAGGAGTTTGAAGTAATGGGAGATATAACTGCAGATCGAATTGCCGTTCAGGATGTCATGTCACGCTACGCGGCAGGGGTTGATGATCGAGATTTAGGGCTTTATAGAAGCTGTTTTGCTGATGACGTTGAGGTCGTCGGTTTTGGTGCAGAAACCTTTAGAGGCGGAGATGAGTGGACGGCATATGTGGATCAAGCTTTGCAGGCTTATGGAGCGACTCAGCATATGCTGTCGCCGGTTTATGCGACGATTGAGGGCGACGAGGCAAATGCGCGAACCGATGTACAGGCGCTGCATTATATGAAGGCCAGTGAAGGTACAACGCTAACCCTTTGGGCAACTTATTTTACTAAAATGCGCCGAATAGACGGACATTGGAAAATTGTTCGCCATGAATTGGTCAGCCGCGGCACTAAGATAGAACCGCCGCCGCCAAGCGTTTAGCGTTATTTAGGCGCCGGCCCGCCCTGTCCGGTGAATTCAGGGTCTGGCTCATTGCCTAAGAATATGCTGCCCAAGTCTTGATACAGTGGATGTGAGACCCATCTGTGGGTCGCGCAGCCGTGGGCGTCACGCAGCTTTCGCTCCAAAGGACTGTGAGAGCGCATTGCGCTTGTCCCGGCCGCATTGTGCAGGCTGTCTACCAATTGCATACAAATATTTGCGCCATGTGTGCAGGCCAAGCGCGCATTAATGGTGGTTTCAGCGCCGGGTGCCGGCGCGCCTGCATTCAGTTCGTCTTCGACATCTTGCATAGCTTGCAACACATAAGTGCGAACCGCTCGATAGTTGGCCATGGCTTCGCCCATGCGGTAGGCTGCGATCGGACGTTTGGCCAGTGAGCTGGTTGACATCATCGGGATCTTATTTTGTGCAAGATCTGCAAATGCCTCGAGCATGCCTTTCGCCACACCCAACGCCACGGCGACTTTGTTAAAGGATAACCTCAGCGGCACCGGCATGCGAAATACTGGATTGTCATAGTGTGCAGGCGTCCGCATCAGGTCGACACCCAAAAATCGCGGTTCCACATAAGCGCCGTCTGCTTTGACATCGTTGCTTCCCGAACCGCGCAATCCTGCGACGTCCCAAGTATCTATGATTTCCCACTGATCACGATGCATCATCCACAGTTTCATGATGGGATTGCCGTCTTCACCACGCTCGGGTTCATCACCGTTCATCAATGGTGCGGCCATAAAACACCAAGTTGCATTATGACAACCACTGATGAAAGTTGATTGACCCCATACGCGCACGCCGCCATCTTCGGTGCGTTCTGCACGAGGTGGAATGGAACCGGGGCCGCCGCCGCCGCACATTACAACGTTTGGGTTGTCGATATACACTTCTTTTGCGAGCTCTGGATCCATCCCGCCGGCGGCCATGGCATTGATCTCAGATCCCAACATGACGTTCCACGCAACGGAGGCATCAATCGCGGCGATGCTCTCGAGTATTTTTATGGTGTCCAGGCTACTGGCGTCTTCGCCGCCTAATGCTTTGGGTAGTGTAAAACGAAAGAATCCTTCATCTATCAGCCGTTCAACAATACTGTCTGGGAGTTTTCTGATTTTCTGCGCGGCATCTCCGCCTGCAGCAATTTCATCTCTCATACTTTCGATCTTGTCGAGGCGCTTTTCTAATAGTTCTGCGTGCACTAAAAATCTCCGAATATATCGTTTTGCATTTGGTAAAGAGGGTCACCTGGTAGGCGTTGGCCTCTCGCCAGCCCATCGAAAGGCGCACCCTTTAAGATAGCTGTCGCTTGAACGTTTTGGTTCCAATCCATAACCACCCAGCGAAACATAATTTTCCAGTAATCTCCCCGGCGCTGCATGTGATCGATGTATCGACCTAAATAGGTCATCTCGACATCCGCTTCGTCGGGTTGGGCCGAATAATGATGGGCCATGACGTAGGATTCTACGACAGCGTCGTTATCTTTGAAATCTACAATTGTGTTGGTGACGCGGTGCTGGGTCGCGGCGTATTTGGTGATTGTGGTGGGTAGATTTTCACAAAACGGGTGCGCTGGCCCGTTGTATGCACCGTAAGCGACTTCGGCCTCAGGCCAGTAGGCGCTTTTTAGTAAGTCGGCATCTGCTCGATCGACGCCGCGACAGTGCCTGTATAGGACGTCTTGGATGGCGAGTCGGTCGGCGATTTCTTTTAGATTAGGAATTTTTCCAGTGCTGTTCATGATTTACTCGCTGGTGGCGTGGTGGGTCAAAGCCCCTTGTGCAATAGGGGTATTGGCAATTTTTGCGCGCTCTGGATTACGAATCTCATAAATCTCGATCACGTTGCCAAAAGGATCATTGCCATAAACGGCTGCGCTATCGCCGAACTCCACTGGCGGTCCGACAAAGGTCATGCCTGCTGCGCAGAGCCGCTGATGTTCAGCGACAATGTCGGTGACTTCCAAGGCGAAGTGTGGATAGCCGTAATCACAGGGACGCGAGCGCAAGTCCTTGGGTGGCGGTTGCGTATATTCCCAAAGTTCAATGTGGGCATTGCCGCCGCGTAACATGGCCATTTTTGCACTGGGTTCGGTCAGACCAATGGCGGCTTCTACCGCATCATTTTTACCAGAAAATTGGGCGCCCTCTACTTGTTCAAAACCCAGAACCTCGGTGTAAAAAGTCAGCGCTTGCTCAAAATCTGGAACACCGATGGCGATGTGATGTATGCCGATGATCATAGGTTTCCTCCCACTATGGCGTTTAATCTAGCATTGTTGTCACAGGACTGCATCGTCTATCCAGTTTCGCGGCTTGTTTGTCTGATGATGTGTCGTGTAGCTGATTGTAGTTTTTTATGGTTCGCCAGAATGCTTAGTTCAGCCAGCGAGGTGGGACGTGGTCTTCAACCAGTTGGGTGATGCTGATGCTGCGCAGGTCGTGTTCTCTGCCCACTGCTAGGGCGAATTCTGAAATATCGTTGGTCCGGGTAAATACGCGAGCGTTTGGATATCGTTGTTTGACCCACAGGGCTGTGCGTAAATTGTCCTGCTCTTTTCCCGTGCCGAGAATTACCGTGGGTTCGGCGATGGACAAGTCAATTTTTTCCGCCAGGCTGCCCCATACGAGTGGGTGTGAGATATCGCCCTGAAAAATACTGCGCTGATAGGTTGTGCCGATGCGTTGTTGTTCCTCTGCAACCATAATTCGGCGTTTGGCGTCGATATCGATCACCGCCACATGTGCGATATCTTGAGTTGCAATGTTTTGTAACTCCTCCAAGACAGATTGACCAAAGCGCCCGAACCCTGCGATTACGACCGCGTCGCGGGCTGTGGTGCGTTTGAAATGCTCCATGAGGTTGCTGTGCACAAAACCTTTAGCGGCCATATTATAGGTGTTGAAAATCTCACATTTTTTGCTCAGTGCTGTGCTTTGTGCGGCGCGGCTGAAACGTAGATTATGACAATGTAGGACTACTTTGTTGGTCAACGAGGGGGCTATTTCCAAAATTCGGGTAGCCGCCTCGAACGCTTGAAAGTCGTTATCACCCAATAGCAGGACACGGTGCGCACGCGTTAAGCGCAGTTGTTGCAGCAAATACCGGTGCGTTAGATTGCCCACAACGGTAATTGCGTCAAACTTCTGAGCCAGTTCTTGCTCTCTGACAGGGTCCCAATTGCTGTCGACCACAACAACTTGTGTGGCGGTGCCAGAGCGCTTTAGTAATCTTAAGTAGCTGGTGGTTAAGCGCCCTGAGCCATAGATAATGGTGTGATTGGCTATGCCCCGTAACCGCGACCGGTCGGGTGTCAGGACTTGCACCACGGCATCTATGACGGCAGAGGCGGTGAGCAAAGGCGCGCCGAAGTAAGCGATCCATAATAAGGTTTGGCCCCACCAGGGGCCACCCTTTGGAGTACCCACGTCAAGCCCGCCGACGACGAAAAATCCGAGCGCATAGTAGGCTCTGGTTAACCATCCGGCGCTTTCCAGTTCAGGCCTTTCGGATAAACCAACCCCGGTATACAGTCCAGCAAAGCCAAAGATAAACAGGGTGGCTGCAGCCCACCAGCGCCAGTTAAGTTTTGTTTCTGACATGCAATTTAGTGTCCGGTAAATTTTGGCGGGCGTTTTTCGGCGAATGCGCGCAAGCCTTCTTCAAAGTCTCTGGTTTTGAATAGTCCGGCCAGGTGCACCATCAGATGGTCTACGGCTGTATCATAAGATTCTTCCATCCCCATGCGCATCATTCTTTTGGTCGTCTGTACAGCCACGGGAGCGTTAGCCGCCACGTCTTCTGCCCAAGCCCATGCAGTCTCCATGAGTGCGGTGCTGGGTACCACCGCGTTCACGATGCCAATATCCAGACTTTCTTGGGCGCCGACTGTGCGGCCTCGATAGTACAACTCGGCGGCCTTGGCCCAGCCGACGAGGCGGGGCAAAAGCCATGTGCCGCCACTTTCAGGGACGACGTTGCGCTTGGCGGTCACGGCGGCAAGTTTTGCGTCCTCGGCCATAATTCGCATATCACAAAGGAGCGTCAGATCCATGCCGTAGCCTGCTGCGGCGCCGTTGATGGCGCAGATAATGGGTGTATCTGTATGCCACATGACATTAATCGGTGCATCGCGTAGGTCGAATAACGCGCGCGCCGGCCGCGCTGTTTCGCCCTGTTGCGGATCCTGCTCTTTTTGCATGCGCTCACTGGTATCAATCAAGTCAAGACCGCTACAAAAGCCACGACCAGCGCCGGTAAGAATGATACAGCGCACATCTGGATCTTTGTCAGCTTCGACCATTTTCGCCGATAATTCTTGAAGCATGTCGCGGCTGATGGCGTTAAGTCGCTCGGGCCGATTGAGCGTGAAAGTGACAATATGTCCAGTTTGTTCAACTAGGAGTTGCGGCGTGGTAGATGGAGTGATGGCCATGAGACAGGGTCCGTTTTGTGATTATCTCGGCATGTTAGTCCTGTTGGGCAAAGGCTGTAAATTGTTTACGTGCAGTTAACGTTTGGGTTTATGGGCCCTGTCTGCCGGTGGGAATAACATTTGCTTTTTAAGATGATGTGTTAAGTTTAGGTAATTGTTTTGTCCTTAAGGAGAGGTCGTGTCTGAAGCTACCGTTATAGATTCAATTAACCCCCATTTGCGGGGCAATAATGCACCGATTCATGAAGAAATTACGGCGCAAAATCTGCAGGTGATAGGGAAAATCCCTGATGATCTTGAGGGTAATTTTCTGCGTATAGGCCCCAATCCCTACTTTGTACCAGATGAGCAGCGCTATCACCTGTTCGACGGGGACGGCATGATACATGGCGTGCATATTTCCAAAGGTGGGGCCACATATCGCAACCGCTTTATTGATTCAGCTGGTTTGCGCGAGGAACGTCAGCAGGGTAAATGGATTTATCCGGGTCTGAATATGTTTGGTGATTATTTGGCCAAAGGTGAAATGCCAAGCAGCAAAAATACGGGCAATACGGCAATGGTGTTTCACAACAACCAGTTGTTTGCGTTGATGGAAGGGGGTAAGCCTTATCGTGTTTCGCTGCCTGATTTGCAGACGCAGGGGGAACATGATTTTCACGGCACGTTGACCCACAATTTTACGGCGCACCCGAAGGTGGACAGTCAGTCAGGTGAAATGATGACCTTTGGCTACGGGATTATGCCACCTTATTTGACTTACTCTGTGGTGGGCGTGGACGGAAGGGCCGGACACACGACCGAAATTACGCTCCCCAGGCCGGTGATGATGCATGATTGTGCGATTACGGCGCGTTACACCATTTTTCCGGATCTTCCGTTAGTTTTTGATCTCGAAAAAATGATGGCCGGAGAAGGTTTGGTCGGCTGGGATCCGGCTAATGGCTGCCGAATTGGAATTTTGCCCAGACAGGGTTCAGATCAGAATATTCGCTGGTTCGAAATCGAAGAAAGTTTTTTATTTCACGTTGCTAATGCCTGGGAGGAGGGCGATGAGGTCATTGTGCAGGCTTGTCGGTCCGATCGCGGTGGAATAGAAAGCGGCGATGGCGATGTGCGGGCGCAGTTAGGACAGCTGCATGAATGGCGTTTTAATATGACCACGGGAGAAGTCAGTTCAAAGCCTTTGGATCGTGGCTTCTATTGTGACTTCCCGAGGATAAAAGAAGATCTCGTCGGTTATAAAAACCGGTATATTTATGCCTCCAGGTTTCGTGTGGATGAAATGCCGATGTTTGATGGCGAACTGAAATACGATAACCAAACGGGCGAAATTTCGGTTCACCATTTTGGTGATCATTGTGAATCGGGCGAGGCGGTTTTTGCACCTCGCCAAAATGCGAGCAGTGAAGACGATGGGTACGTCATTTGTTTTGTCTACGATAAACAAACACAAACCAGTGAATGCCAAATCATAGACGCGCAGCGCTTTGCTGATGCACCGGTGGCAAGAATCAAAATACCGCAGCGCGTACCGCACGGATTTCACGCGGCTTGGGTTGCCGATTAAATATATACGGTGTGCGCCCTACATGGGTCTAGAGGCATCCATAAACACCAACAACATGAATAACACGGACAAGAGAAGAATAATGGGCAAGCCAACGCTTTATGGGATCAGTGCATCACGAGCCTTTCGCTCAATCTGGGCAGCCGAAGAAATAGGTCTTGAATATAACCACGTAGCGACTTCGTTTCGGGGAGACGCGCAGGCTGAGTCTTATCGATCAGTCAATCCAAATGCCCGGATTCCCGCGTTGGTGGATGGCGATTTTAAGCTCTTCGAGTCGATGGCGATTAACCTTTACCTTGCTCAGACTTATGGGCCTCATTTGCTGGCCGAAGGGGCGCAGGCGCAGGCTTTGACGTGGCAGTGGACGGTTTGGGGGATCAGTGAAATTGAGCCTCTACAAATGCAGATTGTGGTGCAAAAACTATTTACCAAGCCGGAGAGTCGCAATGCCGGGATCGTTGCAGGCGCCGAGCGGGCCTTGGAGAGGCCGTTGGCAGTTTTAAACGCGGGTTTGGCGGATCAAGCTTATTTGTTGGGTGACGAATTTACGATTGCTGATCTCAATCTCTCGGGTGTAATGGATTTGTTCAAAAATATTGAATTCGAGACGGCCGCCTGGCCAAACGTTGAGCGCTGGTTGAAGGCCTGTTACTCGCGCCCTTCTTATCAAAGTGCGAAGCGCGTGGGTACTTAGAACGACTAAACGTTGCCTATGGGTGACGGCGCGTGAGTGTTGCAGTCTAGGTTAGCGTTGATGGCGATGCGCTTGTTTGATGAACGCGGCAGCCTGTTCTGCGATCATGACCGTGGGCGCATTGGTATTGCCCGACGTAATTGTGGGCATCACTGATGCGTCAGCCACTCTCAAGTGAGCAACCCCATGGACAGCGAGTCGATCGTTGACGACGGCCATGGCATCTTGACCCATTTTACAGGTGCCTACAGGATGAAAAATAGTGGTGCCCAACTCGCCCGCGGCTTGGCGCATGGACGCCTCGGTTTTGATGTCGGCACCGGGTTTAAGTTCTTTGGGGTTAAATGGGGATAATGCGTTTGACTGCATTATGCGCCGGGTGAATTTTAGAGATTCAACGGCCACGGCCAAGTCCTCTTCCGTAGAAAGATAGTTCAGCTGAATTTTAGGCGCTGCAAAGGGATCTTTGTTTTTGACCTGTATATGTCCGCGGCTGCTAGGGCGTAGGTTGCAGACGCTGGGGGTAATTGCGTTGTAACGATGTAATGGTGCGCCAAACCTATCTAGTGATAGTGGTTGGACATGCCATTCAATATTGGCAGAGGTTTGTTCTGGGTGGCTTTTTGCAAACGCTCCTAATTGTGAAGGCGGCATGGTCAACGGCCCAGTATGTTTAATAAAATACTCCAAGCCCATGGCAGCCAATCCCCAAGGGGTGCGGGCACGTTGATTCAGCGTAACCGTATTATCGACCTGATAGATGGTGCGAATCTGTAAGTGATCCTGCAAATTTTGGCCAACGCCGGGCAGGTTATGACGCGTTTCAATTTGGTGCTGACCAAGTAGACCAGCTGGGCCGATGCCCGCAAGCTGTAACATTTGAGGGGATGCAACCGCGCCTGCACTTAAAATGACCTCGCTGCGGGCCAGCCATGTTTGTTGTCCCGAGGGGGTTTGAACCGTCACTCCCCGTGCAATGAGCTCGCCGTTTTGTTGACGGTCAATATTCAGTTGAGTGACGTGTGCTTGAGTCAGCACGGTTAGGTTAGGTCGGTTTTTCACGGGATCGAGAAATGCGCGGGCGGAACTCCAGCGGCGGCCGGCTTTTTGATTCATCTGGAAATAAGCATTGCCGAAATTGTCACCTTGGTTGAACTCCTTGATTTTTGGGATACCACATTCCTCAGCTGCGTCTCGCCACGCGTCGAGAATCTCCCAATTCACTCTTCGCTCTTCGACATTCAGCTCGCCGGTGTCGCCGTGGAATTGGTTGGCGCCATGCTGGTATTTCTCTGATTGTTTAAAGACCGGTAATACGTCCTCCCAGCCCCAACCTTGATTGCCCAGTTGCGCCCAATGATCGTAGTCGCTGCTTTGGCCGCGCATATAGACCATTGCATTAATTGACGAACAGCCGCCGAGGACTTTACCGCGCGCGTAACCAATGGAGCGGCCATTTAGGCCGGGTTCAGGCTCTGTTTCAAAACACCAGTCGGTGCGAGGATTGCCAATGGTGAAAAGATATCCGACGGGTATATCAATCCAGAAATAATTGTCTTTCTTACCGGCTTCAAGAAGTAGTACATTTTTTTCGGGGTCGGCTGATAGACGATTTGCCAATACGCAGCCCGCGGTGCCAGCGCCAATAATAATGTAGTCGTAATCTTTCACGCATAACCTCTCTGTGTTACGACAAGGATAGCAGAGGGTTGCACTGTTTTTCAGGTTCAGTGCTGCTGTGTGTCTTTGCGGTTGAGCATGGGGGAGAGGGTGATCAGCCTGAGTCAAGATCTGGCTATTTGCTCAGATGAGGATCATTCTTGCGGTACTGCAAACCAAAGTAGGAGAAGCTATGAAACTTTATCGGGTTGCTGCTGCGCCGAATCCCACCAAAGTGATGTTGTATATTGCCGAGCGCGAAGCCTTGGGTGCGCAAATACCGGTTGAGCAGGTGTCCGTTAATGTCATTAAAGGTGAACATCGAGCAGCGGAGCATCTTGCGCGCAATCCGTTTGGTACGCTGCCGGTTCTCGCGCTTGATGACGGCAGTTATCTATTGGAATCACTGTCAATTATTATGTACCTAGAATCTCGTTTTCCTGAACACAGGTTACTGCCAGTGGAAATTGAAGCCTGTGCGTTGGCAAAAGATTTAGAGCGCACGGTTGAAATGCGCGTTGCGATGCCTATCGCGCGTTATGTTCATGCCACCCGGTCACCGCTGGGTTACCCGCCTGACCTAAAGGTTGCTGGTGAAATCGAAGGGTCTTTGCCTGTGGCGTTAAAATGGCTCGAAAAGAAACTCAGCGATGGGCGCGAGATGCTCATGGGTTCGCAAGTGAGCATTGCCGATTGTACCTTACAATCTGCGCTGCAATTTGCTCGGTTTGGTCAAGCTGATCTAATTGGAGCCTACCCTCTGTTGGCGGCTTGGGATAGTCGGTATCGCGCGCGGCCAGCGGCGCTTTCGATTCTTAAGTTTTAGTCCAGAATGGGTCTCGCAGTAGACGTTTGAGCAGCTTTCCTGTGGGCAGGCGTGGTAGTTGGTTTGTGAAGTCTATGGATTTGGGGACCTTGTAACTCGCCAAGTGTTCGCGTGCGTATGTTGTAATGTCCTCGATGAGTTGTTCATTTTTCTCTGTGCCGGGTTTGGCTTCAATGATGGCTTTAACCTCTTCGCCAAATTCCGGATTAGGAATGCCAAAAACGGCAACATCCTGGACTTGTTCGTGCAGAATCAAAACATCTTCAATCTCACGAGGATAAATATTGACGCCACCAGAGATAATCATGAATGCTTTTCGATCGGTCAAAAAGAGATAACCCTCTGAGTTGATAAACCCTACATCACCCAGCGAAGTCCAGCTTGTCTGTTGAGGATGTGTCGCCTGTGTGGTTTTGTCGGGTGCGTTGTGATACTCGAATGGACGGTGGGTTTGCTCGAAATAAACTAATCCTTCCATCCCGATGGGTAGCTCGTTGCCTGCTTCATCGCAAATGTGCAGCGTACCGCTGTGTGCCCGGCCTACGGAGCCAGGGTACTCAAGCCATTGCTCAGGGCTGATAATGGTTGAGCCGTTGCGCTCAGTGCCTGCGTAATATTCCCATAAAATAGGCCCCCACCAACGCATCATCCGTTGTTTGATTTCAACTGGGCATGGGGCTGCGGCGTGAATTGCACACTGATGGCTGCTCAAATCATATTGACCTAAAACTTCAGTGGGGAGGTTCAGCATTCTCACGAACATCGTGGGCACCCATTGACTGTGTGTGATTTGATGATGTTCTATGTTCTTTAGCGAAGATTGTGGGTCGAAGCGCTCCATCATATAGACGCTTCCGCCCAGAGAGAGTGTGCGCATGCAGTAGCCAAAAGGTGCGGCATGATAAAGCGGCGCGGGTGAAAGATAGCGGGTATGCTGGTCTATGCCGTAAGGATTGTTTGGCTCCACCCCGGGTATGCCATGCTCAATTGTTTGCCCTGTGAGGGGACGTTTGATGCCTTTGGGACGGCCTGTGGTACCCGAGCTGTAAAGCAAAGTATCCCCCATGGGTTGCTCTGCTAGAGGGTAATTAGGCTGCATGTCCAAGAGTTTTTGATAGGCTTCATACCCTGCTACGGCACCTTTACTAAAGCGGTGAGGGCAGTTGTGTAGGTGCGCCTCGAGTGCTGCTGCCACCGGTAACTCGGATGAAACAAAAAGCGCTGAACTGCATGAGTCG
Source organism: Gammaproteobacteria bacterium UBA4421 (assembly GCA_002389675.1). Classification (GTDB taxonomy): domain Bacteria; phylum Pseudomonadota; class Gammaproteobacteria; order Pseudomonadales; family Azotimanducaceae; genus UBA4421. The sequence goes on from DGQF01000055.1 coordinate 123,231, forward strand.
TTGACAATGTAGGCCACTTCGCTGGCAGTGAGATAGCGATTAATACACGTGAGGTAAAGGCCAGATCGCAATGCGCCCCAAGAGATAATGAAATAGTCCAGATGGTTTTCCATCAGGAGTGCGACGTGATCGCCGGGTCTCAACCCACGTGCGAAGAGAAGTTGTGCGACTTGGTTGGACTGCGCCTCTAGCTCTGCCCACGTTAACTGAACTCCCGTTTCGCAGTTCAAGACAGCGGTGGTATTGGGTTTAAGGGTTGCCCAGTGTCCTGGATACATGCGTCTGACCTCAAAATAACTTGATTATAGCTCGAGCGGCCTGCGCAGTTGCCCCTGATTCGAACTAGGGATGTTTTTCTTTCAGTATTTTGGGCAAAAAAATAGCCCCGCAGAGTTGCGGGGCCAATTAGGGGGAAGTGTTGCGGTGCCGAGGATTGTCTAACTAGGCCGCTTCGCTTCCTCGAATGTACTCCAGTTGCTCTAATGCCTTTGTCAATGCGGCCAGAAAAACCGTTGGGTTGTGCGCGCTCTCAAGGAATACATCTGTTGCGTATGCCTCTAGTAGGTCTGTGTCATTATCGTTCCGATTAAGATGATCCATATCTTATTTCCTCTGTGTGAATTCCACGTTTAGGATTACAGATACTAAATATAACCGTAGACCTGTCTGTGCGAGAGTTCACAATTTTCAGAGGAAACCCTACAGCATTTCTGCAGCAATGAGCTCCAGTGCTTCGGGTTGTTGGCAGCCTAATAGCATAGCGCCCACATGGCCTTTGTTGCCGGCGGTTTTCCAGCGTCCAAGGCGCTCTTTGATCCGCTGGGCAGGTCCCACCAAATGGCAGGCGTCGATCAGTTCCGCGGGCACTGCGGCTGCCGCCTCGTCTTTTTTGCCGGATAAAAATAGATCCTGAATTTTAACGGCCTCGTCTTCAAATCCGAGGGCGGTGGCATAGTTGTTGTAGAAGTTTTTCCCGCGGGCGCCCATGCCTCCGATATACAACGCCATGTTTGCACGAATCGGCATCATGCATTTTGCAACGTCATCACCCATGATGACGGTGACAAAGGGGGAGACTTCAAATTGTGTGAGATTTTTGTCTCCTGCCGCATCGAATCCTTGCTGAATAGGTTTTTCAAATACGCTGTATTTTTCGGGATCCATCCAAATCGGAAAAAAACCGTCGCACACTTCAGCGGCGGCGGCGACACCGCGCGGGGTAATATTTGCGGCGTAAATTGGGATATCTTCTTCGCAATGTAGGATGCTTTTGAGGGGTTTACCCAGGCCGGTGGCGCCGGGTCCCGTATAAGGTAATTGGTATAGTTCACCGTCGAACGCTGCGGGTGCCTTGCGTGCAAAAATTTGTTGCATGACTTGTACATATTCTTTCAGCCGAGTCACGGGCTTGCCATATGGGACCCCGTGCCAGCCTTCGATTACTTGAGGCCCTGAAGCGCCGAGGCCAACGATGAACCTGCCGCCAGATAATTCCGCGAGGCTCATGGCAGTCATGGCGGTCATTGCGGGCGTTCGGGCTGGCATTTGCATGATCGCGGTGCCGACTTTGATGGTGTCGGTTTGAGCCAGTATCCATGCTGCAGGCGTGACGGCGTCTCCGCCCCAGGCTTCAGCGGTCCAGACAGAGTCATAGCCGAGTGCTTCTGCATGTTTGATGGCTTTTAAATTGATGTTCACGCGCGCACCAATGCCGCCGCCCAGAATTCCTAATTTCATCGCGAGCCTCTAAGTTTTTTCTTGGACACCATGATCACCGACGACGACCGAAAAATCTAGCGCACCGTTAGAGGGCGCTTGTCGCTGATGGGACAAAGGCTCTAATTGCTGCGGGTTGAGTAAGCGTTCTGAGGATGTTGTTGTGGAGAAACGGCGGGCCTGCAGGCGGCGATCAGCGACGAACCCGTCGTTTGAGTTTGTCTAGTTTTTCTTTCCAATGTTGGAACAGCGCTGGGTCACCACCGCGGTCGGGGTGGTGCTCTTGGCACATGCGACGCGCTTCCATAATTTCATGCACCGGTAATACCAACTCTAGTCCCAGTGCTTCGATTTCTGTCTGGGAAAGCGTTTTTACAGGGCTGTCGTCTTCAGGCTGCGCGTAGAAGCCACGCCAGTTGCTGTTGGAGCGATTTGCATAGGATACGGGACCAGAGAGGCCGAGTTTCCATGGATGATTTTTAGCGGGCTTGGGCATGCGTTACGTATCTGCAGCGAATCGTCGAAGCACGGTAACATATTTATTTGACCAGTTGATATTTAACGCCGATGCTTTTGTGATTGACTTGGTTTAAAGAAGGAATTGTTGATGTTCAAGCAGTGGTGGGTGATTGTCTTTCTGGGCGTGAGTTCCGTTCACGCTGAGCAGCGCTATTTTGTGGAGCCGGAGCCTTTGGAAGGTAGCGAATTTCGTGATTTGTTGTCACAGGTCGGGCCTGAACTCATTATGGCGGGGCAACCGACCGTTCTGGGCCTGCGGCAGATGGCGCAACAAGGCGTCACGATGGTGATTAATTTGCGCACCATGAGAGAGATGAATGACCGCAGTGTGGTACCTTTTGATGAAGCAGCTGAAGTTTCCCAACTGGGCTTGACCTATGTGCATCTGCCCTCTGGCGGTGCTCAATCGCCTTATTCACGGGCTATCGTCGATCAGTTCGCCAAAGCGCTGGAGCAAGCGGATGGCCCTGTGCTGTTGCACTGCACTGTGGGTTGGCGCGCCAGCCATCTGTGGGTCGCCTATTTGGTGGCCTACGAGCAAGTGCCTTTGCCCAAGGCTCTGGATATTGCTCGGCAGCTTAATTTTGGCGACTTACCCGTTGAAGGTTTTCTGGGCCAACCGCTGACACTCACCCCGATACATTAGGAGAGATATTATGGAAACGCACTTGATTAGTCGTTTTGCAGTGCCCTCATTAGACAGCCTGCCACTTGATATTCGCCATCGCATAGAAGGCATTCAAGAAAAATCGGGATTTGTGCCCAATGTGTTTTTGGTACTGGCTCGGCGACCAGCAGAGTTTAGGGCTTTTTTTGCGCAGCATGATGCGTTGATGGACAAGGACAGCGGATTAACCAAGGCGGAGCGCGAGATGATTGTGGTGGCGACCTCGGCAGCCAATGCTTGTCAGTATTGTGTCATCGCACATGGGGCAATTCTGCGCATCCGAGCGAAGAATCCTCTGTTGGCGGATCAAATTGCGGTTAATTACTTAAAGGCAGACATCACGCCCCGACAAAGCGCGATGTTAGATTTTGCCTTACAAATCGCTCTGCATAGCGCGACAGTGGAAGCTGCAGATTTAGAATTACTGCATGCCCAGGGCTTCAGTGATGAGGATATCTGGGATATCGGCGCGATTGCGGCCTTTTTTGCAATGAGCAACCGGTTGGCCAACCTGGCTGCGATTCGGCCCAATGCCGAATTTTACTCTATGGGCCGCTAGTGAATTGATTTGTCGGGTCGCTTTGGCGCGGGTTTTGTCCCCACGTTGGTCACCTATTGTATGTTTTGAGTTCGCAAGTGAGCCCCGCACTTCGATAGTTGTCAGACGCTTGGCAAAAAAGCACAAGCTCAAGTGACGATATTAGCGACGCTGGCCCTGTCATAAAGCAAAGCGGCCACAGAACATTATACTGAGAGCATCAACCGCCCACCTGAACGAATCCCGTCGCAGCAGTCCTAGCCTAGCTGCCTGAAACTCGCCGATCGAAACCTTCCCAATGTGGTTCTCGTAGGTCTTTACGTTTGATTTTTCCAACGGGAGATTTGGGTAAGGGGTCGGTTGTGATTTCCACCCCGCCGGGTTTTTTGTAGGAACCCAGCTCATCGGCAACCCATTGCGTGATGTCAGCAGGTGTCACTTTAGCTTCCCGAGTCACGACACAAACTGCGTAGGGCGTCTCGCCCCAACGAGGATCGGGCACGCCAAAGACAGCGACTTCGATCACCTCTGGGTGCCCGGCGATGACATTTTCGAGTTCCGCCGGCCAGATGTTGTAGCCGCCGGATATGATCATGTCGTCCGCGCGGTCGACGACATACAGGTACCCGTTCTTATCAAGCTTGCCAAGATCGCCCGTTTTGATCCATTGGTTAATCCGTCTGGCCCGGGTTGCTTCAGGGTTGTTCCAGAATTCGCTCATCATGCCGTCAGATTTGGCAACAATTTCGCCGACGGTGTCCACCGCCAGCGGCTGGTTGTCTTCGTCCCAAATCTCTATTTCGGCAAAAGGTAACGCCAAACCGCAGGCGCGTAGTGGATTGGAACCCTCAATTTCTGCGAACCATTGTGCACTGTTCATCATGGCGACGGGCAATACTTCGGTTTGTCCATAGCCTTGATACAGAGCGTCACCGAACACCTCCCTTGCGGCAAAGGCGGTGGCGTCTTGAATAGGAGCGGCAGCGATCAAAAGGCACTTGAGGTGCGAAAAATCGCGCCCCCGAGCGGAGGTTTCTCTCACCACAGCATTGACCATAGTAGGGACCATAAAAGCGTAGTTAATTTTTTCCTGCTCGATGAGATCCAGCGTTTTGACAGGATCAAAATGATCGACCATGACGTTGCAACCGCCGGATAGCCAGATGGGCAGATATTGATACCCCGACCCGTGAGAAATAGGGCCGAGGTGTAAACATTTGTCTCCAGGTTCAACGGGCGGAAAGGTATAAAACCAGTCTCTGCCGGCGGCTAACCAGGCTTTGTGGGTGTATGCGACACCCTTGGAAACACCCGTGGTGCCGCCGGTGTGCCGAATGATAAAATAATCGTCCGGTGTGATGGGCAGATTGGGGTCTTCTGCAGACTGGGCGGCAAGCCATGTCTCGTAACTATCGTCGCGCACAAAAATGTGTTCAAGGTCTTCGAGTTCGTGCTCAAGGCCGGCCACTTCGTGGGCGTAGGCGGCACTGACCAGTATGATTTTGCAGTTGGTATGGCCAAGCATATGGCTATGTGCCTCACGACCGTTGCGCGGGTAGAGTGGAACACGCACCGCATTGGCGATTGCGGCCGCCTGAAAAAGATCAGCGGCCTCAATGGCGTTGTCTTCTAAAACGCCGACGCGGTCGCCGGGTTGCAGGCCCAGCTTGCGCAATCCGTTGGCCAAGCGAATACCCCGCTCCCATGCTTGGCTAAAGGTTAAATGGGTATCGTTGTGTCGGACCGCATACCGTTGAGCGTGGTGTTGTGCAGCGCGACGCATGAGTGTGCGTACGTCCATTTTGACCTCCCCTTTGGTCTCTAAATCGTCTTCTGTTCTGGACTTACTGTGTGTTGACTGTGCAGGGCCAGAGCAGACCGTGCCGTGATAAACACCGATAACTTAGTTTAAGTGGGTGGTTCAAGTCCATCGCCGCAATAACCAGATTGTGTTTTCACCAATTACCCGGATGGTATCTAGAGGTACATAAAGGTCAACACACTAGAAAGGGTAAGCCACATAATGAGGGTTAGCGGTACACCGACCTTTACGAATTCTCTGAAGGTATAGTTGCCCGCGCTCATAATGATCAAGTTTGTTTTATAGGCCATGGGCGTTGCATAGCTCATGTTGGCGCCAAACAGGACTGCCAGCACAAATGGCTCGGCGGGTAATCCCAGGGCCTGTGCGATGCCGATGCCGATAGGGGTGCCAATCACAGCCGCTGCATTATTGGAAACGACGTTTGTCAGAAATGCCAGCAACAACATCAGTGCAGATAATACAATTGGGGGCGAGGCACTTTGTGTGGCGAATAAAAACAGCTCGGTTAAATATTGGGTTGCGCCGGTTACCTGTAATCCCAAGCCCAGAGCGAGGCTGGCCGCGACAATAAAATAAACCGATGGACTGATGGCGCCCAGTGCACTGTTTATGGTTACGCAGCGCGTGAGGAGCATTGCTGAGCAGCCTGCGATCCCGGCGACGGCGATGGGCATGATTCCCAATGCGGCCAGGGTGACTACCGTGATGAGTATGCCGAATGCAAGTGGGGCTTTTTTGGAGCGGGGTAGAGCGACACTGCTGTCTAAAAGCAAGAATTCTGGCGATCGTTTAATCACAGCCAATTGGTCGCGCGGACCTTGGACAAGCAGTACATCACCTGGGCTCAGAATAACGTCATGGATGTCCTCTTTCGATCGCCATATTTTCTTACCCGAACGATGTAACGCTAACACCGCCAATTGATAACGGTCTAAAAATTGGCTGTAGGCTAAGTTTGCGCGGTCCAGACGCGATCCTCTGACGATGGCAATTTCAGCCAGCGTTTGATCCTCAGCGTTGAGAGGGTGTGCTTCTTTTGTGTTGGCGGTCGTAGCAAATAATTTAGCTTTTAGACTCTCTTCAAACGCTTTTAGATTTTTTGGAGTGTCTCTAACCCTCAGTCGATCGTTTACCTGCAGCTCAATGTCCGGCAGAGGCATGAGTGTGGTATCCCCGCGCCGAATCCTTATTACCCGCATGTCTCCGCCAGTCAAGGCAATGGCTGCAGACAGGGTTTTGCCGACGGCCACGGCATCATCGGTTAGGTGCAAGCGAGCATCGAACAGTCGAGGGGAATCCGCGGAGAGTTTTGTCGCCCTAGCTGGCAGTAGCCTTGGTGCGACCAACCATAGATAAGCCAATCCAACGCAGGCGCCGACTGAGGCAGGAATGGCAAAATCGAAAAGACCAAATCGTTCCAGTCCTAAATCTGCGGCTACGTTGACGACCAGTAAGTTGGTTGAGGTGCCGATTGTGGTCGTCATCCCACCGACCAGCGTCGCAAAGCCCATCGGCATGAGTATCTTTGATGAAGAGGACTTGTTGCGTAGGCAGACGCTGATCAGGATCGGAACAAAGAGCACCACAATGGGTGTGTTGTTAACAAAAGCTGATAGGCAGGCGCCGGTGATCAACGTTGCCAATAATGACAGCGCCGGAGATTTTCCCCACAAGATGCTCAAGCCCCTGCCGATGGGTTCTAACGCTCCGGTCTGCACGAGCCCCTGACCGAGTACCATGAGCGCACACACAGCAATCAGTGCCTCGTTGGCAAAACCGGAAAACAGGCGGCTTGGGTTAAAGTCAGCAAAAGGGAAAAGGGTAAACCCGACAACCAATACAACAAGTAACGACAGTGAGGTGATCTCCAGCCGCCAATTGTCTCTGCTAAAGCCATACAGTGCGATCAAAGTCATCACCAGCATCGCTGATGCGTGGGGGTTTGGTAGGTCTGGCATGGTGGTGATCATCAGTTTTGAGATTGCATTTGTTTAGTAAACATAAATTCTGCCGCGGCCAGCGCTCCGGAAGTGCTATAATTGCCCGAGGCGCTTATGTTACATTTTTGCGTCATGATTTTTTTGAACACAACCTCGGTCGCCGGCGCCTCCGAGGTTGTTCGGTTTTGGGAAGTGGAAATCGATAATGGCTAGTTTTGAACATACCGGTGAAGCGCACGATCAGGATGAACTGTATAAAGTACGCCACAGTCTCGCACATGTCATGGCTCAGGCGGTGCTCGAAATGCGTCCGGGATCTACGTTAGGTTTTGGCCCGCCGATTAAAGACGGCTTTTATTATGATTTCATATTAGCCGCACCGTTGACAGATGAAGATTTCCCGGAGCTTGAGCGGCGGATGAAAAAAATCTGCAAAAAAGGCCAAAGGTTTGATCGTGAAGATCTGAATCCTGCAGAGGCGCTGGCGCGTATTGAGGATATGGGAGAGCCCTACAAGAGGGAATACGGCGCCGAACTCTTGGCAAAGCAGGGTTTAGATAGCCTGTCGTTTTACCGCAATGGTCCGTTTTTAGATATGTGTGAAGGGCCCCATGTGCACACGACCAAAGACATTCCCCGCGATGCGTTCAAAATCAGGAGTGTTGCGGGCGCCTACTGGCGAGGTAATTCTGACAACGTCATGATGACCCGGCTTTATGCGTGGGCATTCCTCGATAAGGCCTCACTCGACGCGCATGTGCAGGCTTATGCAGAAGCCCAAGCAAGGGACCATAAAAAATTGGGCCGTGAGCTGAGTATTTACGCCATCGATAATGACATCGGCAAGGGGTTGCCGTTGTGGTTGCCCAATGGCACGGTCATTCGCGATGAATTAGAAAACCTGGCGAAAGAGCTTGAATTTAAGGCGGGATTTCATCGCGTCACGACGCCACATCTAGCGAAAGAGACGCTTTATCATACGACCGGTCATTTGCCTTACTATGCAGAGGATATGTACCCTGCCATGGAAGTGCTTGAGGGTGTTGAGCAAGTTGAGGCAGGCGAGGAACGTCGAGTTAAAGAGGCGTATCGTTTGCGGCCGATGAATTGCCCCCATCACCATAAAGTATTTGATGCTGAACCTCGCAGCTATCGCGATCTGCCGTTGCGTTTGGCTGAATATGGTCAGGTTTACCGATTCGAAGATTCTGGTGCTGTTGGTGGGTTAGTGCGTGTGCGAGGTATGTCGATGAACGATGCACATATTTATTGCACCCGGGCGCAGATCAAGCAAGAGTTTAAGTCGGTCATTGAAATGTCTAAAGAAGCCTACGGTGTGCTTGGTTTGGATGATTTTAATATTCGTTTGTCGCGCTGGGACCCCGAAGATCCAAAGGGAAAAGATAAATATGTGGACGACCCACTAGCGTGGGCTGAAAGCGAGGCCATCTTAGTCGAGGTGCTAGATGAGTTAGGGGTTGCCTACAGTGAGGGCATCGGCGAAGCCGCGTTTTACGGGCCAAAGCTGGATTTTCAGTTTCTAACCGTTACCGGGCGCGAAGAGACGGTTTCGACGGTTCAATTGGATTTTGCTGTGCCCGGCCGAATGGGATTGAAATATGTGGGTGCCGACGGCGCTGAACATGTCCCATATTGTATCCATCGTGCACCCTTTAGCACACATGAACGCTTTGTTGCGTTCCTCATTGAGCATTTTGCTGGTGCGTTCCCAACTTGGTTGGCGCCGCTGCAGGTTCAGGTATTGACGGTCGGTGAACAATTTGACGACTATGCTAAAGCGTTTGTTTTGCGTTTACGAAAGCACCTAGTTCGTGCCGAACTTGCACCCTCGGACGATACCTTGCCGAAGAAAATTCGAGAAGGGACGGTCAAAAAAGTCCCCAATTTGATCATCGTAGGTGAGCGTGAGGTGGCAGAGGGGACGGTGACTTTGCGCAGGTATGGGCATCGAGACCAGCACACCATGTCGCTCGATGTTTTTGAGCACGCTTTGCTGCAAACAATTAGCGAGCGCCGCTTGTCCTTTGCATTGCCCGAGTCTTGAGCGCGGCAGGTTGGTCATCCCACCGCGCACTAGCGGTCGGGATTTTCTGGATTGACAGCGCCAGCGGTGGGCTGACTCAACGGCAGGATGGCGGCAGCGACTTTTGATTCGGCTGGTGTGTTGTTGGCAATCTGAGTCGACAAGCCGATCAAATCCAGCAAGATCTGGCCAGCTTCTTCAAGCATTGCATCGTCTTCAACAAATTCGATCTTCGCGGGTGCCCGATTGGGATCGTTGGCGCCTTCTTCTGTGGAGGTCCCTTGCTCCGCTAACTCTTCTTTGGCTTTGTCCTCAGCCTCGATGAGCTCATCGAGTTGATCTAAAGATAAAGCCGGGGGCTTACCTTTGGCTGTGCGAATCGAATTTTCCAGCCCCAAGCGCCATTGGTCGTCCGCTGCCTTTTCAGTCTTTCTCGTTGCCTCGTTGAGCGAGATATGTGTGCGTGAGGCATTTTCCACGCCCTTTTGGGCGATTGCGCGAAAGTAGTCGAACTCAATATTGTCTTCGACGCGGTCTTTGTGGCGGGTATTCAGTTCCGGAAGCAAAGACGAAATTTGCCCGTACGCGTCAAAAGAAGCTGCCTGAATGACGTCCCAAGGCATGGCGTCGTCAAGCGCGCTTTCGCCAATGTGATCGGTATTATATAGGTTTGGGAAGGAGACATCAGGCATGACACCCTGATGTTGCGTGCTTTGGCCGGAGACACGATAGAACTTAGCCGCGGTGATTTTTAGCTGACCCCGGTTTAAAGGAACCAACGTCTGTACGGTGCCTTTGCCAAAGGTCTGGCTGCCAACAATCACGCCGCGACCATAGTCTTGGATCGCACCGGCAAAAATTTCAGAAGCCGAGGCGGATAACCGATTGACAACAACTGCCATTGGGCCATCCCAAGTGATGGCATTGTCGTTGTCGGCATAAACGTTCGCCCGACGCCGCGCGGATTTGACCTGCACAGTTGGACCCGATTTGATGAACAGCCCAGTTAGGGTATCTGCCTCTTGGAGTGAGCCACCACCGTTGTTGCGTAAGTCGATGACCAACCCGTCAATGTTCTCTTTTTTCAGCTGATGTATCAGTTTGGTGACGTCTCTGGTTGTGCTGCGGTAATCTTTCTCGCCTTGTTGGCTGGCTTTGAAGTCGATATAGAAGGTGGGTACGTCGATGACCCCAATGCGATATTCGCGCCCGTTTTCGTTAAAGGTCATGAGCTTGGCCTGCGCGGCCTGCTCCTCTAGTTTGACCGTATTGCGGACAATAGAAATGACTTTTGCCGTATCATCTTCTTTTTCAGAAGCGATAATTTCTAGGCGAACGGTGGAGCCCTTTGGTCCACGAATGAGTTCGACTACATCATCAAGGCGCCATCCAACCACGTCTATCAAAGGCCCTGTGCTGCCCTGTCCAACGCTGATGATCTGGTCGGCAACTTCTATGTTGCCCGCTTTATCTGCAGGTCCAGCGGGAACCAGGCGAACAACCTCAGTATGGTCCTCATCACTTTTCAGGACAGCACCAATACCCTCGAGCGATAGTGACATATTGATGTTGAAATTTTGTGACGTGCGCGGTGAAAAGTATTGAGTGTGGGGGTCGTAAGTTGTGGAAAACGCATTGATGTAAGTTTGGAATGCGTCTTCGCTTTTGATTTGTAAAGCCTGCTTCAGGCGATATTTATAGCGCTTGGTGAGCGTTTCA
>DGQF01000055.1:134256-251092 GCA_002389675.1 Gammaproteobacteria bacterium UBA4421
TCTCGATCCAAGGCCATTTGCTCGTCCAGCGTAAAATCTATGTCGGTAGCGCTGTTTTCGATCTGAGCCAAAAGAAATTCCAAGCGGTTAATCACATGGGCTTGATAGCGGTTGAAAATTTCAAACGCGGGTTTGAGATTGCCGCGCTTGAGGGCATCGTCGAGTTTGAAACGGTAGGATTCAAATTCTTCGATATCGCTGGCTAAGAAGTAGGCGCGCCCGCCATCTAATGCGGCGAGATAGTTGTCAAAAATCTCGCTGGAAAGCTCATCATCAAGGGATTTTTTGACAAAGTGATTATGTCTGAGTTGTTCAACCACAGTGAGGCTGGTGCGCGCATGGGCATCAAGCGGCGCGAGTTTCTCAAAACTTTCCGTCAGCTGGGTGTCTTGAGAATCTGCAGCGGACGTTTGAGCGGTATTGGCATGTGCGTGAAGGGAAAAAACGGCCAAACCAGTCATAACTAGCTTGTAGAGCCAAGTGCCTCGATGAATTTGCCACTGCATACTGTGTGATACCTCTAGTTCCAGACCAATAATTAACCACTAATTGAGTAGTCCTCTGTTAAGATGCAAAGCGTAGAGCGCGTGCCTTGGCATGCGCTTTGCCAACTTAACGGTAGTGGGTTGGAAGCTATTGTGGCTCCCAAATTAAGAAGATACCCGCTACGCTGTGTGTGATACGTCAATTATCATGGGTTTTGTGATATTCCCGATGCAGGATAACAGACCGCAGGTCAAATCCTGTGGGTTGAATGTAACCTGCGAGGGGCGGATCCCGCAATACCGGCTAATCGGACAATTAAGGACAATATCTTGAAAAATTCCCGCTTTAAAAGCGCGCTTGCAGGCATAAGCTTCGCAGTATTACTCACAGGATGTGATCAATCCGCGATAGCGGAGCCCCAAGGCCAAACTGAAAAGGATCAAACTATGACACTGGATACGGCGATCGAAGAGGCCAGTTATCTGGTGGGTTATCAGCAGGCACAAGGGTTGTCACAACAAGCCGCAGGTGCAATTGATATGCAGGCTTATTTGCAGGGTGCTGCGGATTTTGTGGCTGGCGGCGAAAGCCAAGTCAGTGCAGCTGAGCAAGCGCGCTTAATGCAAGCGTTGCAAGAGGCCGTATCTGCCAAGCAAATGGAAGCCAGTGCAGGTGTTCGAGCTGCAGGTGATCAATACAGAGCTGAGTTCGCTGCGCAGGAAGGTGTGGTTGAGTTGGAGTCAGGTTTGCTTTACGAGGTGATTACGCAGGGCACTGGTGAAAAACCCACAGCGGGAGATACGGTGTCGACGCACTATCACGGTACTTTGATCGACGGCAGTGTGTTCGACAGTTCGGTTGAGCGCGGGCAGCCGGCCACTTTCCCCGTCAATGGTGTGATCGCAGGTTGGACTGAGGCACTTCAATTGATGCCGGTCGGTTCCAAGTGGCGTTTGGTTTTGCCGCCTGAACTTGCCTACGGTGACCGGGGCGCAGGCCAGGACATTGGCCCTGGCGCAACGCTGACCTTTGAGGTTGAGTTGCTAGAAATCCAGTAGTTTGGACAGTTTGTACGCTTAGATTCTGGCGAATGTCCAGAATCGCTCAGTCATTGCTGATATGCCCCTCGTTCTCGAGGGGTGATGCGAAACAACTTTGCGTTAACCTCAACTCAAAATTCTGTCACTATCGTGCTTAGCCTGGACCGAACACGACGCGGTCTGGTTTAGGGGGCGATCTGTCAGTTTCAACCGAAGCGTCTATTTGGCGCCAATCGCAATTCAAAGCCTACTTGAGCGGTGCCACGCTTTCTGGAATGGCATTGTCAATGCAGCAGTTGCTGCTGAGCTGGATACTCATCGGCGTGCTGGTTTTACCCGCGGATCAAGTTGGTTTAATTCAAGCGCTTATCGGCATCCCCGGAATTTTCATTATGTTGATGGGCGGGGCTTTGGCTGACCGCGCCGACCCGCGCAATTTTCTGGTTGGTATCTACTTAATTGCGCCGATATTCCCCCTGTTTTTGATAGTGATGACTGCCGGTGGCTGGTTTTCGATTTGGAGCGTTGTGATATGGGGGCTAGGCATGGGTTTTGTGCAGTCCTACTCAATGCCGGCCCAACAAGCAATTCTTAATCGAGTCAGCGGCACTCAGGTGCAAAAGGCGGTGACCGCTGCAACAGCGTGCGGATTTGTCGTGCAGGTGATTGGCCTAGGTTTAGCAGGTCAGATCGACAAAGTGGGCGTGTCCGTCGTTTTATGGGGCCAAGCTCTGGTCATCGCCGCGGCAGGTGTGGCGATGTTAAGCGTAGAAAAGGTCTCTTTGTCCATTTCTCGTCCGGCGCAATCAGCAATGCGCGGCATTGTTCAGGGCCTGCAGGCGACGTTTAAAAGCAAAGTTATATTTGATGTGCTGACCATCAACTTTGTGTCTAGTATTTTTAATGCGGGTTCTTTTTTCACCGTATTTCCTTTTATCGTTAAATGGGTCTACGACGGAGACGCGTTTACGCTGTCTTGGTTAATGGCGGTTTTCTTTTCTGGGGCGGCACTGTCTAATTTTTTGTTGATGCGGTTTATGCCGCTGGTTCGGCCGGGACGGTTGTTTTTGTTGATGCAATTATCCCGGATTGTGGTTCTCTACTTAATCTATTTGCACGGAGATTTGTGGTTATTGGTGCTTGGCACCTTTGGCTGGGGTCTCAATATGGGGGTTACCAGCAATTTAGCGCGGGCGATTGTGCAAGAATCTGCAGCACCTGAATTCAGGGGGCGTGTTTTGTCTGTGTTTAGCGTAGGTATGGTAGGAAGCGCGCCGATTGGTGCGATTGTGTTAGGTGTTTTGATAGAATATTGGGGTGCATTGGACGCGCTAATACCGGCTATGGTGCTGTCGTTGCTGTTGTATATATATGGTGCTGGATTTACCGAAGTTTGGCGTTACCGAAGTGACAAAAAATATGACTGACGACCAAAGAACAATTCGAAGGGATTACGATCTAGGCGAACTGCGTCGTGCTAATTTAGAGCTTGATCCAAAAGTCCAATTTTCGCACTGGATTAATCGAGCAATTGAGGAAGCATTGATTGATGCAACAGCAATGACGCTGGCGACGGCAAACGCTGCTGGGCGACCGTCTGTTCGTATTGTTTTGCTCAAGCATTTTGATGAACGAGGATTTGCTTGGTACACCAGTTACCACAGTCAAAAAGGGCGCGAATTAGCGGAAAATCCAAACGCTTCTTTGTTGTTTCATTGGCGAGAGTTGGAGCGACAAGTCCGCATTAGCGGCACAGTGACTCGACTTTCTCAGGGTGACTCGAAAGCTTATTTCGAATCGCGACCCCGAGAAAGTCAGTACTCTGCTGCGGCCAGTGACCAGTCTTTTGTAATCGCTAACCGTGCGGCGCTTGAAGCTAAAGTGGATGCGTTGTTGCGCCAAGGTGGCGCACCCTTGGCTATGCCTGAGCATTGGGGCGGATATCTGTTGCAGCCATCTGAATATGAATTCTGGCAGGGCCGCACAGGACGGCTGCATGACCGGTTTATCTATCGCAAAACCGCCACCGGTTGGCACATCGATCGTTTGCAACCGTAACCGATCCGTCTGTTGTGGATTGAGCGTGGCTCTTGTTAGTGGCTTTATTAGTCCGTGCGATTTTTACAGCGTAGGGCACAAAGGCGCGATTTTTTGTCCGACAACGCTGAAACAAAAATTAGCGCAGGTTGTTTCCGCAAGTTCGATCACTTGGTCTGCGTCGATGTTCTCGATGTTCATCAGCGGCCCGGCAAGATTTGAAGAGGAAGGCCTTACGCCATAACAGGGCGGATAGCGATACAGGGTGGGATATCGCGCGACCAGTTGGTCGTAGGCGATTTGCGTCGGGTCTTTTTCCGCTGGCCTGGGCTGTGTACCTTGCAGTTGTGCCATAAGTGCGGTGTTGCGGTACCAATAGACTTTGAGTTGCTGGTTGTCCTGTTTGAGCACGTGAATTGCCGTCATGTGCGCTCCGCTGTTTGTTTTCCCCGACAGGTTCACTTCAATAAAGTTGCCGCAGACGTCCGCAAAACAATCCATGGGAATAATGCTATCGATGTTGAAATCATTGGGAGCAACGGTGGCGGCAGCCTCAAGCAATTCGGCGCAGGTGAACTGAGGATGCTTGAGCATGCCCAGTCCGTGACAGAGTGTGTCTTGCCTGCTGCCCTGGTGGGCCTGCGAGTACCACTGGTCGAGAAAAATTTTAATGCGGGCGCTTTGTTCGGCTTTGCTGTCAGCGCAGCCCAAGACGAGCAGCAGTGCAGTGCACAAAAGTGTCTGTAAAGCCGCTTTCAATGTCATTGCCATAAGGGGTCTAGACGCGTTCGATGATGATAGCGGCCGCCAAGTTGACGGCGGTGATGCCGGGGCCGGAGAAACGGTCGAGGGTAACGGCGTTGGCTTTTTGATCCCAGCCGGCGTCAATAATATAAGCGTCTGTCATGATGGTTTTCCGGAGTATGATGGGTTGACCGAGTGAGTCTAACGAAGAAATAGATTTACTCTAGCCGTTTGAGGGGCCAGCTGGGCCCCTGTTGTCATCGGGAAACCTAGCGTCCCTTAAACTCAGCTTTTCGCTTTTCCATGAATGACGCCATTCCTTCTTTGAAATCCGCCGACTGGAATAGGGGCAATAACTGCAAAAAGACGTGATGTACGTGATCGTTGAAGGTTTCATTCATGCCCATACGCATCATCCTTTTGGAAGCCTGTACCGCCAACGGGGCATTCTGCGCAATCTCTGCAGCCAGATGTTTGGCTCGGTCTTGCACCTCGTTACGCTCGACAATATGTGAGACTAGCCCCATCTCTTGGCTGTCTTGAGCAGATAGAGTTTTCCCGGTGAATATGATCTCGGATGCTTTAGACCAGCCAATCAACCGGGGTAATATCCATGTGCCCCCGGATTCAGGGACCACTCCGCGGGCGGTGAAGGCAGCAGCCAGTTTCGCTTCCTGCGCCATGATGCGGATGTCGCAACCCAGGGCCATATCCATGCCATAGCCCGCAGCAGATCCGTTAATTGCAGCTATTGTTGGTGTATCAAGATTGTGCAGTACTGTCGGTGGCGTATTGCGTAAATCCAGGTTTGCAGGTTGTCGGTCGTTGTTAGCCAGATTGTTGGTGATGTCACTGCCGCGCAGGTCAAGCCCAGCGCAAAAGAATTTGCCAGTGCCGGTGATGATGATTGCACGCACTTGACGGTCGGCGTCAGCAGTTAACAACATTTCAGTGACGCTATTTAGCATTGACGGTGAAATTGTGTTTTGTCTGTCGGGCCGGTTAAAAGTGATGGTCGCGACGTGATCTGCGACTTCATACAGGACTGCGTCGTTAGACATATTGAATATCCTCTTGGGTGTATATGGAGAAGAAACGGTAAAGGTGTGATCACAATCTTGCAATCGTTGTCATTTGTCGGGGATTTAACCGCTGCGAGAAGGCATCTTCTCCTCGCTGATCGCGTACTCGGCTTCGATGGGTATGCACAGGTAATTGCCGTCTTCGCGTTGCTCGGTCCATGGTAAAACAGGCACCACCGGTTTGGCTTTTGCCGTGGCCATTGCTTCGGCTGGAGTTTTTGATTCTGCTAGTTTCTCAAGATTTCTCAAGGTTGGGAAAATAACTGTCTTAGTGCCGGCGGCGGCTTCTGCGACCGCATCGGCAGGGCTAATCCAAACAGAATCGACTGATTCATAGCCGTCGTGCAAGGCGACATGGTCAGCTGGTGCAAGGGCCAAATAAAAGTGAGTGTCGAAGCGTTTTGGCATCATTTCGGGTGTTATCCAATGTGCAAAATGGACCAACGTATCGCAGGCAAGGATCAGTTGCTCTTTTGCGAGAAAATCCAGTAATGACACTTCACCAGAATTGAGAGCTTCACGATAGTGTTCAAGCGAGGCCAGTCGTTTGCCCGAGATCAGTTTTTGTGACCCAACTTCTCTGGCTAACAGTACGCCACACTCCTCAAAGGCCTCGCGGATCGCGCTGACTTGGATAGCGCGCGCCGCGGGTTCTGTTGCAGCTCCTGTCAGGTGCGGTTGGAGTGCATCGTCAAAGTCTTGGGGGTCAGCCTTGCCGCCGGGAAAAACCAGTGCTCCGGAGGCAAAGTCGATTTGATGGTGACGCACAACCATGAAGACTTCGAGAGCGGCAGCATCCTCTCTGAGTAACAAGATCGTACCTGATGGTTTTGCCGGTGGTGGGGATGGGTTAGTGTCGCTCATTTTTGTGGTGCCTATGTTCGGATTGAGATTTTGTCGTTGGTTTAGCGACACCAAGTTCATGCTTTGCCCGAGTATAAGTGCCCCGAGATCACCTTGGTCAGCCCAGTGATATTCGCTTATGTCTGTGCTTATGGCAAACTCCGGCGTTCTGCAACAAGGCGCTCTTTGGAAGCCTTGGCGTTTTGTAATGAGTGGAGGTTAGGGTACTGATGTCGATTTTGGTGGTTTTCTTGGTGGCAGCAGGCACTTACGTTTACCTGCGTCATGTGCGAATTGCTCGGCAACATTGGCTGTCAAAATTGAACCTCCCCGGACGTTGGTATCGGCAGGATAAGCCAGACAGCCTCTTGGTGCTTAGTGGCGGGTTAGACGAGGGTGATTTTACGTTTGCGCAGTTCAGCGGGCGGTGGCGTTTGGTCGGTCATAGCCTCTGCTTTGATGTTGCCGGAGACACAACGGTGTTTGATTTGCATTTTTTCCGTGCTGGAGAAATAGGTTTAGAGGATAAAAATGGTGTGCGTATCCTTTATAGCAAACAAGCAACGAATGTGATTCCTTTGCATCGGCGCCGCGCGGCTGACTCGGATGGGTCAGCGTGATTAGTTAAGGTCAAGCTGCCCATAGCGGTTATGGGCGTGCGGTGCCGGCCACTCTGTATCTGCTCAGGAGGTCTTCTCAGGGGTTGAATAACACGAAATTTGCGGCGTACATGGGTCCATCTGGTGGCGGACTTGCGTACAATGAAAAGCCCGAGTATTGATCTAAGCTGAGCAACTTGTCTGATATAAGTCCCCCTTCTCAAAACAGCGAAACCAGTGAGAGCACGCTGTTAAATACAGTTCTGCAGCGATTGTTGCTGCTGTTACCTAATCCGCAAAAAATTGATTGGCGGTCACACCAAGCGGCGGTCTGGCGGGTTTCAAAATGGCAGGGTAGTTTGGTTGCAAATGCCGAATTAGACACTCTGACGCTAGAAGATCTGCTGCATGTCGATGATCAAAAAGAAACATTGGTGGCGAATACAGAGCAATTGCTGGCAGGTCTGCCTGCCAATAACGTGCTCATGTGGGGCGCGCGTGGGACGGGCAAAAGCTCTTTGATTCATGCGTTGCTCAATGCTTACGTCCCGCAAGGATTGCGGTTGGTCGAGGTAAGCCGGGAACAACTTGCAGATTTAGGTGATGTCGTTGCGCAGTTGGCGACGAGCCCTTACAAATTCATTATTTTTTGCGATGATCTTTCATTTGAGGCTAATGATCCGTCTTACAAGGCGTTAAAAAGTGCGCTGGAAGGATCGATATTTAAGACGGCGAAAAATGTCTTGATTTATGCCACTTCTAACAGACGGCATTTAGTGCCAGAACACATGAGTGATAATCAGAATATGAAGGTGGCTGAAGGGGAGCTGCATGAGAGTGAGGCGGTCGAAGAAAAAATTTCGCTGTCTGACCGGTTTGGGGTTTGGCTGTCTTTTTATCCGTTTCGCCAAGATGTTTATCTGGACGTTGTGCGGCACTGGGTGTCAAAACTTGGGCATGAATTTGGTGCGAATATTGATCTGGAGGCAGAGGACATGCGACTGCACGCTTTGCGCTGGGCGCTGGCTCGTGGTGTGAGAAACGGCAGGACTGCGCAATATTTTGCTCGCCATTGGGTTGGGCAGCAGGTGTTGCGTCAGCGGGCGGAAGCGCTCAGAAGCGGTTAATTTTGAGGGTCAGACGTTTGAAATTTGTTTTTTTGATGTTGATGCTGATGATGCCCAGAGTTTGGGCGGACGTCATAGTATTGCAAAATGGGGATCGCCTGACCGGGGTGGTAGACAGCATCTCGGGCGGGAAGGTGTTGTTCAAAAGTGCATTTGCCGGACCTGTTTCAGTGAACCTGGCGGCGATCGCCCGGTTGACGACAGAGGGTATTTTTGACGTTAATGCGTCTGGCGAAAAATTACGCGGTCAGTTTTTATTCGAAGATGACCAGCAATTGATTGGCAGCGCCGGCTCTGCGCGGCCCATTGCTGTGGATAGGGTTCGAACGGCCTCTCAAAATCTGTTGGTACTGGAAAAATTTGTATCGAGTTGGGATTCGCGTATTGATCTAGCGGCAAACTTTTCTAACGGCAATACAAATACTCAGCAATTTAGTACCGTGATGGAAACCATCTTGAAGCAAGAAAACTATGAACATGGTTTGACCTTGCGTGTGGCGAAAGAAAAAGCGGAAAAGGAGACCTCAAAAGACGAACTGGACTTGGCTTATGATGGCAAGGTGTTTATTTCTTCCAGTTTGTATGCATCGGCTAATGCCAATTATTTTGAAGATGGTTTAAGAGAAGTAGACAGTCGCATTACTTTGGGTGTGGGTGTGGGTAATCGGTTCTGGGATAACAGCTTCGGGATGCTGTATTCGAGTCTTGGGGTCAGTTATGTTCGAGAAGACTCACTGGGTAATGTGGCGAACGACCCTGCAATCCGCTGGAGTTTGGACTACAAGCGTTATTTGTTGGCGAAACAGTTAGAACTGTTTCATAACCAGTCTTTTTTGCATATTGCCAGCGGCAACCAAGGAGAAGTTTTTAAGTCTTCTTCGGGTATTAGGTATGCGCTTAATACGCGGGTTTCACTTTTGGCTCGGCTCGACTTTCAGCATGAAACCAAACCCGCTGCGGGTAGCGGCAAAAGCGATGTAGCTTATAACCTGGGTGTGGGCGCAAAGTTTTAGCGCTGATGGTTGGCCTAAGACCAAATGCTGGTGCGGTGTTGAATACTAATAAGTGTGCATTGAGTGCTGGATGTTGCTTGACGTTGCCAGATGAGATTCATAGAATGCCCGCCTCACATAGTCCCCTTCGTCTAGAGGCCTAGGACTCCGGGTTTTCATCCCGGCAACAGGGGTTCGACTCCCCTAGGGGACGCCATTCTCTCGCTCGGTTTGTTGATTTTAAGAAATAGCCTTTGAGCGCGCGATCACCGGGACTTGCGACGATCAACCAAGCTTTGGGCGCCTGATGTGCGTTCAACAAATGCTAACTGATATAGCGCGATGGCGCAGCTGCTGAGCCGCTGATTAACAGTTGCGCCAGCTAAATCGACAGTGCAATAAAACCAACCAAACGGGGTCTTGGCTGTAATCCAATGCCTGACGTGGCATGACGAAGTCTAACCGTCACCCGCCCCCCCCCACACACAAGCCATTGCCATGCGCGGCGCCGAGTGTCCAATAAGGAATCTTAGGCCACCAACGCGTATATTCATATTTGGCTAATTTGTTGTTCAGCGGAACGACGCTTACCTGCCAAATGAGGCAGCGAATTTTGATCCATCACACGTTGCTTAATCGCGGTTGAAGAATTGCGCGTGTTGTAGAAGACCTGCACGACCTTCTTGCCTTTGTTTTTTAAAAAGGCCTCTACATCAAGGTTGTGGACATTTGACCCCCAATCCTCCCCGATCACAAACACGTCAACGTTCAATTCCCTACATGCAGAAACATATTCAAGCTCGTAGTAAGGACGAACAGCATCCACGCATCGCAGCGCTTCCAACATTTCTCGCCGTTGATCGAGCGGTATAACGGGCACATTGGGTTTGTAGGCATTCACGACGCTATCGGCTGCGATGCCGACGATTAACTCGTCTCCAAATGTCCGGCATTGTTCAAGCAAGGCGACGTGCCCCACATGCAAGAGGTCAAACGTTCCAACTGTATACACAAGCATTTTTTTGTTCCTCAAGTTAACTCACTTATCTATTTGGTCTCAAAATCTTCTACCCTAGTTGCCAGCCATAGATGCCCGTTATCGCAGCGCAGTACGCAACAAGCGCATAGACGTTGAACGGGTTACCGGACAGTTTTTTGGTTTTAATCTGGGATACATTTAACCCGGCGAGGCACAGACAAACGATATAAAGAACGATGGAAAACATTTCCGAGTTCAAAAAACCCTCAAAGAGAAATACGAAAACAATCGTCAAGTTATTGTTATCCAACGCCAAACCCGTATACCTGGATTCATCTGAAAGTCCAAAGGTGGCGAAGTAACTGAGTCGCAGAGCGCTGGTTGCAAGCATGATGAATCCACCCACCAAAAAGATCGGAGCGAACTGACCATAACTCAGCAAGAGTATCGCTGGAGCGACTCCGTAGCTGACAATGTCTATCAGCAGGTCAAGTTGCCCGCCAAATTTACGATCGCTGCCGGTACGTCCCGGCATCTGTCTGGCAATTAGTCCATCTGCCCAATCGAAAGCGACCGCCCAGACCATGCCAATCATCGCTGCATGATAAGTGCCTGTGATGCAGAAATAGATGGCAGAGAGGGTGCACGCCAAACCAGCGAGGGAGCAGAGGTTGGGAAGGTCTCTCAGAAAAGACAGAATCGTTACGGCAGATTGCTCCCTGTGTGCCGCGTTACGGTTCAAGAAGTGCTCCAGTGATGGGTGTCTTTGCGCCGAAAGGTCATAATGCCGCCCTCTGCGCCCACCATTGTTTTTGGTGTAATTTTGTTCTGATCGCCTCAACGCGGGTTCTTCTTTTTCCGTCAGCATGGGGATTCAATGTCAAGACCCAAATACCTCTCGTATATCGACGCGATGCGTTTGATTCAGCGGGCTCGCCTGAGAGTCCTGAATAAATCCATTCAAAAAGGCCAGCTGGTAAAAGTCGTTGTCCAATTTCAGAGCACGGAACAAGACTCTGGGCGATCATGATTTACTCTTGGTGTCGGTATTCGCCGCGTTTATAAGGTGCTGATGATTCGTTGCATATTTGATAGCGTCTTCCAAACGCTGGTACCGATACCCAGCAAAATGAAACGTGGTGTTCGTTTGTTGGCTAATGCCATATTGGTCCATCGCCCTGATTTCTGCTTCGGTCATGTGATTTCTCCCAGTAGAGGGGCGCCTCGAGGTAGCCGCCGAGTTAAGTTAATCAAATCTTCTAGAATTTGCTGACCCGTTTTCTGTGGCTTGAGCTTCGTCCACCTTTCCATGGGCTGCAAAAAAGTCGTCTAAGCCGCTGTCATCAATGCTCCAGGGGAGGGGTCCTATATGTATGTTCAATTTATTTCTCCGACTCGTTGAGAGTCTGCGGCCGCACGCAATTCGGTACGTGAATCAATTCGTGCGAGTGTTTGGTCCCGCCGACCACATGTCAGCAGGTAATATGTTTAGAAGTGATTGCCGATGAACTGGCGAGAGATAAGGCTCGAGAGAGGACCGGGAACGGAGTTCCTAAGTGAGGCCAGCTTATACCTATGCGTAGACAATAGCTCTATGTAAATCCTCTAATCGCGTACATGGTCAGAACCAGACAGACTGAGAAGACTTTTTTCCTGTCCATGCGCAATGGCGTGTCGATAAAGCGCCAACCACGCAAAGGCAATTGATAGGTTAACCTTTGCGTGGTATGCATCCGCTGATCGCGGCGTCAGGTTCTACCGGTGAGCACCCTATTGTGCAGGTTTTGCGAATTTTAAAGTCATACGATTGGATTCACCTACGGCAAGCATGGCTGCTTTTTGTTCTGGGTTGTCTTTTGCACCACTGAGGCTCGGAGGTAAGCGCCAAACTACCTCGTCAGACGTTGGTTGATCGGCGAGGTTCTGGTTGACGTCGGAGGCACCTAAAAATGTGAAGCCTGCGGCTTCCATTTGTGAAATAACAAAATCTCTTTTCAAGTAGCCCGCGCTGCCATCAGCCCACGCATCCGACGTGTCGGCCCGCGCTTCGTGTTGGACAATTCCAGCGATACCGCCGGGCTTGAGTAGCTCGTAGGCGTCTTGTATGGCATTTTTTAAAAATGGCTCACTGTCGAAACGAGCCATGTTGTGCAATGCGCGGAAAAATAACACTGCATCGGCGCTGCCCCTTTGATCGGCTGGGATTGCTCCAAATACAGCGGCGCTGACCGTCGCCGAATCTGCGTCCCGCCATGCTTGCGCTCCAGCAGGCCAGGTATCAGTCCAAGTGGCCATTCGGGCCAGGTACTCATCATTGGCGAAAGAGAAATTTGGCCACAAGCTGGTTGCATAGTTTAAACCCAGAACGTGCCCTGTATCGCCCAGATAAGGCAAGAGTATTTTGGTATACCAGCCTGCGCCCGGCAAAACCTCTACCACGGTCATGCCGGGTTTGATGCCGAAAAATTCGAGTGTTTGCTTTGGGTTGCGATAGGCATAGCGAGCCTGCGCTTGCGCCGGTTGTGCAGCCAACACAGCGCCAAGTTTATCAACGGTGGCTACACTCGCTTCCCCGGATGTCGCGGTATCGGTTGCGCTGGTAGTAGTTGTTTGGTTTCCGCATGCAGAAAGCAATAGGCAAAGTAGAGCCAAACTGATCAGTCGCATTGGGTTCTCCTGTGGTTTGATGGTTTAGTCAATCGCATGGGTAATAATGGCATAAAGGAATCGCGTGCGTTGCGTCAGTGGCGTAAATAGCGGAAAAAGTATAGCTGATTGGTTCGCCGCCAGACCAATGCCAGCTTTTAGCGGCATAGACAACAACGCAACTAAAAATAACACTTTGCTGGGGTTGCCCGAAGCTTGCGTCTATACTCGTGGCTCCGTTCTGCCGGCCGTAAATAAAACGCCATGACCGATCTAAAAAACCCACAACACAGCGAAAAGTTTTATATCCAATCTGAAGAACTATTGCATGATTCTTTCAGCTTAGGCCTGAAAGTGATCGAGAGTGGCTTTCGCCCGGATTTTATCGTTGCGGTTTGGCGGGGGGGCACGCCGGTAGGCATTGCGGTGCAGGAGCTCATGAAATACGTGGGTATTGCGACAGATCATATTGCTATTCGCACGTCTTATTATGACGGCATTGACGTTACGCAGAATCAAGTCCAGGTGCACAACTTGGGGTATTTGGTCGAAAACTTGAATTACGATAATTCAGTATTGATTGTTGACGATGTTTTTGACCGGGGTCGTAGTATAGAAGCGATCATAGCTGAACTGCGACGGTTAACGCGCAGAAATCTGCCGAAGGATATTAGGATTGCGACGGTATGGTTTAAACCTGAAAAAAATGTCACTGCGCTCGTGCCGGATTATTACGTCCATGAAACCAACCAGTGGCTGATTTTTCCGCATGAACTTGAAGGCTTGCCCCCTGAGGAAGTGGTCAAGTGCAAGCCTACAGTTGCAGATTTAGTGGTCCGCGCGATGGCGATCACTAAAGACTCAAATTAGCTGGAGTTGCCGCATCACCGCGAGCGCCAGTTATATCCGCACTGAAAAAGTGCGCGCCGAAGTGTCCCAGTTCCTCATGCACTAAATCAGAGCGCCCCATGATCGTCAGCGTTAGCGATCGGGTGGTTAATCTTGGCAGACTTTTTGCATCATAAATGCTGACCGCAAATGCATTACACAGAAATGGTGCGACGCAGTGCGTTCACGAAATGTTGCAAAGCCGGCTACATGCGGCAAGTGACAGTCAAGGTTTAAGCGGAGCTGTTTAAATGAACTCAGGTTGTTTATCTCCCGAAGTGGTGATTTTTACGGATTTGGATGGCACGTTATTGGATCAGCGGTACGACTATGAAAGTGCTGCCTACATGCTCAACGCGTTGCGCACCCGCGGCATCTATAGCATTCCAGCAACGAGTAAGACTGCAGCTGAATTGATTCATTGGCAAGATAGTTTGACCTTTAAGCCGCCGATGATTATTGAAAATGGTGCGGGT
This sequence comes from Gammaproteobacteria bacterium UBA4421, assembly GCA_002389675.1. Taxonomy (GTDB): domain Bacteria; phylum Pseudomonadota; class Gammaproteobacteria; order Pseudomonadales; family Azotimanducaceae; genus UBA4421. The sequence goes on from DGQF01000055.1 coordinate 148,196, forward strand.
GTTGTTTGGCCGGAAGGCGCGTTGAGTGAAGAAGATGATGTCGATCCTGATTTCAAGACAGGCAAAAACTATGCACAGCTATGTAATATCCTTGCGCAGCTGCGGATTGAATTTGGATTCGATTTTCGCTCATTCGACGATATGACACCCTGCGAAATTTCGCAGGCGACGGGCTTGGACCGTCACGCGGCATCCCTGGCCAAACAACGTACCGCTTCGGTACCCCTGTCGTGGGCGGGAGCGCCCGCACAGTTGAATGACCTGCGGGCACAATTGGAGCATAGGGGGCTGACGCTGGTGCGCGGCGGGCGTTTTTGGCATGTCATGGAACCCATCAACAAAGGGCAGACGGCCCTTCGGGTACATCGCCGATTGTGTCGTATGTGGGGTAATACGCCTGTGATCTTGGCGTGTGGCGACAGCGAAAACGACCTACCCCTGCTGCAAGTGGCCCGAGGGGCTGTTTTATTTCCAAAACCGGACGGCCAATTTCTGTCGATTACGCAGCAATCTGTGGTTTATGCACGCTCGGCAGGCGCATTGGCCTGGTTGGAGGCAGTCAATCAATTGCTTCACACGCTAGAGCTGAATCCGCAAATTGCTGCTTGTGGTGCACAGGCGGTATCAGTTGAGAAAGGCGTATGAGCGATTTTTTCCAAAACGGCATCATCACAACTCTGCATAACCTTGCGGATCGCCCAATAGAAGATCTCGAGGCGCAGCTGGCACTGTTTGCGCGAGATCGACCTATGACCTTGGTATTGCCCTGTCTTTATTCCGAACTGGCGCAGCCAGCGTTGAAAAACATCTTGGCTGAGTTGTCAAAAGCGCGGTATCTGTCGCATATCGTGATCGGTTTGGATCGCGCCAATAAGAGTCAGTACATTGAAGCATTGCACTATTTCAGCGTTTTGCCGCAGCGCCATACCGTACTTTGGAATGATGGCCCCCGTCTTGGGCAGATTCAGGACAAATTGCGTGGTTTGGGGCTGGCGCCAGGGGAGTTGGGCAAAGGGTGTAATGTTTGGTACTGCTTTGGTTATGTTCAGGCTGTTGGTGAGGCTAAAGCGGTGGCCCTACATGACTGCGATATCACGACCTATGATCGGGGTTTGTTAGCGCGTTTGCTCTACCCCGTGGCCCACCCTCGATTTAATTATGAATTTTGTAAGGGATTTTACGCCCGCGTTGCGCAAGGAAAGTTAAACGGGCGGGTCAGCAGGTTGCTGGTTTCTCCGCTAATTCGAACGATGAAAAAAGTCACTGGCCAGCACGCCTACCTTGACTACCTAGACAGCTATCGTTACCCGCTGGCGGGTGAGTTTTCTATGCAGATAGATGTGCTCAAAGATTTGCGTATTCCCTCGGATTGGGGCCTGGAGATTGGCGTTCTCTCGGAGGTCTTTCGCAATTATTCCACAAATAGATTGTGTCAGGTGGAGGTGGCGGACCGTTATGATCACAAGCATCAGCCACTGTCAGAACAAGATGTGAGCAGCGGTTTGTCCCGTATGAGTATGGATATCTCCAAATCTATGTTTCGTAAAATGGCCACGTTCGGCACCGTTTTTGACATGGGTACCGTCCGAACCATCAAAGCCTCTTACCTGCGAGTGGCGTTAGACCTGATCGAATCTTACGCCAGTGACGCGGAAATCAACGGCCTGCATCTGGATCGAGATGCGGAAGAACGAGCGGTTGAAATGTTTGCCAGTAACTTGCTCAAAGCGGGTGAATCGTTTCTTAACAGCGGTGAAGATACGCCCTATATCCCGTCATGGAATCGGGTTACCAGTGTCTACCCTTGTGTATTTAATGATTTGCAGGCGGCAGTCTCTCAAGACGAGCAGGAACATCATCCGGATGCGATATCCTGTTGAAATCTGTTGTTAGCTAAACGTTTTCAGTTCGAACCAAATCGTTTGAAAGGGGGCCAGTTCGGCGGGCATGGTGGTGTTGTAGGAGGCCTCAGTGATGAGGTCTTTAATGTCAGCCTGCAGGGGGTGCCCAAGCAGTGCGCTGATATTGATTCTTTGTGGCGACGGTGAAAACGAAGCGAGCACTAAGATTTGTTGTTCACGACATTCACGCAACAAAGCAAAGCTTTGGGGATGGTCGCCTAAAACCGTTTGTCTGGCTTCGGGGCTGAAAGCCGGTTGTTGTTTGCGCAGCCTCAAGCTGTGGGTCAGCGCCTTGTAAATTTGGCTTTGGACATTGTCGGAGGTATCCAGTTGCTCTACCAATGGTTGATATTTCAAATGGCCCCGGTTGACGGATCTTGTTCGACCGGTTTCCTCTACAGCATTGCGATCGTTTTGTGCGCCCAGCAGCGCGCGCAAGTAGAGAGCGGGTACACCTTGAAATCCCAGCAGCAGTTGATGGGCGCCAACGTAGGCCGGGATGTTTTCAGCTTTGCCACCGAAGGCGGAAAACAGCGCGATATTCAGTTCATAGGGGGTTTGTTTGCCGTCATCGCCGGTGCGCAAACTGACGAATCCGCCTCTGTCGTGAGTGATGTCGATCAGTTTCTTGATCTGGGGTTCGGGAACCAATCCCTCCAAAGGACGCAAGCCAATGCCATCGTGACTGGCAATGAAATTGAGGTAGGCGCACCCTTGCGGCGCAGGCTCCAAAGCGGCTGCCCAACTATGCAGGTGGCGTCCGTCGTTGAACAGATAGCTCATCACCAACAGCGGCGCGAGACTGAACTGATAAACCATGTGCGCTTCGTCGTGCTGCCCAAAGTAGCTGACATTTTCAGCGTGTGGTACGTTCGTTTCGGTCAACAAGCGTACATTGGCACCGCTATATTCCAGCAGCAATCGCAAAATTTTCACAACCAGATGAGTTTCCAGCAAGCTCATGCAATTCGACCCCACCTGCTTCCACAAAAACGCAATGGCGTCCAAGCGAATCAATTTTGCGCCTTGATCGACATAGTTGAACAAGATCTCAACGAAACGGCACAGCACATCGGGATTCGCAAAGTTCAGGTCTATTTGATCATCGCTAAAGGTAGCCCAGACATGGCGGGTACCTTCGTAGGTTTCGACGGCATTGAGCAGGGGTGTATTGCGCGGGCGCACGACCGCGCGAGTATCGGTGTCGGCGGGCAGGGCAATAAAATAGTCGCGGCCCGGCAAGCGCCCGGTAATGAAATCCGTGAACCAAATGTGTTCCCGCGAACAATGGTTGATCACGAGATCAAACATGAGATCAAATTTTTCACCAAGTATGTTGATGTCGCGCCAGTTACCAAGGTCAGCACGGACTGCGGTGTAATCCACGACGGCAAAACCGTCATCGGACGAAAATGGAAAGAAGGGCAGGATATGGATGCCGCTGAAATGAGGTTGCAGAAAGCGCTCTGCAAATTTTTTCAGCACCTGCAGGGGTTTGATGTTGTCCTGAATTAGGGTGTCGGCGTAGGTGATTAACAAAATGTCATTTTCAGTCAGGGGCTGAGCGGGTTGTGATTGCGCAAGTGCATGGATGCGTTGTCGTTCGACTTTCCGCAGCAATAATTTCGCAAGCCGGGGTGCGTTGCCGCCGCCGTAAAGTTGGGAAAGGTATCCCAATAAAGTGTACTCGGTCTCGGTCTGGGGCTGTTCGCTCTCGGGTAACGGTGTCTTCAAAGGATGGGCCAGAGTCCTGTGTGATAGGGGTTTCGGATGACCCGAATATTGTAGGCAAAAAAAGCGGCGACGTTGAGCGTTAAGTGAAGAGAATGGGTGATATATGGCGTTAATTGATTGGATTGTAATGGTGGCTTATCTTGCCGGGCTTTTTGCACTCGCCGTTTTTCTCGGGCGCCGGCAAGTCAGCGCAAAAGACTATTTTCTGGCGGGCAATAAACTGAGCAACGGTGCGCTTGCTGCTTCTACGATCGCAACACAATGTTCGACGAACAGTCTTCTGGGAGCCCCTGCTTTTGTCGGCTTTACCTTGGGGGGTGGGTTACTCTGGCTGCAATACGAATTAGCTGTGCCCTTGGCCATGGCGGCGCTGATCGTGCTGATGGTGCCGGCGCGTCAAGCTGGCGTGACATCGATTTATGAAATTCTGGAGCAGCGCTTGGGGGTAGCCAGTCGGCGGCTGGCAAGCGCGACATTTTTGGTCTTTCGTGGCGTTGCGACTGGGGTTACTGTTTATGGGGTTGCCTTGGTACTCACCTCAGTACTAGAAATTAGCTACGGCTGGGCAGTGGTTTTGTTAATGGGTGTGACGGTCACCTACGACATTCTCGGAGGCTTGCGAGCAGTGGTCATCAGTGACCTCATCCAGTTGGTGCTGTTGGTTGTCACCGTATTGGTCAGTTTGTTTCTACTGGCGGATGTCACTGGCTGGCAGGCTTTTTTTGACAACAGAACCGATACTTTGGTCGATGACTGGGGGCTGACGGGTAACGACTATGGGTTTTGGCCAATGTTGATAGGCGGGTTATTTTTATATATGGCCTACTATGGCTGTGACCAAAGTCAAGCGCAGCGTGTATTGGCAGCTGATAATGATGCGGGTGCGCAGCGAATTCTTTTGTTAAATGGATTGCTGCGGTTTCCGCTGGTGTTTTGCTACTGCTTGCTGGGTCTAGGTTTAGCCGCCTTTGCCAGCGCGCAGCCTGAGTTTATCGCGCGATTACCGCTGAACTCGGCGGGTGAGGTGAACTTCAACATGGTTTTCCCCGCATATGTACTGAATTATTTCGCGCCTGGTTTTGTGGGACTGGTGATGGTGGGCTTGATTGCCGCGGCGATGTCCTCGATAGACACGGCGCTCAATAGTCTTTCCGCGGCGACCATGGAAGATTTTGTCAAGCCGCTAGCATCCCCCTCGCAAGCTGCGCAGTTACCTTGTTCGCGTCTTGTGACCCTATGCTGGGGCCTTTTTGCGGTGCTGTTTTCGTTTCAGGTAGAGGCAATAGCGCCGACAATTCTTGAGGCGATTAATAAAGTGGGGTCGATGGTCAACGGTCCGTTATTGGCGCTTTTTTCAATGGCCCTGCTTCTGGATCGGATCTCTGAGCGGGCGGCTGTTGCGGGCTTCCTTGCAGGCGTCGGGGCTAACGGTTTGATTGCAATTTGGGCACCGAGTGTGTCCTGGCTATGGTGGAATGTGTCAGGATTAGGCGTTGCCTTGGTCGTCGCTGCGGCTATTCATACCATCAGCGGTGGCCTCTGGCGCTTGGCAGAGCACCGTTATCCGCCGCGCAAAGCCACGGTTGTTGCGTTGCTTTTCATGGCCGGCCTCATTGCGTTGATTTGTCTGGGTTTTGATCGTTATGCCTCGTCTGCGCCCGCGTTGTTAGATTGACGCAGACGGCATGGATTTGGTCTGAATTATAAAAAAGCAAATTTAAGTGTGAAGACTGCGGCGATGACGTAAACCGCTATCGGACATGTTTTTTGCCGGCCACTTAAAATTTTGATGGCGGCATAAGTGATAAAACCAAATCCGATGCCATCGGCAATCGAAAAAGACAGCGGCATCGCCAGCGCTGTGACGACGGCGGGCGCGGCTTCTGTCAGATCATCCCAGTCCAAATCGGCTAGGCCGCGTGCCATTAGGCATGCGACAAATAACAACGCGGAGGCCGTGGCGTAGGCGGGTATGCTTTGGGCCAGGGGTGAAAGGAATAGACATAGCAGAAAGAGGATGCCGACAACTATGGCGGTCAGGCCTGTGCGGCCTCCAGCTTCTACACCTGCGGCGCTCTCAATATAACTGGTTGTGGAGGAGGTCCCGACCAACGCACCCAAAACCGTGGCGCTGGAATCGGACAGGAGCGCTTTGCCCAGCCGCGGTAAACGACCTTGTTTGTCCAGTAGGTTACCTCGTGTGGCAACCCCGACCATGGTGCCCGCAGTATCAAAAATATCCACCATTAACAGGGTCAAAATAACGGTAACCATACTGACGTCGAATGCCGCTGCGAGATCCAGTTGAAACATGACTGGTGCCGGTGATGGTGGCAGAGCGGTGAATCCTTTGAATTCGGCATGGCCGGTCACCCAGCCCACGGCTGTGGCGGCCAGCATCCCGATAATGACTGCGCCGTTGATGTTGCGGGCGGTTAATGCAGCAATAATTACAAACCCCACGATGCACAAGATGGGCCCAAACTGCGTCAGATCGCCGAGACTGACTAACGTTGCGGGGTTGTCCACCACAATGCCGGCATTGGTCAAGGCAATGAAGCCTATAAACAGGCCTATGCCCGCGGAAATGCCCAGCTTGAGGTTTTTAGGTATGGCATTGATTAACCACTCTCGCACCGGTAGCGCGCTCAAGATGACAAATAGCACGCCAGACAAAAACACCGCTCCCAGCGCCGCCTGCCATGTATGGCCCATGCTCAGTACAATGGTGAACGCAAAGAAAGCGTTTTGACCCATGCCCGGGGCTTGGGCTATGGGATAATTGCCCAACAGCCCCATTAGGATTGACCCGGTAGCACCGGCGAGGCAGGTCGCGACAAAGACAGCGCCGAAATCCATGCCGGCTTGCGACAATATGCTGGGATTGACTGCGATGATGTAGGCCAGTGTTAAAAATGTTGTACAACCGGCGACAACCTCCGTTTTTAGGTTGCTGTTATGTGCAGAAAGCTGGAAAAAATGCTCTATTGATTTCATGCGCTTAAGGTCAGTCTATTGTGCTGCGGGTACCGCCACCTTAGCGCGATCTTGCCCATGCGACTATGCTGAGCGTATAAAAAATCGGTGTAAACATGTCAGCTTTGGCGACTTGGTTCGTCGTGGATATGCGGCGATGCTTGCCCTGCAGGGTTTGGCGCGCATGGCGGTGTGGCTGACAGGGGGTAGGGTTGAAAGTTTGGGCTGATGGCTTTAGAGCGGTGAACGCTCGTGGCATCATGTTGCGAATCGCTGTATGGGAAGTGTGATGAGCCGATTAGTTTTGGGTATGAGTTTGTTGGTTTGTTTGCTGTTGGCCCAGCCGAGTTGGGCTACTGAGCCGATCCCCGTCAAGGTTGTTGTATTGTCGATGTTTGAACACGGCGAAGTAATAGGTGACCGGCCCGGTGAGTTCCAGTTTTGGGTCGAGCGTGTGCCGTTGGATCAGCAGTTTGATTTTCCTCTGGCGCCTTTTCCGCTGCGATACCACGCGTCAGGCGTTCTTGGGGTCTGTATCGGTGGCGGGGTGGCGAACGCTGCAGCCACCGTGATGGCACTGGGTCTTGACCCCCGTTTTGATCTTTCCTCGAGTTATTGGTTGATTTCTGGTATCGCTGGGGGTGATCCGCAGGACACAACGCTGGGCAGTGCGGTCTGGGCGCAAAACGTTGTTGACGGAGATCTGCTGTATGAAATTGACGGACGCGAAATTCCCTCACATTGGCCGTATGGAATGGTTCCATTGGGGGGCGAATATCCGGCGCAAACGCCTGAAGATTTAGAGACGGGCTGGACGCTGGACAACATACATATCCCGTTGAATTCGGAATTAGCTCAGTGGGCTTATCAGCAAACACGGTTACTGAAGATTGAAGATTCTTTACCGTTGCAACGGGCGCGTGCGCCTTATATCGGTTATGCCGCAGCGCAGGCGCCGCCCATGGTGATGATGGGCGACACGCTGTCGGCTAGTACGTATTGGCACGGTACGTTGCTCAATGGATGGGCCAATGACTGGGTCGCTTTGTATGCGGGCGAAGCCGCGAATTTTGTCACAAGCAATATGGAAGACAGTGGTACATTGACGTCGATTAAAAGGTTGGATGGCGTTGGCCAAGCCGATATGAACCGGGTAATGGTGCTGCGCACCGTGAGTAACTTTACCCTACCTCCGCGCGGTCAGTCAGCGGCTTGGAGCGCCACTGCTGAGTATGCCGGCAACGGCGTTCCCGCGCTTGAAGCGGCCTATCAGGTGGGCAAGGTGGTGGTTGATCAACTGCTTGAAAACTGGCAAGACTACCGCTACAAACCGCCGGCTCCGGATACCAGTCCGGTGGCTCAGTAGTCGGGAGGTTAGGTCGAAATGATATTGCGAAATCTGGTTTTGTGGCTTGGCCTGAGTATGCGTTTGACATGCAGGCCTGTTCGGTGGCGCAAACTGTCATGGTTGCTGTTGTTCTTCATGCACCCTTCGATGGCGGCTGACCACTGGTTTGAACGATATAAAGCCTCCGCGACCCCCGCTGAACTTTATCAGTTTCTCTATGCCATGCCCAAAGGGGGCGACCTGCATCTGCATTTAAGCGGTTCGGTGTTGTCGCGGTGGTACTACGAACTGGCGTTAGCGCAGTCGGACAACGGCTATGTTTATTACGCAAAGCAGCACATCAATAATTGTGCCGGTGCCGCCGAAGAAGCGCGGCCAGTGCCTTATCTGTTGCTTCAGCATACGGTTGACCATTTGACTTATGCCCAGCTTAGCGATTGCGAGAAAACTGAGTATGTGGATCTGGCAACGCTGTCCGAGGCGCAAACAGCCCGCTGGTTGAGCAGCATTGTGTTGGACAAAGCGCACGAAGGTCGAGATGAGTTTTTCGAAAATCACTGGAACCGACTGGGAGACTTGTTGCGTAATCCGTATCTCATGGCTGAGGTCTTGGTGGCGAACATGCGCGCTTTTGGTGATGAGGGATTGATCTATATAGAACCTCAGGTGCCGATATTTGGTTTTGTCACGGCCTCTGGTGAAGCGCTGAGTCTTGATCGGGTGCTTGAAATATACACCGATCGGCTCGCCCAGGCAGATGCAAAGGCGACCGGAGTTGAAGTTCGCATGCAGGTATCATTGTTGAGGTTCCTGCCTGATGCTGAAGAGACCTTGAAGGTGCTGTACGCGTTTGCCAGTAAACATTCGGTCATCGTGGCGGTCAATATGGTCGGTCGCGAGGACAATGACAAAGGCTACCCCCTAAGATTTTTATCAACACTGCGTATGCTGCGTCAAACTCAGGGTGGCGTCCGCTTGTCGATTCATGCGGGGGAGGTGGATGAGCCTAACCATCATATCCGCGACACCCTCTTGCTGGGCGCAGAAAGGATAGGACACGGGTTCAACCTGATCACAGATCCGGATACGCTCAGATTGATGCGCTACGGTCCCTATTTGATTGAGATTAGTCTTATCTCTAATTTGTTGCTCGAATATGTTGACGATTTTAGCCGCCATCCGTTTCCTGAATATCTGCGTTTAGGGGTGCCGATAGCGCTGGCGACAGACGATCGGGGCATGTGGGATTCCACGATGACGGACGAGTTTTTTGTTGCGGTGACTGAGTTCTCCTTGAGTTGGGATGAAATCGTGACACTCAGTCGAAATGCACTTGAGTACAGTTTTCTTGATGAGACAACCAAAACTAAGTTGCTTGCGCGTTTTGATCGGCGAATTGAAAAATTTGTCAGGCAGGTCCAAACACGTGACGGATTTGTTTGGACAAAGCCGCCTGCGCCTAAGCTGGGTCTTATTTGTCGTACCTACAACCTATGCCCGGTGATGCAAAACGAAATGGAGAATTAATCAATTGAAAAACTTGATAGGGGTTGTGTTGGTTGTGTTGGCGGGTTGCGTCGCGACCCCGGGGGAGCAAAAAGAGCCGTTGCCGGTAAAAGTGGTTGTGGTGACCATGTTTGAAAAAGGAGCTGACGAAGGTGATGCTCCCGGGGAATTCCAATTCTGGAAAGAGCGTCGCGACCTCGATCAGCGCTTTGCATTTCCGCAAGGACACCACGACTTATTCTATAACCCTACCACCGAGGTTCTAGGGCTTGTCACCGGTATCGGAACGGCTAAAGCGGCGGCTTCGACAATGGCGCTGGGTTTGGACCCGCGCTTTGATCTCTCGCAAGCGTATTGGCTGGTGGCGGGTATCGCCGGTATTGATCCGGAAGATGCCTCCATCGGGTCTGTCGCTTGGTCCGGGTATTTGGTGGATGGCGACTTAGGACATGAAATTGATGTGCGTGAAATTCCGCAAGATTGGCCTTTCGGATATTTTGCGCGCCGTACGAAGCGCCCTTTTGATCCTGATAAACCGACGCCGAATGGGGAAGTTTTTCAAATCAATATGGCCCTGCGTGATTGGGCCTATGGCCTTACAAAAGACGTTTTGTTGCCGGATCCGCCAGGGTTGGCGGAGCGGCGTGCGGTCTATAGCGAGCATCCGAATGCTCAAAAACCGCCGTTTGTATTAACAGGTGGGCATATTGCAGCGACGACCTTTTGGCATGGTGAATTAATGAACCAGTGGGCGAATCGCTGGGTACAGTATTGGTCGGATGGGGAGACAGATTTTGTGACTTCTGCAATGGAGGAAACAGGCACCTATCAATCGATTGAATATCTAGATGCTGCCGGTCGGGTGGATAAGACACGTTTTATGGTGCTGCGCGGCGGAAGCAATTATACGATGCAGCCGCCGATGTTGAGTGCGGCAGAAAATCTGTTGAAAGAGAACGAAGGGTACGCGGGCATGGAAGCATCGCTTGAATCGCTTTATCTTGTTGGTTCGGTGGTGATTGACGAATTGCTGGCTAATTGGGCCAAGTATGCACAGCGCACGCCTACGCCTTCGGATCTGCCCTAGAAACGCCTATTTGGGCCGCTGGTTGATAGTGCTGTGCGAGGGCGCAAAGTCAGTTTTCATAGTCGCAACAGCCGTTACGCGACGGTCAATTCACGTTGCGGATTTGACCGTTTTTGAGCATGGGATGATTGCCTGGCTGATAGGTGAAGATCAGGGCGCGGCGCGATTGAGCGCTTGGATTGGCGTCCGAACCGTGCACAGCGTGAGGACTAAAAAATATACAGGCACCGCTGTCAACCACCATAGCTCGTTGTTCGTCTAGATCGAAATTTGCTGGATTTGTAAAAAAACCGCCAAGGGAGGTCCCGTCGTTAGTGCCCGGCAGAATGCCCCGTTTGTGGCTGCCGCTGATGATGCGAAGACAACCATTGGTTTCATGCTGTGGGTCTAGTGTGATCATCACATTTGGCAGGCGATCCACGTGTTCACAATTGTGCATCCAATAGGGAGAGTCCTGATGCCAACCAAATCCAGAGCCGCCAGCTGGTTTAAGATTAAGTTTGGTGGTCCACAATGCCAATTTCTGTTGACCGATGAGTCCCTGCATGGGAGATACCAGTCGAGGGTCGTCAACTAAGGCCTCCAGAGTCTGCTGAAAATGATGGACTGGTTCGAGCACCCTTAGCTCCTGCGCATCAGCGTAGTGCTCGTACTGTAGCGTCGCGCTTTGAGTGTCAACAAAACGTTTGTGATCCAGAAAGTAGGTCTTGCCGCCGCTTTTTGCTTGCTGAGCATGAATTGTTGCTTGCTTGGCAGCCCTTTGAAACTCTGCGATCTCCTGCGCAGCAAACTGATCATGGCGAATAAAGTAGCCGTTTTTCTGCCACTGATCAGTTTCGGTCGGGCTGAGGCGTAATTCTTGTGGGTTGTTTTTGCGGATCATTTGCGCGAGGCCGGACGGTGGATGCGAAAGATCTTACCTCAGACGAGAGCAGTTGGCAGTTAGCCTAATAATGGCTGGTGGGTATTGTTGACGTCGAGTTCACGCAAGGCATGGCAAGTTGGTTAAATCACGGGGGTGATAAGCAGGAGTCTCGCGCGATGTCGCGATGATCCTGCGGGTTCAAATAGCATCATAAAAGCACTTAAGAAAACGCTATGTCTCGATCATTGGTTCTCAATTTCGTAAGTTTCCAAGCATTGTGGTTCAGTTGTGTTGTGGGCGGGGGCGGACACGGTATGGTGTGGCTTGCGCTGGCCTCTCTGGTGCCAATCAGCATATTGACCTGGTATAGCCCAACAAGGTCAGCGGATGCGATCATTGCGCTATTGGCATTGGCCGCTGGGTTGATTATCGACAATATATGGGTTGTATTGGGCATTCTTGATTATCCCCACAACACGTTTGCTCCCTATTGGATTGCGATTCTTTGGGTGGGGTTGGGTCTAACTGTAAATCATTCAATGGCGCTGTTCCGCGATCACACGCTGGTAGGTTCTTTGGTGGTAGGGATCGCTGCACCGGTGACTTATTTGGCCGGAGAGCGCTTTGGTGCGGTGGTGGTAGCTGACTTGTCCGCCACGCCACTCATCTCAATCGTGTGGTTCCTAACCTTTTATGCGTTGTCCAAATTCTCTTTGTGGATGATCAGCAATGATGGGGGTGAGACGGCATCGTAGCTTTTTCTCTTTGCGCTTCAGGTGGTACGCTTGTGGCATTAACCGGCAGAGGTGGACGATAGAAATGCCCGATTCGCATCTGAGTACAGACTGACTTGGCCGGCTCACCATTACCGGTGGATGACCTTCCCAATGGCCGATTGAAGCGCAAGGGTGGATTGCGTGCGAAGTTAGTGCGCGTTTACGTGCTGCAAGTGTCATTTATCAGTATTGCTGCGTTGATTGGATTGTCGATGACCTACTTAATTGTGGTGAACGTATTATCCCGAGAGGCGTTGGTAAAGGAATCGGTTTATTTTTGGGATAAATTAGCGAACAACCCAGAGCACCAGCTGCCTGATGTGGCAAATATGGTGGGTTATTTGTCGGTGGGGGAAGATTTGTCGGCTGTCCCAGTGAAATTGCGTAGTCTGCGCGATGGTTTTGGCCGTGCGGAGCAAGCGCAGGGCGCACCGCTGGTATTTGTTAGCCGCCGCGATGACAAAACACTCTACCTTGTATTGGCGGAAACGCGGATTGCAGATCTGGTGTTCTACTTTGGCCTAGCGCCGCTGGCCACGGTGCTGCTGGTGGTCTATGGCTTGTTTTTTGTGTCCTATCGCTTGTCGCATCAGGCAATTTCTCCGCTGTTGAATTTAGCGCAAACGTTGGAAGATTTTGACTTCAGGTCAAATCAGCCACTGGTGGTGCCTGTTACGCCAGAGGGGGTGGATCGCGAGACCGGGCTAATGGTCGAGGCGCTGCAAACCTTTGGATCTCGATTGGAACAGTTTATTGAGCGGGAACGAACGTTTACCCGGGATGCTGGCCACGAATTGCGAACGCCTATTGCGGTCATGAAGGGGTCGCTGGATATCCTTGAAAATCGGACCGATCGCCCGATTCAGGACGTCAAAGTGCATGCGCGCATGCGTCGGGTGGTCAAAGACATGGAAACGTTGCTAGAGACGCTTTTGCTTTTAGCGCGTGAGGAAGACGTTTATGCGAGCGATAACAGTACCAATGTCAATCAGGTCATCGCTGAGGAAGTGGAATTGCTGCAAGAATTTGCGGAGCTTCAGGGCAATCGCATTGATTGGATTGAGGGTGCGGATGCGCACTGCGCTGCCAAGCCGCGAGTGCTGGGAATCATTATGAGTAACCTTATCCGCAATGCGCTGACCTACACCCAAAACGGTACGGTGACAATCTGTGTCGAGCGTGAGTTTGTTGCGGTCAGGGATACCGGTATCGGTATGAGTGATGATGAGATGGACAAGATATTCACGGCTTTTTATCGTAGCGAGGCGGCCAAGTCGTCTGGTCATGGCCAGGGTTTGGGGCTAGCGTTGGTGCGACGTCTGGTTCAGCAGCTGGGCTGGACAGTTGAGGTGAGTAGTCAAGAGCAGGTCGGAACCGAATTCAAGGTTTGGTTTGACGCGCCCTAATCGCCTGGTTCGTCGTCTACCATGCAGAAACCACGCCCCGGTAAAGTAGCAATGAGCGGACGATCGAACGGTTTGTCCACAATGCGCCTGAGATTGTAAACGTGACTGCGCAAAGCATCAGAATCGGGCACCTCGTCCCCCCAGATTTCCTTTTCGAGTTCTCTTCGCGAGACTACCGCGGGTGATTTGCGCATCAAAACCCGCAGAATTTCAAACGAACGTGGGGAGAGGCTAAGCCGTTTGCCAGCACGAATGGCGATCTCCCGTTCGGTGTCCAGTTGGAGGTCCCCCACTGTAAAAATGGTTTCTGATACGTCTCCTTTATCTCTGCGAATGAGAGCCTCAATACGCACCGCCAATTCCGGTAACTCAAACGGCTTCACCAGATAATCGTCGGCGCCGACCTCAAAGCCCTGAATCTTGTCGCTGAGTTGATCTCTGGCGGTGAGCATGATGATCGGTGTGCTTTTACGGGCTTCCTTGCGCAGATGCCTGCACACTTCCAGACCGTCGGCGCCAGGTAAGTTGATGTCCAAGACAATGACGTCAAAGTCTTCTTCTGTGGCAAATTGTATCGCGCTGATGCCGTCGGCGGCGTAATCCACGGTGTAGCCTTGGGATTCTAAGAATAAACCTACGGTCTCCGCGAGGTCTCGATGATCTTCGACGAGAAGTATGGTTCTGGAGCCTTGTTTCATGATCTATCAACCGTCTGACGATGAGTCAAGTTTAGGCTTTTGGGTGATCATAGCAATGTGAATTCTCATCTGTGGCGTCGATACTTGTGCTTCTGGGTTAAATTCTGTCATTCCCTACTGGCGCGTGCGCAGGCCAAGTGTAAGACTAGCGGTTTTGACGGCAAGTGGGATACGTTAGCGTGGCGGAACTTTTTCACGAAACAGGTGCATCGGGATGGGCAAATTCTTCAGCATATTGGATGCCCTATACCGCGCGTAATGGCTTTAATCGCGATCCGCGAATGATAAAGGGTGCGCGAGGTTGTTATTTTATCAGTGATGACGACCGACAGATTTTTGACGGATTATCAGGGCTTTGGTGCTGTGGATTTGGGCATAATCGTGCGGAGATCGCCGAGGCCGTTAACCGTCAGCTACAGGTTCTAGATTATAGCCCGGCGTTTCAATATGGTCACCCAAGCGTATTTAAACTCGCTGATCGTTTGACGCAAATTGCGCCTGCCTCTTTAAACCACGTGTTTTTCACCAATTCGGGCTCTGAGAGTGCGGATACGTCGTTAAAACTAGCTCGGGCTTACTGGCGTATGCGTGGGCAGCCCAGCAAAACGCGCTATATTGGCCGTATCAAGGGCTACCATGGTGTCAACTTTGCGGGTACCAGTCTGGGTGGCATTGGTGCAAACAGAAGATTGTTCGGCCACCTTGCTGATGCCGATCACCTGCCCCATACGTTGCGTGTTGAAGATGCATTCACTCGAGGGCAGCCGCAAGGTGGTGAAGAATTGGCCGACCATCTCGAGCAGCTGGTAATGCTGCATGATGCCTCAAATATCGCTGCTGTGATTGTGGAACCGATGTCAGGCTCGGCAGGTGTTATTGTGCCGCCATCAGCCTATCTGGCGCGGTTGCGGGCGCTGTGTGACAAACACGATATTTTGCTGATTTTTGATGAGGTGATCACGGGTTTTGCGCGCACCGGTGGGGCTTTTGGTGCAGACACGTTTGGCGTCATACCGGATATGATGAATTTGGCTAAGGCGCTCACCAATGGGGTTATTCCGATGGGCGCAGTTCTGACAAACGATGAAATTTACGACGCATTTGTTGATGAACAACAGCCCGACCATATGATCGGCATGCCGCACGGCTATACCTATTCCGGTCATCCTGTTGCTTGTGCGGCGGCGCTTGCGGCTTTGGATATTTTTGAGCAAGACGACATGGTCGGTAGAGCGCAGCGTATGGCGCCATTGTTGGAAGAAACCCTTCATCAGTTGAAAGGACTGCCGTATATCACTGATATACGCAATGTGGGTATGGCTGGCGCACTGCAGATTGCGCCACGCGATGCTGATCCGCTGGTGAGGCCTTATGAGTTGGGTGTGCGTTGTTTTGCCGAGGGGCTATATGTGCGCTGGGGAGGGGACACGTTACAGTTCGCGCCTCCGTTGACATGTACGTCAAATGATCTGGAAAGGATGGGTGATGTACTCAAAAAAGTATTTCGCACGCTCAAATGAGTTTTGGAGAAATAAGCGGGCTGTGCTGCAGTTTGAACTTCGGGTAAAACAACAAAAAGGGCCGGTAGATGACTCCCGTCAAAACCGACCCTCTTTTGCTCGTTGTTGGACCAACTACGAGAGCTGACCCCCGGAACTCGCAATAAATATCATTGATCACCTCCTTATATTATCTCTTGTTGATGTTTGAGTATGGCGTTCTGCGTATATTTTGCAATCGTCGCCGTTGAATAATTGTCTAACCTTTGGCAATTGCGTAACGTGCAGCACCAAATGAGTTAAAAACAGGAGACATCATGCAATTGAAAGGCAAAGTTGCGGCGATTACAGGCGGCACTGCGGGCATCGGTTTAGGCATTGCCAAAGCGTTTTTAGCCGAAGGAGCGCGTGTGACACTGATGGCGAGAAATCAGACCAAAGCAGAGCAAGTGCTGGAGGGTTTAGATGCTGGTGACCGCTGTGTCTTTTTCCCCGGTGACGCGATGTCGCAAAGTGATGTCGAAAGTTTCATCGATCAAACGGTTAGCCATTGTGGCCGAATTGATATTTTGGTGAACAATGCCGGCGGCGCGAGCGATTTGCAGCCGCTGGTTGATTTGTCAGATCAAGCGTTTGATGAAGCCATGAAATGGAATGTGTACTCCACCTTTTGGGCAATGCGTCGAGCATTACCTCCGATGCTGGCGCAGTCTTGGGGTAGGATCATTAATATTTCGTCCACCGAGGGTAAGGTCGGCAAGCCCGTGTTTACCGCTTACTCCACGGCCAAACATGCGGTTAACGGCATGACTAAAGCAGTTGCTAAGGAGGTTGGTGCCCAAGGGGTTACCGTTAATGCCATCTGCCCCGGATTAGTGATTACCGATATCATTAAGGCCACCGGCCCGGCAACCGCAGAATCTATGGGGATGAGTTTTGAGGAAATGGTTGCTCTATTCTCACAGGAGTCGGCCATCAAGCGCCCCAATACGGTCGAAGAAGTTGCCGCAATGGCAGTTTTGTTGGCGTCGGATGCCGGTGCTGGCATCACGGGCAGTGCGCTCAGTGTAGATGGTGGCACAGCACCTTACTGATCGACCGCGCAGTTGGGGTGTTGATCGTAGTCAGGCCATTTGCCGACAGGTACAATAGTCGGCTTATTGGCGACGAGATACAAACATGGCGGATGATGCATACACACAATGGCAAGCGCGTGCCAGGAAAGAGTTGCGAGGCACGCCACTTGAGGATTTGACGTGGGTTAGCCCTGAAGGCATTCCAATAAAACCCCTCTACACGGAAGCGGATTTAGAGGATATTGCGCATACTCGGTCGCTCCCCGGGGTGGCTCCATTTGTTCGTGGGCCGCGCTCAACAATGTATACCAATCGGCCTTGGACCATTCGCCAGTATGCGGGCTTTTCTACGGCGGAAGAGTCAAACGCTTTTTATCGCCAGAATCTTGCTGCCGGCCAAAAGGGCCTGTCGGTGGCGTTTGACTTGGCAACACACCGTGGATTCGACTCCGATCATCCGCGAGTTGTTGGTGACGTCGGCATGGCAGGCGTGGCTATTGATTCTGTTGAGGATATGAAAATCCTCTTTAAAGGAATTCCACTTGACGAAATGTCAGTGTCGATGACCATGAACGGTGCCGTGCTGCCTGTCCTGGCGGGTTATGTGGTTGCGGCTGAAGAGCAGGGTGTGGCGCAAAAAGATCTGGCGGGCACGATCCAAAACGACATCCTTAAAGAGTTTATGGTCCGCAATACATTCATTTATCCGCCTGCCAGTAGCATGCGTATTGTGGCGGACATCATCGGCTATACAGCCGAGCATATGCCCAGATTCAACTCCATTTCTATTTCTGGATACCACATGCAGGAAGCCGGCGCGAATGCGGTGCAAGAGGTTGCCTTTACCCTAGCTGACGGGGTTGAGTATGTTCGAGCGGCTTTGGCGACGGGCCAAGCGGTTGATAAATTTGCGCCGCGCCTGTCGTTTTTCTTTTGTATTGGCATGAATTTTTTTATGGAGGTCGCCAAGCTACGAGCTGCGCGTATCCTCTGGCACGAGTTGATGTCTCAATTTTCGCCGGAAAATCCCGCGTCTCTAATGTTGCGCACCCACTGTCAGACGTCAGGTGTTTCGTTGCAAGAGCAAGACCCCTATAACAATGTGGTGCGCACTACGATAGAAGCGATGGCGGCTGTATTGGGGGGTACTCAAAGCCTGCACACCAACGCCTTGGACGAAGCGATTGCGCTGCCGACGCCGTTTTCGGCCCGTATCGCGCGTAATACTCAGATTATTTTGGCTGAGGAAAGTCAGATTACGCGGACTATTGACCCCTTGGGAGGAAGTTATTATGTCGAAAGCCTGACGGCTTCGATTGTTCAGCATGCACGAAAGTTGATTAACGAAGTTGAGGCGATGGGTGGAATGACCAAAGCGGTCATTTCAGGTATGCCAAAGCAGCGAATTGAAGAAGCCGCCGCTCAAAGACAGGCTCGGGTAGAGCGGGGCGAGGACGTCATCGTTGGTGTGAATAAGTATCAGCTTGATCAAGAGGATGGTGATCTTGATGTCATGGCTGTGGACAACGTTAAAGTGCGTGAGGCGCAGCTGCGCCGCCTTAGCGAGGTCCGGGCCAGCCGCGATGAGACTATGGTGCAGGCGTCAATGGATGCGTTGACCAAAGCAGCAGCTGAAAATTCAGGCAACTTGATGGCCCTTTCAATTGAGGCAACGCGCAATCGTGTGACGGTTGGTGAGTTGTCATACGCATTAGAGAAGGTGTACCAGCGGCACGAACCGGTGGCCAAAATGACGCCTGGGGTTTATGCGGAGAGCTATGGGGACGATCCCGCTTTCAATAAAGTGCGTGACGAAATTAAGGTGTTTACCGATATTGAGGGCAAGGCTCCCAGTATCTTGGTGGTGAAAATGGGTCAAGATGGGCACGACCGTGGTGCCAAGGTGATCTCCAATGCGTTTGGCGATTTTGGCTTTGATGTCAGCATGGGCAGCCTGTTTCAGACACCCGCTGAGGCGGCTAAACAAGCCAAAGTGGAAGGCGTCCAGGTTGTGGGGGTATCGACGCTGGCCGGTGGACATAAGTCGTTAGTGCCGGAAATGATTGAATTGCTGAAAGCCCAAGGGATGGATGATGTGGTTATTGTGGTTGGCGGTGTAGTGCCGCAACAGGATTACCAAGCCCTTTATGATGCGGGTGTCCACGCAATTTTCGGGCCGGGAAGTAATATTCCTGATGCCGCAAGTCGGATATTGCAGCTGATACCCGGAAGAAATAGATAATATTGATCTGTAGGAGTAGGGAATGATTGGACGATTGAACCATGTGGCCATTGTTGTGCCGGATTTGGCTGCGGCCGCATTGATGTACGAAACCGCCTTGGGTGCAACCGTTACGCCTCCCAAAGCGTTGCCTGAGCATGGTGTAACCACCGTTTTTGTGGAATTGCCGAATACCAAAATCGAGCTTTTGCATCCGCTGGGAGACGATTCGACGATACAGAAATTCTTAGATAACAATCCTAGCGGTGGGATGCATCACGTCTGTTATGAGGTGGAAGATATTCATGCGGCGATCGCCCACCTAGTGGGGCAGGGTGCGCGCGTGCTCGGTGACGGGCAACCAAAGCCGGGAGCCCATGGTTTGCCGGTGGTCTTTTTGCATCCAAAAGATTTCTGCGGCACATTGGTGGAACTGGAGGAAGTCAAGGCGGCTTAACGGCAGCTATTCAGGGCATCACATAAGCGTCGAGCCGGTATTTATCGCCGGCTCGTCCCAGGTTTACTTAAACTCTACAATGGGTTGATCTACCATCAATGAGTCTCCCTGCTGCGCCATGATTTTTGCCACGACACCGTCTTCGTTGGCGCGCAGACTGTTTTCCATTTTCATCGCTTCTACGACCGCAAGCTCTTCACCCGCTTTGATCTCATCACCCTCTGCCACAGCAAGTTTGACCAATAAGCCGGGCATTGGAGATAACAAAAATTTCGACATGTCCTCGGGTATTTTCTCGATCATATACCCCATCAAATGAGCGGCTTTGGGAGTGACGACCCGAAGTTCAGTTTCGGCGCCTCTGTAATAGGACCGAAAACCTGACTGATGTGGATCAAGCTGCAGGGTGACCTGCAGTCCGTTGACGTCAGCCTCTATGACGCGCTCGCCGATGTGCCATGTCGTGCGGATGTCGTAACGTTGATGGTTGTGAGTGATCACATAAGCGTCGTTAGTTTGCTCAACACTCAGCTCAAACTGCGCTTGATTGGCAAGCACAACCCACGTGCTGACCGGCTGTTGTTCAAATCGATGCGTTTGACCGCTGATGCTGGCGGCACGGGTGTTGAGTTTGGTATGAACCACCGCTGCCAGTGCGGCAGGGATGAGTGGGTCAGCTTGCGGTACATCTGCAGCGTGGAACCCATCGGGATATTCTTCTGCAATAAAGTTGGTGGTCAGCGCACCTGCACGAAATCGAGGATGCATGATCAACGCGTTTAGGAAGCTAATATTGTGGTTAACACCTCGAATGTAGTAAGCATCTAAAGCGTCAGCCATACGGTCAATGGCTTGGTTGCGGTCCTCGCCGTAGGTCACTAACTTAGCGATCATTGGGTCGTAGTACATAGAGACTTCACTGCCTTCTTCTATGCCTGTATCCACGCGCACGGCGTCGGTTTCCCTTGGTGCTTTATATTTCACCAATCGTCCGATGGACGGTAAGAAATTACGAAACGGATCTTCCGCGTAAACCCGTGTTTCCATGGCCCACCCGGTGAGTTTGATATCGTCCTGAGTGAGTGCCAGTGGCTCGTTGTTGGCGATATGGATCATGTGCGCGACGAGATCTTGCCCCGTCACAAGTTCGGTGACGGGATGTTCAACTTGCAGGCGCGTATTCATTTCCAAGAAGTAAAAATTTTTGTTCGCGTCAACAATGAACTCAACAGTTCCTGCAGAACAGTAATCCACTGCTTTGGCCAGGGTGACCGCCTGTGCGCCCATGGCGTTGCGAGTTTTTTCGTCAAGAAAAGGGGATGGGGCTTCCTCGATGACTTTTTGGTGGCGGCGCTGTATTGAACATTCTCGCTCGCCCAAGAAAATTACGTTGCCCTGTTTGTCGGCTAATACCTGAATTTCGATGTGTCGAGGTTCTTCGATGAACTTTTCGGCAAACACGCGTTTGTCGCCGAAACTGGATTGAGCCTCATTGGAGGCTCGCTCGAAACCGTCGCGGCATTCTGCGTCATTCCACACGACGCGCATTCCCTTTCCGCCGCCGCCAGCGCTGGCTTTGAGCATGACCGGGTAGCCAATATCTTGCGCAATTTTTACGGCGTGTTCCACACCATCAATCACACCGGTATAACCAGGGATTGTGTTTACACCCGCCTCTTGTGCTAAAAGTTTGGAGGTGATCTTATCTCCCATGCTGGTAATCGCTTTGGTTCCGGGGCCGATAAAACTGATGTTGTTGCGCTCCAGGGCCTCACAAAATTCGGCATTTTCCGATAAAAATCCGTAGCCCGGATGCACCGCCTCTGCGCCCGTATCCAAACACGCTTGAATAATACGGTCCATTCGCAGGTAGCTTTCCGCAGAAGCTGATCCGCCGATGTGTACGGCTTCATCTGCCATGCGCACGTGCAGTGCCGAAGCATCAGCATCTGAGTAGACGGCAACAGTTTGAATGCCCATTTGACGGGCCGTTTTCATGACACGGCAAGCAATTTCACCGCGGTTAGCAATAAGAATTTTCTTGAACATGGTTGTTATAGCCTTATGAATGGTCGCTCACAGTGGAATGTTGCCGTGCTTACGCCACGGGTTCTCGAGCTGTTTGTCCTTAAGCATTGCGAAGGAGCGACATACGCGTTCGCGTGTGTCAGCAGGTAGAATAATGTCGTCAATATAACCCCGACTGGCAGCGACGAAGGGGTTGGCAAAGAGTTCCTGGTATTCGTCGGTTCTTTTTTGGATGCCTTCACTGTCGCCTATTTCTTTTCGAAAGATAATTTCGACCGCGCCTTTGGCACCCATGACTGCAATTTCGGCGCTTGGCCATGCCAAATTGACGTCGCCGCGCAGGTGCTTAGACGCCATAACGTCGTAGGCACCACCATAAGCTTTGCGGGTGATCAGTGTGACTTTGGGCACCGTACATTCGGCATAGGCATACAGGAGTTTGGCGCCGTTTTTGATAATGCCGCCATATTCTTGGGCGGTGCCAGGCATAAATCCGGGGACGTCTACGAGGGTCAAAACAGGAATATTAAAGGCGTCACAGAAGCGCACAAAGCGCGCGCCCTTCTTTGAGGAATCAATGTCCAAGCAGCCGGCTAAAACCATGGGTTGGTTAGCGACCACACCCACGGTGCTGCCCTGAAGCCGGATAAAGCCGATGACAATATTTTTCGCATACTCGCTTTGAATCTCAAAAAAGTCGCCTTCGTCTGCGATTTTGGTGACGACCTCTTTGATGTCGTAAGGCTTGGTGGCATCGGCAGGCACCAGAGTGTTTAAGGAGGGCTCAGCGCGTGCAGCAAGGTCTGTGGTATCCCAGCGTGGTGGTTTTTCTCGGTTATTGGCAGGTAAAAAGTTGAAGAATTCGCGGGTACGGGCAATGGCTTCTATGTCATTTTGAAAAGATAGGTCGGCCACGCCTGATTTGCGGGTGTGTACGCTGGCACCGCCCAGCTCTTCGGGTGTGACGACCTCATGCGTTACGGTCTTGACAACGTCGGGTCCGGTTACAAACATATAGGCCGAGTCTTCAACCATAAAAATAAAATCTGTGATCGCGGGTGAGTAGACGGCGCCGCCGGCGCACGGGCCCATGACCAATGACAATTGCGGTATTACGCCAGAGGCAAGCACGTTGCGCTGAAAAATCTCTGCGTAGCCACCAAGAGAGGCGACGCCTTCTTGTATGCGGGCTCCTCCGGAGTCATTAAGTCCAATCAATGGTGCGCCAACTTTCATGGCTTGATCCATGACTTTGCATATTTTCTCCGCGTGTGCCTCAGAGAGTGCGCCGCCGAAAACGGTAAAGTCTTGGCTGAAAACAAAAACCAGACGTCCGTTGATGGTGCCATAGCCAGTGATCACCCCATCGCCGGGAATGCGCTGCGCTTCCATGCCGAAATCGTGTGATCGATGCTCAACAAACTTATCCCATTCTTCAAAGCTGCCCGCGTCGAGTAGGAGGTCAATA
This sequence comes from Gammaproteobacteria bacterium UBA4421, assembly GCA_002389675.1. Classification (GTDB taxonomy): domain Bacteria; phylum Pseudomonadota; class Gammaproteobacteria; order Pseudomonadales; family Azotimanducaceae; genus UBA4421. The sequence goes on from DGQF01000055.1 coordinate 171,242, forward strand.
CGTTCTCGCGCGGTTAATTTGCCTTTGGCGTGTTGCTGTTCGATGCGGCGTTCACCCCCGCCTAAGCGCGCAGCGTTTTCTCTTTCTTGAAGTTGAGTAATGTTCTTTTGCATACGAATTCCCAAAATCGGACAGTGACGGCGGCGACGGATAATAACGGTAGCGGCGGCGCGGAGCCAGTTTTTGAGTTATTTCTTATCGGTCTCTCATCGCATATGCTTCGGGTTGAGTGGAACAAAGAGGGTGTGATGGCAGAATTCAACGGCGCATTGTGTAAGGTACGGGTGCTGGATTTAACCGATGAGAGGGGGATTTACGGCGCCAAGCTATTGGCAGATTTAGGTGCTGATGTGGTTCGGCCTGAACCGCCCGGCGGAGATCCGCTGCGGCAACGCGGGCCGCATGCCGAGCAGGCGGGTGCTGAAATGACGTCGCTTTGGTTTGCTTTTTTTGGCACTAATCGACGCTTTTTCACTTTGGATACCAATACACAAAGCGGTCTGCAACAACTCACTGAGCTGGCGCAAAATGCGCAAATTATATTGACCTGTGATCATGCGTTGGGCGTGGATCTGCTGGACTGGGAGACGTTGCAGGCGGCGAATAAATCCCAAGTGGTGATCAATACGTCTTCGTTTGGCTCAAAAGGGCCATGGAAGGATTTTTTGGCGCCTGATTTAGTGGCCGGGGCATTGGGTGGCGTGGCCGCAACAACCGGTGATGTGGATACCCCGCCCCTCAAAGGCTTTGGCGAACTGAATTTTATGGTGTCGGGTATATACGGTGCTATTGCTGCACTTGCCGCGCTGTATGATGCGCGGGAGCGGGGCGAAGGCCAACGTGCAGACATTTCAGTTCATGAAACGTTGGTTTCGTGCCTGGAACATGTGCTGATGTTCTATTGGTATTCCCAGCAGATGATGAGACCGGATAATGTGTTGCCGCGTCAGGGTGCGACCCATTGGTCGATGGCATACACGGTTATGAAGGGACAAAACGGCAGTATCATGGTTACCCCGACACCTGATTTTGATAATCAGTTGGCTTGGTTGATTGAGGAAGATGCGCACGATGACTTGATTGATCCGATGTACATGGAACCCGAAAATTTGGGCTTACGTATCGAACGCACCATGACACTGTTAGCAAAATGGATCGCAGATAAAGACGTTGAACCCCTTTTCCATGAAGCTCAGCAGCGGCATTGCCCGTATGGACAAGTACTGCCGGTTGAGGCGGTCGCAGATAATCCCCAGTTGGCCGCCCGCCAATGGTATCAGCCTTATCGCGTTGGTGATATGAGCTTGCAGAGCCCGGGGGCACCGTATCATTTTTCTGAAACCCCTTGGTCTCTCGGGGTATTGGGTAGGCCTGGACAGGATACCCGTCAGATTCTAGAGGATATTAATTGGGGGCAAAGATAATGTCTGAGAAGCGGCCGTTAGAGGGTCTGCGCGTATTGGATTTCAGCCATGTACTGGCGGGTCCGTTTGCCACCCGTGTGCTGGGAGATATGGGCGCAGATGTGGTTAAAATTAATTCGGCCAGTCGAGCCGTTGGCGCAAACGATCCTACGCACCCGTATTACCTGATGTGGAACCGCAATAAGCGCGCGCTGGCGTTGGATATGGCTAATCCGGAAAGCCGACCGTTATGTCGAGCCTTGTGTGAGCAAGCAGATGTGGTAATTGATAATTTCTCTGTTGGTGTCCTGGACCGCTGGGGAGTGGGTTATGACGCTGTGAGTGCGGTCAATCCCGGTGTCATTTATGTGCAAATGTCTGGTATGGGTGACGGCGGACCCTGGTCAAAATATGTCACCTATGCGCCAACCATTCATGCGTTGGCAGGCTTGACGCATATGACAGGTGTGCCCGGTCGAGAAGATATTGGTATAGGTTTTTCCTATAACGACCATCAGGCGGGTTTGCATGGTGCGTTTGCCATTCTAGCAGCCTTAGCTTCGCGGCAGACTAGTGGGCGGGGACAACGGGTTGATGTCTCGCAATTTGAAGTGGGTGTGAACTTTGCAGGCCCCTCGTTATTGGATTTCTTTGCCACAGGTACAAAAGCGCGGCCTTGCGGTAATGCGCTGCCCTATGACTTAGCTGCGCCGCATAATGTTTATCCGTGCCTTGCTGCAGAAAACCCAAGCGTTGCTGAGCAAAGGTGGATTGCCATTGCCTGCATGACGGATGAGCAGTGGGCATCACTGAAACGGTTGATGGGTAATCCGCAATGGAGTGAACAGGCCCAATTTGACGGCGTCGAAGATCGCGTTGCCGCAGCTGGCGAGATTGATGCACGAATTGCGCTGTGGACCAGCACACAAGAGGCATATGTGCTTATGAAGGCATGTCAGGATGCGGGTGTGCCTGCGGGTGTGGTTCAAGACGGCGTCGACCTTGCAGAACGAGATCCTCAATTGAAAGCGGTTAATTTTCTCGAAAAAATGGCGGATGTCAGTCCTGTCTTGGGACAAACTTGGGTAGACCATTTGCCAATTCACTTCAGTCGCACGCCGTGCAACGGCTATCGGCGGGTGCGCGAATTGGGTGAGGACAATGCGGCCGTGTTGGAAGATTGGCTGGGATTAAGCCCCTCGGAGATCGACGCGGCTGCGCAGCAGGGGGCCCTTAAGTAGAGGGCCTGTGAGTGTAAATTGCGACGCTCATTTTGGGTGCTGGGCGTGTTGAAGGATCAACTCAACGGTTTCTTGTCCGTGGCTGTTTTGTAAGAAATGACCCGCATCAGCAATGGCGTCAAAGCTGGCATTCATTTGCGCGGCCCAACTGCGCCCCCACGTTTCATTGAATATGTCATCTGTGCAACCCCAGATGAAGTGCACCGGCTTGTCCCAGTTCAGCAGAGTTTTATAATGTGAGGTTTGCACCGCGGCATTGCCGTTGCTGTAGCTATCTAGTGGAATAGACAGTGGAAAACGGCGCAAGCCGTTAAACGCTGAGTCGTCTAAAGATGTATACGGTGCGGCAAAGCCGCGGTAAATCGCAGCCGCTTTGCCGGTCAGTTCAGGCGCCTGACCGCTTTTTAGCGCGGGTAAAATGACTTCAGGCCCCGCCGCTTGAGCGCTGAGCACAAGTAACAGCGCAACGTCTGGTTTCTCGCGGCAAAAAAGCCCACCTTCGTGCCAATTTTTGTTCCACCGATGGATTGCCTGAGAGTACTCATACGCTGGATGGTGTAGCCAAGTATTCATGATCACCAAGCGCTCAAAACGTTCGGGCATGGTTGCTGCTTGTGCCAACCCGATAGGCCCTCCCCAATCCTGGCAGACCAAAGTGATATCTTGGAGGTCTAAATCGGTGATCAGGCTGGTAAGGATTTCGGTATGGCGAGCGATTGTGTACCAATGAATATCTGTGGGTTTGTCTGATCGGCCGAACCCCATATGATCCGGCGCGATGCAGCGATAGCCAGCCTCTACCAACGCTGGAATCATGTCTCTGTACAGATAAGACCAGGTCGGCATGCCGTGAACGAGTAACATCACTGGACCGTCTCTAGGGCCGGTATCGACGTAATGCATGCGTAGGTCCTGCCAATTGTGATACGTCGGCGGGTAAGGAAAGTCGTCGATTGTCTCGAAACTGCTGTCCGGAGAACGTGCAAATGCAGTCATGTTTTTCGGGGTGATTGTAGTTTTTTGTAGGATAACATAACGCAACGCTCGATTATTGAGTGGGTTCTCATGCAGAATCAGGGTTTCATAAAATTATTTTGGGGGCTCCATGAACTTCGAGTTTGGCGAAGAACAAAACCTTCTGCGTGATCAGGCGCGTGGCTTTTTAGCGGATCATTGCTCGCCTGCGTTAGTGCGCAGGGTTTTAGATGGTGATGAATTGTATGCCGAGGATTTATGGCACAAGGTTGCGCAGATGGGATGGACGGCAACGGCGATTCCAGAAGAATATGGTGGGCTGGGATTGTCGTACCTCGAATTGGTTGTGATCGCTGAAGAATTGGGTCGTGCCTGCGCGCCCATTCCTTTTTCTTCCTCGGTTTATTTGGCCACCGAAGCACTGTTGCTGGCAGGCAATGCGGCGCAGAAAGAGCATTGGTTGCCTCAGCTTGCTGCCGGCGAAGCGATTGGCACGTTTGCTTATTCTGAGGGTAGCGGCCAGCCGAGTGCAGAACGACTAATCACCCAAGTAAGTTCCGGCAAAATGACGGGATCCAAGGCGGTGGTTGCGGATGCTGAGGTGTCTCAGCTGATGATAGTGGTTGCTAAAAGCGAGGTCGGTGACGGCGCCTCTCTCTACCTTGTGCCGACAGATCAAAGCGCTGTTCATCTCGAAACAGTGAAGACGGTAGATCCCACCCGAAACCACGCGAACGTGCGCTTTGATGAAGCCGACGCGCAGTTGCTCGGGCAAGAAGGCCAGGGCTGGACGTTGTTAACACAATTGTTGAACCGTGCAGCGGTACTGCTGGCTTGGGAGCAATTGGGTGCTGCAGATACGTGTTTGGAGATGGCTAAAAACTACGCCATGGGGCGTTATGCATTTGGCCGGCCGATTGCATCTTATCAGGCGATAAAACATAAGCTGGCGGATATGTATGTGAAAAACACGCTGGCTCGCTCCAATGCGTACTATGGCGCGTGGGCGTTAAATACCAACGCAGTTGAATTGCCCTTGGCGGCAGCAACCGCCCGAGTAGGGAGCAGTCAGGCGCTCTATTTCGCCGCAAAAGAGAACATTCAGACCCACGGCGGGATGGGCTACACCTGGGAGTTTGATTGTCAGTTTTATTATCGTCGCGCGAAGATTTTAGCGCTGGTGATTGGTAGCGAGGGGGTATGGCAAGAGAAACTCATTCAAGCATCTGATGAGTTAGACGTGGCATAACACCGAATTGTTGTAATAAGAGAGCATAAAGTTATGGATTTTGAAGATACAAAAGAAGAGTCGGCATTTCGCGAGCAGGCTCGCACGTGGTTGCAGGCTAACGCTCCAACTGAAGCCGAAATGTCTGGCATGGACACAATGGCTCGTGCCAAGTTTTGGCAAAAGCGAAAAGCAGAGGGTGGCTGGGCGTGCATTCGTTGGCCGAAAGCGTTTGGCGGGCGTGACGCCAGCGCAATTGAGCAGGTTATTTTAAGCCAGGAAGAAGCCAAGGTGGCGGTGCCTGAGACCGGCGTGTTCAGTATTGGACAGGGTATGGCGGCTCCCACATTAATGACCTGGGCGGATGCCGAGGCGCAGGCCAACTTCATCCCGCGCTTGGCCAGTGGCGAAGATATATGGTGCCAACTCTTCAGCGAGCCGGCTGGGGGTTCTGACCTTGCCGCGCTGCGCACCAAGGCGGAGAAAGACGGCGATGACTGGATTATCAATGGCCAGAAAATATGGACCTCAGGGGCCCACTACTCCGATTTTGGCATTTTGGTTGTGCGTACGGATCCAACCGTACCTAAACATAAGGGCTTGTCTTATTTTTATTTGGACATGAAGAGCCCGGGGGTTGAAATTAAGCCGATTAGACAAATCTCTGGGGAATCGAATTTCAACGAGGTTTATTTTACCGATGTTCGTATTCCCGACAGCCAGCGTCTGGGTGATGTTGGCCAAGGTTGGCAGGTCTCGTTGACGACATTGATGAATGAGCGTGCCAGCATCGGTGCGGGCGGTGGTGGAACTAAGTTTAGCAGTGTTAAAGCACTGGCAAAAACGGTCATGATTGACGGCAAGCCGGCGATTGAGGATAGCCATGTGAGGGCAAAGCTGGCCTCATGGTATGTTCAAGAGGCCGGGTTGAAATACACCAGTTATCGCACTTTGTCAGCGCTGTCGCGCGGTGCTGTGCCGGGTCCGGAAAATTCTATTGGTAAGTTGGTCGGAGCGGTGAAGTCGCAAGATATGGCCTCTTTTGCGATGGATTTACTTGAACAGGAAGGAGTTGTTCGCGATCGAGAAAAAGACGCAGCTTTCGCCGCGCTGTTTCAAGATACCTATATGGCCATTCCAGGACTGCGTATCGCTGGTGGAACAGATGAAATTATGGCCAATATTATCGCTGAGCGGGTATTGGGGTTACCCCAAGAGCCGCGCATGGATAAAGGTATTCCGTTCACCGAGGTGCCTACTGGCAGCTAGATCCGTTTTGGCAAAATGCAGGTGTGCGGGAGTAAGCGTGCGATTACCCCGCGCATGCAGATCAGTCTGGCGGCGGTTGATGTTGTGCCAGAAGCACAGCGCTGTGGTTTTAACGTTTGCCTTGGTGTGGCATAGTTTGTGCGAGTTTAACAAGGCATTTTTGTTCGTCGAGACCCAGCGGTGACTGCACAAAAAACAACTATCCGCTCGGTTTCTGATGAGTTGCCGTGCAAAAAAAAATATGAGTCTCCGCGACAGCTGGCGCGGCAGGCGACTATTCTTGCCGCCACCCGAGAAATGTTAGCAGAGGTCGGTTACTCCGCCACAACCATGCGAGATTTGGCGCTCAAAGCCAACGTAGCGCCGGGAACACTTTATAACCTGTATAGAAGCAAGGATGCTTTGGTCATTGCCGCAGTTGAAGATCTGCTTGATGACTTGGGTGAGCGTGCTAACCAATCCTCTATTGAAGGTATCGAGCGAATTCTGGCGCTGTGTGAACAAATGGCTGCATCGATTAACCATTGGCCGCAGTATGCTGAAGCAATGGCGCGGGCCCTTTTTGGCGCTGAGCGTGGTGATGCACTTGCTCGTTTGTTATACGAACGCAGCGCACCGCTATTGGAACAGCAAATTCAGGTGGCGATACAATCGGGCCAGTTACGTCCTGACATTCACGCATCGATTTATGTGCGCCAGATGCAAGCACAGAAATGGGGAATAATATTGGCCTGGGTTATGGGGCCCATTGATCTGGCCGAATTTCGTTCCGAATTAATGCGCTCACAAATCATGATCCTGCAGTCAATTGCAACTCGCAAGGGTGAGCACATACTCAAGACTTTCCAGCAAATGCTTTAGCGATAGATGCGGCCTACTCCGGCTTGGTTTTTTTCCATTTCTTTAAAACCTCTTGGATCAACGCAGGTCCCTCCGGATTTACCGGAATGCCGTCGTGCACTGCGCGTGCGTGTGCGTGGCCTAACTGCTGCAGCGACATCGCGGCCTGAATAGAGGTCCAAAATCCTTGTGCATCTTGCGTCTGGTTGACGGATTGTTTGGCGAGTTTGAGCCCCATCATCGGTCTTTTGGCAATTGTCTTGGCCATGTCCATAGTGAAGTCGGTCAGGTTATCTAGGCTGACAACATGATTAACCATGCCGAGTGATTTTGCTTCCTCTGCTGTGATGACTTCTCCGGTGAATAACATTTCTTTCGCTTTTCTGACGCCGACTTCCCAGGGATGGGCGAAGTACTCGACGGCATTTACGCCAAAAGCAACCACTGGATCTGTGAATTTTGCGTCTTCACTGGCAATAATAATGTCACAGGGCCAAGCCAGCATGAGTCCGCCGGCAATTACCCAACCTTGTACCTCGGCGATGGTGGGTTTGGGAATGTTTCGCCAGCGCCAGCAGAAACCGAGGAAAAATTCCTGTTCGACACCCCAATGGCCCTCTTGCCCCGGAGCCTTAAAGTCTGACCACGAGCCGCTAGGCTTGTAGGTGGCCATGTCGAGGTTGCCCACGCCAGCATGTCCACTTGAAAAATCAGGCCCCTCAGCGGCGAGCACAATCACTTTTACTGAGTTATCGTGCGCGGCCAGATCGAAGGCCTCGTTCAGTTCGGCCAATAATTCCATAGTTTGTGCGTTGCGCTTTTCAGGGCGAGCCAGCGTGATGCGTGCAATGCCGGGCTCGGGCAACGCATATTTGATGGTGGCAAATTCTTTGGTCATTTAGGGCCTCTCAAATAGTACAATGGAACATGCGCTAAGTTTGCCTGAGTTGGCGGCAGTCTTGCGAATAACAACTATACAAGATATCGGAGTTTAGAAATGGATATTGCAAATAAAGTGGCGGTGATCACTGGCGGGGCATCGGGTTTAGGTGAGGCCACCGTAGAACGGTTTTGTGGTCTGGGTGCAAAGGTAGCTATTTTTGATCTCAATGATGAGGCGGGTAGCGCGCTGGCCAATCGGCTAGGTGAAGATGTGGCCTACTTTAATGTCAATGTTGCAGATGAAGATTCGGTTGCCGCCGCATTGGAGGGCGTGAAAGCGCGCTTTGGTGATATACACATTTGCTGCAATTATGCCGGGGTCGGCACCCCGGGGCGCACGCTGGGTCGGGACGGCGCGTTGCCGTTGGCTCATTTTAAGCGGGTAGTAGACATTAACCTGGTTGGCACGTTCAACGTTTTGCGATTGGTCGCCGAGCAAATGGCAACCCACGACCCGGTCACGGCGGACGGTTGCCGTGGTGTGATCATCAATACCGCCTCTGTCGCTGCCTATGAGGGCCAAATTGGTCAAGCGGCGTACAGTGCTTCAAAGGGGGGCGTGGTTGGCATGACGCTGCCGATTGCGCGCGATTTATCCAGCCTGGGTATTCGAGTGAATACAATCGCGCCGGGTCTCATCAGTACGCCGATGTTAAAGGGATTGCCGGAAGCGGCGCAGGCTTCTTTGGCCACTACGGTGTTGTTCCCAAAGCGCTTGGGAGAGGCCTCAGAAATTGCGCAAGTTGCGCAGTCGATTGTTGAAAACGACTATATCAATGGTGAGGTTATTCGTATGGATGGTGGTATCCGCATGCAGCCTAAATAATCACTTTGGTCGATAGCGGATCGGCAAAGACTTCAGTCCGCCGACAAAGGTGGACTGAATATACTGTGGCTCTCCCGCCAGTTCGATATCGGTCACTCGGGTGAGTAGTTCTCGATATAATGCGCTCATTTCCATGCGCGCCAGATGTTGGCCCAAACAGACGTGTCCGCCAAAACCAAACGCAAGGTGTTTGGTAGCCTGACGGTCGACCCGAAAGTCAAACGGGGCCTCGAAGATGTCTTGATCGCGGTTCCCGGAGGCGTACCACAAAATGACCGACTCACCGCTAGAAATTGTTTTGTTGCGCAACGGAAAATCTTGCGTTGCGGTGCGCATAAAGTGCCTCACTGGACTGACCCATCGAATCATCTCGTCGATGGCTGTTGGCATAAGGCTGTCCAGGTTGTTAACTAACTTATGCATTTGCGCTGGGTTGTTCATCAATGCGAGCAACCCGCCTGCGGTAGATGCGCTGGTTGTATCATGGCCGGCGGTCGCAATGATCGTGTAATACCCGTTAATTTCTAGCCTCGGTAGAGGGTCGTCGCCGAATTTTGCATTGGCGATCAAGCTGGCGACGTCATCCGTTGGCTGTCGGCGGCGAGCCGCGGTCAGTCGATCAAAGTAGTCATCGAAGTCCGCGACGACTTGCAAGAAGTCTTCTTGTGCAAAGGAGCGCTGGTTATCGGGGTCGGTGCTGCCAAACAACTCTTGAGTGAGTTTCAGCATCAATGCCTCGTCTTCGGCGGGGACCCCTAAAATTTCCATGATGACTCGAAGCGGATACCAAATAGCAACGTCTTTGACAAAATCACAGGTATTTCCCAATGCCAGAAGACGGTCGACGGATTGTTTGGCAAGTTCGTCGACGCGGGCCTGTAAAAGACGTAATTGTTGACCCATAAACCAGCCTTGGGTGAGGCGGCGATAGGCCATGTGGTCCGGGTCGTCCATCTGCACCAACGAGCGGATCAGATGCTTACGGCCGGTGACAGCCTCCACCATTTCCTGCAGGCCTTTGGGTCCCAGTGTCGGCCTTGGATCATTGATGAACAGTTTTTTGTTTCCGGCTATTGCCTTGATGTCGCTGTATTTGGTGATTGACCAGAACGGATCAAAGCCATCCGGTGTGAGCCAGCGCACCGGATCATTTTCTCTGAGCCACTCAAATTGCCGGTGTAACCCGAGTTCGTCTGCCCAGGTTGTGGGGTTTACCAAGGCATTATCTAAATCAGGTGAATGGGTTATTAGAGGCATAACTAGAGTCCTTAGTACATACGAAGAGTCAACCAGAGCTACCCTATCGTACTAAGTAACTCGGTCAAGTTCGACGTCCTGTCGCCCGTTCAGACGCGCTATACTGGTACGCGGGTGTAATTCCCAATGAATGTCTAGCAAGAAACAGGAGAATTCAGCATGGCGCAACAAGATGCCGGGGCATCAAGCCCCTATCGTTTAGATGAAAAAGTGGCAGTGGTCACTGGTGCGGGTAAAGGCATTGGACGCGGTATTGCCGTGTGCCTAGCCAAAGCGGGTGCGGATGTCGTGATCAGTTCGCGCACGGTGGGTGATTTACAGCGTGTTGCTCAAGATATTCGCGACTTAGGCAGAAAGGCCTACGTTGTGGGAGCAGACGTTACTCAAGAAGAAGGTTTGGAGATGATTGCGGCGGCAGCTGAGCAAGCAGGTGGGCCGCATATTTGGGTGAACAATGCCGGCGGATTGCCTGATGCGACGCCACGTTATCTCACGCGTACGCCGGCGGAGAAATGGGATGCGCAAATGGATCTGAACCTGCGGGCGGTATTTATGGCCTGTCAGGTAGCGGCGCAGAGCATGCAGGCCTCAGCAACAGTAGACCAAGGGTGTATCATCAATATTTCGTCCCGGGCCGCGGCCGGTGGATCAATTAAAAATGGCCCGTACGGCGCTTCTAAAGCGGCTGTGAATAGTCTGACGCAAACTTTTGCGCTGGAACTTGCGCCAAAGATTCGTGTGAACGCTGTTGCGCCTGGCCCTATTCCAACTGAAAATTTTAACGCCTCAACTAACTTCCCCGACGATCAGCCTATTGAAAAAACCCTGCGCGTACCGTTGGCGCGAATGGGTACCCCGGAAGATATTGGCCACGCAGTTGTCTTTATGGCCTCAGAGGCTTCAGCTTGGGTCACCGGCCAATGTTTGTATGTGACCGGTGGGCTCTAGCTGCAAGGGCATCAGCGTAAGACGGATGCCTAGAGCGTGAGCCAGCCACCATCAACTGGCAAGTAAATGCCGGTGATAAAGCTGCTCATGTCGGAGGCTAGAAACACAGCCGCTTTGCCTTGCTCCATGGGATCCCCCCAGTGCCCTTTGGGCAGCCTGGCGATTCGATTGGCGACAGAATCGGCCAGCGGCGCGCCGGTTGGAGGTGGCGGATTTCCGCTGGTCTTAGGTGGTGGCCCGTCATTGACCCAAGTCGGCCCAGGCGCGAGCGCATTTACATTGATACCTACCGGCGCCAGCTCCAGCGCCAAGGCCTTGGTGATTTGTGTGACAGCTGCTTTTGAGCCGTCATAGGTAACCCCCACGCCCGGCGTGACCGATTGTGTAGATGAGATGTTGATGATACGCCCCCCCTGCCCTTGTTCGGTCATGATTTCGGCTGCGGCTCGGCAACAATAAAACAGTCCGTCGACATTAATCGACCAAAGGGTGCGCCACATTTTGTCGGTTATAGTGGCCACGGGGCCGCCAAATTTTTGGTAGACGCCGGCGTTGTTGACTAAAATATCCAAACGTCCCAACGTGCTCACGGTATCCAGTAGGGCTTGTTTTGCCGCAGCGGCGTCCGTAACGTCAAGGGCCATACCATGACCGCCAATAGCATTTGCAGTCTCCTTTGCGCCTTTTAAGTTAACATCGCTCACCATAACTTGAGCACCGGCCATGGCGAGTGCTTTTGCAATGCCTGCCCCGATACCTTTTGCCCCTCCGGTCACATGGGCTACTTTTCCGCTTAAATCGATCCAGTCTGCTGGTGTTGGCATATCGACCTGCCTTTTTTTTTGGGTGGAACTTGATGATAAAGCAAGCGTCAGCCGCAACCCAGCGGTCACGCTGAGTGATAAACCAAACTTCAACAAGGTTGAATTTTTAGCTTATCTTGCCTACTGTCAGGGTTTGCATTGGCCGGGATTAAACATGTCAGAACATCGTACGACTAATTTCTATTTGGTAGCTGCTGGTGATTATCACGATATTGATTTCGCACGCCTTGAATTGCTCAAATTGATTGCTGAAAACGATACCTATCGTGTGCAGGTTGCGTCTAATTACCATGATGTAGAGGCGATCGCGGCTGCAGACATCTTGATCACGTATACCTGTAACTTAGTCCCTTCGGAGGCCGAGCAGATGGCGCTGCGAGATTTTGTCGCCAGTGGTAAACGATGGTTTGCGTTACACGGTACAAATGCGATTCTAGAATTTCTTGAAGATGGTCGAGTGGATTGCCCTGAAACGGCGCCTATAATGATGGAAACGCTGGGTTCACAGTTTCTGTCACATCCACCGATTCAACCTTTCACCGTGCACATCTCAGATCCTGACCACGAGCTGGTTAAGGGGATTGAGCCCTTTGAAACCGATGATGAGATATACCTTTGCCGTATTCATGGTGATATCCACCACCTGTTGCACTCGCGTTTCACCGGCGAGGGGGCCGGATTTGTACACTCCTCATGGCCGGACGATGTGCCGCATCCGGTTTACTACATTAATCAAGTGGGGCAGGGCGAAGTGCTTTACCTGAACTTAGGTCATTGCCGCGGTCACTACGACATGCAGCCGCTCGTTGATTTTTATCCCACGGTCGAGCGTTGTGCGTGGGATAAGCCAGCCTTTTATGAGTTATTGCGCCGGGGATTGAAATATTGCGCTGATCGCGTCGCCTAAAGGGGCGTTGGCCTGTGGTTGTTTTGATGGCTCCCCAGGCCGGTTAATGACCCGGGCTGGCGAAGACTACCGGCCCACTGCAATCAGGTTTGGGTCCCTTGGTGCGGGATCCGAGGTATCTTGATTGCGTACCGTGTTGGCGATGTGCTCCATTGGCAGTTTTAACATTTCTTTAAGCTCCTGTGATGCATTTACCTTGATCAATGCCTCGTCCATGCAGAGCAGCCACTGCTCGGTTTGACGTGGTCCGATGTGGAAAGCTGCGTGTGGGTCCGTCAGGCAGACGGTCCCAGTTACCGCGAGATAAACCGGTGGGCCGCCCATCCAGCCGACTAAAAAGCTGACCAACTTTGATTTGACGGGTTCGAGGTTTTCGGCGTGCATTGCCCTGATTTCTTTGGCAGCTGGGTGCGTGTCCATTACCTCGTAAAATGCCTTAACAAGGGCTTTGATGCCTTGATCACCTAAAATCTCGTACGGGGTCTGTGGAGGCAGTGATTCTTGTTCGCTCATAGAAGTTTGTTTCTGATGGAGATACCACAGTTTAGCCGGGTGCGCCCTGAGTTCTCAATGTTTAGGTGGACTGTTTGACAGACATTTTTTGGGGGCTTAAACGTCGCAGAACAGGTTTTTTGTCTGCTTGCCTGTGTTAGTTTAGCCTTTCGAGGCTGCATTTGCGCGGGATGTAGGGCGGCCGGTTGAGTTGCATTAAGGTCGTCATCACAAAGATTAAGAAGGGGAGAAAAATGGGCGAGTTTAAAGACAAAGTAGTCATTATTACTGGTGCGGGCGGGGGCTTGGGTAAAGCTCATGCATTGGAATTTGCAGCTCGCGGGGCAAAAGTCGTGGTGAACGATTTGGGCGGTAGCGGCGATGGCAAAGGTGCAAGTGATATGGCCGATGCGGTTGTTGATGAAATCTGCGCAGCTGGTGGTATCGCGATTGCCAATAAAGCCTCTGTATCTAGCCCAGAGGGGGCAAAATCGATTGTTGACGACGCCGTTGCGGCTTTTGGTACAGTTGATATTTTAGTGAACAACGCGGGCATTCTGCGTGACAAAACGTTTAAGAAATTGTCACTTGAGGATTGGGACAAGGTCATGGACGTTCATCTCAACGGTTCAGCCTATGTCACGCACTACGCCTGGCCGATTATGTACAACAAAAATTATGGACGCATTGTATTCACCAGTTCCTCTTCGGGTATCTTTGGTAACTTTGGCCAGTCTAATTATGGCGCCGCGAAAATGGGTATGTTGGGACTGATGAATGTGCTCGAAAAGGAAGGGCGCGCCAAAAATGTCCGCGTCAATTGTTTAGCCCCGGCAGCCGCGACTCGATTAATCAATATGATTCCGGGTCGCGATGAAGATTTAGATAATCCCGATCCTATTCGCCATCCCAAGCTGGTAACCCCGGCAGTGTTGCTGATGTGTGCTGAAGATGCGCCAACCGGCAAATGTATTATGGCTGGAAATGGCCGTTTTTCGACCGTGGCCGTTTTTAACAATGAAGATTTGACCTTTGGCGTTGATGTGACTTACGAAGACCTGGTGGCGCGAAAAGATGAGTTGTTAGATATGCGTGAAGCCCGCGAAGGTTGGTCTTGGATGAACAAGCGGTTGGCTAAGCGCGGTGATTAGTTTCTGCGCAGCAGGTCGACGCGATGTGGCACCTCAAAGACGTAGCCCTGACTGCTGCGAAACCGTTCGAATTTGTTGCGGACCTTTTCGTGCAGTTCGGGTGTCAACCGATGTGCCGCAAAGGTGGCGTTCATAACGTGATTTTCAAATTGAGAAAAGTTTGCAAAACATATTATTTGTTTGAAAAAAATTTCTTCTTCGAGTTGGAATAATTTGTGCTCAACAGCATGCTGCAGCGAATTGAATGCGGCAATACGAACCTCAGACTCGTCATGAAATAAACGCATAACTTCGTTCAGTTCGCCGGCGAAAACCGGTTCTGAGAAAAAAGCGAAGCCATCGATCTTTAACACGCGGTGAATTTCTGTGAGCGCCAGTCCCATGAGTTTTGTGGGCACATGGTGCAGTGAATTGAACATCATGACCACGTCAAATGTTTGGTCCCAAGCCGCAATTTTCTCTGCGCCAAAGCGGGTAAATTCGATGGTGGGTAGGTCTTGGCAGGCTAGATTTTTTTGATGCTGTGTCTCATCGACTTCCGCGGCGATAATTTTCTTGACTGCGGTGCTCTTCAGCACCTGTCGCGTTTTTTTTGCGCGGCCGCAGCCCAGTTCAAGAATGATGCCATCGTCGAACGTCAACAAGCGGTTGAGCACGTCTACGTCATTTTGAACAGGTTGTTTGTCGGGGCCCTTGAGTCTCATCATGCGTCAGCGCTGGATTAGAGTTCGCAGTATACGAGGTGAAACTGCCAACGGGGGAACTTTGCCGCGCAGCCTTGACTGGCGTCACAAAATGTATGTCGAGTCGATCAACGAGGGGCCTGATTTTAATCAAGGTAGTTTCCATCGCGCGGATGGGTTATAAAACACGTATAAATTTTGTCAGCTTATAAGAGGGGGGGATGATGCCGGTCAGCGTCGCAAATCAAATACCTATTGCGGAGGGTCTGTTTACTTGGCCGTCAAATGATCCGCGTTTGATTGGTAGCAAGTGCAAGAAGTGTGGGGTAGTGACGTTTCCTGCGCAGAATAGTTGTGCGGCCTGTTCGGGGGTTGAGACAGAAAGTGTTGAACTGGCCCGTGGCGGTAAGCTGTGGACTTTTACCATCCAGTGCTTTTTGCCGAATCGCCCGCCTTACGACGGACCAGAAACGCCGGAGTCGTTTGTGCCTTTTGGGGTGGGGTATATCGAACTGCCTGACCAGACTCGTGTAGAGGCGCGCATCAAAACTAGGGATGTGAATGCGCTAAAGGTCGGGATGGATATGGAGCTGGTTATCGAGAAATATATAGAACGGGATGGGAAAGATGTGATGTCTTTCTTTTTCCAGCCGGTGGATGAACTTAAATAAATCAAATTTGATGAGGAGAGGCGCATGGACGTAGCAATAATTGGTATTGGCATACACCCATTTGGTCGCACTGAAGGGGTTACCGGGCTAGAACAGGGGGTTGTTGCGGCGCGCAAGGCACTGTCAGATGCCAGCGTAGACTGGCCGGACATTGAATTTGCCTACGGCGGCACTTCAGCTGCCGAAAAGCCGGATACGATGGTGTCGAAGATGGGCCTGACAGGCCTGCAATTTATCAATGTTTCAAACGGCTGCGCTACTGGCGGCAGCGCCTTGCAATCGGCTTACATGGCCATTAAGTCGGGGATGTTTGATATCGGTATGGCCGTGGGTTTTGACAAGCATCCGCGGGGTGCATTTACCATTGATCCTGAAGCCAGTGGTCTGGGTAAATGGTATGGCGATGTTGGCATGGCGCTCACGCCGCAGTTTTTTGGCATGAAAATTCAGCGTTACATGCATGAATACGGTATCACCGAAGATACCTTAACGCGGGTTGCGGTGAAGAACTTCAAATACGGGGCGATGAACGAAAACGCGTGGCGACGCGAGGCCTTTTCCTACGACGATGTGGCGAACTCGCCAATGGTTTGTGCGCCTTTGCGAAAATATATGTTCTGTTCTCCCGCCGAAGGGGGATGCGCCATGATTTTATGTCGCGCAGATAAAGCGAAGCAGTATACGTCTAACCCGATTTTCTTGAATTCTGCGGTTGTGAAAACCCGAAATTTTGGATCTTTTGAAGTGTTCTCCCAAAATCAAGCATTAGAGCGGGCTGAATCACCCACCGTGAAGGCTTCAACAGCGGCGTTTGAAATGGCAGGGGTAGGTCCTGAAGACATTCAGGTTGCGCAGTTGCAGGATACCGAATCTGGCGCTGAGATCATGCACATGTCGGAAAACGGTTTTTGTGCTGATGGGGACCAAGAAAAGTGGTTGGCAGAAGGCTGGACGGAAATTAATGGCCGACTGCCCGTAAATACCGATGGTGGCTGTTTGGCAAACGGTGAGCCGGTGGGAGCGTCGGGTTTGCGACAGGTCTACGAAGTGGCATTGCAATTGCGCGGCGAGGCCGGTGCTCGACAGGTCCCTAATAACCCGAAAGTAGGCTACACCCACGTGTACGGTGCGCCAGGGCTTTCTGGTGTGACGATCATGTCGCGCTAACCCGTTGGATCGAGTCAGGTAGACCTTGGGTGGATTCTGCAGCCGCGTCAGATGGCGCGGCTGAATGCTTCAAAGGCGCTGGGGATGCGCTGAATATCTTGGATTAGTTCTGGAGGCGGACTGTTTGTAGCATCGGCCGGCATGCCGATGCTCAGTGAGTCGATTAATCCTCCAAAGCGCATCTCAATGGCTTGGGTTAGGCAGTCGTGGCGCCCAACGGCGGCGAACAGGTGCACAACGTCATCATCCACCGCGGCGGTCATTTCTGACCACTGGCCGTGCTTCGCCATGTGGTTGAGTTTCTCGCCTAAGTTTTCAAGGCCATGTGCGGCAAAAACTGGCCAGTAGGCCCGAGTTGAACCATAAAAACCAATGCGTTGACGTACCCATTCAAAAGCTTTGGCTACGGCCTCATTGGTAGCTCCGGTGGCAACAAAGCCGCCTCCGGAGACCTCAAAATACCGTCTTTGGCCCACGCCACGGTTGATACCTTTGGTGAGTATGGGCATGGCTACCTGCTCCAGATAACGCCGAGTCGAAAAGGGGTGAAGGCGTACGCCGTCGCATTCGCGGGCGGCGACGCCTAGCATTGCGGGTCCAACAGCGGCTAGCGTAATGGGGGGACTGGGTCCGTGCAGTGGCTCGGGCACGTAATTTGGGGTCATCAGGGTCACCTGATAATGCTCGCCTTCATAATGTAGGCGCTCGCCAGTTTGCCAACTGTGCCAAATGGCTTTGATTGCTCGAACCATGTCTCGCATGCGCGGTGCGGGTGCGCTCCAAGGCACGGAGAATCGTCGTTCGTTATGCCCTTTAACTTGACTGCCTAAACCCAAAACAAATCGGCCGCCGCTGGCGCGTTGCAAATCCCAGCCAATATTGGCAAAGACCATTGGGCTGCGTGCGAATGATATGGCGATTGAGGTTGCCAGTTCTAGCGTTTGACTATTTACTGCAGCAACCGCAAGCGGGAGGAACGGGTCCTGTCGGTTTTCCTGAGTAGTGATGCCGCTATAGCCGGTGGCTTCGATCTGTTGAGCCGCGCCGGCGACACTGTTGAGGTCTTGAAGCGGAATGCCGGTAGTTAGTTTCATGGTCGCTCTCCTCTCATTGACGCTACGATTGTAGCGCCGAAAACGTGGATGTGTGAACGGCCCTTGTGGAGGGCCATGAGGACTAAGATTAGGTCTATCCAGATAAGAGGACATAGTGATGAATAATCTAACCTTGACCGCCAGCGATGGGGCCCGCCTTGCGTGTTATGTCTGGCCGGTCGACGATCCCAACGGGGTGATACACATTGCTCACGGCATGGGAGAGCATGCCCGTCGTTATGATCGCGTTGCGCGAGCGCTCAATACAGCCGGTTATGAGGTAATTGCCTGTGATCAGCGGGGTCATGGGGCGACTGCCCAAGCGCTGCTGGGTGATCTCGGTGGTGATGGCTGGAACCGCCTTGTGGCTGATGCTTATGAAGTCAACCGGCATATTGCCTTGCTTCATCCTAAGGTTCCGATTGTGCTTTTAGGTCATAGTATGGGGGCGATGATGGCGCAGCTGTATATAACCCGTTACGGACAGAGTATTGATGCGCTGGTGCTGTCTGGTTCCCCAGGTTTCAAAACGCCGCTTAGCCATTTTCTGTCGCGGCAGATCGCACAGTTTGAAGTTTGGCGGGTTGGCTGGAACCAACATAGTGCTTTGCTGCAACGTTTGTTGTTTGCTGATTCAAATAAAGCGTTTTCGGCGCCGCATGCAAATGGCTTTGAGTGGTTATCAAGGGATGCGGGCGCCGTGCAGAAATATATAGATGACCCCGACTGCGGGTTTGTCCTGACGGCGGGATCTCTGCTGGATCTGGTGGTCGGTTTGGAAAAAAATCAGTGCACGCAGGTGTTGCTGAAAATCCCGAAAGCGTTGCCTATTTATGTGTTTTCCGGCACTGAAGATCCTGTTCATGGTGGCAGAAAAGATCTGAATCGTATGTTGTCGGCATTTGAGCAGCAGGGTTTGATGTCTGTAGATGTGAACTGGTACGCGGCAGGGCGTCATGAGATGTTCAACGAATTAAATGCTGAAGAAGTGATCGCCGATTTAGTGGGTTGGTTGAATCGGTTACACTCAACACATGATTAATCTACTTCTCAATGGCCGTTACGACGTCTTCATTCTGCTGATTATTGCTCTGACGTTGTCGTTGTCTTTTCACGAATTTGGGCACGCGATTGTCGCAAAATGGCAGGGGGACGACACTGCAGAACGTGCGGGTCGATTGACGGTAAATCCCCTGGCACATATCGATCCACTGGGTTTGCTTATGGTTGTTATGGTGGGTTTCGGTTATGCCAAACCAGTGCCTACCGATCCGCGTAATTTTCGTTCTGCGCGTTCGGATCTGTATGTTGCCGGTGCCGGGCCCCTCATGAATTTATTGCTGGCCGTGTTGACGTGGAATGTGTATTTACTTTTGCGTGCCAACGGTTGGGAAAACGCTGGTGCACTGACCTTTTTTACGCTTCTGGCGCAAATTAACTTGCTGCTAATGCTGTTCAACTTGATTCCACTTGGGCCGCTGGATGGGCACTATATGCTGCCGCATTTTTTGCCACAGCAAATGGCTTACCGATATCGGGTATTGAATGCCCGCTATGGTACCGCTGTATTTTTGGGGGTGATTGTCGTTAGTTTGATGGGCCTGCCGATATTCAGCGCACTGGCCCGGTTGTCCGTGACGTTGTTGGGTTGGATTACCCTGGTGCCGGTTTAGTCACCTTGGTGGGTTTATAGATGTCAGCGCGCACCCTCTATCTTGTAGCTACCTCGGTATGGTTTCTTGCATTTGGTATGCAGTCGGTGACGTTTGCTTGGCTGGTGACCATCGTTTTGCGAGAACCCGCGGAATTGGTTGGCTGGGCGCAGACGGCGTTGTTGTTGCCCGGTATGTTACTGATTTTGTTGGCGGGCGCACTGGCCGATCGCATTGGTCCCGACCGGCAAGCGCTCTGGGCACAATTGTTTGCAACCTTGACACCTTGGATCTTAATTGTTGCGCTTGAATTCGGCCTTCTGACCTATCCTATTATGATTCTCTATGCGGTGCTGATGGGTTGTGCTCAGGCATTTGTGACCCCGGCACGAGACGGTTTGCTGAATCACGTTGCAGGGTCTCACGTGCAGAGAACGGTTTTGTTGACCAGTTTTTTTCAGTTTGGCTGTCAAATTATTGGCTATATCATTTCAGCTTTTGCAGATGAGATTGGCGCGCAAACCGTGATGATTGTGCAAAGTTTGTTTTTGTTGGCGGGTGTTTTGGCGTTTCGCCAAATTTCAAAAATGGGTGTTGTTGCCAAGATCCCGCGGCCGAGTCGATCTGTGCTTCAAGGGGTGCTTGAGGGGGCGAAAACTATTGCTGGGTCGCCGGTAATGCGCATAGTGGTTGTGCAAAATGTGGCCATGGCATGCTTTTTTATGGGTAGTTTTATCGTCGGTTTTCCGTTGGTAGTCCGAGAAGTATTTGATGGTTCCTCGGGTGATCTTGGGTTACTCAATGCGTTTAATTCGGCAGGTTTGGTGCTCACCATTGTGATTATGTTGCGAGTGGGTTACGTGCGGCGTGCGGGCCGTGCTCTGATTCTTTTTCAAGCTCTGGGTTCGATAGTTCTGGTATTGGTCGGCATGGTAAATAGCTTTCCAACTTTTGTTTTGCTGGTGTTTTGTTGGGGCCTTTGTGGTGGTGTGGCGATGCCGATGTCACGCACGTTAATGCAAGAATTAGCCCCTCAGGCGCAACGCTCTCGAGTCATGAGCTTCTATGCCTTTTCTTTTATGGGCGCCGGGCCTTTGGGTACGTTGTTTTGCGGCTACCTGTCAGAGTTGTTTGGACCTCAGGTTGCGATTCAAATTGCTGGCGTGTTGATGTTCTCGGTGACCGCGGTGATTGCGCTGACCTCGCAACTGTGGCGAACGGACGCTACGTCCGCGGCTAATTAGACGGAGTTGACCTATGAGCATACGTTTGAGCGTGGACATCGGGGGCACGTTTACAGATGTGGTGCTGTCGCAGCTTGGGCATTTGACCACCACCAAGGTGTTGACCACGCACGCTGATCCAGCATTGGGTGTGATGACTGGCATCGGCGCGGTGCTTGAACGCAGCGCAGTGAGTCCCTCACAGATTGATTTGGTATTGCACGGCACAACGTTGGCGACCAATGCGTTGATAGAGCGTCGCGGAGCACCTACGGCGCTGCTAACCACAGCTGGGCACCGCGACGTCATAGAGATGGCCTCTGAGAATCGTTTTGAGCAATATGATGTAAATATCGACCGACCGGCACCGTTGGTACCGCGCCGTTGGCGTGTGGGCGTGCCTGAACGAATGACTTTCGACGGGCAAATATTAGTCCCATTAGATCAAAGTGTTTTGACTTCAGCGCTAGATAAACTTTTAAGTGAAGGCGTAAAGGCCGTCGCAATTGGCTATTTTCACAGTTATGCCAATGCCGAACATGAACAACAAACGGCAGCCTTGATTGCTCAAAAATATCCGCAATTATCAGTGTCTCGATCGTCGATGGTTTGTCCGGAAATTAGAGAATACGAACGTTTGTCAACCACGGTTGCCAATGCGTATGTCAAACCGTTGATGTCAAAATACTTATCTAGTCTTGCAGAGCAACTGCGCTCTCGCGGAATAAAGGCACAGGTGTTGATGATGACATCCGGTGGTGGTTTGACCACATTGGCGGCGGCAGCTGAATATCCGATACGGCTGGTTGAATCGGGGCCTGCAGGAGGGGCCGCACTTGCAGCGGATATTGCGCGAGCTGCGAAGCTTGATCAGGTCTTGTCATTTGACATGGGTGGTACAACCGCCAAGATTTGCCTGATTGATCAGGGGCAGCCTCAGCATTCGCGGTCTTTTGAGGTGGATCGCAGTTATCGCTTTAAAAAAGGCAGTGGTCTGCCCGTGCGTATTCCGGTTGTTGAGATGGTTGAAATTGGTGCTGGCGGCGGATCCATTGTCACGGTAGATCCACTGCAGAGAATCCAGGTTGGACCTGCCAGCGCGGGCTCCGAGCCAGGTCCGGCCTGCTACGGGCGCGGCGGTGAAGCGGTGACCGTGACTGATGCAGATGTTGTTCTAGGTCATTTGATCCCGGACGGCTTTGCTGGGGGCTCAATACAACTCTCCGCAGCTCGCGCTGAGGTGGCTATGGGCAGTTCGGTGGGCCAAGCGTTGGGGTTGGACAATCAGCAGGCGGCTTATGCGGCCGCGCAAATTGTCGAAGAAAATATGGCCTCTGCCGCGCGCGCGCATGCCAGCGAGTGGGGCAAAGCGCTTCACGAGCGGTGTTTGATTGCATTTGGCGGCGCAGCACCCCTGCATGCGGTCGCTTTGGCAAGTAAATTAAAAATAAACACGGTGCGTGTACCACCGGGTGCCGGCGTGGGCAGTGCGCTCGGGTTTTTGCGGGCACCCATTCGTTTTGAGGTGGTGCGCAGTCGGTACATGCGCCTTGGCGGACTACAGGCAGCGGCGGTGGCCGCAATGTTTGCGGAAATGCGAGCGGAAGCGGCGCAAGTTTTGATGGACGCGGGTGTTGATGTTGCCGCAAAGTCGCAGGTGCGGGAGCAGCGGCAAGCCTATATGCGTTATGCCGGTCAAGGCTACGAAATCGCGGTTGATCTTGACGCGCTGAGCACGACCGATGAGGCGGCTTTTCGCGGAGGTTTTGAAGTGGCTTACACCAAGCTTTATGGACGTACGATACCGGATATGGATATTGAGGTGCTCAGCTGGACGTTGGCTCTGACGGCGCCACAATTGGGTCAAATTGAATCTCTCGCGACAAATGACGACGATACAGATAAGCACGCCACTGGTGAACGCGAGTTGTTTGACGGCCAAACTTGGGTCAAGGCGCAGGTGATGCCTCGAGCTCAGTTGGTTGCCACAGAGCAATATGCTGGGCCTATGTTGGTGATCGAAGCGCAAACGACAACGGTTATTCCAGCCGGTGCGTGCCTAGAGATTGAACAAGATGGCACCCTGTTGATTACCTTGGGCGGGCGACCATGAACGAGTTAAAGATTCAATTGGCGTGGAACCGGCTGCTTGCCATTGTTGAAGAACAAGCGCAAGTATTGATGCGGACGGCCTTTAGCACAGTGGTGCGCGAGGCAGGGGACCTATCTGCGGGTGTTTTTAATGTATCTGGCGATATGCTGGCTCAAGCGGTGACGGGTACCCCTGGCCACGTGAATTCGATGGCCGACTCTGTAGCGAAGTTTTTGCGCAAATTCCCACTCTCCACGCTTATGCCCGGTGATGTGTTGCTAACTAATGATCCCTGGGACGGAACCGGGCATTTGAACGATTTTACCGTGGTGACACCTGTTTTTAGAGATTCACGGTGTATTGCTCTGTTTGCCGCCACAAGTCATGTTGCAGATGTGGGCGGGCGAGGATTTGGACCGGACGCTAACGATGTGTTTGAAGAAGGCTTGTGTATCCCGATGTCTTATCTTTTCAAAGCTGGAGTTCGCAATGAGGTTCTGCTTGATATATTGAAGGCGAATGTGCGCGACCCAATGGTCGCGGAGGGGGATCTGTATTCGTTGACCGCCTGCAACGATTCAGGTGCGACCGCGTTGAGGGATATGCTTGACGACCTTAAGTTGCATGACTTGGACGCTTTGGGCGCGGTGATATTGCAGCGCTCGCGCAGTGCGATGCTGGCAAAGGTGGCCGAATTGCAAGCGGGTGAATATGCCTATGAGATGACCATAGATGGTTACGATACGCCGGTTGTGTTGAGCGCCACCGTGACTGTCTCCGCTGAGGGTATTGGTGTTGATTTCACTGGTACGTCGCCGGTGTCGGCAAAAGGTATTAATGTACCGCTGCCTTATACTCAGGCTTACGCATCATTTGGTGTGCGCTGTCTGGTGGGCAACGATGTCCCTAACAATGCAGGATCTTTGAGTGTAATCCACGTGACGGCTCCGGCAGATTGCCTAGTGAATGCGCGTCCGCCGCGAGCGGTATCCGCACGTCATGCCATTGGACAGATGTTACCTGATGTGGTGTTGGGATGTTTGCATCGCGTTTTACCCCAGGCGGTGCCCGCCGAGGGGGCTTCGTGCATTTGGAATCCGGTTTTTATGAGTACACTGGGTGCCGAATCTGACCGGTTGGCGCACCTGCCATTTGTCATTAATCCGATATTTAATGGCGGTACGGGAGCACGACCGCAGAAAGACGGACTGTCGACCACTGCATTTCCTTCAGGTGTTCGCACGACCTCTTGTGAGGTTAACGAGGCAACATCACCGCTGATTTTTTGGCGGAAGGAGTATACGCCTGATTCAGGCGGAGCAGGTGCGTTGCGCGGTGGTTTGGGTCAAACCATTGAAATTAGCCATCGTTTTGGTGCGCCGTTTATTGTTTCCAAGATGTTCGATCGAATCCGCTACCCTGCGCGCGGACGAGCCGGTGGCGCCGATGGTCGGCCGGGGCGAGTTTACGTGATGCAAGAGGGTGAACCGTTGCGTGATTTGCCAGGTAAAGGTCGCGATGTAATTCCACAGGGTGCGCGACTGATTTTGCAGACGCCAGGAGGCGGTGGAGTTGGCGATCCATTGGCGCGTGATGCTGAAAAAGTGAGCGCGGATCTCGAAGCGGGGTTGGTGACCGAACGCGACGACGGTGATTTTTAGAACTACAGCAGATTATCGCGGCAATTAATTGACACGGCAGAACACTGCTATAGAATCCTTCCCCGCGCTCAGTCTTGAGCCGTTGGCCGCGCGAGGGTAGCTCAGTTGGTAGAGCACCACCTTGCCAAGGTGGATGTCGCGAGTTCGAACCTCGTCCCTCGCTCCAATTTCAATAAGTTCTAAGACCTGGTGGTCGCATTGCGTGCGGCTTGTGTAGTCGCTCCCATACGTTATGAGGTGTTCGAGCAAAGCCGGATGAGCGGAGCCCTGCTCAGCATACTACTTCCTACAAGGGGGGGCAGTCGGCGATAGGCCGGCGGAACTGCAGAGCAGTTATGGCTCGCCGAGGACTGCGCGAGGGCCTATGAGGAGGCAGCGCAAGCGCTGTCGTCGGAGGGGTATCTGCTGGACGAGCAGATCGAACCTATGGTGGAAGCCGCAAAGCCTCAGTTTATCGAGCAATCGCAATGGCCGCGCACATAACCCCGCGCAGCCTCCTCTTCGGCACGAAAATAAAACATCAACGCTAGTTCAACATGTCCATCATAAACGCTGAGTTTTCAAATGGTGTAAAGGCGACCTGTTTCCCGTCCTTCATTGTCGCCATATGCAGCGCCTGAGTCTGCTTGCCTTGGATAGTGATGTTTACATGAATAAAGACCCTGTCGCCGGCCTCAAAAAATGCGATCGGCTCGACGTTAAAGTCAGGCCAGAGCTTGGAGATATTGTCGAATACGTTCTCAATAATTGCTTGTTTACCGACATAAGTTCCTGAGTAGGGTAGGCCCTCCAAGATTGTCCAAACGACATCATCACTGTGTTCCGCTTTCCAAGCTTCCATATCACCTCTAGCAAAAGAGGCATAAGCCGCCTTCATAGCCTCTACATTTGCCGAGTCCTTTCCTGTTTCGTGATGTCCTGCATGCACAAGGCATGATGCACACAACACAATTGCCGCAAAAAAATATCTCATTGACCTGCTCCTGATTAAAGGTGTCTGTGGGTATCGAGTCTCAACTATACCCTTATGAGATATTGCTGATAAGCCAACACTCCTTATGGAGGTTAAATTTTTCTTATTCAAGAAAAGAACTCTGATGATACAAAAGGGTGCCGTTGAGAAAAGACGCTGCTCAGTACGGGTTCTGTGCCCTTGTTGTTTACAGCAGGAATGGCCAATAGTGGATTAGAAGTTACTGGATGTGACATTGCGCCAGAGCGTAATGCCAGTGCCATCGAGAAGGCGAATTTAGACATCGTAAAGTGCAACATTGAACACGAAACTTTCTCTTTCATGACCGCGCTTATTCTTGTAACGCGGACGTTTATGATGGATATGCGAAGCTAGAAAAATTGGGCCACATGGGTCACGTTCGAGAGTACACCACGAAAGAAGTGACTTCGTTTCTAACAAAAGTAAGTTTTAAAGTGGAACACGACATTTGACATGCAAACTGATGTAGCATCGCATGTTTAGTGGCATCTGCGATGCACTGCGCAAAGGCTCGCTGAGTTCATTGGGTCTCCAGGTGAGCAAGTTCATGCGGCGTTAGTACATGGTGTTTAAATATCTGATGGGAATCATTATGCAAACAATGAGATATGCCACATTTTGTCTTATACTCGCAACAGGCATGAGTGCCGGCGCCCAGGCCAATGAAAAGCTGTCCGCACTTATTGAAAAAGCTGCGGGCGGCCAAGTGACGAGTCTGCTCTTTTACTCTCAACAGGAGCGAGACACAGCCTTCAAGCATATCGATGCATTAGCGCCAACAAGGGCTATTGAAGCTGGTGGCAACATTTATAGGTTGCCTAAGGCCCTGCAAGATTTCTCTGCTCTGAGCTACACACTAGAAGACAAAGACTATTCGTTTTCTGACTACCTCAGCATGCCTGAGACAAAAGGATTTCTTGTCTGGCAGGACGGCAAGATTTTGCTAGAGCACTATGGAACCGGTCACGATGCGAGCACCTTGTGGGTGTCATTTTCCGTTTCCAAGTCTGTGACCTCAATGTTGGTTGGCGCAGCGATACAAGACGGTTATATCAAAAGTGTGGATGAGCCTGCAGTTCACTATGTATCTCGATTGAGAGGGACTGACTACGATAGCGCCAGCATAAAAAACGTATTGCAAATGGCATCAGGCCTTGGCTGGAGTGAGGACTATGCAGATCCAAAATCCGATGTTGCCCAAGCCGGGGGAGCCAATGGCGTACAACTCGTAAACTACCTAGCCGGGCTGAAGCGCGAAGCACCAGCCGGTGAAAAGTTTAACTACAACACCGGCGAAACCAATTTAGTGGGCGAGATATTGCGCTCTGCTATCGGCAACAATGCATCCAGCTACTTGACCCATAAAATATGGCAACCTTTTGGCATGGAAAGTGATGCCACTTGGTTGCTCGGCAGCCCAGGCGGTGGTGAAACTGGTGGCTGCTGCATCAACGCAACACTGCGCGACTATGCTCGAATCGGTATTTTTGCCTTAGGTAACGGCAAGCTGGCTGATGGTACCCAAGTCTTGCCAAAAGACTGGATAAAAGAGTCGACTTCTCCTTCCCGCGGATTCTCAGGCTACGGCTACCTCTGGTGGCTAGATGAGTCAGGAAGCTATCGCGCGCGAGGGATATTTGGCCAGCAGATATTTATTGATCCCGCTTCGAACTTAGTGATTACGGTGCACAGTAACGCACCTACCGCCGTAGGCAGTGTCTATCATGCTCATCTAGAACAGGTAGTGGCTGCGTTTGCGCAAGCGTTAGCTGACTAGTTTTTGATTTTGCCCCATGCAAATCCTCAATGCACAGATGCACTGCTGGGGCAGCGGCCTCCCGTCTAACAAGTCTCACCGGCAGACGACCTACTTCGGGCCGGAATAAGCGATTGCGATGATGGATGAGGCTGGAGGAGACGCGGCCATCATCCGCTTGCAAGGCAGGAATGAAAGATATTTTTACCGGCGGCAGGTGAGCTTTTATTGCTCTTATCGATGAAATTAACGATCTAGATCACGTGGCTGACCAGATAATGAGGGACGGATTCGAGGCTTGCATGTTGTTCGTGAAACTCTGCGCGCGAACTGGGTAAATTCCTCAAGCCGGGGATGCTTGCGAGAGGCCACCGCAGTCTATACGATCCCAATTTTTTAACCGGTTAAGGTCCTATACGGCGCCAAAACAGGAGTTCTCACTATGCCCATTGCAGTTGTCACAGGTACCAGTTCAGGTATCGGCTATGCGACATGTCTACATTTATCGCGCCATGGCTATGAGGTGTTTGCGGGTATGCGTAACACTGAAAAAGGTCAGCGCTTGCGTTCAGAGGCGCAGGCGCAAGGTCTACCTATCACTATTTTGTCTATGGATATTTGTGATGAGGCCTCAGTTGCGCAGGCTTTTGCGCAGATCGACAAAGTAGGTCCGGTTGATCTTTTGGTTAACAATGCGGGTATTGGTGGCGCGTCACCTTTGGAGTTAACACCAGAGGCAGAGCATCGACAGATGTTTGAAACCAATTATTTCGGTGCTGTGCGTTGTATACAGGCGGTCTTACCTTCGATGAGAAGCCGTCAAAGCGGATGTATCGTGAATATCACCTCGGCTGTCGGCTTGTTGGCAACACCCAATCAAATTCCATATTCAGCGTCAAAATGGGCGTTGGAATGTTTAGGTGAAGCTTTGGCGCACGAAGTATTTCGATTTGGGGTGCGGGTGGTGAATGTAGAGCCAGGGGTAATTATGACAAATATCTTCGAAAATTCGGCGGCAACGACCCGTTATGATAAGACATCGCCTTACCAACCGACCATGCGCCGCAACGGGAAAGTCTTTGCATCGGGATTCAAGCGTGCAGTCGCGCCTGAGCGGGTAGCCGAAACCATTCTCGAGGCGGTAACTACGGCTGACTACCGCTTGCGTTGGCCGGTTGGTCCAGATGCGCAAGGAATGTTTGACGCCAGACATCAAATCGCGGCCGAAGATTGGGTGGCAATGGGCGCGGAACTCTCGGATGAAGAGTACAACTCAAAATTTAAGGGCTACTTTGGGATCGACCTGTCAAAAACGTGAGCGATCATGGTGAGGATTATCAGGCGCGCTGGAACGCACGATACGCGGGTACCGATTGGGTATGGTCGCCTGCGCCAAACGCTTTACTGGTAGATACATTGAAACATTTGCGGCCCGGTACTGCCCTAGATGTGGGCTGTGGTGAAGGGCGGCACTCTCTTTGGTTGGCGTCAAAGGGTTGGCAGGTAACTGGCCTAGACTTTGCCAGCGCCGGGCTCGACAAGGCTCGCAGGCGAGCACGTGAGCGGCAACTTTCAATTCATTGGTTGGCACAAGATGTGGCTGATCTTGCCAGCCACCAGGCAACGTATGATTTGGTGATAGTGATGTTTTTGCATACTGACCCATTACAGCGTGAGCGTTGGATGCCGCAAGTGTTGGCGGCGGTCAAGCCGGGCGGTACGTTGTTATATATCGGTCACGACCCAAGCAACGTGGTTGCGGGGGTGGGTGGGCCGCAGGACGAGCGACTGTTGCCCAGTGTGGCTGAGTGGTTGGCGCATATGACGGATTTCGATATTTGTGCGGCACGGGTTGTCGCTCGAGCGCTGGGCGCTGAAACAGGTCATGTTGGCACCAAGAATCTTGGCCGTGATCGGCGCGCTCTAGATGCTTATGTGCACGCGGTAAGGCGTGATGCAGGCCCGTCAATTGGCTGAAGTCTCTGGTGCAACTCTGGCCAGAGCGCAGGTTGAATGCTAGATTCACACGATGTCGTTAACGAGATGAACCATGTTGGATTTTCCCCAACCGCCCAAAGAATATGGTTATGTCTTTCTGGCTGATACGGACAAGGCGCTGCCGAAAAAATTAGACCCCAATTTGCGCTATGTGATGTTCTCGACGATCGCTCGAGGCGGAAAGTCGCTGATTAAATCTTGCAAAGACTTACATCTCTCGCGGATGGTTTGTTACAAGACCCTGCGACCAGAGTTTGCTGATGATGTGGTTGAACAACGGCGTTTTTTGCGAGAAGCACGAGTTTCGGCAATGCTTCAACATCCCAATACGGTGCCGACTTATGAGTTAGGCCGAGACACAGCTGGGCATTATTATTTCACCATGAAGCTGGTGCACGGCTATACCTTGCGGGAGATCCTAAATTATCGTGAGCGATATGACCTCACGCAACTTGTGGAAGTGATTGTCCAGGTTGGCCACGCTTTAGAGTATGCCCACCGCCATGGCGTCGCGCATCGAGACATCAAGCCTGAAAATATATTGGTGGGTCCGTATGGCGAAGCGCTTTTGTTGGATTGGGGTCTGGCAAAAGTATGGCGTCCCGATGGAACGGGTCATGTAGAAGGCGAAGTGCTGACCCGTGATCTTGAACCCTCTCTGACGCTGACTTCGGGGGGAGCGCTTCAAGGGACAATTTCCTATATGTCACCGGAGCAAATTTTGCGCGACCCGCAGATTGATTCGCGTACGGATGTTTACAGTTTGGGTGCTGTTTTGTATGAGATATTATGTGGGAAAACCCCGTCGGCGATGGAGCAGGTGGATGCCGTAGTTGATGCGACGTTGAATAAAATTCCGTTGAAACCCTCTGCTGTGACCACTCAGGTGATTCCGAAGCTTCTGGAGGATGCATGTATGGCCTGTTTGGTTAAATCCCCTGAAGCGCGGCTACAAACCATTACCGACTTGGTGCGCCTGCTACAGGAGGATTGGTTGCGCACCTAGTGCTAGCTTGGGCTCGAAGGGTCTAGGTATTTGCCGCTGATATGCCATAAACGAAATCCCACAGATACGGCAACAATGCTCAGTCCAAGAGTCAACCCTGTCCAATAGCCATAGACGCCCGGTGCCAGGCCAGGCAGTAGAATCCCTTGCGCCAGAGCGTGTCCGACAGGTAGCGCAATAAACCAGTAGCCAACCAAGCTGATGTACATGGGCACTTGAGTGTCTTTATACCCCCTCAAGGCGCCGATGGTGACGGCTTGGCTGTCATCGACGATTTGGTAAACGGCGATAAATAAGAGCAGATTGGCGGCGATTGCCACGACGGCAGGGTCTGTGGTGTAGATACCAATCAAAGTGTACCGAAATAGGACAAGGAGCAGACTGATGATGAGTGCGTAAATCAGAGAAAATCGATACACGGTTGCAGCGGTGGCGCGGGCTTGGTGAAAACTGTTGGTGCCAATATGAAACGCCACTCGGATGCTGGCGGCACTGCCGATACTCATAGGGATGACAAATGTTAGCCAGTTTAGATT
Organism: Gammaproteobacteria bacterium UBA4421; assembly: GCA_002389675.1. GTDB lineage: Bacteria > Pseudomonadota > Gammaproteobacteria > Pseudomonadales > Azotimanducaceae > UBA4421. Next base: position 202,078 of record DGQF01000055.1, read on the forward strand.
GCCCGCAATGGTGTTGGCGGCAACCTCGTCGACGCCAATACGGGCAATCAGAATGGCCACAACAGAGAAAAGTGACATTTCCAGAAATATCGATAGGCCAATGGGTCCGCCAATTTTGGCAATGCTTGTAATGGTTTTTCTTTGTGGCCATTCAAAGCGGGCAAAAAATGTTGTTGCGCGAAAATACGGCAGGCGCATGACAAACATCATCATTAGCAACTCAACCCAGAGTACTATTGCGGTGGCCCAACCACACCCTACGCCACCCAGTTCGGGGAGGCCAAATTCCCCATAAATCAGTCCATAGTTTAGAACGGCGTTCAACGGCAGAACACTTGCAGCGATTATCATTGGCGGGCGTGGGTGTCCAAGTCCCTCGGAGACGTGTCTTAGTGCCACGTAAAAAATAAGGGGCGGCACTCCCCAGGCGATAGCTGCGAGATATTCACTGGCAACCTTGGCAGCGCTTGCATCCACGCCAACAAAGGCATAAACGGGTGATGCGTTGAGCAGCACAACTAAAAGCAGGGTGCTGGTGGCAAGACAAATCCACAGCCCCTGGCGAATTTGATGGCCTACCTTACTGATCTGGTTGCCGCCGCGTAGCTGCGAGACGATGGGTGTTAGTGCCATCGTAAGACCGGTTAGTAATAAAAATGTCGGCCATAAAATGCTGCCGCCCAAAGAGACGCCCGCCAAATCCGTTGAGCTGTAGCGCCCGGCCATAGCGGTATCCAAGAACCCGTTTGCCATAATGAACAGCTGGGTTAACACCATTGGCCAGCCGAGCTGCAGAACGGCTTTGAGTTCGCTGCGGTTATGTTTTGACGTTGTGGTCACGGTGCTCGCTTGTTTTGTTTATTTTGCCATCAGCCAAAACACAGTGCTGCTGGTTTTGGCAATCGCGTAAGGCGCGTATCATACGTGGAACTCGACCAAGGGACAGACAAATGGCAATTGAATTTGTGGTGGTTATAGCAGTTGTGGCCGCCCTTCTAGGTGCAGGCGTTGTCTATTTTGGTCCGAATAAAGGACTGCGGCGACAACGGCTCAGGGTGCTGGAAAAAGATTTGGCGCAGGCGATCGCCAACGCCGCAGATGCGCAAGCAGAAATGTTGTCCGCGCAGCAGCAATTGGCGGATTATCGGCAGGAAGTGCTCGGTCAATTTTCTGATACAGCTGCAAAGTTCAAGGTGATGGACGACAGTTATCAAGCGCTATATAGGCAATTGGCAAGCAGTTCACTGGCGTTGTGTGGCGACGCGGGTGCACCCCTTTTAGATCCGCCGCGCGCTGAGTTAGCGGTTTCCGACAACAGTTTTATCGATGACACTCAGACGCCATCGGCGATTACTGCGGGGCAAGAAATTACCTCTGACGACGAGATCAGCGTAGCCGAGCCTTCATCAGTGGGTGAATCAGAAAGTGCGCTTGAACCGGATTTAGAGGAGGTTCCTGTGCTCACCCGGCTTGAACCTAACCTGTCTGTAACGGCTGATGGAAAAACTGACGGTACCAACACATAACATGAGGCTAGCTGATCTTAAGCTTCGCTTTTTCGGCGGCTGTGCTGTAGGTTCATGGCATGTTAGATGATGTTCGCCCGCTAAGTGCGACTGAGAAATTCAATTTTGGTGTAGGGCAGGTTGCCGAAGGCATAAAAACCTGCGCGTTTGCTACTTTTTTGATGTTCTATTATAACCAAGTGCTTGGTTTATCCTCCGATCTTGCGGGCGCGGCGATAGCGCTTGCCTTGGTTTTTGATGCCATTACCGATCCGATTGTGGGCAGTGTTTCAGACCGCTGGCAAGGTGCGTTGGGTCGCCGGCATCCGTTTCTTTATGCCTCAGCGGTGCCGCTTGGCTTAGCGTTTATCCTCTTATTTGTGCCCCTGGTTTCTATTGAATCAGCGGGGCAGGGCGGCTTGTTTGCGTGGATGCTGGGTGCCACAATTCTAACGCGGGCTGCGATGACCCTATATCATGTGCCGCATATGGCGTTGGGTGCTGAGCTCTCTGCCGACTATGATGAGCGTACGGTTTTGGTCGCCATTCGCAATTTTTTTGGTGCCGTGGGCTTTGTTCTTGTTTTTGTGCTGGGCTTTGGGGTTTTTCTCGCCCCGAGCGTTGAATTCCCCAACGGTCAGTTAAATGCTGCGGCTTATCCACCCTATGCCGTCACGCTTGCGGTGATTATGACATTGAGCATCCTGCTTACCGCCTTTGGTACGCGGGGTCGGATACCCGATCTGCCAAAAGCGCAAGGTAGCGCTGGCCGGGTAAAGGTCAAAGACGTATTGAATGAGGCCTATGAGGCGATGCGTAATCCCTCTTTTCGCTGGATGATGTTTGGTTTCATTATGATCATTGTCGGGTTTGGAATTGCCGGCGCGACCGGCCTTTATATGTTCACTTTTTTTTGGGAATTCAATGGTCCGCAAATTTTGCTTGTATTGATGATGGGTCCAGTGGGCAGCATGGTGGGTTACGCCTTCGCCCGTCGTCTTTTTGTTTGGTTGGACAAGCGAGCTGCCATGATTGCCGGTGGTCTGGCCTGGATGGTGATTCATGCGCTGCCGGTAACGTTTTTTTTAGTTGGTCTTGCTCCCCCAGCGGGAACATGGGCCGCGGCGTGGTTTTTGGGGGTGATTGTAATTTTTGGGGGTGCTGCGGTTGGCGTGTTAGTGGTCGGAATTGGCTCCGCGATGGCAGATATTGCGGACGAAAATGAGTTGCTCACCGGGCGCAGGCAGGAAGGTGTTTTTTTTGGTGCGTCGGCGTTTGCAAATAAATGTTCCGCGGCGCTGGGTTCTTTGTTGGCGGGGATGATTTTGCAGTGGATTGGCTGGCCAGTGGGCCGCGCCGTGCGCGAGGCCGCTGATATTCCCCAGGATATCCTGATGTCGCTGGCGATCTGGTCGGGGCCTGTCACCTCCCTGCTGGCAATCCCGGGTGTGCTCTGTTTGCTTGGCTATCGCTTAAATCGCAGCAATGTAACGAAAATTCAGGCGCAGCTGAACGCAACAAATGCCAATTAGATAGACCAAATAATCACGGCGTCGGGCAATGACACCGTGATTCTGGACTGGCCGACACAACTATTCTGGTAGACCAAGAACGCGTTTTGCAATGATGTTGGCTTGGATTTCGTTGCTGCCGCCGTATATTGTGGTGGTGCGTAAGTGGAGGAATTCTTCAGTGGCCTTGAGTTCCTCGGTTGTAAATCCAACCTCCTCCTGTGCGCCAAGGCCTCTAAAGCCCATAAGATCTCGTTTTAAATCAGCGGTGTCACGCTGCATGCCTGCGCCAACCAGTTTAAATATTGAAGTTGCCGCGCCGGGTATCCCTGATTTGTTTTCCTCGTTTGTGCGCTGTGCTGTAAGTTGGAATGCTCGGCGTTTCATGTTCATATCGAGAATGGTACTGCGCAAGGCATCGTCGCTAATACGCCCGCTGCCATCGGCGCCAATGTATGACTTAGCGATTCTAACCAGTGTCTTGCTTGGGTCAGATGCGCTCGCACCACCGCTCAACCCGCCAATCCCTGAACGCTCAAACTGTAACAATCGTTTGCCGATGGTCCAGCCCTTATTGAGATCGCCCAGAAGGTCTATTTTTTGGGCGATGGCGTCGTCGAAAAAGGTTTCGCAAAATGGTGACGACCCTGAAATCAAGCGGATAGGTCGGGTGGTTACCCCGGATTGATCCATCGGCAGCATCATAAAGCTGATGCCTTCATGCTTGGGTGCATCTGGGTCCGTTCTTACAAGAATGAACATCCAGTCCGCGGTTGCCGCGCCTGACGTCCATATTTTTTGCCCGGTAATTGTGAAATGGTCACCTTGGTCGATGGCGCGGGTGCTCAATGCTGCTAAATCCGATCCAGCGTTGGGTTCTGAGTAGCCTTGGCACCATTGAACTTCTCCGCGAGCGATTTTTGGCAGGTGTCGCTGTTTTTGATCTTCGTTTCCGTACTGCAATAACGTCGGTCCTATCATGGAGGTGCCCATACCCATCAAAGGTGATCTGGCACGCAACTGAGCCATTTCCTCATATAGCACTTTCGCCTGCGCCGGCGACAGCCCGCCACCGCCGTACTCGGTAGGCCAGGTCGGTGCTGTCCAGCCTTTTTCTGCCATTCGCTCCAGCCATAGAGCGACGTCGCGTTCCAAGGTAATCTTGCTAGACCCCACCGCCACCTGACCGGGACCGCGCGCGCCTTCTGGACAATTTTCATTAAGCCATGCGGCGGTTTCGGTTCGGAAAATGTCTAGTTCTGTCAAAATTCTTCCTCAAAAAATGGTGCGAAATGTTAAGGGTACTCGGTATAGTGTGAAACTCAAGTTAGGGGGACCTTATGAGCATGGTACTACCGCCTTTTTCTTTGAAAAATGGGCGTGGCGAAAATATTAGTTTTCCATCTACAAAAGCGACGCTCACTTGTGTGGTGAAAGAAGATTGCCCGACTTGCCGCGAAGTTATGCCGCTACTGGTTGCATTTGGCCACGCTTTTGGGGCTGATCTAGATCTGCATATCCTAAGTCAAACCGAAGCAGGTATCGGTGTGCTTGAAGACGCTTACAGTCCACCTTTTTCAATGCTCGATGATGCCAGCCTGAAAGTGTCTTTTGCGAGTGATATCGATACGGTGCCTACCTTGTTTTACAGTGATGTCCAGGGCAGGCCGCTTACCACTTTGGTGGGCTTTGTGCGCGACGAATGGCAGCAACTGGCGGCAGAACTGGCAGATAAAACGGGACAGACTGCAGCAATTGATTGGGAGGTATTGCCTCAATGGCGCCCGGGGTGTGGGTCTCTTTCGGTCGACCCGGCGATAGCCGATCGGCTGCGTGCTCAGTCGCAAAATAGTCCGCTGCGAGCCAGGCGAATAGAAATTGGCAGTCAAGACGATGAATTTGAATTCATGTTTGACCAAGGCTTTTCTGATGGACTGCCTTTGGTGCCGCCGACACCCGAGCGCGTGCTGAGAATGCTGGCCGGAAGTTCGCGTGATCCTCAGGAAGTGCTCGCCCTGATGCCCCCGAATATGGGCGAAGTGACCGTTGAAAAAGTAGCTATCAATGCAGTTATGGCGGGATGTAAACCCGAATATATGCCGGTCATTAACACGATTGTTCAGGCGATTTGCACGGATGCTCACAATATTCACGGTGTTATGGCGACCACCATGGGCGCCAGTCCTGTTGTGGTCGTCAATGGCCCTATACGTGAGCAAATTGGCATGAATATGAAGTTGGGTGCCTTGGGCCAAGGTAATCGCGCCAACGCAACTATAGGGCGCGCGGTGCGATTGCTGATTCGCAATGTAGGTGGCGCGCAGCCGGGGGGTACTGAGCGATCGACGTTAGGTAACCCCATGAAGTTCACGATGTGTTTTGCCGAATGGGAAGAACGCAACCCCTGGTCTCCATTGCACGTTGACCGTGGATTTGCAGCTGAAGACTCGGTGGTGTCTGTATTCACCATGACCAGCGGACCGAGTTTGATTGTGGATCAAGACTCGCGCACCGGATCTGGTTTGGCAGGCACGATGGGGTTATGCCTAGAATCTGCGTTTAACCCGAAAGCGCACTATGCTACCGACTGCCTGCTGGTGGTGGTGCCGGAACATGTGGATACGTTTGTTCGCGACAATTATAGCAAATCAGACATACGGCGGCGGATCCAAGAGGTGACCGCGCGTCCCATCAAAGCGTTGGTCGCCGATGAGATATCCGGCACTGGGATTAAAGCTTCAGTGGCTGCTGCCATGAGTGCAGAGGCGTTGGAGAAGAGATTGCCCAAGTTCCGGTCGGATGATGATATCCATATTGTTGTTGCTGGCGCGGATGCCGGCAAATTTTCAGGTGCCTTTCACGGCTGGGCGACCGGCGAAATTGGCTCGATGCCGGTGTCGCGCAAAATCGAAGAACTATAAGTTAGATGATAAAGAGGTGTAATGATGACAATTCTACTTGATCCTACCAACGAACGTATTCCTGTGGCTCGTAGCATTGCGCCGCGACCGGCGGCCATCACGGGGAGTGTTGGTTTTTTGGATATTTCCAAGCCTAGAGGGAACGTGCTGATTAATCGCCTTGAAACTTTGCTTGCTCAACGCTTGCCTCAGGTCACATTCAATCGTTATGCAAAGCCGACGTTTACCAAACCTGCTCCTGATGCTTTGCGCAGACAGATTAACGCTGAAAATGATTTCGTGATCGAAGCGCTTGCTGACTGAGGATCCTGTACCACGTGCAGTTTGCATGACACGGTCTGGTTCGAAATTCAGGGCACGCCAGCGGTTTCCATTGCGTCCTCAGAATTTATAGATGCAGCGGCTACGCAGGCGGCAGCCTTGGGTATGCTTGACGCTCAGCGGGTATTTGTCGCTCATCCTATTCAGGATGCTACCGATGATGAAATGGTTGCGAAGGCGGATGCAGTGGTTGATCAAATTATTGCGGCGTTAAAGCGCTAGAGGAAGGTCCTATTGCCTGCTTTGCAAAAGCTTAAATCTTCAACGCTGTTTTATTACAGCCTCACAGATTTGCCGGTGATGATGTCCATCTTTCCGGTGGTTGTTTTTATCCCAAGGTTTTACGCCAGTGATGTGGGGGTGCCACTGGCAGCAGTGGGCGCTTATTTATTTATTACGCGGCTGATGGATGTGGTCACAGACCCGTTGATGGGCTACATCAGTGACCATACACGCTCGCGATTTGGTCGCCGCCGGCCATGGATCGCGATTGCCACGCCGATCATGATGCTCTCGATTTATAAGTTGTTTTTGCCACCTGCCGATGCTGATGGCTTATACATGTTCATTTGGATGGTACTGCTGTCGGTGGGCACGACTATGATGCTGATCCCCTACTACGCCTGGGGTGCAGAACTGTCTTCGGATTATAACGAGCGTTCCAAAGTTACCGGATGGCGTGCCAGTTTGGGTGTGGTTGGACAATTGACGGCACAAGTGGTGCCTGCGATTGCATTATTTTTCTGGGGTATTGGCGGAAGCGCCAGCGTGCTGGAAATGGTGGGTATTACCATGCTGGTGCTCATGCCGCTATGTGTGACCACTACGCTGATCAAAACTCCTGAACCCCAGCAAGAGGTTAAATCGGTCGTTCCGCTGATGGCCGGTCTTAAGGTCATGTTCAGCAATATGGCTTTTTTGCGTTTGGTAGGCGCATTTATGATTGGCTCGATTGGCTTGAATATCACAACGCCGTTATACATCTTCTTTGTCGCCACCGTGTTGGGCGCGGAGGATATGTCGATCTACATGCTGAGTTGTTTTTATCTGACTAATTTAGCCACGATTCCGTTTTGGGTTTGGTTGTCTGGAAAAATTGGAAAACATCGGGCTTATTTGGCATCGTTTATCATCATCGCCTGCGCCCATCCCTTCTACCTTTTTCTGGGAGAAGGTGATTTCTGGTGGATGCTGCCCATTACAGTGGTGACAGGTTTTGCCGCAGCGGGTTTTTCTCAGGCGATTCCGAACTCGATGAAAGCGGATGTTATTGATTTGGACACACTTCAAACCGGCGAAAATCGAGCGGCGCTATTCTTTTCTGCGTGGTCCTTTGCGCAAAAGGCAACCGCATCGATAGGGGGTGCGATCGCGATGTTTGGTTTGGCGTTGTGGGGGTTTGATGCTGCCCCTGATGCCGTTAACGACGCACAACAAATGTTTGGATTGCGATTCTTATTTTCCACTTTTCCCTCTGTTTTCTTTCTCGCCGCAGCGGCAATCGTGTGGCGTTATCCCATTACCGAAGCACGGCATGCAGAGATTCGCGCTGGGTTGGCGGCTCGGGAGTAGATTTGCGAGCGCGCCAGCATGCGTGACACGGGCCAGAACAAGTTGTTTTTTGGTTATTATTTGGTTGGCGCTGCTTTTCTGGCGCAATTCGTGGCCATTGGCATATACAGCTATGTGTTGGGCTCCTTCATGATGCCGATGATTCAAGAGCTGGGATGGACGCGGGCTGAGTTTAGCTTAACGCGTACTATTGGGCAGTTGGTCATGGCTTTTGTTGGAGTATTTGTCGGGGTTCGCGTGGACCGGTTCGGCGGTCGTCCGATCATGTTATGGGGGGCAACCGTATTGTGTATGACCCTCATTGCCCACAGTTTTATCCATTCCCTTTTGCTTTGGTGGCTGCTGAACGGCGTTTTACTCACCGTAGGGTGTGCAATGGTGGGCAACTTGGTGGTCAACGTGACGTTGTCTAAGTGGTTTGTGGTTAATCGGGGTAAAGCCATTGCGTTTGCGGCGATGGGTATCTCTTTTGGGGGGGTAGTGATGACCCCGTTGGCAACCGTTTTGATCGATGAATTGGGTTGGCGGGCCGCTTGGATTTGGCTCGGTGTGGGCACTGCGGTCATTCTCTATCCGGTCGCCCTGTTCATGCGTCGAGCGCCTGAAGATTATGGCTTGAATCCCGATGGCTTGACTGATGTGCAATTTTCGACTGGCGCTGGTGCGCGGGCCCGCCTGGAGTATGCAAACGCATTCACAAGGCGTGAGGCCCTGCGTTCGGTCTCGTTCTACGCGCTGGTCATCGCCTTTGGCTTTTTCTCCATCAATATTGTGGTGCTCTTGCTGCAGACCGTACCCTACTTAACCGACAACGGTTTTTCTCGCAATGAAGCCGCATTTGCGATGTTCATCGCAAGTGTTCCAGCGATGATTTCAAAGCCGTTGTGGGGATATTTGATTGACCTCACGCCAGCCAAGCCATTGGCTGCAATATCGGCAAGCTTGACGGGGCTTGCGCTGTTTGCCATTGTTTTTGCGGTTCAAAGCCATGAGCTACTTTGGATCTATTTGGCTTTTGTTGTTTTGGGATTAGGCTGGGGAGGTATGATCCCCATGCAAGAGGTAATTTGGGCCTCTTTTTTTGGGCGGCGTCATATTGGCGCGATCAGGGGAGCAGGCATGCCCTTTGCGTTGACCTTAGGTGCGTTGGCGCCGTGGTTAGTCTCGTTATACCGCGACGATGTTGGTGCATATGACGGGGCATTGCTGGTGGTGGCAGGTTTGAATGTGATCTCTGGTGTGCTGATATTCTTAGTGCCACCGCCAAGGCGGCAGGTGTTTGAGCAGGCTTGAGCAAGGACAACGGAGAGATTGAGTGAGTAATCAAGATTTTGTGGTGGAAGAAACCGCTGGTGTGGGTGCTTTTGTTTCAGGCATAGATTTACGCACCATTAATGATGCAGTCTTAGTTCAGTTGAAGGATGCATTTGCGCAATATGGGCTCTTGTTTTTTCGTGATCAACAGCTTTCGCCGCAAGACCATATCGCTTTTGCGCGACGTTGGGGGCCGATTAACATCAATCGCTTCTTTGCGCCGGTGGCCGGCTATCCTCAGATTGCCCAGGTGCTCAAGGAGCCTGAACAGCGTGCCAATATTGGTGATGGCTGGCATACCGATCATTCTTATGACCAAATTCCGGCGCTGGGTTCTTTGTTATACGCAAGAGAAACGCCTCCTCAAGGGGGGGATACGCTGTTTGCCAATACGTGTTCTGCATACGATGGGCTATCGCAGGCCTTGAAAAAAACTTTGTCGGGTTTACAAGCCGTCCACTCATCTGCTCATGTGTTTGGCGAGCAATCCGGTCATGCTGAAGAACTGGCTGAAAGATTAGGTAACTATTCTCCTGCAGCACAGCAAGATGCTATTCATCCGGTGGTCATCACACACCCTCTTTCGGGTCGGAAATCGCTGTACGTTAATCCATCCTTTACACTTCGAATACAGGGATGGTCAGCAGAAGACTCGACGTCTCTTTTGACAGAATTGTATGCACAGGTGAGTCGTCCTGAATTTAGCTTTCGGTTGCGGTGGGCGCCAGGCACGTTAGCGTTTTGGGATAATCGAGCAACGTGGCATTGGGCAATGAACGATTACCATGGGTATCGTCGTTTAATGCACAGGATCACTTTGGAGGGTGTGCCGCTGGAGGCCTGATGTATTGGCTTTTCAGGTTTCGATGGGTAAATCAGTATTGCAGTTCCACCAGTCGGGCAAAGTAGTTTAGTGATTCAGGGTTGGCTAGGGCGCTGGTATTTTGTACTGGTTCGTTGTGAATGACCGCGCGTACAGCCAATTCGGCAATCTTGCCGCTCATAGTCCGAGGTATGTCCTGTACCTGCAAAATCTTAGTTGGTATGTGTCGTGGTGATGCATAATGACGGATACGTAATTTAAGAGCGTCGATGAGCTTCGAGTTCAGCTTCTGGTTGTCCCGCATCACCACAAACAAGATGACCCTAACGTCCTGCTGCCAGTTTTGACCGACGCAAACCGCATCAACAATGTCATCAAAGTGTTCAATTTGTCGATAGATTTCGGCGGTGCCAATGCGCACCCCGCCAGGATTAAGGACGGCATCGCTGCGTCCGTGGATGATATAACCGTGTTGTTCAGTTCTCTCGGCAAAATCGCCGTGAACCCAAACGTTGTTCCACCGGTCAAAGTATGCCGCGCGGTATTTGGCATCGTTGGGGTCGTTCCAAAAGCCAATGGGGCTTGACGGAAATGCTCGAGTGCAGACTAATTCCCCTTTGCCCTTCGGCAATGGTTTGCCCTTCTCATCCCAAATTTCTACGGCCATGCCCAACCCTGCACACTGCAGTTCACCGTTGTAGACCGCCAGATTTGGGTTGCCTAACATAAAACAGGAAATCAAGTCGGTGCCGCCTGACATGCTAACCAGGTGGCAATCGGCCTTTACCGCCTCATAGACATAGGTAAATCCCTCATGCGTAAGCGGGGATCCCGTGCTGATCAACATGCGCAAAGAATTTAAGTTGTGAGTTTTGATCGGCACTACGCCGGCTTTTTGTGTGCCGTTTAAGAATTTTGCGCTGACCCCGAAGACGGTGACGTTTTCATCTCTTGAAATGTCGAATAGAGCGCTGGGCTTGGGGTGAAAAGGAGATCCGTCATATAAAACTATCCGAGCGGTAGTGGCCAGCGCGGTCATTACCCAGTTCCACATCATCCATCCGCAGGTGGTGAAGAAAAACAAGGTATCCGACGGGCGTAAATCCAAATGCAATTGATGCTCTTTCATATGTTGCAGCAAAGTGCCCCCCTGCCCATGCACAATACATTTGGGTTTCCCGGTGGTTCCGCTGGAGTATAAAATATATAGAGGGTGGTCAAAGGCCAGTTGGACAAAGTTAAGCGGGGGTGTCGGTGAGATTAACCATTGCTCCCAGTGCTCCTCTGCCGCGTCATGTGGCTTCTTTTTATAGGGCTCTGACGATTGTGGGCAAACCTCATCATAGCTGACCCAGACGATAGTTTTGATGCTGGGTACTTGAGCGACGACTTCGCGAACTTTGGCTGTTGTATCGATATGTTTGCCCGCATATTGATAGCTTGTGCAAGCGAAGATAACTTTGGGTGCAATTTGGCCGAAGCGGTCGACCGCGCCGGGGATACCAAAATCGGGTGAGCAGGAAGACCATACGCCGCCTAAGCTGGAGGTGGCCAACATCGCTATAGCGGTTTCAGGAATATTGGGTAACCAGCCGGCAATGCGATCTCCGGGTTGAATCTCAAGGTGTTTAAGGTGTTGTGCTATCTTTGCTGTGTTGTCATACACAGTGTTGTAGGTATATTCGCGGCGGCTGCCGTTTTCCAGCAGTGCGGTCAGGGCGATTCGATCGCTGCGTTCGCGTAACAGGTTTTCCGCAAAGTTAAACCGCGCGCCTACAAACCATTGCGCACCGGGGAAGGCGTCGGCATTAGTCACGGCAACCGGTGCATCAATAGAGGCCTTGATCTGCGCAAAGTCCCAAAATAACGCCCAAAATTCACCGGGATTTTTGATGCTCCAAGCGTGCAACGCGTTGTAGTTGTCCAGTGCTAAGCCGGTTGCCTGCTCAACCGTGCGCGTAAATTGGGTCATTTGGGACTGCTCAATGGCTATGTCGCTTGGGCGCCATAGCGGTGCGGTCATCAGTTGATTCTCCCAAAACAGGCGCGTACCTCTGTGGCGAAGACCTCCGGTTGCTCGAAAGCGGCAAAATGCCCACCTTTGTCTTTTTCCGACCAATAAATGATGTTTGGATAAAGGCGTTCAGCGAAACGTTTGCTGGTGCGGAAAATTTCTTTAGGAAATATTGTACCGCCCATGGGAACGGTTATCTGCTCACCTATCCCCGAACCGAAGCTCTCCCAATATAATCGTGCTGAGGAAGCTGCTGCTGCGTTTACCCAATAAACCATAATGTTGTCGAGCATGTCGTCTCGGCTGAGAACATTTTCAGGGTTTCCTTCGCAATCCGTCCATGCCCAGAATTTCTCTAATATCCAAGCGGCTTGACCTGCGGGAGAATCTACCAGCGCATAGCCCAATGTTTGGGGGCGAGTGCTCTGTTGTTTTGAATATCCTGAATCCCAATCCTGATAGTGTTGAAGTCCCTGCAGTCCCGAAATCTCGGCCGGGGTAAGGTCTTTAGCGTTTGGGTCTGGGGGCGAAACGACCATATTGAGGTGAATGGCCCGGCAGTGGTCTGGGTCAACACGCCCAAGCGTGGAGGTAACAATCGCCCCCCAGTCGCCGCCTTGCGCAAAGTATTGGGTATACCCCAGGCGAGCCATCAGTTGCGCCCACGCGAAGGCGATCTTTTCTGTGCCCCACCCGGTTGTTGCGGGCTTTCCGGAAAAGCCGAAACCAGGCAAAGAAGGTATGACCAGATGATACGCTTGCGCTGTTGGTGCGCCGTGGCTGGCAGGTGCGCATAGCAGTGGGATGACATTTAAAAATTCGACCACAGATCCCGGCCAGCCGTGGGTCAAAATCAGCGGCTTAGCGTTGGGTTGTTCGGATTGAATATGCATGAAGTGGATATCCAATCCGTCAATTTCGGTCATAAAGTTAGGGTGCGCGTTTAAGCGCGTGGGTAGCCGTTGCATGTCATAGGTGGTTTGCCAATATTCGACAATGCTTTGGCAGAATTCGAGCGGTACGCCCTGTGACCAATCTTGTGGTGTCTCTTTCTCAGGCCATCGTGTTGTGGCCAATCTTTGCTTTAAATCGTCGATGGTCGGGTGATCGATGCTCACTTGAAAAGGTCGAATTGCGGACATTAGAAATTCCTTGATGATGATTACAAAGAGGCGCAGAGGTGGCCGCCATCTACGGCAATGACAGAGCCGGTCATATATCGGGATGCGTCGCTGGCTAATAGTAAAATGGGGCCATCCAGATCCTCGAATTCGCCGAAGCGGCGCATCGGTATGCCTTTAACAAATTCCGGTGCAGCGTCACTTTCGAGCAAAATTCTGCTGACGTCGGTTAAAATATACCCCGGGGCTAAGGCATTGACGCGAATCTTGTAGCGCGAGGCCTCCAAAGCCATAATTTCGGTCATACGAGTGAGCGCCCCTTTTGAAACGGCATAGGGGAATTGGCCTTTGATGGTGCGCGTGTCGGTGATGGACGAAATCATGACAATATTGCCGCCCCCTTGTTTGTGTGCCTGCACTTGCTCTGTGTAGTATTTGGACGATAACCATGCGCTTTTCAGGTTAGTGTCCATCACAAAATCCCAGTCCTGCTCGTCTATCATGGTGTAAGTTTTTGCGCCAGCCTCCACGCCCGCGTTATTGATCAGTACATCAAGTTGGCCATAATTTGAAAATGCAGCGTCTATAAAGTTATGTATGCTGTTTTTGTTTAGCACATCCAAAGGCACAGCCAGTGCTTTCCCGCCGTTGGCAATAATAGCTCGCACGCGTGCTTGTAGCTTTTCCTCGCGTCTTGCGCCCAGAACAACGGTTGCCCCAGCGCTTGCAAGAACGCCTGCAAAATGATGTCCAAAGCCCGAAGAGGCGCCTGTGATTGCGATGACTTTGCCGGTTAGGTCAAATGATGTGGTCACGGTTTTGATCCCTTCTTAGAGCGCTTTATCCTATCATAGCGTATCTACCGTTTGCGTTGCCTCAGGAGGCGCTGATGCATCTGTATCGATCTATCCTTTACATGCCTGGTGCAAACGTTCGCGCTATGGCCAAAGCCAAACAACTAGACTGCGATGCAGTGATCTTTGATCTTGAGGACGCGGTATCCCCCGAGGGTAAGGTCAATGCGCGTACACAAGTAGTTGAAACTGTAAAGGCGGGTGGTTTCGGTCATCGCGGGCTAATTGTGCGTGTTAACGGCCTAGATACGCCATGGGGTGAGCAGGATATTGCAGCCTGCGGCAATCTTGCGCTGGATGCTATGTTGTTTCCGAAGATTGAATCCGCAAAGCAGGTGCATGAAATTATCCTGCATCTGGAGCGGCTGAGTGTGCGTGATCTGCCGATCTGGCTGATGGTTGAGACGCCTGCGGGTGTCTTAAATCTGGGTGATTTTGCCGCGCACCCGAGAGTCCAGGCTTTGGTTATGGGTACCAGTGATTTGGTGACTGAGTTGCGTGCCAGCCATTTGCCAAACCGAGAAAATATTCACTATGCGCTGCAGCACTGTTTGCTGGTAGCCCGTAGTGCAGGCAAACTGATTTTTGATGGTGTGCATTTGGATTTTCGCAATGAAGATTCGTTCAGTGCCGTTTGCCACGCTGGCCGAGCCATGGGATTTGACGGCAAGACCTTGATACATCCGACTCAGATAAGTCAGGCAAATCAGGTTTTTGGCTATTCCGAGCAAGCGATAGCTCTGGCGCATCGTCTGCTTGAGGTTTGGCGCGCAGCGCGGGCAGAGGGGCAGGGTGTCGCTGTCTTGGATGGTCGACTGATCGAAAATCTGCATGCCGCGGAAGCGCAGCGAGTGGTTGCTTTTGCAGATGCGTTGGCATCGCGTTCGCCGCCGTAATTGGTGTCTTTGTCCAGGCTTTTTTGAGTCAGTTGGTCAGAAACCAGCGGATTGCACGGTTAACAGGGCCACAGTGCGCGGCCAAGGTTGACGCAGTTGCGCGGTTTTCTCCGATGGACCGGGCAGTTATAAACTGGGGTCCTTGCGGGGCAGAAGTTTCCCTAGGATCTGGGAAGCTGTGCGCCAAAGGTTTGTTCAATGAAGGCTTTCACGCGCGGTCGGATTCTGCCGGTTAGATGCTTGAACTGGTGGGGTAGGGCTAACATCGCCGGTGTGGTGACCAACGTTAGTAGGGTGGAGAAGGTTAATCCGGATACGATGGCCTGAGAGAGAGGCACCCAGAACGAGGAAAGCATGCCGCCATAGACAACGGTTCGGTTCACGATGTCGATGCTTAAGTTGCTGGCCAGTGGCAGCAGACCGAACACGGTGGTGATGGTTGTCAACATGACTGGGCGTAACCGCTGAGCGCCGGTGCGCAGGATCAGTTGGTTGTAGTCTAGGTCCGGATGTTCCTTGCGCAGATGGTTATAAGTGTCAATCAGAACAATGTTGTTGTTTACGACAATGCCGGCAAGGGCAACGATGCCTACACCAGTCAGGACAGCGCTGAACGCGCTGCCTGTGATGAGTAATCCCAGCAACACGCCTGCAGTGGAAAGAACGACGGCGAACAGAATCAGTAGGGCCTGGTAGAAACTGTTGAACTGAGTGACCAGCAGAACAAACATGAGTAGCAGTGATAATCCAAAAGCGACGCTGACAAATTGAATGGATTCGGCTTGCTCTTCATTAGCTCCCCGAAATTGGATGTTCAGATCGGGATGCCAGTCTTGCTGTGCGATCCACGCTTCTAGCTCGGTAACTTTATCCGAGGCGAGCACCCCAGGTGCAACGTTGGCGCGTATCTGTTCAACGGGCACGCCGTTGATGCGTTGGATGGCATCGACGTTGGGCGTAGCTTCCTTGGTAACGAAGTTAGAGACCGGTATCAGTCCGTTTGGTGTGGCGATTTTAAGATCGTCCAACGCATTGATTCCGCGTGCTCCGACAGGGTAACGGACGCGGATGTCAACTGCATCTTCGGAGCGGTCCGGACGATATTCTCCGACTTTTACCCCATTGGTGATCAGCTGGACTGCGATACCAACCTGACTCACGTCAGCGCCAAACATTGCGGCCTGAGCCCGATCTACCGTGAGTTGCCATTCAACCCCGGGCAATGATCGCGTATCGTCAATATCGCGGATGCCTGTCATCGAAGTTGCCATATGTTTGACGACGCGAGCTACGGCAGGTTCAAGCACTTCTTTATTGTGTGATGAAAATTCCAGAGCAAGAGGCTTGCCGACGGGGGGGCCTTGCTCCATTTTCTCAATTTCAATGCTGACGCCGGCGAAGTCTTTGGTGCGCGCCCGAATCTGCTCAAAGATTTCTGTGCCAGTGGCCTCGCGCATGTTTTCGTCCTGCAGTTCGAGGAACATTCGTCCGATTCGATCCATGCCCCCGCTGCGCGAAGGCTGTCCAGTGAGCAACGTGCTCGAGTTGAGACTGGCGATGCCGGGCACTTCTAGAACTTCTCGCTCAACTTCCTGCACTAGGGAGTTGATTTCGTCTACGCTTAAATTGCCGCGCGCGCGCACGGAAATGTTGGCAAATTTTGGTTCTGAGTCTGAAAAGAAGGTCAGCCCACGGCCGTATTCGCCGTAAGCCCAAAAGGTGGAAAACAAGACAACAAGGGTTATCCCCATGGTCACCACGGCGTAGCGAGTGGCCAGCGAGAGCAACCGAGCATAGATGCCAGTCAAAGATTTGAGCTGGCGAGGATCTCCCTCTTCCAGCTGTCGCAATGTTTCCATTGATTTTTGGTCACGGCTGCCGGCCTTGCCAAACAGCGAGCCAAGAACTGGGCCAAAAACCAGGGCGTACAAAAGAGACCCTGATAGAACGGTGAAGACCGTCACTGGCAGGTAGCGCATGAATTTACCTGGGACACCAGGCCAAAACATGAGGGGTAGGAAGGCAGCAAGGGTCGTTGCGATCGAGGCCGTGACAGGCCAGAACATTCGCTGAGCCGCTAAAGTATAGGCGTTATGGCGTGTGAAGCCCTCGGTCATTTTGCGATCGGCATACTCTGTGACCACAATGGCACCATCGATTAGCATGCCAAGACCCAACAACATGCCAAACATGACCATGAAGTTGAAGGTATAACCCAGCAAGTAGATGAAGATGAGTGAGAAGAGAAAGGAAATGGGAATGCCTAAGCCTACAATTAGACCGCTGCGAAATCCCATTGCGGCCACCACAACAACCATGACCAGACCTAGCGCAGTGAAAATGTTGCCCTGCAGTTCGGTGACCTGCCCCTGCGCGAAAGGCGCTTGATCGGTGGTGTAGAAAACGTCCACCCGCCCGGGCAGTTGATCCCGAAAGTCTTCAACGGCGGCCTTAGTGGCGGAGATGGTGCTCAGGATATTAGCCGACGCTCGCTTGGTGACCTGAAGTGATATGGTTGGCTTGCCGTTGACGCGGGCATAGTTGGTTCGGTCTTTGAATGTTCGTCGTACCGATGCGACATCCTGCAAAGTGACTACGGTATCGCCGACTGTGCGCACCGGCAGATTGAAGATGTCTTGCGCTTGTTCAATGATGCTGGGCACTTTGACGCTGAATCGTCCTTCGCCTGTATCCAGGCTACCTGCTGGAATCAGACGGTTATTACGCACGATGGTGTTGATCAGTTCTTCAGAGGAAATCGCATAGGCTTCCAACTGGTTTGGATCAATTACGGCTTCGAGCAATTCCTCGCGGTTGCCGAACATGTCAGCGGAAAGGACGTCTGGTATGGCCTCTAGCTGTTCTTGCAGGTCAAGCGCCACGCCGTAGAGCATGCGCTCGTTGACGTCGCCGACAATGTTTACCTGGATGATCGGAAAGTCATCG
Source organism: Gammaproteobacteria bacterium UBA4421 (assembly GCA_002389675.1). Lineage (GTDB taxonomy): Bacteria > Pseudomonadota > Gammaproteobacteria > Pseudomonadales > Azotimanducaceae > UBA4421. The sequence goes on from DGQF01000055.1 coordinate 219,876, forward strand.
ACGCTGGCTTCGGTAACGATGGGTTCTTCAGCGGTGCTGGGGAACTCGGCTTTGGCCCGGTCGACCGCCTCGCGGGTATCCACCAATGCTTTATCTAGGTTTTGATCGGCATCAAATTCTACCATCACAGTGGCGGCACCCTCGGAGGCGAATGCGGTCATCTCCTCCACACCCTCGACGTTGCGCATCTCAATTTCTAACGGCATGACCAGTAACCGTTCCGCATCTTCAGGCGAGATGCCTTCATGTATAACAGTGATGATGAAGAAGGGAACGTCGATATCCGGATCGTTAGCAACAGGGATAACGGCGCGGGCAATGAGCCCCGCAATGATGACCATGAGCATGATCAGCATGGTGGTCCGCGAACGTGCGATCGCGGCTTCTATAAACGCGTACATGGGCGGGGTCTTCTTGAGTGGTTAGTTGGCCGAGAGGCCCAGGTCAATCGACATTACCGCTGCGGTCGCTGTGGCTCCGGAATCGGGTAGCTGCTCTGCTTTTGGCATCTCTGACTGGGAGGATTCCGCTTTCAGCGTGCGCCGGTTTTGAAACACCGGATCCACCCGCTCGCCTTCAGTGACCAGCGCTTGGCCTGTAGTGATGATAGCCGAACGGTTGGGTAGGCCAGACACCCAGATACCATCGGGTGCGTCGGATAAGATTTCGATGGGGTTGAAGTTCACGATATTATTTTGATCGATGGTGCGTATGCCTAATACGCCTAGGTCGTCTAAGCTGAGCAGTGCAGGGCTGATTTTTTGCGCCAAAATAGATTCTACGGGGATATGTATTTCCGTGGTGACTCCTGAGCGGAGTTTTAGGTCGGGGTTGGACAGCTGGATTTCGACGTCATAAGTGCGGGTAGCGGGATCGTTTTGTTGCCCAATGAAGCTTACTGGACCGGTGACCGATTCACCATTGCGCAAAAAGCCGGTTGCTGGCTGTCCCAACGCCAAGTGGATGACGTCGGCTTCTGAAACTTGCCCGACCAGTAGGATGGGGTCCATGTCAACAACGGTAGCGCAGCCGTCGCCGGGTTTAATATAATCGCCGATTTCGCGATGGACGGTTTCAACAATGCCGTCGAAAGGCGCGCGAACTTCTAATTTGGCGATGCTCAGCTGGCGGCGGCTCAGATTTGCTTTGGCGCTAGCCAAGCGTGATTTTGCGCCGGCGATGGCGGCTTCGGAGTTGTATCCTTTCTTACGCAGGCTGATAGCACCTTTGTATTCAATGCGGGCCTGGTTGAGCGCCTCTTGAGCTTCAATTAATGCCACTTGACGGTCTTCGAGCGAGATTCGGCATAGGAGGTCATTTTTGGCGACAACCGTGCCTCGTTCAACGGGTCGCTCAACGATGGTTCCTGACAGCTCTACGCGGCTAGTGACCGTGCGCTTGTTCTCTGTTTTTCCGCGAACTTTGATCAGACGATTGCGAGTGCTTGCATCCATGACTGTGACCCGCACTCTAGTGGGTGACGCGTCTTCATCGACACGACTTTGGGCACGGTTTTGATCTGCGAGTGAGCTTGGATTGGCAGGCGCGTTCTCGGCGGTGTGAAGGACACCGGATGCCAGCCAGGCACAAAGGACAGCGGCAATCAGAGCAGCGGTGATGTAAGTCGTACGCATTGAGCAAATCTCGTCAGGGTTTTACGGATGTTACCAATGGTAACACATAGTCGAAAGCCGATGCTAATGATGCACCGCACCCGGCTAATATGCCGCATGCTGCGGCAAAATTACGTGAAGACCAGCAAAGTATGTGTCATTCCGGGCTGATATTTGCTTGGTTCAGGCAATACTATACGGGAATGTTTACGCCGTAAACATAAATTTAGTATGTGCCATCACAAAGAAAAGCTGAAAGAGCAGTTCGTTCAAATCGTAATAAGATGGGGCAGGTCAGTCGGGGATGACCTGCCCAGTATTTTTCTTTGAGTTAAGCGCTGGCACTGGGCCGCTGCGCCATGCGATCAAACCAAGGTTTGATGTGGCTCAAATGGACATCAAAAGGTTGGCCTACGGCGTTGCCAAAGGTCAGCATGCAATACAGGAGTACGTCAGCAAGGCTGATGTTCTCGCCGCCAACAAACGCTCGATTGTCCTGCATCTGAGTGTTCAGCCATGCCAACTTGTCCCTAGCGATGCGCTTTAGATCGTCTGCGGCCTGAGGAATGGTCACCATACGATCCTTAAATATGGGTAGCCCCTCGCTGTAACGAAATCCATTTGCCAAAGGTTCACAGATATTGAGATCTACGCGTCGGGTCCACATTCGCGTGTTGGCTCTTTCTTCAGGCGTCGTGCCCATAAGCGATGGACCTTGCCCAACCTCGTCTAGGTATTCACATATTGCGGTGATTTCAGCAATCAAGTCGCCATCGTCTGTGGCCAAGCAGGGTAATTGACCGCTGGGGTTAATTTCTAGGAACTTAGCCTGGCGATTTGCGCCGGTCATAATATCGATTTCTTCAAGATCCAAATGAATGCCTACTTCAGCTGCGAACATTCTAACCACGTGTGGGTTAGGTCCTACGGAATTATACAGTTTCATGTTTTTCTCCTCGTTTGCGTTAGGTTAGTTTTTCTTCTTGCGTGGCCGGCACCCTACCACTGGCCGGTGTTTGGCATAGACAGCCACGGCTCTTGAGGCGGCAGCGCAGAACCTTTTTGTAGCAGTTCAATTGAGATGCCGTCGGGTGAGCGGACAAAAGCCATGCGGCCGTCTCGCGGGGGGCGATTGATGAGTACATCGTGATCCATCAAGCGTTGGCAGGTGGCATAGATATCAGTCACTGCATAGGCTAGATGGCCGAAGTTGCGGCCGCCGTCTAATGGTTCCGGGTCCCAATTGTAGGTGAGTTCTACCTGTGCTTCAGGATTTCCCGGGGCAGCAAGAAAAACCAGCGTGAAGCGACCGCCCTCATTCTCGTAACGCCGTAACTCATGCAGTCCTAATGCCGCGCAGTAAAAACCAAGAGATCGGTCAATGTCCGTAACACGGACCATAGTGTGGAGATATTGCATATCGGATCTCAATAACGGGAGTTGTGTAGATTAGCGATATTTGGTGTCGCTTGACTACACCAAGGGTGTGTTCAAGACAAAAAAAACCCTGCCTAGGCAGGGTTAGCGATATGTATTATCACCAGTGCTCGCTGAAGAGCGGGGTAGAAGTAAGTCTCCACGAGAGAGGTTAGATGATGCCTGTTAATTGTGAATAGGTGTTGCATTTTATATGGAGACAAACTGGAGGGTAATTTGGATGTGGACTCAAGGGGTTACCTAAAACGTGCGATGGGGATTATGCTTGGCTGGTGGTTGCGCGAATCTGGAGGCGCTTATGCCGAAGCTCAAATTATTTGCACTCGGTGCTGTATTGGTTGTCTGTGTCGGTGGTTGTGCGGTGAACCCGGTGACTGGTCAGCGAGAGCTGGTTTTGGTCAGTGCCAGTGAGGAATTGGCAATTGGCCGAGCACAATATTTGCCCGCTCAACAAATGCAGGGGGGCATCTATGCAACCGATCCTGAATTGAGCGCATACGTTGACCGAGTGGGACAGAAATTGGCAGCGGTGAGTGGCTCGGATTTACCCTATGAGTTTGTTGTTCTAAATAACTCTCTGCCTAATGCTTGGGCGTTACCCGGTGGTAAAGTGGCAATCAATCGGGGTTTGTTAACGGCGTTGAATAACGAGGCTGAACTGGCTGCCGTATTAGGTCATGAAGTTGTGCATGCGGCGGCTCGACATGGCGCGAAACAGATTGAGCGTGGTTTGTTGCTGCAGGGTTTACTGCTGGGCGCGGCTGTAGGTACTTATGACAAAACCTATGCCGCTGGCGTTCTGGTTGGGGCGCAATTAGCGGCGGGTTTGATCGGCCAAAAATATTCGCGAGACGCTGAGCGTGAGGCTGATTTTTATGGCACCCGATTTATGGCGCGGGCGGGATACGACCCTTATGGCGCAGTAATGTTGCAGGAGACTTTTGTGCGTTTGGCGGGCGAAAAGCGTAGCAGTTGGACGGACAATTTTTTTGCTTCACACCCCGCCTCGCAAGAACGCCTCGCCAACAATCGCGAACTGGCTGAGCAACTGCGTGCGCAAGGGTTCAATAAAGGGGTTTTAGGTGCAGCGTCATATAATCAGGCGATGGCAAAACTGCGTGAAAGTGCGCCTGCATATGCGGCCTATGATGAGGCGATCGCGTTGTATGAAAGTGAGGACTACGATGCTGCGTTGAGCAGGGTAAACCATGCCCTTGCGAGCAATTATGAAGAAGCGTTGTTTCATGGTTTGCGAGGGGCGATTAGAGTAAAACAGGGACGCGAAGACGATGCGTTGATCAATTTTAATCGAGCCATCGATCGCCATGCAGAATATTATGTCTACTATATCAGTCGCGGGTTAATTCACCGTCAGCAGGGCGATATTGCTCGCGCGAAGGTTGATTTGTCAGCATCGTTGGATCTCCTGCCTACCGCGTCGGCATACCAAGCGCTGGGCGAGTTGGCAGAATCCGAAGGAGATATGAGCAACGCAAAACGGTATTACGCACAGGCAGGGAAGGGGCAGGGGCCGGAGAGCCAAGCGGCTATTGCTAGCCTTACTCGATTAGAGTTGCCAGAGCAGCCAGAAAAATATATCGGTGCACGTATGAGCTTGGGGTCAGATAACACCTACAGATTGCTGGTAATCAACCGTGCTGCAGTGGCCTTAAAGAATGTCCGTGTCCGTCTAGACATTCAGACCCCCCAGGGTAGTCAGTCTTGGATACAGCGTATCGAGGGTATCGCCGCGGGCCAATCTCGATCTGTAAGTGTGAATTTACCATCTGCGGCTGACGATGGTGTTCAAATCCGTGTTTATCCCGTCGGTGCAGAGATTGCGGGCGGTTAGACTTTGGCCAAATCTTTTCGCATAGCATGCTGAGTGTGGGTCTTTCTGTCTGGTTTGTTATGTTTGCTCCTCACAGGACGCCCATAAATTGCCGCAACTGTCTTTGTGAAATGGATACGCGTTGCATCGCAGGAAGCCCTCGAGTTGTTCCAGTCGAACCCCATGGTGGGCTGCGAGATCGTCATTACCCAGTACTTTAACGCTGGTTTTGCGCCGCCTTTTTTGTCGGTGTAGGGGTCTTAAAAGTTTCATGCTGTATATTTATACAGTTATTTAGATTTGCTGCAACTCCATTTTTCAATCCAGTGATTTGAGGGTGCTCAAACAGCCCTCGTATAGGTTACCTCTGAACCCAACCGCCAGAAAAAGGAATTGCCTGACCGACAAAGAAATCGCTGTTGTTGGACGCCAAAAATAATGCGAATTGAGCATCTTCTTCTGCGGTGGCCAGTCGGCCCAGTGGAACCTGACGTTGCACTGATCGCTGAAAGCCCTCTCGTGCGCGCAGCGGTGCCGGATAGTAAACAGGGTTTTCCACGTAATTTTGAGCGATCAAATTGACCTGAATATTGTTGGGTGCGACTTCGACACCCAGAGCCTGTACGTAGCCCACTTGTGCGGCCCTGGCTGCGCTGTAAGCAGCAACGGTTTTGACGCCACGCAAGGCCGTTGCGCTGCCGTAGACAATCACCTTGCCCGCTTGGCGGGCAATCATTTGCGGCAGAACCGCCCGGCACAAACGGTGTAGTGGATGAACCATCTTGTTGAAGGTGTCTTGCCAAGCATCGTCTGCCAGTTCGGTGGCGTAAATGCCTGAATAGTTCTCGGACGCTAAATTGGCGATTAAAATATCGATATGGCCCGTGTTTGTGATGACACTCTCGCAGGCTTTGTCTTGGGTCAGGTCGCTATTGTCGCTGATGACCTCGGCGCCCTCTGCCTGAAATAATTTAATGGTCGCGGGTCCCATGTAGTCCGCGGCCTGGGTGACCAACACGCGTTTACCTTCGAGTTGATTAGGCATCTGTTTTCTCCGACTTTGGCCAGTGTGGGCGTGACAAATGAAGCCTCAGTCCACACAATATGAAATTGACCACTTAAATGTTAAATCTAAGGGGATAAGTGGAGATCATACAACTTTTAATCAGTGGCGTTTCGCAGGGCTGTGTCTACGGGTTGATCGCCTTGGGGTTTGTGTTGATCTACAAAGCCACCGAGATGGTCAACTTTGCTCAGGGCGACGTGATGATGCTGGGTGCTTATGTGGCGATCACCTTTACCAGCATTTGGGGTTGGCCATACTACTGGGCGGTTCCGGCGACGCTGCTGGTTATGGCGGGCGTTGGAATTTTGCTTGAGCGGCTCTTGTTTAGACCGATGATAGGTGAGCCGCACTTTGCGGTCCTGATGTTAACCATCGGATTAGGCTTTGTTTTGCGCGCTTTGGCCGGTGCGATATGGGGTAGCGAGCCGCGTGCATTGCAAATGCCCTATGTGGGCGACGTACTGCGGATGGGTGAGGTGGTGGTGGGCTACGAAAATCTGGCCATCATCGCCGGTACTGCTTTGTTGTGTTTGCTGATGTGGTTATTTTTTCGTTTTACCACAGTGGGTCTGGCCATGCAGGCGGCGTCACAGAATCAGTTGGCGGCCTTCTATGTCGGCATTCCGGTGAAGCGTATTTTTATGCTGGTCTGGGCGTTGTCAGCAGTCATCGCGGCTATAGCGGGCATTTTAACGGCTCCGGTATCCTTAGTGGATCCACTGATTGGTTTTGTTGGTATAAAGGCCTTTGCCGCAGCCATTGTTGGCGGTTTTGGCAGTATGCCGGGTGCCATTTTAGGTGGCTTGCTGGTGGGAATCGTTGAACAGTTGGCCGGACTCTATCTGCCGCCCGGCTTTGCCGATATGAGTGCCTATGTGTTGCTCTTGGTGATGCTGGTGATCCGCCCACAGGGACTCTTTGCCACCATGCAGAAGAAAAAAGTCTAATGCGTTTTATCCGCAGGACAGATTACGAGCAGGACATTAATCTTGTTCAGCATAAGGGGCATGTCCTGTGGTACGGACTGTTGTTGTTGCTTGTGTTCAGCGCACCGCTTTGGCTTGATCGTTTCTTGCTGGGCGAATTTACCTATGTATTTATTTACGCCATTGCCGGACTAGGCTTGATGCTGTTGGTTGGCTACACCGGTTTGGTCAGTTTAGGGCATGCAGCTTTTCTTGCGATCGGTGCATATGTGCACGCTTTTTTGCTCGGCCATGGGTGGCCGTTTCCGCTGTCGATGCTATTTGCGACCGGATTTTCAGCGTTGGTGGGCGCGCTGATTGCAATCCCCGCCTTGCGTATGACGGGTATTTACTTGGCGGTTGCCACGCTCGCCTTTGCCGTGATTGTGGAGCAGGTATTGGTGCACTGGGAGGCAGTTACCGGTGGTTTTCGCGGCATGGCGGTGCCTAAACCCGTTTTGTTTGGCATCAATTTTTCCGATCCTACGCTGTTTTATTTCTTATCTTTGTTGTTGCTGTTGGTTTCTTTAGTGTTGGTGATGAATATCTTGCGTTCGCCGAGTGGCCGAGCAATGACTGCCGTGCGTGATTCGGAGACGTCAGCTGAAAGTATGGGTATTCATTTGGCGGGCACAAAAACGTTAGCGTTTGCATTGTCCGCGGGATTTACCGGGTTGGCGGGTGCTTTGTTCGCTCACCGGTTGACCTACCTTGCTCCAGATGCCTTCACGATTGTGACGTCCATACAGTTGCTGTTAATGGTGGTTGTCGGGGGGTTGGGTTCTCTACACGGGGTCGTCTTTGGTGCCTTATTTGTCGGTTTGTTGCCGCAAATTATTGCCATTGCCAGGGACAGTGCTCCGCCAGTTGTGGCTCAAATTCCAGGCTTAGAACCTGCTGTCTTCGGGTTGATAATGATTTTGTTCTTGATTTATGAACCCCTGGGAATTTACGGACGTTGGCAGAAAATCCGCCAGTTTTTTGAAGAATTCCCCCTTTACCGGCGGGCAACGCATCGGCGTCAGAAGACCTTTTTGCGCACGGAACGTTTGCGATGAGTCTGTTGGAGGCGGAACAGTTATCCATCTCTTTTGGGGGGGTGAAAGCCGTTCAATCGGTCAGTTTTAGTGTAGAGGCCGGTGAGGTGTTTAGCATCGTGGGGCCAAACGGAGCCGGAAAAACAACTATTTTTAATTTAATCAGCCGTATTTATGACAGCACAGCTGGTCGATTAAGTTTTTCCGGCCAGGATATTACGCGGGTTGAAACGCATGCAGTTGCCGGCCTGGGGATCGCTAGAACTTTTCAAAATACTGAATTATTTGAGCAGGAAACGGTGCTCAATAATCTGTTAATTGGTTGTCATATCCACCGCAAGACACGCTTTTGGCAGGATATTCTATTTTCACCCTCAGTGCGCCGGCAAGAATTAGCCTTCCGCCGGGCGGTCGAAGACGTCATTGACTTGCTAGATTTACAAACCTACCGGCATCAGATTATCGGCAACTTGCCCTATGGGGTCCGTAAAATGGTAGAAATTGCCCGTGCGCTTTGCCTGAAGCCCAAATTGCTGCTGTTGGATGAGCCCTCTTCGGGGCTGAACCCCGAAGAGACAGACGATCTTGCGTTTTGGCTAGAGGATATCAATGAAGCGCTGGGTATCACGGTGATTATGGTCGAACACGATATGAATTTGGTGGGTCAAGCCTCGGATCGCGTGATGGCGATGGCAGATGGCCAGTTATTGACCATTGGTTCGCCCGCAGAAGTGCAAAATCACCCGGAGGTCTTGCGCGCCTATCTGGGCCAATAAGCATGTCAAATTTATTGGAAATTCGTAATTTAGAAGCCTATTACGGGCCAGTGATGGCCATTCGGGGGGTCAGCATGGAGATACCCGAGGGTCAGGTGGTCTCTCTTTTGGGCGCCAATGGCGCGGGTAAAACCACAGTGCTGAAAACCATTAGCGGTGCCATGGTGCCCCAGAAAGGTACAGTTTCTTACCAAGGACGGTTGATCACGGGTCGGGATCCGGATTGGGTGGCGCGCCAAGGGATCGCTCATGTGCCTGAGGGTCGGGAGGTTTTCCCCTTTTTGAGTGTTGATGAAAACCTTAAAATGGGTGCATTCTCTCGCCGCGACCGTGAGATTAATGCCGATCTTGAGCGGGTGTATGATTATTTTCCAATCCTGAAAAGTTTCACTAAATCTCAGGCGGTGAATCTATCTGGAGGGCAGCAACAAATGTTGGCCATTGGCAGGGCGCTGATGTTACGTCCGACTTTGATGATATTAGATGAGCCTTCTCTGGGGCTTTCTCCCCTGTTAGTCCAAGAAATCAGTGAAATTATCAAGCGCCTGAATGCTGAAGAGGGCTTAACGGTTTTATTGGTTGAGCAAAATGCAAAGATGGCCCTTGATTTAGGAGATTATGGGTACGTCATGGAGGTGGGCCGAATTGTGATGGAAGACAGCTGTGCGCGCTTAAAAGAAGCCACGGATATTCAGGAATTCTATCTGGGAATGAAAGACCAAGGTGTGCGTGGACGGCGACGTTGGAAACAACGTAAAACCTGGCGCTGAGGGTGAAGGTGAATCGCATGATCAGCGCGCACGGATGTAGCACCATTTCGCAGTTGTTTGAGCAACGGGTAAACAGCATGCCGAATAAAGTTGCCCTTCGAGAAAAAGATTTTGGAATATGGAATGAGTACACCTGGCAGGCTTACGGTGACCATGCTCGCTGGATTGGTCTGGGTCTCAAAGCGCTAGGACTGACGCGGGGAGATGTTTGTTCGATTGCCTCAGAAGTAAACAAAGAGTGGATGTTTGCTGACATGGGTATCATCTGCATCGGGGGTGTAACCAACGGGGTTTATCCTACCGATGCGGCCAATCAGGTTGCCTACTTGATTAATGACAGCCAGACCCGTTACTACTTTGCTGAAAATGAAGAGCAATTAGACAAGGTCTTGGCGGTTCGCCAAGACACGCCCTCGCTGCAGAAAATTATTATCTTTGACATGGAGGGCCTGCGAAATTTCAGCGACCCTGACTGTATAAGTCTGCATGAATTAATACAGATGGGTAAAGACTACGCGCAAAAGCATCCAACCCTCTGGGCAGATGAAATTGCCGCGGCGCAAGGGCATGACCTGATGGTGCTGACTTATACCTCGGGCACCACCGGACCACCCAAGGGTGCGATGATTTCGCAAGCCAATATGCTGTACATGTCCGTGAACTTGCAAGACGTCTATGGGGTGTCTCCAGCGGACGAACAACTGGGGTTTTTGCCATTAGCACATGTTGCTGGTCGAATGTTTTACACCTTTTTGGCACTCGAATCTGCCAGTGTCGTCAATTTGGTAGAGTCGCTTGAAACAGCGGTGAGTGACCAGCAAGAAATTGCGCCGACGATTCATTTTGCAGTGCCGCGGGTATGGGAAAAACAATATTCGCTAGTCACAATCAAACTCAAAGAAGCCACAGCATTGGGGCGATGGGCCTATGCGTTCGCCATTGACTTAGGCGCGCGTATGGCCGCCGCCCGTCAATCTGGTGCAACGGTGGGCGCAGGGTTGGCTTTTCTGCACAAAGTGTTTGATTTTTTGGTGCTTAAGAATATTCGAATCTTGTTAGGCATCGACCAGTGCCGCTGGTTATCAACAGCCGCAGCGCCTATTGCGCCGGAATTGATCAATTGGTACTGGGCGCTGGGTCGCCCGATGTATGAGGTCTATGGGCAGACCGAGTGCACCGGTATCGCCACGGCGAATAAACCCGGGGCTAACCGTATCGGTTCCGTTGGCCGGGCCACCCTAGAGACAGAGGTGAAGCTTTCGCCGCTGGGAGAAATTCTGATCAAAGGCCCGGGTGTGATTCAGGGATACTGGAATAACGCTGAAAAAACGGCTGAAACCTTTGTAGATGGCTGGCTGCACACGGGAGATGTCGGGCGAATCGATGATGACGGCTTTGTTTATATCGTAGATCGCATGAAAGACATCATTATTACCGCGGGCGGGAAAAACATAACACCCAGTGAAATAGAAAATCAGCTGAAATTCTCGCCGTTTATATCCGATGCTGTGGTTGTCGGTGATAAGCGGCCCTATCTTACCTGTCTCGTCATGATTGATCAGGAGAACGTGACCAATTTTGCTCAGGCGCAAAATGTGCCGTTTACAAACTTCACCAGTTTATGTCACACACAGGCAGTTCAAGATCTTATTTGGGCTGAAATTGAGGCGGTGAATGTAAAGTTTGCGCAGGTAGAAACCATCAAGAAGTTCCGCTTGATTGATCAATTGCTGGATCCCGAAGATGAAGAATTGACGCCTACAATGAAACTGAAACGTAAGGTTGTGAATGAAAAATACATTCAGCTGATCAACCAGATGTATTAGCGTAGACGTTACAACCACCTAAAATATTGCAGTAAAGGCAGTTCATATGAAAACACAACAACGCGCGATTCCGGTTTTTTTCCTTCTCTGTTGGCTTGCGCTTCTTGGATGTGGCGGTAGCACGGCTGATTCGTCAGGCGAAGCTGCGCAGCGTGGTGTTACAGATACTGAAATTGTGCTCGGTTCAGGCTCTGATTTTTCCGGCCCCACAGCGATCTGGGGTGTGGGTGCCACTAACGCAGCGCGGCTGCGTTTTGCACAGGCCAATGAAGCAGGTGGTGTTTGGGGGCGAAAGATCCGTTATGTGGTTGAAGATACCTCTTATCAGGTGCCCAAAGCCATCTCTGCGGCGAATAAGTTGATCAACCGAGACGAGGTGTTAGCGCTGTTGTTGTCAGTTGGTACACCGCTTAACAACGCGGTCATGCCGATTCAATTCGAAGCTAATGTGCCTAACCTTTTTCCGATTAGTGGCGGGCGACAAATGGTTGAACCGTTTCACCCTTTGAAATTCACCCAGAGGGGTATTTACTATGATGAGGTGCGCGCGTCGGTTAAATACTTTATAGAGCAGCAGGCAAAGCAGACGCCTTGTGTGATTTATCAAGATACCGATTATGGTGCTGAAATTTTTGCCGGCGCCAAAGATCAAGCGGCGGTGATGGCGGTGCCGCTTGCTGCAGTGTCATCGCATAAACCCACTGAAACTGAATTTACCGCTGCAATTTTGCGTCTGAAGAAGGCCAATTGTGACCTTGTTCTAATGGGCACTGTGCATCGAGATACGATTTTAGTATTAGATGCCGCACGCAAGATGGGTTGGGAGGACGTCGCCTGGGTAGGGAATAACGCAGCCTATGCTCAGGTGATTGCTGATCAGGAAAGTGGCCAGGGTTATTACAGTTTCGTGCATATGGCGAAACTCTACGCTGACGACGAGATGTCGCCGTTGGTTCGCACTTGGTGGAACAGTTACATCGAAGAATATGGTGAAGAGCCTGGCTTGGCGGCCATGGAGGGCTACCGAGCCGCCGACCTCACGGTCTTGGCGCTGCAGCGTGCAGGTCGGGACCTCACCACACAAGGCCTGGTTCAAGCGTTAGAGAGCATCACCGACTATACGGATATTTTCGGCTATAAAGTTTCTTTTGGGCCCGAAAAGCACAACGGTGCCACCGAGTCTGTGTTGTCTCAAGTTCAGCAGGGGCGCTGGGTGAAGTTGCAGCAGGCAATCACCTATTAGGGAAATTGCTTGCTGCATTGGCTGGAGATCACAGCAGGAGACGGTAGGGTGACTCTAACAAGGATTTAATCTCGCCTAAGAACAGTGCCGCTGGCCCGCCGTCCAAGACTCGATGATCCCAAGTCAGAGACAGTCTCATGACCTGTGTTTTCACGGGTCGGTCGCCGTCCCACGCGACATCGTCGCGAATGCGATTGACGCCTAAGATGCCGGCTTGTGGTGCATTGATGATGGGTGTGAAGGCGTCAACTCCAAACATACCCAGTGCAGATACGGTAAATGTTCCGCCTTGCATATCGTCCAGCGAGACTTTTCCATCGCGCGCGTCAGCGGCCAGACGTGAGCTCTCTTTGGCCAGAGTCTTGATGGAAATATCAGCTGTATTTTTGAGAACGGGTACGATGAGTCCTTCCTCCAGGGCAACTGCCATGCCTACGTTAATGTCACTGTGCAGGGTGATCTCTTTGTCACCCCAGGAAGCATTCATCAGGGGGTGTTTGGCCAATGCGCGAGCAGCGGCGCGAATCACTAAATCGGTGAAAGAAGGTTTGACACCTTCATCAGCCCATTCAGCAACAAGCTGACCGCGCAGTTTAATCGCGTCGTCCATGTTTACGTCCATGTCCATGGTTAATTGAGCCATGGTTGTTAGGCTGTCGTGCATGCGTTCAGCAATAGTCTTGCGCATGCCGCGAACCGGGATATGCCCTGCAGCCGGTGAGGATTGTGTGTTGAGTGGCGCAGCGGCGGCGGGTTGTGCCGCGGCTTGCTGCACATCGTCTTTTGTAATTCTGCCGCCGGGTCCGGTGCCGCTGACCTGACTGAGGTCTACCCCGAGTTCCCGAGCCAATTTGCGCGCCATGGGTGAACTGGGGCCGCCGGCGCTGGCATGGGCATCGCTTGCGGCTCTGATATCTGCTTCGACGATCCGTCCGCCGGGTCCTGAGCCACTAAGCTCGGTGAAACTTACCCCGGTTTCGTTGGCGAGTCGGCGTGCTGCAGGTGAGATGAATATTCGCCCGGAGTTGGCGTCAGCGGAGCTGACTGTGTCAGCGGGTGTTGCGGAGTTAGCCTGTGGTGTAGATTCTGCAGCTGCTGGCCCTGAGGGTGCTTCACCGGAGAGCGTGCTGAGGTCGGCCGGTATTTCTTCGCCTTCAGCAAATATGTAGCCGATGACGTCACCGGGTTCCATCGTGACGCCCTCGGCGACGACGTGTTTTACGGTCCCCTTGGCTTCAGCGTCTACATCTAAATTTACCTTCTCTGTTTCCAGGCGATACACTAATTCGCCGATCTCAACTTGATCACCATCGGCGATGTACCATTCCTCCACGACGCCTTCGGTCATGCTCATGCCGACTTTTACTAGATATATTTCAGTTGCCATGCTGTTCTCTTATTCAAATGTTAATAATTATATTTTGAAGCTGCCAATGTCAGCTGCTTGGCGCAGCGCGCTGGCGACATCCACGATGTAGGGGCCGCTTCGAGACAGGGTAAGGGTTGCAACCTGGCCTTCCTTGAGGGTGCGCTCGCGCTCTCCGTCGAAGGCCAATGTTCCGGGTCCTGAGCAGCAAATGGGCTGCTCTAGGGCCAGGGGCTCGCACGCGCTTATCGGTATTTTATGGTAAAGCCCCGGTGCAATGGGTGCATGAATCACATCTCCATCCTCGCCGAAAGTTAACCACAGGCCGCAGTCGTCAGCGGCGTCAATGGGGTGCAGTAGGCCTCCGATTGAGGTGATTCCAACGGCTGCAGGATCTGCCCGGGTGAGTAGCGCTGAACGAAATTGATTTGGCTTAAGCAGTGCACGGGCACCTACAAATCTCTCATTGGAGAGTAAAACATCGATCAGCGCGAGGTCATCGCGTTCACCTTCGATATTGACCAAAATACGCTTTTGTTGGCTGAAGACTCCTTCAGTGACTTGACCGCTGGCAATGAGACCTGCGGCTGCCCCTGCGATAGTTGCTTCCTGCAGCACCGGAAATACGTTGTTGGTGCCGGTGCTGATTGGCAGCAGCGGAGCGTCAGGCCAGCCAAGGCAGAACGCGCGATTAGTGCCGTCTCCGCCGAGGGTGATCACAACGCTGCAGTCAAGTTCACGCATCGCCCGTGCGGCTGAGATGGTGTCCAGGGCTGAGCCCATTTGCGTTGAGTCGACGGCCGTGGCAGTGATTTGATCTGCAAATTCGTCCAAGGCTTGTTGCGTAATACCATGTGCGTCGTTGTGATAGATAAAGTGCGTCGCGCCGCCCGCGACGGCACCGGTGACTGCCCGCCGGACGATCGCGCGCTTTTCCTGATTGTCAAAGACAGACGCACGCGCGACCAAGCGCCGCACGTCTTTACCCGATGCAGGGTTTGCCAAAAGCCCTATGGTGCCCACTAGGTGGCTCGCTTAGAGGCCGAGCTGTTTCTTAGCCTCTTCCACGATGCGATCGGCATCTGGAATGTAGGCTTTCTCGAGTACGGGGCTAAATGGCACCGGAGAGAATGGCGCACCGACTCGTGCGACAGGGGCGTCTAAATAATCGAACGCCAGTTCTTGAACTTGTGCCGCAATTTCACCGCCCAGACCGCCAAAACGAACGGCTTCGTGAACCACAACGATGCGGTGGGTTTTCTTGACGGAGTTGACCACGGTTTCTGTGTCAAATGGCTGTAGCGTGCGCGGGTCAATGACTTCGGCATCAATACCAAAGGCTTTGAGTTTCTCGGCAGCCTTCATTGCCTCATGAACCATACGTCCCATTGCCACGATGGTGTAGTTGGTGCCGGGGCGAACAATATTGGCTTTGCCCAACGGTATTTCGTAAGTTTCTTCAGGGACTTCGCCGGTTAGGGCGAGGGACATTTTGTTCAGCACCACAATGACCGGATTGTCGTCACGTGCTGCGGCAATAATTAAACCTTTGGCGTCGTAGGGTGTGGTTGGCGCCACAACTTTTAAACCGGGCAAGTGACAAATCCATGCTTCAAGGCTTTGGCTATGCTGGGCCGCAAGGCTCATGCCGGCACCGGCCATCGTTAACATGGTCACTGGAAGGGTGGTGGCACCGCCAAACATGTACCTCATCTTGGCCATCTGGTTGGCCACTTCGTCCATGCATTCTCCGAGGAAAT
This sequence comes from Gammaproteobacteria bacterium UBA4421, assembly GCA_002389675.1. GTDB lineage: Bacteria > Pseudomonadota > Gammaproteobacteria > Pseudomonadales > Azotimanducaceae > UBA4421. The sequence goes on from DGQF01000055.1 coordinate 235,566, forward strand.
CCATAAACATCAGATCGATGATCGGTCGGCACCCGGTTGCAGCGGAACCAACGCCAAGGCCAACGATACCCTCTTCAGAGATTGGTGTGTCGTATACGCGGTCTGCACCAAATTCTTTGAGCATGCCATTGTAGTAGCCATAGACTCCGCCCGCACCGGCGACATCTTCACCGGCAATAAATGCATTAGGTTGCTCTTGCATGACGGCGCGTACGCCATCGGTAATCGCTGCGACGTAGGGTAGTACTCTGGGTTCGATTTGTTTTGCTTCTGCCATGATAATTCCTTATGCGTAGACGTCTTCAGTGACTGCCGATGGCGCCGGAAATGGGCTGTCCTCGGCAAATTTTATGGCGCTCTTGATTTCAGCCATGGTTTCGTCGTGGACAGCTTGAGCGGCTTCGGCGCTCAATATACCCTGCTCAGCGAGGCGAGATTCGAAGGTTTCGATTGGGTCTTTCTTGCGCCATTCTTCCACTTCTTCATCTGTGCGGTATGTCAGGCCCATGCCGCGCACCCCGACGTGATCAAAGTAACGGTAAGTTTTGCATTCGAGCAGAGTGGGTCCTTCGCCGGCTCTCGCTCTGGCGATGGCTTCCCCTGCAGCTTCGTATACTGCCATGACGTCCATGCCGTCAACGATGACGCCGGGCATGCCATACCCCGGGGCTCGGTCAGCTACGTCTACGATTGCCTGATGGTTTGCCTGTGGGGTGTATTCACCGTAGCCGTTATTTTCACAAACAAAAATTGCTGGTAGTTTGTACAGCGCGGCCATATTTGCGGCTTCATGAAAAGAACCTTCATTACTCGCCCCGTCGCCAAAAAAACACACGGCAACGTCTTTTGTCTTGCGGAATTTATTTGAAAATGCAGCACCCATAGCAATGGGCGGGCCACCGCCGACAATTCCGTTGGCGCCCAGAATGCCGAGCTCCATATTGGAGATATGCATGCTGCCACCTTTGCCTTTGCAATAACCGGTGGAACGCCCGAATAGCTCAGCGAACATGCGATCAAAAGCGCCACCTTTGGCGATGCAATGGCCATGGCCTCTGTGTGTGCTGGTGATTTGGTCCGCATCGGTCAGATTTACCATAACCCCTGAGGCAACGGCTTCTTCTCCGACGTAGAGGTGTAATGCACCGGGAATCTTGCCATCTTCCATCAGTTTACCGGCATTTTCTTCAAACCGCCGGATACGTACCATGCGTCGATGTAGATCGAGCAGGGTTTCATTTGAGATGTTGTCGCTCAAGGTAGCTGCCTCTATTAAACTGGAGGGTTCTTTATAGCGTACAATGGCTTCATTTATAAGACTTGATTATGATAACGCGTTCTAAATTTTTAAGGGAGGGCGCTAATGCCATCGTTTGCCGCTAAATTGGCGCAATCTCAACCTCATGAGATTGCGATTTGTGATGAAGCCAGTGAGTTGTCATGGGCAGATGTGGATCGTACGTTAAACGCCGTGGCGAACGGTCTAAATACCTACGATCTCGGCGTCAAGCGCAGAGTGGCAGTATTTGCTGAAAATGCGGTTGAGACCGCCATGGCAAACTTGGGTGGTTTGATCGCGGGCGCTTCAGTTGTTCCGGTGAATTTCCATCTCACGGCAGATGAAGTGGCTTACATACTCGAAGATGCCCAAGTACGAGTTTTGTTTGCTGATGCAAAGACCCTTGATCGTGCGGTTCGGGCCGCACGTCTGGCCGGTGTCGCATACGTGATTGCCTGGGGTGATGCTGCTGGCGGTGATGGTGTAATTGCTTGGTCGCAATGGTTAGCTGATCAATCCGATGCGCCTGCGGATGAAAATCTTAAGCCGATGCCTAACTTACTGTATACCTCCGGTACAACCGGCCGCCCCAAGGGCACCGAACTGCCCCCGACGATGTTTGCCGGAGGGGACACGGTGGGTGAACATTTGGCGAATTTAGGTGAGGATCCGCGCGCCGAAGCCGGTGTGCATATGGTGGTTGGCCCGATGTATCACACCGGCCCCTTGTCCGGTGCGCGGCTGCTGGCGGCCGGTGTATCCAGCGTTATCTTAGGGCGCTTCGATGCAGAAAAAACGTTGGCGGCGATTGAGCAGCATCGCGTCGGCAGCAGCGTGATGGTGCCCACGCATTTTGTCCGTCTGCTTGCACTGCCTGATGAAATTAAACAAAAGTATGATCTCAGCGCGCTGGTGAGCATTGCGCATACCGGCGCAAAGTGCCCGGTTGACGTGAAAAGAGCGATGATTCAATGGTGGGGGCCTGTTTTTGTCGACGCCTATGGTGCCAGTGAGGTGGGTACCACGTGTTCGATTACGTCTGAGGAGTGGCTATTGCATCCGGGTTCTGTAGGTACGTCTAATCCGCCTTTCACCGCGTTGATTATTGACGAGGATGGCAATGAACTTGGCCCGAACCAAGAAGGTCGGCTGTATTTCAAAGATGAGACCGGGCGCGGGGTGGTTTATCACAATGATCCCGAGAAATCTGCAGCCGCTCATATTGCGCCAGGTGTGTTCACGTTGGGCGAAATTGCTTACATGAACGAAGAAGGCTTTGTTTTTATCACTGATCGCTTCAGCGACATGGTGGTGTCGGGTGGCGTCAACATCTACCCGGCCGAAGCAGAGCAGGTACTCATTGATCATCCAGCGATATTAGATGTGGCGTGTATCGGGATTCCTCATCCGGAGATGGGTGAAGAACTCAAAGCGCTTGCCATTGTGAAGGATCAGGAGGTGGCTGCGGAAGAAGTTCTGGCATGGTGCCGAGACAGACTCTCTCATTACAAATGCCCGCGAACTTTGGATTGGGTAGATGACCTTGGACGCAATACCATGGGTAAGATTAACAAACGTAAACTTCGTGCACCTTACTGGGAGGGTCATCAGGGTTAACAAATTGCGGTTGGCGGCTAATTAGCGGGGATTTGATCATGCACAATGTGTTGTTAGTAACCAAGGGGCACCCTTACGAGCGCGAGCCGTTTTATGATGTATTTGATGCGATGGCCCATGTTAACTGGACGTTGGTTGAGCAACCTGCGGCGCAGGCGCTGTTTAGTGTAGATCAAGCTGCGGGTTACGATGCCTTTGTTCTGTACGACATGCCAGGTATCGAATTTATGGCTGATGGTGCGCCCAAGTTTGTGCCTCCGCGCGAAGCTTTCAAGCGCTCTTTTTTGGAGCTTCTCGAGGCCGGGCAAGGGTTTGTGTTTTTACATCATGCAATTGCGGGTTGGCCGGCTTGGCCTGAGTATGCAGAAATTATTGGCGGGCGTTTTCTCTATATGCCAGAGGATCTGCGTGGCGAGCCCTGCCAAGATTCAGGTTATCGCCACAACGTGACGCACACGGTCAACGTTGTGAATGATCATCCGGTGACACAGGGGCTGCCTAAATCATTTTCCATTACGGATGAGGTTTACCTGTATGAGGTATTCGATGAGGACGTGCAGCCGCTGTTGACCAGTGATTACCCCTTTGTGCAGGACAACTTCTACTCTGCGACTAAGGCGGTCCGAGAGGGAAAGTTGTATGACAACGAAAATTGGACACATGCTCCTGGCAGTAATCTAATCGGGTGGACCAAGACCTACGGAAAGAGCCGCATTGTCTATCTGCAGTGCGGCGATGATCCAGTGGCGTACGCTAATCCGCATTTTCAACAGCTGCTCAGCAATGCCATTGAATGGGTGTCCGCCGGTTAAGCCGAGATGATTTAACCCGGATTTGTGTTGACCATCATTTTCCCTATATTGACGCCTTCAAATAGCTGAATCAAAGCACGTGGCAGTTGCTCAAAGCCGTCTATGACTGTGGTGCTTTGTTTGAGTTGTCCGGCTTCCATCCAGCGTTTCATTTCAGCGATCGCTGCGGGAAACTGGTTGATGTAGTCCAAAACGATGAAACCCTCCATGCGCGCCCTTCGAAATACCAGATTGAAGTAATTTTTCGGGCCGGGTACTGGCGCAGTGGCGTTATAGCGGCTGATGCCTCCGCAAATGATTACGCGTGCGTTCATGGCGATTCGCTCCAGACAGAGATCTAAAATTTCACCGCCCACGTTATCAAAGTAAAGGTTGATGCCGGTTGGGCAAAGAGCATCCAGCGAGCGGCCAACGTCCTGAGTTTTGTAGTTAATAGCGGCGTCAAAACCCAGATCATCGACCAGCCATTGGCATTTGTCATTACTGCCAGCCATGCCGATTACGGTGCATCCTTTTAATTTTGCGATTTGTCCGGCAATGCTGCCTGTGGCACCCGCGGCGCCGCTGATGACTACGGTATCGCCCGCTTTAGGCTCTCCTAAATTAAGCAAGCCAAAATATGCGGTCATGCCGGTTGTGCCCAGCACACCTAACGCCTCCTGCGGGGTCAGCGTGGCATCGTAACGGCGCAGGGGTGGGGAGGCACCATCGCTAACGACATAGTCCTGCATACCAAAGGTCCCGTAAACGGGCGCGCCGGCTGGGAAATCAGGATGGTTCGATTTCACCACTACACCTGTTCCGCCTGCGCGCATGACGTCGCCGACGGCTAATGGGGCGACGTAATCGGCACGATTTTCCATCTGACCGCGCATCGAGGGATCTAAGGAGATGTAGTTGGTACGCACTAACATTTCTCCAGAACCAATCTGAGGAATTGGCGTTTCGCGATATTCAAAATCGCTCTCTTTGACCATGCCTTGTGGCCGTGCGGCGAGCAGGAACTGCCGATTGAGGCCTGATTGTGATTCGCTCATGGGGAAATCTCCAGCGTGTCTGAGGGGAGGGAGATTATGTCGAAGGGATTTTGCGAAAGAAACCGTCTTGACGGACTGTTTTACCGCTCACATACTCATAGCGGCAATCTGGGGCTATATCCGTCGGGCAAGTTGGCTTGAGAGGGCCTGATGGCCGCGGGCCACCTGGCACGGTCACGAGAAGCATGATGTCAATGCTGCAAAAAGCAGTGACAATAGGCTGCAAGAATGCAGCAATAACAAAAGAGAGGACATAATGGATCTACAACTTAAAGGTTCGAAAGCGTTGATTACAGGCGCCACCAAGGGCATCGGACGGGCGATTGCTGACACCCTTGCCGATGAAGGCTGCCATGTGGCTATTTGTGCACGAAATCAAGACGAAGTGGATGCAGCCGTTGCGGAGCTCAGTGCCAAAGGAGTGACCGCATTTGGACAAGCTTTTGATGTTGGTGATGGCGACGCCTTCAAAGCTTGGATTGATGCCAGCGCGGCTGCTCTGGGCGGCATAGATTGTATTGTGTCTAACGTGAGCGGTGGTGGCGCAAAGGGTGAAGACGCATGGCGCCGCCATCTAGAGTACGACATGCTGGGCGCAGTGCGCATGGTCGAAGGATCGATGGAACATTTAGAAGCCTCAGAAAACGCCAGCGTACTTTTGATTTCGACCACGGCTGCGGTTGAGAAATTTATGGGGGCCGGTCCCTATAACGCGTTGAAAGCCGCTTTGCTCAACTACAGTGGTGCGCTCTCGCAGGAACTTGCACCCAAGGGGATTCGGGTAAATGCGATCAGCCCCGGACCGATTTTCATAGAAGGAGGCGCGTGGGACAACATCAAGCAACATATGACGCCGTTTTATGAAGCGACAGTAGCTGATATTCCTATGGGGCGCATGGGTAGTGCAGCGGAAGTTGCCGCTCAAGCGACGTTCTTGGCGAGTCCTCACGCTGGATTTACGACGGGTACGAATATTGTCATTGATGGTGGCATGACCAAGCGTATCCAGTTTTAAGACAAGCTGGCATGTTGATCCGTTTGAGTGAAATAACAGGAGATGGCGCCGATGGCAAAGCCCTTTAGATTTGGAGTTCAGTCGTTTAACGCGGATTCCGGGCCAGACTGGGCTGCTCAGGCGCAGCGAGCGGAAGTGCTTGGGTATTCTGCATTTCACTTGGCGGATCATATCTTGGGGGACGGTCCCGCACTGCAGCGGGCCAATCACCCGGTACAAAACTTGGCGGCCATTCCTGCGATGGCTTATGCGGCCGCGGTCACTAAAACCATTCGCATTGGTTGCCGAGTGTTTTGTATTGATTACCACAACCCGGTTGTACTGATTAAATCTGCGATGACCATAGACAAGCTTTCCGGTGGTCGGCTTGAGTTTGGTTTAGGCGCGGGTTGGATTAAGGATGAATATGAGGCCCTGGGGCTGCAGATGGATGCACCCGCGGTCCGAATTGATCGACTCGCTGATGTGATCGAAGCGGTGAAAGCCTTTTGTAACGATGGACAGGCCGATGTCGCCAACGATACGGTGACGTGGAAAGAATTTGAGGGGCAGCCGAAACCCATAGGCCCAGCGCCGATTATGGTGGGTGGCGGAAGTCCTCGCATTCTGAGGCTTGCCGGTCGCGAGGCGGATATTGTCAGCCTAAATTTCAATAATCGCTCGGGTATGATTGGACCAGACGGCGTGCAGTTGTCCTCTGAAGCTGAAACGATGAAAAAAATCGGTTGGATTAAACAAGGCGCGGGTGATCGCTTTCCTGATATAGAGCTGGAAATCGGTGCGTATTTTACGTTTGTAATGGATGATCCGTCACCGGTATTGGGTCAGTTTGCGCAAATGTTTGGTCTGTCTGAGCAAGATATGCTCAAGCACCCCCACGCGCTGTTTGGGTCGGTAGATGCTATCTGTGACGAACTGGAGCGCCGTCGTGAACTGCACGGCATTTCCTACATTACGGTGGGTATAGACAATATGGAGAGTTTTGCGCCCGTCGTTGAACGCCTCTCTGGTCGTTAGCGCACTGGACAGTGCGCTAACAGCCTAGGCTTTAAACGGTCGTTAGTTTCTTTTTGAGCCTGCAGCGTGTCCGACAAATGGACCATTGATCAGCCGATCAGTCAGGCTAGATGGTGAAAAAGTCAGCACGTGCAGTGCCCGTTTCGTCGTAAACGGGTTCTTGGATGGCCACTTGATACTTGTAATTCTCAGCACCCAAGATGCCAAACTGGCCCAAAGTATCCCGCATATCTTTATACCACCGGTCGTCAAAGTGGGCTTTTAGGTCAGCTTCGCTCTCCCATCGCTCAAAAACCCGAATTCGGCCGGGAATAAGAGGGTCTGGACACCAATCATAGTCGAGGCATCCTTTTTCAGTCAGCGCGCCCTCGATCAATGGTTTGGCTGCGGTTAGTGCGGCGTCCATATTCTCTGGAGGCAGATCGACGGTGCCAGAAATTATAATGCGTGTCATTGTCATAGGGGGTCCTTGGTTATTAAACTATGGGCTTGGATGCAAATGCACAAAGTACAAGATCTGTGAGGCTAATGCCATCGCCGGAATTACTTAAGGCGGGGCGCTGAAGGTCTCCGCCGATTTCTGACATCGTGGTCGACTAAGAGGAAGTTATTTTATGAATATAGAGTTCAGTGCCGAAGATGAGGTGTTTCGTGAAGAAGTGAAAAACTTCCTGTCTACCAACTTAACTGACGAGATGCGACGAGAGGCAGAGCGGACAACCACGGTTTTTGCGGACAAGGATCTGGCCATGAAATGGCAAGAGATTTTGGTGGAGAAAGGTTGGGCGGTGCCCGCTTGGCCGGTTGAACATGGCGGCGTGGCTTGGACGCCCAATCAAAAATACATTTGGGGGCAGGAGTGTGCCAAGTCTCATGCTCCGGGCTTAATTCCACTGGGGTTGCGGATGCTGGCTCCGGTGCTATTTAAATATGGCACACCGGAACAGAAAGCAGAGTATCTGCCCAAAATTTTGTCGGGCGAGCAGTATTGGTGTCAAGGTTACTCAGAACCTGGTTCGGGTTCAGACCTGTCGAGCCTTAAAACTAGCGCGGTTAAAGACGGCGATGACTACGTGGTCAATGGCACCAAGATTTGGACTACGCATGCCCATTTTGCAGATCATATTTTTTGTCTCGTGCGCACTGACACTGGGGTGAAGCCTCAAGCGGGTATCACGTTTTTGCTGATCCCTCTGGATATGCCGGGCATTACGGTCAAACCGATCATTACCATCGCTGATGATCATGAGGTGAATCAGGTCTTTTTTGATGACGTTCGAGTGCCGCAGTCCAACCGCGTTGGTCCTGAAAATGAGGGCTGGACCGTTGCTAAATATCTGCTCGAGTTCGAGCGCGGCGGCGGTGGTGCAGCTGCTGGCATTCGCGAGTCGATTGAAAGTCTCAAAAGTGTCGCCTCGAAAGAGTGTGACGGTCAGATGCCGCTGATGAACGATCCGAGTTTCGCCGGTCGGGTGGCCGAGTTGGAGATACGCAACGAAGCGCTGCACTTGCAGGAGCTGATGACGCTGGAAAAGCTATCCAAAGGTGGGTCTCCCGGACCCTCTTCGTCTCTGGCAAAGAACTCGTCTGTAGACATCAACCAAGAGATCAACACCCTGAAACTTGAAGCGGTGCACTACTACGGACTGCCCAATGCCAACAAAATTTCTTTAAATGGGCATAACGATGAATGGGTTGGTGAAAGTTATTCAGAAACTGTGACCTCGCGTTACATTAACAGTCGCGCGTCATCCGTTTTTGGGGGCAGCAGAGAAGTGCAGAAGAATATCATTGCCAAAGCTGTGCTCGGTTTGTAGTCCCGGTCAGTTTGGCTTTTGTCCAAGGGTGAGCGCATACAGCAATAGGGATGTTTAGTCGCTGACTAAGCCTCGCGCATGCGTATAATCTTGGTCATTGAACAAATGCACAAGGCACGGTAATGACACAGGCAAGAGTAAAACGCGGCTCACTTCAGATAGCGGCTCAACTTGATAAGCTGGTCGCTGAGCAGATCCTGCCCGGCACCGGCATAGCGGTTGAGCAGTTTTGGCTCGGCTTTGAGGCTTGCTTGGAAGAGCTTGGACCGGTCAATCGTGCTCTGCTTGCCGAGCGAGACATGTTCCAAGGTAAGATCGACGCTTACCACCTAGCGCGCAAAGGCGCGTTGCATGACCCCGTTGCGTATAAGAAGTTTCTTCAGGACGTGGGGTATTTGCTTCCTGAGCCCGCTGACTTTGATATTGAAACACAGAATGTAGACCCGGAAATTGCCTCTTTAGCCGGCCCCCAGTTGGTGGTTCCGGTAATGAATGCTCGCTACGCGTTAAACGCGGCCAATGCCCGCTGGGGCAGCCTGTATGACGCATTTTATGGCACTGATGTCATCGCGGAAACGCCAGGCTGCGAGAAAGGTGAGCAATATAATCCCGTTCGCGGTGAGCAAGTTGTTGCAAAAGCCGCTGCCATGTTAGACCAGGCGGTGCCACTGCAAGGGGGTAGTCATAGCGATGTTCAGGCCTACCTGATCGGGGCGGATGCCGAAGGGCAGCGACAGCTGCGGGTGATCCTGATGGATGGTGGTAATACTGGACTGGTTGATCCCGCGCAGTTTGTGGGTTTTGTCGACGAAGCTGATCCCAAGTCGGTGCTGCTCACGAACAATGGGCTGCATATTGAAATACAATTAGACCGAAATCATCCCGTGGGTTCGACAAGCGCCGCCGGGGTCAAAGATGTGTTGCTTGAGTCGGCATTAACAACGATTGAAGATTGTGAGGATTCGGTTGCCGCGGTTGACGCGCAAGACAAGTGTTTGGTCTACAGCAATTGGTTGGGATTGATGAAGGGCGACCTTCAGGAGGTCATGGAGAAGGGCGGCCAACGGCTTGTTCGCAAGCTCAACCATGATCGAGAATACACCAACCCGCAGGGTGGTAGGCTGACGTTGCCCGGTCGCAGTGTCATGTTGGTGCGCAACGTAGGGCACCTGATGACCACTGATGCAGTCTTGGATGGTGCGGGTAACGAGGTTCCGGAAGGCTTCTTGGACGGATTTATCACTGCAGCAGCAGCCATTCATGATTTACGTGGTACAGGACCGATTAGAAACTCGCGCACCGGCAGTGTCTATATCGTGAAACCTAAAATGCATGGTCCTGCTGAAGTAGGCCTGGCTGCCGATTTGTTCGAGCGTATTGAAATCACTTTGGGATTGCCGGAAAACACGCTGAAAATGGGCGTTATGGATGAGGAGAGGCGCACCTCAATTAATCTCAAGGCCTGTGTTGCGCAGGCCAAGGCGCGAATTGTTTTTATCAATACAGGTTTTTTAGATCGCACCGGGGATGAGATTCATACCAGCATGGAAGCTGGCGCGGTGTTGCGTAAAGATATCATCAAGGCACAACCTTGGATTAAAGCCTACGAAGAGGCCAACGTAGATGTTGGCTTGGCAGCGGGGTTTCGCGGGCGCGCGCAGATCGGCAAAGGGATGTGGGCAAAACCGGATGAAATGGCAGAAATGTTGAGCGTGAAAATCGGACATCCGCAGTCGGGGGCAAATACCGCATGGGTGCCCTCACCCACTGCTGCCACACTGCATGCCTTGCACTATCACGCGGTGAGTGTGCCCGCGTTGCAAGTTGAAATGGAACGGCGAACGCCGGCCAGCGTGGACGAAATTCTGCGCATTCCTCTGATGTTGGGTGAGAATCTTTCGGCCGATGAGGTCCAAGCGGAACTGGATAACAACGCCCAAGGCATCTTAGGCTACGTTGTGCGTTGGATTGACCAAGGCGTTGGCTGCTCGAAGGTGCCGGACATCCACGATGTGGGCCTCATGGAGGATCGTGCGACGCTGCGGATTTCGTCTCAACACATTGCCAATTGGCTCCATCATGGGATTGTGACTCAAGCACAGGTGCTCGAAACGCTGCAGCGCATGGCAGCGGTTGTTGATCAGCAGAATTCCGCAGACGCGGCTTACAGAAATATGGCGCCGCGGTTCGATGAGAGTGTGGCATTTCAGGCGGCCTGCGACTTAGTCTTTAAGGGAATGCAGCAGCCCAACGGATACACCGAGCCTGTATTGCATGCCCGCCGGCGCGAGGCGAAAGCCAAATGGGCCAGCGACCGAGGTGAGTAGTTGCTGCAATCAGTGATTGTGAGGTTCGTTCACCCCTTTGGGGATCCGGATATTCTCTACTAGGTTCAGGACTTCTGCAGGTACCGGAGCGGTCAAGCGAGAGATCGCAAAAGCGACAGCGAAGTTAATGGCAGCGCCAATGCTGCCAATGCCTTCAGGGGATATGCCAAACCACCAATGTTCCGCGTTGTTTAGTTCAGGCGCCATGAATTTGAAGTAGGCGATATAGATTAATGTGAACGCGAGGCCACAAATCATGCCTGAGATGGCCCCTGCGGTGTTCATTCGTTTATCAAAGATTCCCAGCAGCAATGCCGGAAACAGTGAGGCTGCGGCCAGGCCGAAGGCAAAAGCAACAACTTGGGCAACAAACCCAAATGGAAAGATGCCAAAGTAACCGGCGATCACAATAGCAACGGCGGCGCTTAAACGAGCCGCAAGCAGTTCCCGTTTATCGCTGAGATTTTTGGCAAAAGTCTTTTTAATCAGATCGTGGGATACGGAAGTGGAGATCACAAGGAGTAAGCCGGCGGCCGTTGACAGGGCGGCTGCGAGCCCCCCCGCGGCCACTAATGCGATGACCCAAGGCGGTAGGGCCGCAATTTCAGGGTTGGCTAAAACCATGATATCTCTATCAACGTAAACCTCATTTGTATTGCTGGTCGGTGGGTTTGTGATGGTGCGGGAGCCGTCTTCGCGCCGTTGGTCGCTATAGGTGGGTCTACCCTCAAATGGGCTGCCCGGGTGATATTGGATTCGTCCGTCTTTATTCTTATCCTCCCAGCCAATGAGTCCAATGTCTTCCCAGCTTTTGAACCAGCTGTCGACCTCGGTGTAGCGCTCGTCGTGCACGGTATCGATGAAGTTTAGCCGCGCAAAGGCACCCACGGCGGGTGCCGTGGTGTACAAAATAGCAATAAACAGTAGGGCATAGCCTGCCGAACGCCTTGCATCAGAGACTTTGGGTACGGTAAAGAAACGGACGATAACGTGGGGTAGGCCAGCGGTACCGATCATCAGGGCTAGGGTAATGGCAAAAACATCAACTTTACTTTTCAGGCCCTGAGTATAGGGCGCGAAGCCGAGGTCGACCAAAGTTGCATCGAGCTTTCCAAGTACAGAGAGCCCGGATCCATCGAGCACGGTTGCGCCAAGTCCCAGCTGAGGTAGCGGCACGCCGGTAATCATGATCGATATAAAGATTGCAGGGACAAGATAGGCGAAAATCAGTACACAGTATTGCGCAACCTGAGTGTAGGTGATGCCTTTCATGCCACCCAAGACAGCGTACATGAACACAACAGCCATGCCGACCACAACACCCCAAGTGATGGGTATGTTAAGAAATTGGGAAAAAACGATGCCAACGCCTCGCATTTGTCCAGCAATGTAGGTGAAAGAAATTGCAATAAGAGCAATAACGGCAACAATTCGCGCGGCGCTCGAATAATAGCGGGTACCGATGAAATCGGGCACCGTAAACTCTCCGAATTTGCGTAAATACGGTGCGAGTAAAAGAGCTAAAATGACATAACCTCCGGTCCACCCCAGCAGGTAAATGGTCCCGTCGTAGCCCATGAACGAAATAATACCTGCCATGGAAATGAAAGAAGCCGCGCTCATCCAGTCTGCTGCGGTGGCCATGCCGTTGGCGATCGGATGCACTCCGCCGCCGGCGACATAAAACTCGCTGGTTGAGCTGGCTCTTGCCCAAATGGCGATGCCGATGTAGAGACCGAAGGTTAAAAACACAAAAATATAGGTGAGTGTTTGTGCATCCATCAGTGATCTCCCTCATCCGAAACGCCAAATTTTCTGTCGATCCGTCGCATCACCGCGGTATAAACAAAAACTAGGATGACAAAAACATAAATCGCGCCTTGTTGTGCCCACCAGAACCCGAATTTGAAGCCGAAAAATTGAAATTGGTTAAGCCAGTCAACCAGCAGGATGCCAAAGCCAAAAGATACCGTGAACCAAATCGCCAGCAGGATCAGCATTAGCCTCACGTTAGCGCGCCAGTAGGCGTCATTGTTTTTGTTGCCGGTCATGATGGATGCCGCTTTTCCACAAATATTGCTGTGTACACTACCGAACCCTGATGGCTCGTGCCAGTGGTGGATATGGCGCAGCTGACATTTTATCGTTAGGCTGGCGGGGCTATTGATTAGGAGTGACTGTGTCGATACCCGTTCAACCGATTCGCCCTGCTGCAACCATTATCCTAGTTCGCGAAGCCGCCTCTAGCTATGAAATTTTTATGCTTAAGCGGTCCAGTCGTGCGAGTTTTGCTTCAGGGATGTACGTCTTTCCCGGTGGTCGCGTAGAAGGCGATGACCATTTGCACAAGTACGATGCTTATCGACATGGACCGGTCGAAGAACAAGCCGCGCAGGTGCTCGCTTTGGGTGATGAGTGGCGTGGGTTTTGGATAGCCGCGATTCGTGAAACCTTTGAGGAAGCGGGCTTGTTACTGGCCTATCAGGGGCCGGGGTTGGTGTCGTTTTCAGATCCGTTAGAGCATAACCGTTTTGCAGGGTACCGCCCGGCTCTGTACTCGGGGGAAATGACGCTGCTAGACATTTGTCGTGAAGAAAATTTGCGTTTAGCGGTGGATCAAATTCATTTTTATAATCGCTTCGTGACACCTCTCGGGCGCCCTCGGCGGTTTGATACCCGCTTTTTCATCGCGGCGGCTCCCGAGTCTCAGGTGGGACATCATGACCAACAAGAAACTGTTGCCAGCACATGGATAAGCCCCATCGAAGCCTTGGCTCGACATAAAAATCAAGAATTTGAGCTGATGAATGTGACTCGCATCCAGCTGGAGTGGTTGGCTGATTTCCCGGATAAGCAGTCTGTCCTAGCAATGGCGCGCGCTCAGTCCTCCTTTTTCACTGGCAGGCCATCATTACCGCCTAACCCCTGAATGGTTCATGCAGGCCCATTGGCGGTCAGCCGCAGTGCCCAATATTGTGTTTAAACCCTCAAAGCAGGTTCATGCGCCCTGAATTGCTGGGAAAAGCAGGAAATTGTTGCAATTTGTAACTTAAATTTGCGATACATCTGGTTTCGATATAGTGTGCGCCGTTCCAGCTTAGGAGAGGTAAGGTAGGAATGAACAAAAAATTAGAAGTGCGCCCTGATGGTGCGCGTGTATTGCCCCTGATTCGAGGGACTTTGGTAGCCGCAGGATTTGCTTTAATCAGTCCGTTTGCTTCGGCTGAGGACTCGAGCAGCGTCGCTCAAGCGAATAATTTGACGATTGAAGAAATTATCGTCACGGCCCGAAAGAAAGACGAGTCACTGCAAGACGTACCGTTAGCGGTTACCGCGATCACAGAACAGCTTCAAGAATCTAGCGTGCGCCGGATTGAAGACATTCAGGACTTTGCCCCAAATTTGTATATCAATAGAACGCCGGGTATCGCCAGTGGTGCAGCAATCACTATTCGTGGCGTTGCGTCACTGGAAAGTGACAAGAGCCTGGATCCCGGGATCGGTGTAGTGATGGATGGTATGTTTCTGGGCACATCCAGTGGCGTACTCCTCGAGAATTTTGATATCGACCGAATAGAGGTGTTGCGCGGACCACAGGGTACGTTATTTGGTAAGAATACGACCGGTGGTATTTTGAATATCATTCGTACTCCAGTATCGCTCCAAGAGCGTAGTCTGGACATCAGTGTTGCTGCGGGCGAGCACGGCCGACAGGATCTTAAGGCTGTTGCGCAGGTTCCGTTGATTCAAGACACTCTGGGCCTTAAAGTCTTTGGTGCTTCTATCGAAAGCGACGGTTTTGTTCGCAACACCACTCTAGACAAAGACGTCGGCGGCGATGACAAGACCAATTATGGTTTTGCGCTGAAGTATGCACCGACGGACAAGTTTGATCTGAAGTTCCACTATGAAGTAATGGAAGACGACAGTGAGCAAGGTGCCTATGTCAATAGAAACTTGCCGGGGGATTTGGCCTGCGTCTTGAACGCTATTAACCTCGACCCTGCAACCGGTTGTGAGTCAGCGGCAAACGATGGCCCTAATACAACGGAATCAGACGGCGCGAATTATAGCGACAACAAGTACGAAACGATGTTGATTGAAGCCAATTACGACACGGAAGCGTTTTTGTACACCTATATCTACTCTAACCGGGACATGAACGAAGAAAACCTGCAGGATTTTGATGGCGCGCCTGTTCACCTGTTGAGAATGAATTTCTTCAACGATTGGGAGCAGACCAGCCATGAACTGAGGGTGACCTCTCAGTTTTCCGATAAAGTCCAGTTCATCGCTGGGATCTATGATTGGGAAACCGAGTTTTATCAGCGCTGGGACGTCTACGATCTCTTTTACCAGCTGTCGCGTTTAGGCGTTCCACCTTGGCCGTCCGGCCGAATTGGCGTTCCGGGTTACTCTGACGTGGCTGTTTGGGAAGATGATGTGGCCGGTAACAATGGCCAAGCGCAAAAAACCACCTCAACGGCGGTATTCTTCTCAGCGGATTGGTATTTGACAGAACAGTGGACGTTGACGGCAGGTTTGCGTTGGACAGAAGAAGAGAAGGATTTTGTCGGTGGTGCGTCAGCGCCGGGTTATTACCCGC
>DGQF01000021.1 GCA_002389675.1 Gammaproteobacteria bacterium UBA4421
AACTTAGCGTTTTGAGGATTGGTAATGTTGTAGACCATAACACCGACAACACGTCTTCTACTTAGCCTGATCAGGATGGGCTTTATTGGCCGTATATATCAAACCGAAGCTCAGGATAAGTAGCATGAAGCAGCAAACAAACACGGCCGTTGCTCCGTAATGGCTAAACAGGTAAACCCCTAATGATGGACCAAGAGACGCACCCACCCCTTGGGCTAGTGATACCAAAACCACAGTCCTGCCGCTGGCATCAAAGGCCGAGAACCAAGCCATTTGCATGGGCATCGTAAAACTGTAGAAAAAGTTGTACAGGCACAACCCAACGGCGAACAGTAACGGTACGGCGCTTTGCTCTACGAGTAGCAATGCCAGGGCCAGCGCGCTGTAGGAAAACGTGATTAATTGAAAGCGGCCTACTTTTTCAAGCACCAAAGCGGGAGCCACCGCCCCCAAAAAGCTAAAGAGCAAACTGGCCGAGAGCGCAAGGCCAATGAGCTTTGTTGAAAACCCCAAATCCCCCGCCACCTGCTCGGCCACCACCCAAATCGCTGTTAGGGCGGTCATATAAATCATGATGGAGCAAAGCGCCGCAATGTTAGAGAGCGGCAATCCAACCTGTTTTTCTGCCGCCTCCTTCACTGGGTTTTGCTTCGGGAGCGATGTTAGAAGCAGCCAAGGTAACAGCGACAGCAGCGCCAGAATGACAAACAATGCATCCCCACCCCACCTTTCCAACAAATTCGGAGTAAACGTTAAAAGCAACGCGCCAACAGCTGTCTGGACCCCCAGTGCTAAGGAGAACTCTTTATCAGCATTTTCAGCACCACCCAGGCAGGCGTAAGCAAACGCCATGAGTGAACCCGAAGCCAGGCCAGCCAAAGCGCGACAAACCATGAACTCCGTAGCGGTAGTTGCATAGATAGACGCGACATTGGCGGCAACGGCGACGATCGTCGCTGGTATGAAAACGCCGTGCCAATGCCACTTTGACAACCAGTATCTCGCGGCCAATGCCGCCAACGCGCCGCCTGCCATGTCTGCCGACATCAGGAGGCTAAGTTGATTAGCACCAATCTGGTGCTCGTCACTAAAGACACCGAAAAAGTAGGGCAGCAGGTAATAAACCAACACGCCGTTGGTGAAGAGCAGATAGTTCACTACGCGGAATCTAAGCGACATAGGATTTTGCAGCACATAAGGCAGGGGTGAAGCGACCGTTATAGTAGATGAAAATCATAGGCGCTAGGGGGCTTTCTAAAAACCTTTCAACACCACCCTGCGGTAGGGTGTTTAAGGTCGATTGCCGCTAAACTCGCCGTTGAGCTATTACAACGTCAGCCACCCTTGACTCAAGAACGCGAAGCCCAGCACCACCAAGATAAAAAGAGCCCAACGCAATGACACCCCCTTGGAAGTTGCGTGGGTCCTACCAAATCAGTCTTCATTCGGGCAGTCTTACACTTGTGCGGTAATGCAATGAATAATGGAACGCATGAATCTTAGAGAAACCAACAAAGCCAATCGGCAAAAGCTGATCGTCGCAAACGCCGCCAGATTGTTCTCATCAATTGGCTACGAGAAGACGGCAATAGAAATGGTGGCGGAGCGATCCAACGTTTCACCCGCAACGATCTATAACAATTTTGAAAATAAGACCGGCCTTTTACTCGCCGTGTTAATTGACGAGGGCGAAGATGCACAACAGATTGGCGAGAAGATTATTGCCCAACGCCAGCCCAATGACTCGAGCATTATTTATCGCCTAATCGACATGTATGTCTCCCATCCAATGGAATTTATGAACAAGACCTGTTGGCGCCAAGCGCTGGCAGCATCGACGGCATCTTCAAACAAAAAGTTCACTCAGGAATATCAAAACGTAGACAATCAATTAGGGAACCTGCTCATTGACCTAATGCACGCGCTCCACAAAGAACAGGTCTTTACCGCACAGGTGGACCCCCAATCCCTGGGCGAAATAATTTGGAATAATGTCAATCAAATGTTCACAGACTTTATTTCTAATGAGGCAATGTCCCTAAAAGCATTGAAAAACGCGCTTCATAGACAAACGAAGGCCCTTATCGTTCTGGCTGTGAAATAAAGCTCAATGGCTTTTTTTACACCTAATCTTTATCCGCTATATCTGGAGACACCCGCAATAGCTCCCGATAAACATAACCATAAATAAGCAGTGCAACCGCGGAAGCCAATGCGCACATCACCATAACCGAGCTATAGCCAAGCTGGTATGACAGCAACGTGCCAGCGAGCGTGGGGGCCACCGCTTGTCCAATCCCTTGAAAAGCGGGAACCAGAGCTGCGTAACGGCCAGAATGGTCGATGTTGGAGAGGGTTCCCAACTGGAACACATCAATAAATATCCAGAAAAAACTAAACGAGAAAACGCTGAAGACGAAAGTCGCCTTATCTACCTTCCCTGCCAGTACTAACATGGTCACCACCATAAGCAACAAAGCAAACAACAAAGGCTTTGATTGTCCAAAGCGCCTTGCAAGCCATATCGTTACCGCGGTGCCAGAAATACTGAACAGCTGCGCCCAGGTTAGCGTCCCGGATATAAGTGTAGGGGCAATGTTGGCCGCTGCACCGGCTCGTTCAATAAACGCCCAATACGCACCCACCAATAAGTAAAAACTAAAAACCGCAGCCAAACATAAACGCGGTAGAACTTTGGGCACGTGCAAATGGCTTGAAGGCCCCTCGGTCTCATCATCCAATACGACCTCATCGCCAGCGTCAATGCAGCGCCGGGGCAGCCATGGCAACACCAGTAGGATAGGAGCCGCTTCCAGCAGGTAAAACATAAACAGCCCATTGACGCCCCATTTACCTTCTATAATTGGAAAAATATAAAAGATGAAGGCGTTCATTAGCACAAGCACAAAAAGCAAGATACTGAATGTCCTAGCAGTATTGTGGCTGCCTGCTAGGCTTGCCGTGCAGGTTGAGTAACATATCCCAGCACCGATGCCCGCAGACAACCGACACCAAATTAACGCGAGAAGGTCTGGATTTTGAGTTGAGGCATAGTTGCCCAGCATCACCAACAGCAATCCAGCTGCAGCAAGAACCCGCCGATTGATTCGGGTTACAAGCAGGGCTGCGAGTATCGAGCCAAAAAATAATCCAGCCATGTCCGAAGAAGCCAGCCAACCCAGTTGCTGTTCGCTGAAGCCAAGGGACTTGGCCATTGAACCAACAAGCAAGGGCATGCCCATTGCCACTCCGGTGCCTGCAAACCCAAGCACAACTGCAGCAAAGATCGCGGAAGGCCTATCAAATACATTGACACTATGGGCGATGATATTTTCGCTCTCTTCTTTAGCGTGCGGCATCGTTTCCACTTTTGCCTCCTCTAACTCATGTGCTCTAACATCTGGCCACCGCGGGATACTCGGGTGCAAGTGGAGATAAGCCCAAAATACTATCGGCGATTTTTTCGGCGAGCATGATGGTCACGGCATTGAGATTGCCCGCTGGGATAGACGGAATGATTGAGGCATCAACAACCCGCAACTTATTGATCCCGTGCACCCTGCCTTCTTCATCAGTCACGGCCTTGTCGTCCAGACCCATGCTGCAAGTTCCGCACGGATGATAGTTAGATTCAACATGGGCGTAGACCCACTTCATGATGTCTTTATCAGACTCAAGACCATTAACTCCAGATAACTCCTGCGATAGCCGCCCCTGCCATGCACTTTGCTGAAACAGTTCCCGAGTCGCTTTTACCGCATCGATTGCTACCTGTTTATCGCTATCTGTGCTCAGATAGTTGAATCGGAATTTAGGCGCGAGCGCAGGATCAGCGCCATCGATCCACAATTTACCGCGACTAGTAGGCCGCTGTAGGCTGGCGAAGCACTGGTACCCAGGTTCAAGGCTAATGCCCTTTGGAGCAAAATCACCGCGCATGGCAATACACTCTAGCTGAACGTCGGGTACGGCTTCGTCTTCGAGCAGGCACAAGAAGGCTCCAACTTCGAAATGATTAGAAATTCCCAGCCCCTGCTTGCGCAACAACCAATCCAGACCCACTTTAAGACGCCCAACATATCCCAGCTGTGACGCCAGCGAATCTCGCGGATTTGTTGCGCCATAGTCAAAACACCAAGCCGGATGGTCTTGTAGATTTTCGCCCACACCCGGCACATGCTCCGTTAGCGCAATATCATTTTTCATGAGCATGTCGGCATCTCCAATACCGGAGAGCATGAGCAGCTGCGGCGATTGGATAGCGCCAGCAGATAGGATTACCTCCTCGCCCACGTCTATATGAAATACTTCGCCTCGACGAGTCAAATGAACCCGCACTGCATCCTTCCCTGAAAACTCTACTGAGGTACAACGCGTCTCCAGCAAGATTTCCAGGTTAGATTTCCCCGGCTGGTCATATAGATAGGCTTGGCATGCACTATGTCTGATCCCTCCGGCCACATTCCTTTGCGTTTCATGAGCCCCAGCTTGCTGCGCTCCGTTGTGGTCAGGATTCAGCTGCAGGCCATACTCACGGCTCGCAGCGAGGAAAGACCGAAAGAGCGGATTGGTCACCTCGGTCTTGGTAACTTTCGTTGGCCCGCTGCGTCCCCGATATAGCGGTTCACCGCCGTCATAGTTTTCACTGCGCTTAAAATAGGGGAGGCAGTGGGCATAACTCCAGTCTTCCAGTCCGGACTCGCACCAATGATCATAGTCGCGTCGATTTCCTCGCACCCAATTCATACCGTTAATCGAGGATGAGCCCCCCAAAACCCTACCGCGAGGCGTATATGTACCCACTTCAGAAGGGGCAAAGTCTTCCTTTTCAGCAAAGAACTTCCAGTTGTAGCGATCCTTTACTAACGGAATACCCAAGCCCGCCGGCATTTGAATAAAGATATTTTTATCGCTGGGACCAGCCTCTACTAAAAGCACACTGTTACTGGTGTCCGCAGCAAGTCGGGCCGCGAGTACGCTACCCGCAGAGCCAGATCCTATAATAATGAAATCATAAACGGTCCTAGATGGGCGCTTTATGATATGCAGCATCGATGGTTCACCTTTTTAGACGTGAGTCTCAGAAAATAGTATCAAGTTGGTCTCAGAGCTAATGCCATTAGGGCTTTTGTTTGTACCTCGATGGATTCTTTGAGTGACTTCAGGGACATTCCATTGTCTGAAATAAAATCGGTAAACATTTGATCCACGTTATTCCACATAATTTCGCCCAATGATTGGGGATCCACAAGATCGACGAAAACCTGTTCCTCGTAGAGGCAATGAATCAGCTCGATCAGTTGGTTCTGTAATTTTTTTTCGACATTCTGATATTCCCGAGCAAACTTCTCGTTTGATGACGCAATAGATGCCGCGAGGGCCTGGCGCCAACAGGACTTGTTCATGAACTCCATCGGGTGATCAACATACAGCTCGAGCAAGCGATAGATAACATGGGCATCATGCGGCTGCCGTTGATCAATAATCCTTTTCCCAATTTGCTGAACACCCTCCCCCTCATCGATCAAAACAGCCAACAGCAGCCCAGTCTTATTCTCAAAATGGTTGTAAATCGTTGCGGGCGATACGTTTGATCGCTCCGCTACCAATTCTATTGCGGTCTTCTCGTAGCCTATGGAAGAGAAAAGTCGCGAGGCATTGGCAACGATACGCTTCTGTCGATCGAGTTTATTGGCTTGTCTTAGGCTCACGTGATTTTGCTTCATTTTTGGCGGGTGTGCGGCCTTAAATTGTAGTTGACTACAATTTAAAGCACAATTAATATTCGTAAGACAACAATAAATGGCATTTAATTCAGGTTATATCGTATTAATTGATCTATAAATCATATAAATAAATGTAGACGACTATAAAAATAAGCCGCGACGTAGTAGCTCACCAGTTACATTGCGCTTGTGAAAATTGGAGTAACACTATGAATTCCAGCAAGAAGTTTAAGGTAACGGCAGCGCTAGCAAGTTTATGTGCGTGCGGCATGAGCACCCAGGCAATGAGTGCCGATGACAACCCGTTGGCCCTAGAGGAGGTTGTCGTCACCGCGACCAAGCGAGGGGAGGCAAGCCTGCAAGAGATACCAATGAGTATATCGGTCGTGTCGGGAGACATGATTGCCAAACAAGGTCTTGTAGGGATGGATGACTTCCTACGTTCAACACCTGCAACGAATTTTTTGGATCGTGGAGCAGGTCGCAACGGCATTATCATCCGAGGGGTGACAGCGTCACCGCAGACAGATGCCACCGTCGGTGTCTACATAGACGAAACGCCATTGACCGGTCTGGGGTCGTCATCGCCTGGCAGCGGTGGTAATCCAGATTTGAAATTCGTGGATATGGAAAGAGTTGAAGTGCTGCGAGGCCCCCAAGGCACCCTCTATGGAGATGGGTCCATCGCCGGCACAGTGAGAGTCATACCCAACGCACCCGTTCTAAGTGCGTTTTCAGGTGAGATAACTGGAAACGTCTCATCAACCGCAGATGAGGGTGGCAGCAATACCATGTTGCGAGGGGTACTCAACCTTCCGGTGGTGGAAGACACATTTGCCATTCGCATTGTTGCCTATGATTACGACAACAGCGGCTACTACAAAAGCGTTTCCGGCAGCAACGCAGACAAGCAAATCTGGGCAGGGGCCTTTGGTGGCGTAGCGACGGATAAAGATGATGTTGGGAGCGATAAATACACCGGAGGCAGAATCTCTGCCCTCTGGCAGGTCACCGATAGCTTTGATGTCTCTCTCTCCTACATTACGCAAGATATCGAGCAATCAGGTATTCCAGAATCTTTTATGAACCTCGGGGGCACGCAGAGAGCGCCCTTCCAAAAACTCGACGGCAGCGATGAGGCCCTTGGGATGGATTTTGAGGTGACCAACCTCGAGATGAATCTCGATTTAGGCCAGATACAGATCACTTCATCCACGTCTATGGCTGAGACAACAAGTCTTCAAGACCGTGACCTCGGCTTGTACTTCGGCCCACTACTCGGTGTAGATGACATCCCTCTGTTTCTGACAGACTCGGGTGAAATAGAGAGTTTTACACAAGAACTGCGGCTCAATACGCGTCTTGATGGTCCCTGGCAGTTTTTATTGGGCGCCTTTTATCAGGACATTGAGAATAAACAACGACAAGACTTTTTGTTTGAAGGCGATCCTGCAGCAGACCCTTTTGGCGGAGCACTGCTGTTCGGATCGAAGCTGAATGAAGACATAGAGCAACTCGCTTTTTTTGGTGAGGTAACCTTCGACATAACAGATCAACTCACCGCCGTTGCCGGTGTTCGCCATTACGACTACGACCAGACGGCATCAGATAGCGCTGACGGCCTTTTCAACGGGGGCAGCTCCTCAAATACCCTCGAGGCCGAAGATTCAGGTCAAACCTATAAATTGGGATTAACATATATCCCAAGTGATTCGGCGACATACTATGCCACCTTCGCACAGGGTTTCCGGCTGGGCGGCCCCCAAGCCGACGTTCCCTCAGATCTCTGCGATCTTAATGGCGATGGGCTGGTTGATGGGCTAGGTGTTGCCCTGCCCGATCAGATAGATTCGGATGAGTTGGACAGTTTTGAGGTCGGCGCAAAGTTTTCGCTGGCTGACGGTCGTGCCATCTTTAACGTAGCAGCGTATCAAGTAGAGTGGGAAGGAATTCCTGTCGCGCGAACGGCTGACTGTGGTTTTGGCGTAACTTTAAACGCGGGTGAGGCACAAAATCGCGGCGTGGAAGTTGAGGGCCAATGGTTGCTCTCAGACATTTGGAGAGTGAATTACGGCCTGTCCTACGTAAAAACCGAACTGACATCCGACGCTCCGGGACTAGGTGTCTCCGGTGATCGCCTTCCCGGAACACCGGAATTCCAGGCTCTTTTAGGCATGCAGGCTGACTTCAGCGTGGCAGGACGTCCTATGTTTGCTAGAGCCGATATTGCCCATGCTGGTGAGTACTTTAATAATTTGCAGGAGGAGGGACCCAGCGCCGGAGACTTCACAACCATCAACTTGCGTATCGGCGCTGACATTAGCGAGCGCATTTCCCTCGACTTGTTTGCACGCAACCTAACCGATGAAGAGGGCCTCACGTGGGTTGAAACAGAGATTGGTGACGGTCGCGCCAATTTTATTAGGCCCAGAACGATTGGTGTTGAAATTCGAGCACTGTTTGGGCAATAAACCATGTTCAAGCAGCACGGATACCCCTTTCTCAGGTGGGCCAAGGATGGTCCACCACACAGCTCTGTAGAAATTTGCTTAGCGTTTACTTTAGAAAAATTCGGTAGACCAACGTATCAGAAACCCTCAGGCATTCAGGCTTTTCTTGGTGACCTGGGCTGACGCAAAGGGCTGTGACCATCAGCTGCTCCTGACACTCAGGAGCCACAGACCGCTGGTAAGTCACGGGTGAATAAGTTTCGTACTGCGAGTGAGCACCAACTGGCGCGGCGTCTAATCGGACTCTCTGCTACGTATGGCGTAATGTTGGGTGATGAGAACCGATGAAGAGCATCCGATGAGAAACCTTTATTCATTGCTAGCCCTGCCACTCACCTTAGCAGCCATGAGCGTCTGTGTTCAGGCTAAGCAGCCGTTTTCTGCGATAGATGTGTTCAAAATAGCCTACGCAGCGAACTCCGTTGTCTCGCCCAATGGTCAGGTCATCGCGTTTGATCGCGTCTACATGGATATCATGACCGACACCCGGCGGCACGATCTGTGGCTCATCGGAACTGACGGTAGCGGTTTACAGCAGGTATCCCACGGATTTGATGTCACGGGCCCGGCCACTTTTACACATTTAGGAGATGCGGTGGCATTTTCAGCCGTCAAAGATGAGAAATCGCACATCTACCTTCAAAAACTCGATACCGGCGAACGAATCGAACTCGGCAAGAACTTCTCAGAGCCGACCAATCTTTCATTTTCACCCGATGGACAATGGTTGGCATTCACCATGCCCGTTGCCTATGAGCCTGAAACGATGGGCAAGATCCCGCCTCGGCCAGAAGGTGCCCAGTGGGCAGAGCCTATCGTGGTTGAAACGCGCAGCCAGTTCCGAGCTGATGGAATTGGATATTTGCCCTTCAGTCGGCATCAGGTGTTCTTGATGGCCATGGAAGGGGGCGCGACTCAACAGCTCACTCAAGGGCAGCAAGATCACAACAGCGCGCTGGAGTGGTTGCCTGACTCGTCGGGACTACTACTGAGCATCAATATTAAAAATGACGTCAATAAGCCTTGGGATACTGACATCGTTAAGCTGGACTTAAAGACCCAGCAACTCGAGACACTTACGACGCAGCTGGGCCCAGATGCCTTGCCCCGAGTTTCTCCCAATGGCCAGCGCATCGCATGGATAGGGCACGATGATAAGCCTAGCCCATTTCATGAGTACCAGCTTTACACCGCCGAACTGGACGGATCTAACATCCGCGAATTGACGACCCATCATGACTTAAGCGTGCTTGATTTCGCCTGGCACCCGGACGCTCAGGGATACTTCGTACAGTATGAGAATCGAGGAAAAAGTTCGCTAGCGCTACTTTCCAACGATGGCTCGCTCGGGTTGCTTACCGATGAGCTGAGCGGATGGGAGCTGGATCAACCTTATGTACAGGGTCAATTTTCAACCAGCGCCGGCGTGGTTGCTTTTACTCAGGGCGACTCCACAACGCCAACGGAATTGGCAGTTATTGATAATCAGGGCAAAGTAAAAACACTGACTGATCTCAATCGCACACTGCATGAATCTGTAAATTTTTCAGCCGCACAAGAATACCGCGTTAGATCGAGCTTTGATCAGCGCGAAATACAGTATTGGATCATGCTACCTCCGAATTTCGACCCCACTCTATCCTACCCAATGATGCTACAAATACACGGTGGCCCATGGGCGGCCTATGGGCCTCAATTCGCGGCCAACAACCAGTTATACGCGGCAGCAGGCTATGTTGTGGTGTACGGCAACCCCAGAGGATCTACCGGTTATGGAGCTGATTTTGCCCACACCATAGACCACGATTTTCCAAGTCGGGATTATGACGATCTCATGGATATCGTCGACGCAACATTGGCCAAAGGCTTTGTCGATGAAAAACAACTCTATGTGTTTGGCGGCAGTGGCGGTGGCACGCTCACGGCTTGGATTGTCGGTAAAACAGATCGTTTTAGCGCAGCAGTGGCCGTTAACCCGGTCATCAATTGGACCAGTTTGGTCTTAACAAGCGACCTCAATAAACTTATGACCAGCGACTGGCTGGCTGAAAGACCTTGGGATAGCCCCATGGATTATTGGTCTTATTCGCCACTCTCTCTGGTGGGCAACGTGACTACACCAACCATGCTAATGACTGGAGAAGCCGATTGGCGAACGCCAATATGGGAGGCTGAGCAATACTTCAATGCTCTCCAAATTCGGGGTGTCGATACGGCGCTCATTAGAGTGCCCGGGGCTAGCCATCAGATTGAATATCGCCCCAGCCAATTAATTGCAAAAGTGAATGCCATCCTGGCTTGGTTTAAAAAACACGGTAACGCACCCGATATTGCCACGGATTAGTAGCCATGAAATACGCCGAGGAGTCACGGACACATAGGGGTCTGGCCAAGGTTTTTAACGCACTACAACAATAGGTTTTTAGGAGAAATGATGAAGGCTTTATTCTCTATCTTACCGCTGTTACTTCTTGGGGCGCTCCCCGCAACAGCAGAGCCACCGACAATTCTGAAGTGTGGCAAATTGATCGATGTCGAAGCCCAAGCGGTGTTAGAGCGCCAGATAATCACAGTCGAAAGCCAACGCATTAGTGGCATCAGCTCCGGCGATCAATATGCAGGCAATGGGCGGGTCATTGATCTCTCTGAACACACCTGCCTTCCGGGTTTGATCGATATGCACGTACACCTCATGGTCGCTTATTCCGCCTCTTATGACCTTGATAAGATTACGTTCGGTCCTCCTGATTTGGCACTCTTGGCCGCATGGCATGCGGAACTAACCTTGATGGCCGGCTTTACTACGGTAAGAGATCTGGGTGACCGCGCCGACGTCACCGTTGCATTACGTGATGCGATTGCCAAAGGAATAGCCATCGGACCGCGAGTTTTTACTTCGGGAATGCCTTTGTCGAGTACTGGCGGGCATGACGATCCTACGAACGGTTACCGAGCAGGCTTGCGCCGCGACCCCGGCCCTGTAGAAGGCATTATCAATAGCCCGTCAGATGCCCGAAAGGCAGTGCGTCAGCGGTACAAAAACGGCGTGGACTTAATCAAAATATCCGCCACCGGTGGTGTCGTGAGTCAAGCTAAAAGTGGACAAAATTCGCAGCTCTTCAAGGATGAACTAGACGCGATAGTTGCTACCGCAAACGCCTATGGCTTTAAGGTCGCTGCTCACGCTCATGGCGTTGAGGGAATGCAGTTAGCTATTCGCGCCGGTGTGGCGAGCATTGAGCATGGTTCACTCATGGATGCCGACACAATGCGCCTAATGAAAGAGCACGGTACCTATTTAGTGCCGACCATTCTGGCCGGCAATTTCGTCACGGAAAAAGCCAAGATCGATGGGTATTTTCCAGAATTGGTGAGGCCCAAAGCAGCAGAAATCGGGCCTAAAATTCAAGCCACCTTCGGGCGCGCTTACAAGGCCGGCGTCAAAATCGCTTTTGGTACTGACACCGGAGTATCAGCGCACGGCGACAATGCTCAAGAATTCGCACTGATGGTAGAGGCAGGCATGCCACCGATGGCGGCCATTATCTCTGCCACCAAAAGTGCTGCCGATCTTTTAGGGAAAAGCGATCAGTTAGGCACCATTGGCGTTGGCAAATATGCCGATGTCATCGCCGTAAGGGGTAACCCAATTGAGGATATTACCTTGCTTGAGAATATTGCCTTCGTAATGAAAGAAGGCAAGGTTTATAAGGCCGAGTGACTATGAATCGAATATTTCCTGTCTATATCGTCCCCGCCGCGGTTTTTATCTCTGTGGTCATGGGTGGTGGGTATGGTACCGGGCGAGAGGTGATCGAATTTTTCACACGCTACGGTCTTTTAGGGGGGCTGCTTGGAACAGTGGTTGCAGCCTGCGTATTTGCCGTGGTACTCGCCGCCACCTATGAATTCGCGCGCGTCTTTCAGGCATATGACTACCGAACTTTTTTTAGCCAGCTCATTGGCCGATTCTGGGTGTGCTTTGAAATTATCTACTTGTTGTTCTTTTTGCTAGTGCTCGGCGTGGTGGGGTCTGCTGCCGGCGGCATACTTGAACAAGAATTTGGTATTTCTCGTTATATCGGCATTGCCGGAATACTGACGCTGGTCGTTGCCTTGGTGTTCCTCGGGCGCGAGGCGGTGGAGAAGGTTCTCACTTGGTGGTCGATCGGTATGTACGCCGTATTTGCTTGCTACTTTATTGAAGTATTAAGCAATAGCGAAGTTGATATTGCGCAGGTGCTAAGCGCAGGCACAGCAGAGCCGGGCTGGCTTCAAGGGGGCGTGTTATATGCCATGTATAACCTCGCCATCGCACCCGTCTTGCTGTTTTCCACCCGTGGTATTCAAACACGACGAGAGGCGATTCTTGCCGGTAGTTTTACCGGCATTGTCGTTATGATTCCCGCCGTACTTTTCCACATCAGCTACGCGGTGGGCTACCCGGAAGTTCTAGATCAACCTGTGCCGAATTACTGGATGATGGCACGGTATGCCTCCCCACTGCTCTTGGGCATTTTTCTTGTTGCGTTACTGGGCACC
Organism: Gammaproteobacteria bacterium UBA4421; assembly: GCA_002389675.1. Taxonomy (GTDB): domain Bacteria; phylum Pseudomonadota; class Gammaproteobacteria; order Pseudomonadales; family Azotimanducaceae; genus UBA4421. The sequence goes on from DGQF01000021.1 coordinate 12,779, forward strand.
CTCATAGAAACCGGCGCCGGATTGATGCAGGGCCTTATCGAACGTATTGAGGCCGTAGTGGCGTTCGGTGAAGGTAATGCGTTGGGGCGCCCGATTAGGGCAGCTATAGCGGTTGTGACGCTAATCCTCGGTGGACTGCTGAGTTCACTGGGTATTGTTGCGCTGATCGCGCAGGGATACTCAGCACTCGCTGTCGGTTTCGCCCTGGTCTACGTGATTCCTATTTGCACGCTAGGCGTGTTCAAAATCATAAAATCGTCACAACAGAATTCTGTATCCCCGTCATAAACCCCAGATGGCCGCAGTTACTGGAAAAAAATTTGAGGGAGTAATGTCATGATTGTCTATTTAAATGGCGAATACATGCCCGCCGAAGAGGCAAAAATATCCCCCTTCGACCGTGGGTTTCTTTTTGGTGATGGTATCTACGATGCCACGCCTTCCTATGACGGTAAGGCAGTCGCCTTGCAGCTACACCTCGACCGAATGAACAGAGGCCTAGAGAGCATCGGCATTGAAAACCCCCTAACCGACCAGCAGTGGCGCGACGTTGCAAAAAATCTGAGCGAAAAAAATGGCGGCCAAAATCTTGGTATATATTTCCATGTTAGCCGTGGTAATGAGGGACGTCGCTTTCAAGGCTTTCCTACAGATATCAAAGCAACCGTCTTTGCCATGGTGATCAATATTGATCCTCATCCCGAAGTGCCTAACCGCAAACTTAAATCAGGTCTAAGGGCCGTGTCGGCAGAAGATTTGCGCTGGCGTCGATGCAATATCAAATCGACAGCGCTGTTGGGCAATGTCCTGCATTTCCAAGAAAGTTATTCGGCCCAGAAAGACGAAACCATTATGTACAACGCCAACGGTGAGTTGACGGAGGCAAGCATCAGTAACGTTTTTATCGTTAAGAATGGGGCTGTCGCCACCCCCATATTGGACAATCAAATACTGCCTGGAATTTCTCGACATATTGTCGTCGATTCCCTGCGCATTGATGGATCAATACCGGTGGAAGAACGGGTTGTAACCATGAACGAAGTTCGGCAGGCCGATGAGATATGGATTACAAACTCCAGCAAACATATCGGGCCCGTAATAGAGCTGGACGGTGAGGCAGTGGGTGACGGCCTGGTGGGGCCGGTGTGGGAGAAGGCTATGACCATTTACGAATCGGTCAAGTACGATTACTAAGCAAGATAGTGTGATCTGAGGCAATACGGCAGTAAGTGCCGCGTCGCTTGTTCAACCCCCTTATTAAGGCGTTCGCCCGCAGCCGACTCTCTGCTACTGACCCTCTGCTAGTAGCGCATT
>DGQF01000010.1 GCA_002389675.1 Gammaproteobacteria bacterium UBA4421
AAAGGGTTCAGTGACCGTCAAGGTCGGGAGTGTAGCTGGCGCGCATCACCCGCATTTGGAAGTATTCACCTCGAGCTAAGTCAGCAATATTCTCAGTGGAGCTGCGGTACTCGACCCGTTCGAATTTTCTCTCATCCTCGCACTCACTAAATCGCGCATCTGGCGACCGCTTCAGGGCTTGCGATTAGCCACCCTCGAAATCGTTGAACGGGCGGTCCCCCGGGTATAGGGATCCCTACATCGGCCATTGTTCTCATGAAAGTGCCTACTTCCTTCGTTAACGTAGTGTTTCATTCCGAATTTCCTCTAGCAGCGACCAGTGATTTGGACCGCCACACTTGTTTCTGTGCGTCGCGTTTTTGCAGGCGAGACAATTTGCCAGGTAAGCGATTCGGTTAAATGAAGGTCCGATTTCTATTGACACCCGATGCTTGTTGGTTTTTGATAACGTGCGTTATATATAATTGCCGTGGTCCTGATTTTCAACATTATGAGCGAACACCATTCCCGTAAATCAATGCGTGGCCGTCCCTTGGCAGACGCGGAAGAAAAACGCGCCACTTTGGTAGGCGCAGCGTTGCGAGTGATACAGCATCGGGGTTTTGAAGGCGCCTCTATGCGGCGGATCGCGGTAGAGGCGGGGTGCACAACTGGCGTGCTGACCCATTACTTTGCAAATAAAGAGGACCTGATCGAGCACCTAATACAAGATATGTTCTCGACGATTGATGCGTGGCAAACCGAAATAACGGCCAACGGAGACGCTTACCTTGCGTTGCAGCGGATTCTGGAAGCGCCGATGGCTGCAGGAGAACACAGTGAAGCGTGGTCGTTGTGGTATCAATTGCTGCTCAAAGCACGCCAGGACGCTGCGCTGGCAAAGCGCATTAACGTGCGGGCTCGGCAGTTAAACAGAGCACTTGAGCGCCTGGTAAAAGAGGATCAGGGCCGGGGTAGAATACGTAATGATCAAACAGCTGATCTGCTGGTGGAGATGGTTGTGAGTGTAGCTGAAGGCTGGTCATTGATGGCGCCAGTAGATCCCGAGCGGTTCAGGACCGAGCGCTGTCATAGGTTGGTGCATTCAGTACTTGAGGGTTTGAGGCCCGTGGCCGAATCAGGTCTAGGACGATGAGATCTACGTTTGTTTGGGCGATTGGCATTACGCTGGTGCTCAGTGCATGGCTGGTATCAGGTCAGTTTCAGAGCACGGATGAACGTTTGGGCTCTCAAGGCGAGAAAGCCGCGGATGCGTTGGTCAGCGTTCGCGCGGAGACACGCACTGCGCAATCCCACGTGGTGCAGATTACTGTTCGTGGTAAAACGCAGGCCAAGCGCAGCGTAACGGTTAAAGCACAAACCGGTGGGCGGGTAGAAATTTTGCCGATAGAAAAGGGTAGTGCAGTCAAACAGGGTGATCTGTTGTGTCAGTTGGCCTTGGAAGATCGCCGTATAAAGCTCCAGGAAGCCACCGCCGCAGTTGCGCACGCCCGCTTGGAACACGAAGGCGCCAAGAAACTCAAGCAGCAGGGCTACCAATCTCAAACAGCGATTGCTGCGACGCAAGTGAAGTTGATCAATGCGCAAGCGCAACTTAAAGCGCGGCAACTGGACCTTACCTACTTACAAATTCGCGCGCCATTTGCGGGCGTCGTTCAGGAAAGGCCGGCGGATATCGGGGACCTTCTCGAGCGGGGTGGGGTATGCGCTGAGGTGCTAGACCCGGACCCAATGTTGGTGGTTGGTCATGTCACAGAGCAAGAAGTCGAACAAATTAGCCTTGGCGACGTGGCAAACGTTCTGCTCAACAATGGCCGTTCTGAGCAAGGGGTCATTACCTTTATCAGTCATGCGGCTGATCTCACCACCCGAACCTACCGCATAGAGGTGGCCATCTCGAACGCTGACGCTGCGATTCGCGACGGTTTGTCGGCCGAGATTGCGATAGCCCGAGCTGCGGTCATGGCACATCAGGTGTCGCCCGCGCTGTTGTCGCTTGATGATGCAGGGCTGTTGGGTATCCGCATCCTCGACGATGAAGACCGGATACAGTATCTGCATGTGGATATCGTCAGCGACACTCAGCAAGGCATCTGGGTGACTGGGCTGCCACAAATCATTCGTCTGGTGACAGTAGGCCAAGAGATGGTGTTTGAAGGGCAGCGTGTAGAAGTGGTTGAAACCATAAAGAGGGGCTAGTTGTGCATGAGACAGTCGCCGGATGAATAACTTGGTCAGCGCGGTCATTGATAACAGCCGTACAACGCTGAGTGTGCTGGCGATGATCATTATCGCAGGCGTTGTCGCTCGTTTAACGATCCCGGTCGAAGCCGACACCGCGGTGGATATGCCAATGATCATGGTGACGGTGCCTCATCCGGGTATCTCTCCGGAAGACGGTGACCGGCTAATCATTCGGCCAATGGAAGTTGAATTGCGTTCGATCGAAGGACTGGATGAACTGACCTCTTATGCGCGTGAAAGCGTGGCGTCGATGGTCTTGGAGTTTCAAGCTGATATAGATATCGATGTTGCGATGAATGAAACCCGTGCCGCGGTTGATCGCGCGCAGGCTGAACTTCCTTCTACTTCCGAAGAGCCAATAGTCAAAGCAGTTAGTCTTTCCGATTTTCCAGTCATTGTGGTTAGTCTTGCTTCAGAGTTAGTGCCCGAGCGCCGCCTTTACCAGATGGCGCTGAGTTTGAAGCGTGAAATTGAGACCATACCCGACGTCTTGGAAGCGCGGTTGTCAGGCCATCGAGAAGAATTGCTCGAAGCCATTATTGATCCAACCCAGCTAGAATTTTACTCGATATCGCAGCAGGAAATTCTCGATGCGGTTGGTAGCAATAATCGCTTGATCGCCGCTGGTGCTATGGACACGGGGCAGGGCCGTTTTGCGGTTAAGGTACCTGGATTGATTGAGTCGCGCGAAGATGTCTTTTTGCTGCCGATCAAATCAACCGACGAAACCGTGGTCACGCTGGATAAAATTGCCCACGTGCGACGAACCTTCAAAGACCGCGAGAACTATACTCGTATCAATGGCAAACAAGCCCTGAGTGTTGAGGTGCTGCGTCGACCGGATACCAATCTTATTGACACTAACAATGCGGTTAAGGCGATCGTTGAGCAGTACCGTGCTACTTTTCCGCCAGAGGTAAGTGTTCAATACAGTCAAGATCAGTCACCCTTTGCCGCGCAGCAGGTGACCGAACTGCAAGGCAATATGCTCACTGCCATGGCGCTGGTTATGATTGTGGTGGTCGCTGCGCTGGGTATCCGAAGCGGCATTCTTGTCGGTTTGGCGGTACCAGTGTCTTTTATGGTGGCGCTTGCGTTTCTGCGTGCAATGGACTTTACCTTCAACTTTATGGTCATGTTTGGGATGTTGCTCGGACTTGGCATGCTCATTGATGGATCCATAGTGGTAACCGAGTATGCTGATCGTAAAATGGCTGAGGGGGCGGATAAACGAGAGGCATATGTTGCCGCGGCCCGGCGTATGTTCTGGCCTGTTTTAGCGTCGACGGTCACGACTTTAGCGGCGTTTCTGCCATTGTTTTTTTGGCCTGGGATGTCCGGTGAATTCATGGTCTTTTTGCCGATTACGGTGTTTGCTGTCCTAGCAGGTTCGCTGCTCTATAGCCTATTTTTTGGACCAACGTTGGGAGCATTGTTCGGCAAAGTGGGCGCTGTGGACCAAACACATACCCGTAATCTGCATACTTTAGAACATGGTGATCCGCTCGAATTAAATAATATGACGGGCGTCTACGCGCGCATCTTAGAAAAGGTAATTCAGCGCCCTCTGCTGCTGCTTGCGGTTGTGCTGACGATTCTATTGACGATTTTCAATCTTTACAGCCGCCACGGGGCGGGGTTTATTTACTTTACTGAAACAGATCCAAATTACGGGCGCATTAGCATTCTTGCGCGCGGTAACTTTTCCAAGGAAGAGGTTCTTGATTTGGTGTTGGAGACAGAAAAAGCAGTTATGCAGGTGGACGGTATTCAGACGATGTATACCTCCACCAGTCGCCAGGGCGGCAGTTTTTGGGGGCAGAGCAGTGCGCCACCTGATCAGATTGGCATGATTCATTTAGAAATTGACAACAGCGCTGAGTTGTCGGGTTATCAGGTGCTGGAAAATGCTCGGGCAGCCGTCAGCGGGTTGGCAGGTATTCAGGTAGAGGTGGAAGAGCAAGAGTATGGTCCGGTCACTGGCAAGGACCTGCAAATACAACTGGCGTCTAAATTTCGAGACGATTTGCCTCAGGCGGTGGAGGAATTGAAGCAATTTATGCTGAACATGAGTGGGCTGCGGGATATTGAAGATACGCGTCCTCTGCCGGGCATAGAATGGCAGCTTGCCGTAGATCGTGCCAAGGCCGCACTGTTTAACGCGAGCATTGATGTGGTTGGCGGTACGGTTCAATTGGTGACAAATGGTATTTATCTCGGTGAGTTTCGACCAGATGATGCTGAGGAAGAGGTAGAGATTCGCCTGCGATATCCGGTCACAGACCGGAATATAGACGTGCTCGATCGGTTGCGAGTCAACACTGCCAGTGGGTCGGTACCGTTGTCCAATTTTGTTACACGCCAACCCAAGGACAAAGTCGACGCCATCCAACGAGTCGATGGTGAATACGTGATGTATGTGCGAGCGAATGTAATGCCAGGGGTTGTCGCCGACAACAAAGTCAGCGAAATTCAAGCTTGGTTGGAGGGCGCCGATTTGCCCTCTACGTTGCGGGTCGAATTTAAGGGTGCAAGTGAAGAACAGGCCGAGTCGCTAGAATTCGTGGGTTTTGCCTTTATGATGTCGTTGCTGCTTATGTTTGTGCTGCTGGTTAGTCAATTCAACAGCTTTTATCAGGCCATATTGATCCTTTCGTCGGTTGCGATGTCTACGGCAGGGGTATTGCTCGGCCTGTTGACCTTTCAGCAGACGTTCAGTGCAATGCTTACCGGAATCGGTATTGTCGCGCTGGCGGGCATTGTGGTGAACAACAATATTGTGTTGATAGACACATTTAACCACCTAAGCAAACAACACCCGCAGATGGATATTCATTCGCTGATTATTCGAACCGGAGCGCAGCGTCTGCGTCCAGTTGTTCTAACCACCGCGACCACTGTGCTTGGTCTTTTACCATTGGCAACTAACATCAGTATTGATTTGGTGAGCCGCGAGATCGTCTATGGTAGCCAAGTTTCCGCGTACTGGGTGAAGCTGGCGAGCAGCATTGTTTATGGATTATCGTTCGCCACCTTATTGACGCTGATTGTGACACCGGCTTTGCTGGTTTTACCTCATACGCTCAAGAAATACATGCAGCGTGCCCAGGAGCTATTGGGTCTTTCTAAAGCAATTTGAGTTTTTGCTCAGTCTGAAAGTAGCGAGTGCTTCGGCGTGTCTGCCGTTGATATAGTTCGCTACGACTTTTGCTTTTTCGTAAGATGTTGTGATGCGTAAACTGAACAATAGCCTAGTTTCAATTGTAATGCCTTGCTACAACCGGGCTGAATTTTTAAAGGAATCTCTTGAAGCGATTCAATCGCAAACCTATACGCATTGGGAAATCATTTTAGTCGACGATGGCTCGTCGGATAACACCAAAGCGGTACTCGCGGATTTAATGACGCCGCTTTTAGAGGCACGCCTGCGTTATATCTTTCGGGACAACGGTGGCGCTTATGCAGCGAGAAATACAGGAATTGATGATGCCAACGGAGCCTATATTGCGATGTATGACAGCGATGACCTCTGGTTGCCTCATCATCTGCAAGATTGCGTTCAAGCTCTAGAGGATCATCCTGAAGTATCGTGGGTCTATGCGGATGCAAAAAAAGTAAATTATGAAACAGGCGAATTAGTCGTACCCAGTGGTTTTCGAGAATCTGGTTTGCATCCGATGTTTGATTTACCAATGACGCAACATGGAAGTCTGCATATTTTCGATGACATTGAGGCAACGATCTGCTGCGAATTTGAAAACAACTTGTGCTGCTTTTTGCAAACGGGGGTGATTCGCAAAGAGGTCTTTGAGGGTAGACGCTTTTCTTGTGAGTACCGCAGCGAGGGTGAAGATGAAATTTTTCCTGCACGCGCGATGAAAGCGGGATTCCGCCTCGGGTTTATTGACAACATTCATCTTGAATATCGATTTCATCAGAATAATGCCTCGAGTGCGGCCATTGGGATATCCATCAACAAACATCTAAATGTGCTAGAACGCGCACTCAGTGCGTATTACGCGCTACCTGCCGAAATGGAGTTGACCCAGCGTGAACGGGCGGCACTGAACGCTCGAATCGCAAACGACCATTTCTGGAAGCGAGGTTATGTATTGCTTTGGGGAAATGGTCGTGCTCAGGAAGCGTTTGGTGAATTCAAAAAAGGAATCGCTGCGCAACCGTATAATTTGAAGCTGAGAAAAACGTTTTGGCTGTGCAAGTTCAAACAATTTATCGGTGCAGTACCCAACGGATCAACCCCTTAAAATCTGATCTTAGGATTCCCGGAGGGGTGGCGGGCAGCGCGAGTCGCTTGATTTTTTTCAGGCGCTCAGTCTTAGCTTATGTTCAAGACAAGTATGCGCAATGATTTGCAGAGTTGTAAAATAAGGGGTCTTTGTGATTGGTGTGCATAGATTTTCACCGAAGAAGGCCGATGTCAGACACACCGAGCTGATGGCACAATACAACCAATCTGGGCTGGACATTTGTCAATGGTGTTGCCCTTGAGCTGAGAGCGTGATGACTTGGCCGACACCGAGTGTCCTGCCCCGGTGGTCACGAACCAGCCAGTTTTGAAACTACTCGACGTAAAGGGCTTTTAATGTCCGGCAATGAGCTTCAGGCAGCGAAACTGACTCGACCCAACGTCTCGCATTAACGCCGTAGGGTGTTAAATTATTGATCATCACCTTTTGCATGATGGTCAAAATATCTGCTGTCTTGCTTATATCAACGAGCCAGCCCGTTTGACCATCAATGATTGTTTCAGGCAGGCCGCCAACATTACTTGCTATCGTAGGCGTATAATTAACGGCAGCTTCCAAAGGGATCAACCCCAAAGGCTCATCGAGGGAAAACACAGTCACCACGTCCACGGCTTGGTAAAAGTCATTGATATTTTCGACAAAACCGATGAACTTAATTTGCGCCTGTAGACCTAACTCTGTGACCCGCGCTTCGCAGGATTGAAGATAGCTTTGAGTTTTTGAAGGGTCTTTTCCCGCAATGATGAGCTGCCAATCTTTCCCTGCTAATTGTGAAACGGTATCAATGAGTTCCAAAACGCCCTTTACTGGCGCTATTTGACCGACAAAACCAAAATGAAAAGTGTCACTTTTGAAGCCGAACTTCTCTTTCGCTTTGGTTTTTGCTGTTGAGATGACCTGGGGCTTTTGCAGACTGTTCGTTGGGAAATTAGCGGGATCTATTGTGGTCACAAGCTTGGTTTGTTGCTGGGTGCCCAGGGTCGTTTCGTACTGTTTTCGAATGTGCTCGCTGATGCAGATGGATACATCGGGTTTTTTGGGTAGCCACCAGTGAGAGCCATTATCGATAGGGTCTCGAAAATGGCAGATTGTTTTAATATTGAGCAGTCTGCAGACATTGATCAAAACACGAAAGCTCCAGATTTGGTTGCTGTGAGCGACCTGTACTTTGTGTTTTGTAAATATTCGCACTAACTTGAGTTGAGTCAAACACCAGCTCCAGAAATTGACCTCCAGAGGGCACAAGTCACAGCTATAATGGCGAATCTTGTTTTTTTGCGCCCAAACCCTCATCGGGGAGTCTTTGGGTGTGATCAAAATAGGGTTGATGCCCGTTGCTTGGCAATTAGACAAGATGAGTTGTAGGCACCTCTCTGAGCCACTGATAAAAGGCGCCATCGCGATGTAGGCAACGTTGATCATAAACTTGTCCCGCAATTAATGTAAAACGACGCAATACTAATTTAGAAGCCAGTCTGGTTTCTGTGATGAGCCTCTAACTCAGCCGAGTAATGCATGCAGCCATTTTTAAAGAAAGCGGCCTCTCATATCGCCAGTATGACTATGGTAGGGGAGGACATCCCGCAGCCTGAAAATCGGATTACTTTGAGCAACAACAAAGATGCAAATGGCATTCCGGTTGCGCATGCAGCGCATGATAGGTCGGATCAAATCATTGCTGTGTGGGATCAAGCTTCGGTTTTAGTGCAGATCGGTCTGCTTGACGCGAAGAATTTACCGGTCGCAGGTATTGAAACAGCGCGAAAAGTAGTTGATAACACGCAGCGCAGTAATGAGTTGATGGCTAACTGGGCCTCCAGTGAAGGAAAGCCACTTTAGCTGGTGATGTTGCAGGGCGGCTAACGTTGACGATTTCCGCGCCGCTGCCGAAACGCTACAGCCGCGCTAACAGCTGTTGGCTATTAGTCGCTGTTTTGGTGTTATCTACTCTTTGCGGCACCTAATGTTGTTAGGAACCCATCAGTGGGCGCGAGTGAGCGCCAGCGATTTTGAACGCAGCGGTTAAAGGCCAATAAATGCATAGATCTGATTCGGAAAACGCGTGGTTACGGTTGTATCAATTACTCGAGCAGGGGGTCGAGCCCCATCCCAGCCTAATTGCTGCGGCTGATCAACATCGAGGTCCAATGGGACAGACGTTTCTTCATTGGCTGTGCTTGGAAGCGAATTTGACCCATGTAGAACGGGTGATCCGTGCTGGCATGCCATTGGATGGCCAGGACGATATGGGTAACACCGCGATGATGGAAGCTGCAGCAGCGGGGCGCTGGGATGTGGCGGTGGCATTGCTCGAAGGAGGCGCCAGCTTGACGGTTGAGAACTACGACGGTGAGGATCTCGCCGGGTACCTTGAGTTGTGGGGTGTAGAGCTTCCAGCGCCCTTTCGGCAGTAGGCTTACAATTTTGCGTTAGTCTTGCTTGTTGGATGCGCCCCAGCGTTGCGTGTCGCGCGGGCTGTGTGAGTACCGCGGCGCACAACGTGTTAAAGCCTGGCCCCTCCAGGCAGCGACAGAGGCTTTGGGCGCGCATTTTTAGCGCTTGCTGGCGAGTCTGTATTACAGCCGTTGCGGAATGTTGTAGAACTTTTCAAATGCAGCAGGATCATGATCCCTGAGTTCTGCTTTGGCGATGCCCGGCAAGTGAACTTCGCTGGGCCCATCTGCGATACTTAGGTGCATCCCTAACCCATACAGTTCAGCAAGGGGGGTCTGATCGGATACGCCCATAGCTCCATGAACGCGAAGCGCGCGTTCCGAGACATTTTGCAAAAGTTCTGTACCGACTATTTTGAGCATACCGATTTCTTTGCGGGCGCCTTTCACGCCCTTTTCATCCAATGTTTGGGCCGTGTGCATACATAGCAGTCGAGCTTGGTCGATTTCGATTCTCGACCTGCCGATGTCATTGGCGACGCTTCCGTGTTCATGCAGACGCTTTCCGAAAGCGGTGCGATCTTTAGCGCGCGAGATCATGAGTCCAAGGGCCACCTCAGCCATGCCCACACAGCGCATGCCATAGTGAATGCGACCGGGGCCCATCCTGCTCTGCATGATGGCAAATCCTTGGCCGGGTTCACCCAGCAGGTTCTCCGCGGGCACGCGAACGTTGTCGAGCAAAATCTCTGGATGACCGCCGACATGGTACGCATTCATTACGGGTGTATCTTGAAGTATATGAACGCCAGGTGTGTCCAACGGGATAATGATTACACCGTGCTGCTGGTGGCGATTGGGATTCTCAGGATTGGTTTTCCCCATGAGTATCATAAAGCGACATCTTGGATGCATAGACCACGAAATGAACCATTTACGACCGTTAATGACGTAGTCTTCGCCATCTCGAACGATGCTGGTTTGGTAGTTCGTGGCGTCTGACGAAGCAACTTGCGGTTCGGTTGCTGCAAAACATGACTGCCATTCACCTTCTAAAAGTGGGCGCAGCCATTTTTGCCGCTGTTGCTCATTGGCAGCGGCCGCGAGTAACTCCATGTTGCCCGTTACGGGCGCATTGCAGTTAAAAACCTCTGGCGCCCAGGGCAGTTTCGCCATCTCTTCGAAAATAGGTGCGTAGTCAAAGTTGCTTAAGCCGACCCCAGGTTCATCCTCTCGCAGGTGGGGGAAGAATAAATTCCATAGACCCAACGCTTTGGCTTTGGCTTTCAAATCGTCGATAAATGCCAGAGCTTGAGGGTCGTTGCGACGATCGCTGTTGGCGATTTGGTGATAATGCTGATTCATTGGGTAGACATGTTGATCCATGAAATCAACCACAAGGTCTCTGATTTCTAGGGACTTTTCACTGGGACTGAGTTGCATGATTCGATGTTCCTAACTGTGGTTAATCTTGAAAAAGGCGCTAGCGCGCAGTTTGAACCGATGGCATCTAAAATATAACCGTATTCGGCGCAGAATGTTTTGTTTTAAAGCTTGTCCTAAGGCGTTCAAAAGGTGCCTTGGCGTACGTTTGGGCACAACGTGCGATGTCTTGGCTGGAGATTAGAAAAAGTCGATATCACAGGCTCATTGCGGTTGCGTTGGGGGGCGCTTGGGCAATGTCGATCCTTCGTCAGCCTCACCGTAATTGGCTGCGTTTCCGCTTTTTTCGCGGAACGGCTGCGTATCTGACCATGGCGTTTCGCCGATTGCTTCATCCGGCCAATCCGAAAATGGAAAGGGTTGATTCTCGCTGTTGAACGTTTGGTATCGAACAATTTGTAAAATATATACCCCCAGGTTTGCCCCAAGGTGTTGAGCGGTGGGATTTGCCTTGCCACGAAACAGAGCGTGGAAAAATTGAAACAAGCTCACCAGTGCCATAACGGTTTCTGCCACGCTGTAGGCAATCACGAAAAACAGCATATAAAGTCCCCGGGACCAAATATTGCGATTGGATAAATTTTTTCGTGTGTCATCGTCCATGGTTGTCTCCCTGTCAGTCACGCAACTCGCTCAATATTAGTCGATCAAGGTGCATGCCAATTTTCTTATCCTGTAAATCAATCAGGTAGTGTTGCCTGCCGCTCGATAGTGGCGCAAATGTTAGGTTGTTGGCAAATCTAACCAGTTCCCCCATACGCCTGCAATTGCTCAATAGGCGCCATTTTGCAAATAAACTCTGGTTTCGGGGCAGATATTGGATAGATTGCGTTGTCTTGCAATGCCATCACTGCGTCAACTGCACCTAGCTTATCGAAAGGGTTGGAAATCCTTGGCTGGGCGAAAACCTCGGCGGTTAGGCATGACAACTGCCGCGAGATTCTCCTGATTTAAGGTGGTGTTTTCAGGGATAATCTCGTTGAGATACAAGACATAGGCGGTGACGGCGTAAACTTCGTTTGGCGTCAGGGACTTTTCTTGCCCGTACGGCATTGCGCGTGTGATGTAGTCATACAGGGTCGTTGCAAAAGGCCAGTAGCTGCCAACCGTTTTGATGGGGTTTTTGGAGTCCAGTGTGCCTCTACCGCCAACCAATGGAACGCCTGCTTTTTCTCCTTTGCTGCCGTGGCAACTGGCGCAGGTCCGGGCATAAATGGTTGCACCGGAATCCACATCTCCCGAGCCCTTTGGCAATCCTTTACCGTCTGGCATGACTACAGATTCATAATTGGCTGGCGCCGCAACACCCAGGGCGGGTATTTGGTGGCTGCCTAACGGTGTTTCGGCACTAGCGCCGGCGCTTTGTAAGGCAGATAAAAAAATTGCGAGCAGCGTTAACAACAGGCAGCGGGTTTTTCGCTGATTTTTTTGACAGGTGTCAGATGAGCGCATTGCGAACTTTTCCCGAGGCATCGACTTGCCAACTCTGGATGCCGTTGTAGTGATAGATGACCAGCGGTGATTGCTTACGCAGGGCCACGGCACGCGTCGGTTGTATATTACCTGCTGCATCAGTGGCGCGACTTTGCAAAACGGCCGGCTGCCCGTGCCATTGCCAGGGAATGCGAAACCTAACGGGTGCAAAGGGGCTGGGTTCGGTTTGTAGCTCCGCTGCGGCCCAGCTTTTGCCGCCGTCTGCGCTGACATGTACGCTGGATATCGGTGCTTGGCCCGACCATGCCAGTCCAGTGATGGGATAAATTCCCTTGGCGGGTAGCTGCATTTTTCCCGAGGGTGAGGTGATGACAGATTTGACCTCCATTTTTAGGGAAAACTGCTGTGCCGTGCCGTCAGCCAACAGATCGGTGTATTTGCTGGTTTCCTCTCGTGTTTGTGCAGGTGTTGGGCTAAGTTTTAGGCTACGCAGCCATTTGATGCTGATGTTGCCTTCGCAGCCAGGTACAAACAGTCGCATGGGAAACCCTTGTGAAGGTCTAATGGGTTCACCATTTTGAAATAGCGCGATTATCGCGTGTTGCGCGATAGACATTGGAATGCTGCGATTGTTGCCCGAGGCGTCTGCGCCCTCTGCAATAACCCAACTGGCCGTCTTGTGGGCGCCAACTTCATCCAGTAGATAATGTAAGGGCACGCCGGTCCACTCCGCGCACGAAAACAAACCCGATACTTCGCCAGCGGTGAGGTCGGGTGCTTCATCGAATGTGTTGCGAAAGCTGTTGCCCGAACATTCAAGAAACCAAGTTTTTGTCTGTTGTGGATATCGCAGAAGCGACTCGTAACTGAAGACCAGCGGATTTTTGACCTGACCAAAAACCGTTAACCTATGATGCTCAGGGTCGATATCTGGAATGCCGCTGTGATGGCGTTCAAAATGAAGGCTGTTGGGTGTGATGATGCCGTTCAGTGACTGCAATGGTGAACAAGATGCGCCGTCGCCGGGGCCCAGCGGATTGAGCGTGATTTGTTCGCGTTTGAGGGCTGCAAATCTGGACGGGGCACCGTAGGGGCCAGGCGATTGACCGGGATAAGTCATCCATGGACCATCAGCCATTGCCGGCGTCAGAACGGCCGCGCCTGCCGCGACAGCGCCAGCCTTTAGAAACCAGCGTCTGTTGAGCAAGCCGTTATTGGCGGCGGGTGTCTGGGTCATGGTGATTATGCCAAATGCGCAATGCAGGTTTTCAAAACGTTTTCAATCAGCGGATTGTGCCAGGAGATTTGGCGTGCTTCCAATTCGCTAAACTATAGCAGAGCCGATCAGTGCTGGAGTCGTTTTAGGGTGCCAAAAAGATCATTGTGTGCGCTTTTAAAAACGCCTCTTGGCCTTTGGTGGGCAAAAGCGGGTTTTGAATAAGCGTGGTTATGGCCTTGTTTTCGGCGTTGCGATAATCTGCAGTCGACGGCGATCATTCGCTACATCAGGTAAATTACGGAGCAGACATGGCAAGATTGATGACATTTTTTTTGATTTTTGGGTGGCCGGTGATTGCGTTCGCAGATGATCATTGCAAACCTTCAAAGTGGGGTGCTGATGACGAACTAGGTGCAGCTAACTATGTGACGCCTGCGCAAGTGCTTAACGCTGCGAGTCTCATTAAGCAGGGCCAAAGCCATGGTCTTGGCATTGTTATTGACGCTGGCATGCCAGCATTTCCGCCTCGCGACACCCGCTTGCAAATTGTTCAGCCCGGCCAAGAATTTGGCCGCGACACCACTGATGCGTACGGTTGGCCCATGAGTTATAACGACGATGTTGTGCAAATGTGGCTGGGTACAGGCCCTCAATTGGATGGATTAGCCCATCTTGGTGAGGCGGGGATGTTCTATAACTGTAACAAAGGAGAGGATTTCACGCAGATCACAGGGGTCACTAAGCTGGGTTTGCACAAAGTGCCGCCACTGATTGGTCGTGGGGTACTTTTAGACATGACTGAACATTTTGGTGTTCCCTACCTTGAGGGCGGGCAACCGATCACAGAGGCCGATATTAAAGCTGCTGCAAAGCAGCAGAAGGTTCTTTTCAAGTCTGGTGATGTCATTTTATTCCACACTGGCTGGACAGACGAAAAGTTGAAGAGTGACCCTCAAACTTGGGGTCGTACCATACCGGGTCTAACCAACGCGGCTGCGGTGTATCTGGCCTCTCTAAACCCGATGGCGGTAGGCGCGGATACTTGGGGCGTGGAGGCCGTACCCGCGGTGCCGGGCGATAAGCTGTTTTACGGGCACGTCACATTGTTGAAAGAGCAGGGGATATACCTGCTGGAAACGATGAACACAGGTCGCCTGGCGCGTGAAGACGTTAAAGAGTTTATGTTTGTGCTGGGTCACGCGAAGCTCAAAGGTACTGTCCAGATGATTGTCAATCCGGTTGCCATGTGGTGAGATGCCATGTTCACCGCCACGCTGTCGAATTTATGATATCTCCGTTACGTCGGCTTGTTTTCGTGCAGCGTGAGCGCGTGGTGCTGCGTGGATCTAGGGGCTTTTGATCTCAGGCATATCAAATCAAAAGGAGGATGGCGTGCAACTCAGCTTATTCGGGCTTGGTGCAGCGGCGACGAAAAGCGTTCGCACGTCTGTCGAGATCTCGTTAGACAGTGCACCGGCAGACTATACGCCGGTTTATCCGGCTTATGGCTTGCGTCAAGCCGCATTATTTGTGCTCATGAAATATGGAGAGAATGCTGTGCTCAGTCAGTTGGTCGCTATGATTGACTGCTTGCCCTCCAACGAATACTTGCTTGCGCTTAGCACCATGCAATATAAGATTTTTGAGCGTTATGGCCTTATTCACGGAGTGCGTCTGATTCGTTTTGCAGTTTCGACATCAGGTATTTCTGAGGTCGTTCAGTTCGACGACCCACAAATCCAGCCTGTGACTGCGTCATCAATTGGGCCAATCGACGCAGGCGCAGCAGTGGTTTTGCTGCAGAAGGAATGTGCCAAGTTGAAAGAACAGCTGCGTCTTGCAGATCTGCCGGCGGGCGTGCGCCTTGTGATGGGGACACAGAAGACCTACCAGTTTCCATTAAGTGATTTTCCTGAGGGTGAGGTCAATGTCGAATTGCTGCTCAACCGCGGGGGGGAGGTACTTGGAAAATTAATGCATCACTATCAACGTATACTTCGTCGTCGTGATGTGTCTCCGGTGCGGGGTAAACCCGTGTGTGTTACGCGCCTGACAAATCATTATTATGTGTATACCGACGGACACGGTTGGGAGTCTGCTGCGTCCTATCGACAGGCCTTCGAAGTGCAGCGGCGAGCGCTTGATGGACGTAGGCGGGCGGCCGGCTTGCCCGTGAACAGTGCGGGCCGTCGCAAGGCGACTCTGGAAGCGGTTACCCAGGACGTTAATGCGGCTGCCCAAAAGCTGCGGGACCCAAATCGGTTTATCGCGGTCGCATGGGTGCAGGGCGACGATCGACGTCCAAGCCATCGTGGCTGCATTTTTCGCCGTCATAGCGATGGTGCATTAAGTCGTCCGCTGCAGCCTTATCGCATCACAACCCGGTTACAGTTGCCTAGGTTCACGGGCGTTAAATAGTACCTACAGCAAGCGTGTAGATACTATTTCTAAGCGCGTTCGGAGCCGTCGCCAGCTTTTGCCTATCTAGATGCGTTCGATAATAATCGCTGGTGCCATGCCGCCTGCGGCACACATTGTGACTAGGCCGTATCGTCCGCCTGAGCGCTCCAATTCATCTAGTGCAGTGCCGATCAGCACTGATCCGGTGGCACCAATAGGGTGCCCCAAAGCCATGGCACCGCCGTTGATGTTCACTTTCTCGCGATCAAGATTGAGGTCGCGAATGAACTTTTCTGCCACAACCGAAAAGGCCTCATTGATTTCATAGACGTCGATGTCGTCCTTAGTCAATCCAGCTTTGGCTAAAACTTTTCGTGCTGCGGGCACTGGGGCGTTGAGCATGAGCGTGGGGCAGTCACCCATGTTGGCCGTTGCCACAATTCTCGCTCGAGGGGCCAAGCCGGATTTTTTTACGTATTCCGGTGACGCAAGCAGTAATGCGGCGGCGCCGTCGACCACACCAGAGGAATTGCCAGCGTGGTGCACATGATTAATTTTGCCTGCTAGCTGTGGATATTTACTGGTGACCATGGTGCCGTACGTGTTGCCCTCGGCGTCCACCGGAATGTCCATAAAGTTGTTAAAGACAGTTTTCAACGCCCCAAGCGTTTCCATCGTGGTGCCGGGGCGAGGAAATTCTTCTCGATCAAGGGCAAGTGTGCCATCAAGATTATAGACCGGTACCAGAGAGCGACTGAATCGGCCTTCCTCCATGGCGCGGGCGGCGCGTTGTTGGCTAACAAAAGCCAACTGGTCGACCGCTTCTCTGTCGATGCCTTCCAAGGTTGCGATAGCATCAGCGCATACCCCTTGCTGAGATTGCGGGTGCTTTGCGCGCAGGCGTAAGTTACCCGCATCCATCATCGGTGGATTGTCAGGGTCGGCGGTTGAGGCGGTGTATGACATCATTTCCGTGCCGCCAGCGACCACAAGGTCTTCCATACCAGACATGACCTGAGCGGCCGCGAGGGCGACTGAAGTAATGCCAGAGCCACAAAACCGGTCCAAAGTGACTCCGGAGGCTTTGACGTCATAACCCGCGTCTAGTGCGGCCATGCGGCCCATGTCTGCCCCCTGCGCGCCACGCTGTGAACTGGTGCCCCAGATGATGTCATCTACTTCTGCGGTGTTTAGATTGTTGCGTTGCGCAATGGCACTGAGTACCGTGGCGGCGAGCACTTGAGGGTGTAAATGAGCTAAGGCTCCTTTGCCTGCTTTGCCGATTCCCCGAGGGGTACGGCATGCGTCAATGATATAAGCGTCTGCCATGTTCTGTCCTTTTCTTGAGTTTAGTGGAGTTGATTTTGGAGATTAGCGAGGTGCCATGCGGATCGCGCCATCTAAGCGCACATCTTCGCCGTTGAAGTACGCATTCTTACACATTTCTATTGCCAGTGACGCGTACTCCTCGGGGGCGCCTAGGCGAGCCGGATTTGGCACTTGAGCGCCGAGTGCTTGTTTGACGGCCTCTGGTGCGCCCTGCAGTAAAGGCGTATCGAATATGCCCGGTAGAATTGTATTGATGCGAATCAATTCGCGGGACAAATCGCGTGCGATGGGTAACGTCATTCCAACGACGCCGCCTTTGGAGGCGGAGTAGGATGCTTGGCCAATTTGACCGTCCTCCGCAGCGACTGAAGCTGTATTGACAATTGCACCGCGCTCACCGTTGATTGGGTCCAGTGTCGCCATTCCAGCTGCGGATTTTGCGATGCACCGGAACGTACCGACCAAGTTGATCTGGATAATTAAGTTAAACGCATCGAGCGGAAAGTGATTGATGGCGCCGGTTGCTTTGTCGCGACTGATGGTTTTTATGGCGTTTCCGGTGCCCGCGCAATTGATCAGCAGTCGCTCCTGTCCGATTGCCGCACGTGCTTGTGCAAATCCTGCATCAACTGAGGCATCGTCGGTTACGTTGACTTTGCAAAAGGCCCCGCCCAATTCGGCGGCCAGAGCAGCTCCCTTATCTTCATTTAGGTCAAACAAGGCGACTTTTACGCCGTGATTTGCGAGCGCCCGAGCGGTCGCTGCACCCAGCCCTGAAGCGCCACCGGTGATGACGGCCGAAATACTAGAATCGAGTTTCATGAGTTTTTTCCTTTTTTGTGAACTGGAGTTTGGGCTGTTTTAGCGAACGTTCAGCAGCCTATCAGGTGCAGGAGCGCGAGCAGTGGCGGAGTATAGGATAAAAGCTGGGTTTCCCGCTAATCGCGGTTGATGCCGGTTATTTTGCAGCAGGCGCAGGGCGTAGCTCAAACGTGAGGCATGGCAGCCTCGAATAGAAATTTATCAGCAGAGGGCGGAGCTTGAAATACTCCGTCAGCCTGGCCTGATGTTGAAGGTGATTATCACCGGCTAAAAATTATCTGCTCGATAAAAATATCAATGCAACCCGGCTGCCCATCTACGGATTCGTGAGGCTTAGCGGCATCAAAATATCGGGCCGGTCGGTGAACAACCCTGAGGCACCCCAGTCCCTGAGCTGTTGGCCTTCTTGTAATGAATTGACGGTGTAAACAAATACAGCGTAGCCCGCTGCTTTGAATTTTTTTATGCGTGTTTGGGTGGCCATTTTCGCACTAATATTGATTGCACATGCGTTGAGATCATCGGCTGTTGTGTGCCAGTCTGAGCGATAACGATGGTAGAGCGGCGCAATGGGGGCCTGTGGCATTAGTGTGCGAAATCTAGTTAATTTGAAGTGTTCAAATGACGAAATAACGATGGGGAAGGCGAATGTCTGGCTCAACATTTGTGCCGCTAGATCAGCAGTTTCCTCTCCTTTGAGCTCAATATTAAGCGCGGTGATACGACCGGTGGTTTGTGTATGAAGAGTGAGAAGGTCCAACACTTCGCTAAGCAATGGAAGCGATTGCCCGTCACCGGCATCGAGCTGGCGCAAGGCTTCGATGGAGAACTCTTCCAAGGTGCCTTTTGCGTTGGTGGTGCGGTTGACTTTATTGTCGTGGATGACCACTAAATCTGCGCGTCCATCCGCATAATGCGCGCGATGGACATCCAGTTCGAGCATTGTCACACCCAGTTCCAGTGCGAGACTATAGCTTGCCAAAGTATTTTCGGGTGCAAGGCCTGCGGCGCCGCGATGGCCGGCAATGACAAACGGATGTCGTCGAAGGTGTTGTTGAAAAGTGCTCACGAAGGCAAATGTTATTTAAGTCTTGTGCAGGAAGGCTGTAGGATACGCCAGATGAGTTACGAAGTCTTAGCAAGAAAATTGCGCCCTATGGGATTTGACGCGCTAGTGGGGCAAGCACACGTGGTACGTGCGCTGCGCCATGCGTTGGATGCGGGTCGCTTGCATCACGCCTACATGTTTACCGGGACGCGAGGGGTTGGGAAAACCACCATAGCGAGAATTGTCGCGAAGTCCTTAAACTGTGAGCAAGGGGTCAGCGCGACGCCCTGTGAAAAATGTGCGATTTGTCTTGAGATCAAAGAAAACCGCTTTATAGATTTGATTGAGGTGGACGCAGCCTCTCGTACGGGTGTTGACGACACACGTGATTTGCTGAATAACGCCCAATATCTGCCAACTCGCGGTCGTTACAAAGTATATCTCATTGATGAAGTACACATGTTGTCTACGGCGAGCTTTAACGCATTATTGAAAACTCTAGAGGAGCCTCCGGAGTACGTTAAGTTTTTGTTGGCAACAACGGATCCCAAGAAAGTGCCCGTAACGGTGTTGTCGCGCTGTTTGCAGTTTCAGCTCAAAAAGATATCAAAAGAGGTGATTGCGGATTATTTACACTCGGTTCTGTCAGACGAAAAAGTTGAACATGATCAGGGTGCTTTGGACATTATAGCGCGCAGTGCAGCAGGCAGTATGCGCGATGCGTTGAGTCTGACGGATCAGGCGATTGCCTTTGGGCAAGGCGTCTTGCGCGCTGGCGAAGTGACCGACTTGCTTGGGGTTGCCGGTCGCGACGAAGTGGCCAGTTTGATGCGCGGTTTGGTGGCCGGTTCGGTGTCTACAGTCTTGGAGATCAGCGCTGATTTGGCGCTGCGCAGCGCTGATTTTGGTGAAGTGCTTAAAGGCTTGATGGAGGCCCTGCACGCTCAAGCCGTGCAGTCCGCGCTCGGGCAAACCAATACAGACTTCAGTCCGGAAGAGCTGCAGTTATATTATCAGATCGCCCTAATCGGCTTGCGTGATTTAACAATTGCTCCGGACGAGCGTAGCGGATTTGAAATGACCCTGCTGCGAATGTTGACCTTCGCGCCAGAGCGCGACAGCACCGTTCCGCCGCGGCTGGATCGTGAGTCGGTTGCCGAGCCAGATGCTGAAACTGGGCCGGCGCAGCAGGCGCAAGGCGGGGATCAGTCGGAGACTATCGCGCAAGCGCAGGCAACTGAATCTGGTTCGCCCTCACAATCTTCTGATGAGCTCAGTGAACACTGGTTTGATTGGGTGGCGAGACTGTCGGTAGGTGGCGTGACGCGCATGATCGCTGAAAACAGTGTTCTGCACAGGCTGGCGTTGCCAGATGTTGCGTTGTTGCTAGACGAAGGCCACGATACGCTGTTAACGCCAAGTCAAATACAGCAGCTGCAGCGCGCCCTGCAGGCGCTTTTGGGTGAGCCGGTTGTTCTGACTATCGAGCCTAGCAAATTAAGCACCGAAACGCCTGCTGCCAAGCGTAATCGTGAGGCAAGGGCGCTTCAAGTACGGGCCGAGCAGGCCATTGCGCAAGACCATGTTGTGCAGAATCTGCTCGATGAGTTTGGTGGGCGCGTTGATCAAATTAGTCCTATTTAAGGAGATGTGGTGAAAGGCATTGGCGATTTAATGAAACAGGCGACGGAGATGCAGTCTAAACTCCAAGACGCTCAGACGCAGATGGCTGCGATAGAAGTTAAAGGCGAAAGCGGTGCAGGTATGGTCAAAGTGACAATGAACTGCCGTTATGAGGTGAAAAAAATAGATCTGGATGAAAGCCTGTTGGGGGAAGATAAGGAAATTCTAGAAGACCTGATTGCCGCGGCCTGTAACGATACTGTGCGCCGGGTTGAGCGCACCCAAGCTGAGAAAATGTCAGAGTTGACAGGTGGTTTAAACCTGCCATTTGGCAATTTGCGCGCCTAGTCGAATGTCAGCGATAGAAAGCTTGATACAGGCATTTCAAGTATTACCCGGTGTCGGTCCAAAAAGCGCACAGCGAATGGCATTACATTTATTGCTGCGTGAGCCAGAAGCGGGGCGAGATTTAGCCGCAGCCTTGCAGGTTGCGATCCGCGACGTTGGTTTATGTGCGCAGTGCCGCAATTTGACGGAACGTGAAATATGTGTCTTATGCGAGGATCAGCGCCGTGATGAAAAGTTATTATGCGTGGTTGAGTCCCCTGCAGACATTTTGGCCATTGAACAGGCGGGCGGTTTTCAAGGGTTCTATTTTGTGCTCAACGGTCGTTTATCACCCTTGGACGGAATAGGTCCCGATCAATTAGGTCTGGATTTATTGCTCGAGCGCGTTGGGCTTTTGCGCCCCGAAGAGGTTATTCTGGCGACCAATCCAACAGTTGAAGGTGAGGCTACAGCTCACTATGTGGCGCAGTTGATTCGTGACCACGTTGGCCGCATTAGTCGAATCGCACACGGGGTTCCCTTAGGGGGCGAAATCGAATACACGGACGGGGGCACGTTGTCCCATGCTCTGCAGGGGCGCCGGGCCATTGCCTGAGTGGATCGCTGATAATTTGTCGCTGAAACAGGCGGTTGCGTCATGGCAGGCGGAAATTGCCCTGGATACTGAATTTATTCGCACGGATACTTATTATCCCTTGCCCGGACTGTATCAAGTGGCCAGTCAGGAAGACTTTTTTTTGATCGATCCTTTGGCCATTGATGATTGGCAGCCTTTTGCCGAATACTTGGAGCGGGGCGACCGGGTCAAAGTGATGCATGCCTGCCTTGAAGATCTGGAACTGATCTACCACCATTTAAACGTGCGGCCCAAAGGAATCTTTGACACACAGTTCGCGCATGCTTTTGTATCGGCTGATTATAGCCTGAGCTATACCGGGTTGGTTAAAAGCCGCCTGAACCAAGTGCTCGATCAGCATGAAACGCGTTCAAATTGGCTGCGCCGTCCCCTGAGTCAGACTCAGCTGGATTACGCGGTGGAGGATGTGACCTATCTGGTGCCTATGTACCGGCAGCTGTCACGGGCGCTAGATCACAGTGAACGACTGGGCTGGTTTCAAGAAGACATGGCGCGACGTGGCGACTATCAGTCTGCAGATCCGCACGAGTGTTATCGCACGATTAAGAAAGCCTCGTTATTGCGCGGACAATCGCTGGCTGTGCTGAAGTCTTTGGCGGCTTGGCGCGAGAAAACGGCTCGGCGTGAAAATATTCCTCGAAACCGGGTAATCTGGGAAGAACATTTGCTTGAATTTGCAAAAACTGAGGTGCTGGATGTGTCTCAGATTCAGCAAGTGTTGCCGCGCGGAGTGGCGCGCCGGTATGGTGAAGATCTACTTTTGCAGCACGAGTTGGGGCGTCGTGCCGCTGAACCGCCTGATTTGCCAAGACCGCTGTCGTCCGCGCAGAGCGCGTTGCTTAAAAAGTTGAAGGTATCGGCGCGTTTTCATGCGCAGCGGCTGCAGCTTGCGCCGGAGTTACTTTCGCGTAAAAAAGAGCTTGAGGCCTGTATTCGCTACTTTTCTGAACACAATAAATTGCCGCCCTTATACGATGGCTGGCGATCTGAAATTCTAGGGAGTGATTTTTTGGATATTTTACGCGGCGGTAATGGGAGCCACGGGTGAGCGCAGTGCCCGAGTCTATTCGGGTCAGCGTCTACCGCAGTGAGCGCAGAGCGGACACGTATCTTTATCTCCCTGCAGAGGCAGATTTTGATGAACTGCCGGAGGCGCTGCGGACACACTTTGGGGTTGGGGTCAGTTTTTTGCAGTTAGAGCTGGATCGAGATCGTTATCTGGCGCAGGCAGATGCAGCGCAAGTGATGCAGGCCATCAACGATCAGGGTTTTTTTTTACAGTTGCCGCCCAGCAAAGAGTTTCATGATGGCTGACTTTTGGCGTGATAAAACCCTGTCGCAGATGAGCGATAGTGAGTGGGAATCACTGTGTGATGGTTGCGCTCGCTGTTGCATGATCAAACTGGAGGATGAAGACACGGCGGAAGTGCACTATACCGCCATCGTCTGTGATTTGTTGGATCAGCAGGCTTGTCGCTGCACCCAATACCCGAAACGGCACGCGCTGATACCGGATTGCGTTCAGCTTACACCTGCGCGCGCGACGGAGTTCTCTTGGTTGCCGACCACCTGTGCATACCGCACGTTGGCAGAGGGACGAGAGTTGGCGTGGTGGCACCCTTTGGTTTCTGGTGATCGCGCAACGGTGCATCAAGCGGATATATCGGTTCGCGGTAAAGTTGTGGCGCAAAGTCGCGTTCATGAAGACCAGGAGATGGAAATGATTGTCAATTGGGTAGAGCAGTAACCGGTGATGACGATTTTGGCTTGGGTTGTTGTCTTTAGTGCAGCTGTCGGTGCGACTTTATTGCTGAATAAGTTGATAAGATTTAGCGATGATGGGTTGCTTAAGAAGTTAATCTGTTTTCTAACCTTCACTTTTTTTCTAACCCCAGCGCCGGTGCCCTTGTACGCTGAGAGTTGGGCTCCGGCCTTTGTTATTGCCGTGTTTGAGTTTTTTTTTCAAGCACAAGGCTCCCCTTCAGAGAGCGCGGGAATTCTTTTGGCATCGTTGGTAGTGGTTTCCGCTATAGTCAGCGCCATGCACATTTGGGGCAGAAAACGCAAAATTTAGCGCTTGTCAAGGCAGTCATTGGGGCGTGAATATCATGCAGGGGCTTGCACCGGCCTGTTGCGCTCTTTAAAGTGCTGGGTTTGAAATTATCATCGCGAATACATAATCAGCAGGACATTAAATGATCTTTGAAAGCACCGACGAGTATATCTCGACAGACGAGTTGAGCATGGCAGTAGATGCTGCGGCTAAACTGGAACGCCCTTTGCTCATTAAGGGTGAACCAGGTACCGGGAAAACTATGCTCGCGGAACAGGTGGCGGCATCGCTCAATATGCCGCTGATTGAATGGCATATTAAGTCCTCGACGAAGGCCATTAACGGCCTTTATGAATACGACGCAGTGTCTCGCTTGCGGGACTCGCAGTTGGGTGACGAGCGCGTCAAGGATATTCGCAACTACATCAAGAAGGGCAAGCTATGGGAAGCCTTCGAAGCAGATGAACGTGTGGTACTGCTGATCGATGAGATAGACAAAGCAGACATTGAGTTCCCCAATGATTTGCTGCAAGAAATTGACCGGATGGAGTTTTACGTTTACGAACTCGGCGAAACCGTAAAAGCCAAGCAACGACCAATTGTGATTATTACGTCGAATAATGAAAAAGAGTTGCCAGATGCTTTCTTGCGTCGCTGCTTTTTCCACTACATTAATTTCCCCGATCGCGACACCATGGAACAGATCGTTGAGGTTCATTTTCCGTCTATCAAGAACGATTTGGTTAAAGAAGCCATGGAAATATTCTTTGACGTCAGAAAGGTCCCGGGTTTGAAAAAGAAGCCGTCTACCTCGGAATTGATTGATTGGTTGAAGCTTTTGATGGCAGACGATATCCCTGATGAGATATTGACGAATCGAGATGCCAGTAAAGCCATTCCGCCGCTCTACGGCGCGTTGGTAAAGAACGAGCAGGATGTTCACTTGCTTGAGCGGCTCGCGTTTATGAATCGTAGAGACAGCAGAGGGTAAACTGTGCTTATCAATTTCTTCTTAACGCTGAGGAAGTACAAGGTCCCGGTGTCCATTCGTGAATTAATGGATCTTTTGGCCGGGCTGAAGCATCAATTGGCTTATGCCAATGTTGATGATTTTTACCTGCTCAGTCGAACAGCCATGGTCAAGGACGAGAAGAACTACGATAAGTTCGATCGTGCGTTCAGCGCGTACTTCAAGGGGCTCGAAGACTTGCACGGTTTGCTTGAGTCTTTGATCCCGGACGAGTGGTTGCGTCGCGAGTTCGAAAAATCGTTGACCCCTGAAGAGTTGGCCCAGATAGAGTCATTGGGTGGTCTTGAGAAATTGATTGAGGCGTTTAAAGAGGCTAAGGAGGCCGCGGAGAAAGCCGAAGCTGAAAAGGGCAAGGAAGGAGACAAAGGCGACGAGGGAGATGCTGACCGTGACGGTAAAGATGGTCCCGGTGGCCAAGGCAGAGGCAAGAAGAAAAAAGCAAAGAAAGTGTGGGATGAACGGCAATACAAAAACCTTGATGATGCTGTTGAGTTAGGCACCCGCAACATCAAAATGGCATTGCGCCGACTGCGTAAATTTGCCCGTACAGGCAGCGACGAAGAACTCGATCTATCCAATACGATTCGATCCACGGCGCATAACGGTGGCATGCTGGATATTAAGATGCGGCCGGAGCGGCGCAATACAGTTAAGGTCCTGCTATTTCTAGACATCGGCGGCTCGATGGATGCTCACGTAAAAATTTGCGAAGAACTTTTCTCTGCTTCGCGCACTGAGTTCAAACATATTGAGAGTTTTTACTTTCATAACTTTATTTATGAATCGGTGTGGAAAGATAATCGTCGGCGCATGAATGAGCGAATTTCGACATTTGAAATCCTAAATAAATATGCCCAAGACTATAAAGTTGTATTTGTAGGGGATGCCACGATGGCGCCTTATGAGATCACGCATGCCGGGGGCAGTGTTGAGCATTGGAACGAAGAACCTGGCGTCGCTTGGATGGACAGGTTCACCAATCTTTACGAAAAAATAGTCTGGCTCAATCCAACTCCGCAAGAGACTTGGGAGTATTCCTCATCCGTTACGCTGACTCAGGATTTGGTTGGCGGCAAAATGTTTCCGCTGACTATACGGGGACTGGAAGAGAGCATGACGGAATTGTCCAAGTAACGCGAAAACCACCCATGCGACAGTAGTCATGGCACGTGCTAAACGCTCCTCGCGATCGAGGCGGGGACAACCTTTGTTTGATATACCTATGGATCGCGTGATGCGCCGCGATGCGTATCGATTGCGCCGGGAAGTTGATGAAACAAAACGTCAAGCTGGCGTTTTGGCTTCCACTGAGCTGCGACAGCTGCGAGAAAAGGCGCGCGCTGACTTGGACTTAAGCCTACCGGAAGATCTTCCCATTAGCGCCCATGGTAGCGAGTTACTTGCGTTGCTTGAATCCTCAGCGGTGGTTGTGGTTGCTGGTGAAACCGGCTCGGGTAAGACGACACAGCTTCCCAAGTTGGCTCTGCAGTTGGGACTGGGGGTTGGTGCGATGATTGCCCATACGCAACCGCGTCGATTGGCTGCGCGAACCGTGGCTAAGAGAATTGCTGATGAGATGGGTTGTGAATTAGGCGGCGCTGTTGGCCACGCTGTTCGTTTTTCTGATCAGGTCTCTGATGCATCACTGCTAAAAGTAATGACTGACGGGCTATTGCTGGCTGAAATTCGTACGGATCGTTTTTTGAATGCTTATGATCTGATTATCATTGACGAGGCGCATGAGCGCAGTTTGAATATTGACTTTTTGCTGGGCTACCTTAAACAGTTACTGCGGCGCCGAAATGATTTAAAGGTCATCATCACCAGCGCGACCATTGATGTGCAACGGTTCTCTAGTTTTTTTGATGACGCGCCGATTGTGGCGGTCAGTGGGCGGACCTATCCGGTGCGGGTGTGTTATCTCGATACTCAGGATAACGACGAGCCATTTGAGGGCATTGTTCAGGCCTTAAACGAGATCGATGCGAGCCCCATGAAAGGGGCTAGGGATGTTTTGGTTTTCTTTTCTGGCGAACGAGAAATTTTTGAGGCGGCCAAAACATTGCGCCGCCAATTTGGCGAACGCTTTGAAATACTGCCGCTGTATGCGCGACTTTCTTTTGCTGAGCAGCGAAAAATATTTGCGCCTGCAACTGCTCTGCGACGGATTGTTTTAGCCACTAATGTCGCGGAAACGTCGTTGACCGTGCCCAATATTGGTTATGTGATTGACCCTGGGTTTGCTCGCGTAAGTCGTTATAGTTATCGCTCGAAACTTCAGCGGTTACCGATTGAACCGGTGTCCCAAGCCAGCGCAAATCAACGTAAAGGACGCTGCGGCCGAATTGCTCCGGGGGTATGTTACCGGTTGTACAGCGAACAGGATTTCTTGGGCCGGCCGGAGTTTACCGATGCCGAAATACACCGCGTAAATTTGGCGTCTGTGTTGTTACAGATGCAGGCTTTTAAGTTGGGTGATATTCGCCGGTTTCCGTTTCTTGACCCGCCTGACCCTCGAGCTATCAAAGATGCTGTTCGATTGTTAGAGGAATTGCAGGCTTTGTCTCAAGGACAGCTGACAGATGTGGGTTATCAAATGGCGCGAATGCCGATTGATCCGCGCCTCGCTCGTATGATTGCAGAATCCCATAAGCTCGGCTCGTTATCGGAAGTTATTGTGATTGTCTCCGCTTTGGCCATTCAGGATCCGCGCGAAAGACCTCTTCAGAAAATGCAGGCGGCGGATGCGGCTCACGAAAAATTTGCAGATGAAAAGAGTGATTTCTTAAGTTATCTGAACCTTTGGAACTTTCTGCAAACGCAGCGTCAAGCGCTCACGCGTGGTCGCTTCAGCAGCCTGCTCAAGAAACGTTTTCTGAGTCATACACGGGTGTCTGAATGGCGCGAAGTGCATAGGCAACTGCATTTGATTTGCAAAACGTTGAACTTTCGGTTCAACACAACCCCCGGCAGTTACCGCGCCGTGCACGAATCTATACTGGCCGGCAGCTTGAGTCTGATTGGGTTGCATGATGAGCGTGGCCAATATTTGGGTGCGCGCCAGCTGAAACTAAGAATTTTTCCAGGCTCAGGGTTGGCGGGTAAAACACCAAAATGGATTGTCGCGGGTGAGGTCGCTGAAACGTCCCGTGTGTATGCGCGAAACGTGGCAGCCGTCGAGCCGGGGTGGATCGAACAGCAGGCCCAGCATCTGTTAAAACACCAATCCAGCGAACCGTTTTGGAGTATCTCTCGCGGCGAGGTGATGGCCTTCGATACCATAAGCTTATATGGGTTGCGGTTGGCAGATCGTCGGCAATTCAGCTTGAGCTCGATAGATCCGGTGTTTTGTCGCGATTTATTTTTGCGCGAAGCGATGGTTGCGGGACAGGTGAAGCAAGCGCCCGAGTTTCTTGCGCATAATTTAGCGGAAATAGCGCAAATTGAAAATCTTGAAGCGAAAGGCAGGCGAAGAGATCTGTTGCTCAACGATGATGAAATTTATGCGTTTTATGCGCAGCGGCTACCTGAGCATATTGTACGACTGGCAGATTTGAACCATTGGTTGCGCGGTGCGCACGCAGAGCAGGTTAATGCGCTGTTTCTGACCCGAGAGGCGCTACTCACTACAGAAGCTGGGGCGTTACCTGAACAAGCTTATCCGGCGGAGCTTGAGCTAAATGGTTTGCAATTACCCCTACGATATCGTTTTGCGCCAGGAGAAATTGACGACGGTGTGACCGTCGTGATTCCGGTTGGTTTACTCAATGGTATCAGTGCAGAGGCGCTCGAGTGGACCGTCCCGGGTTTGCTGCCCGCGTTAATTGAACAATGGTTGCGCACGCTGCCAAAGCAAAAGCGTCGCACGTTGGTGCCGCTACCAGAAAAAGTCGACGAACTGTCGGCGGTGCTGTTGATGCCAAAAAATTACCGTCTCGGCCGGCTTTTGGCAGCGCTAGCCACGTTGCTGCACGACCGTTATCGATTGCAAATTACGGAAAGTGATTGGGACCGAGGTCGTATTGCTGCGCACCTTTTAATGTACATTGAGGTTATCGATTCCCACAGCAAAGTAGTGGCTGCCGGCCGAGACTTGCGAGTCATTAAACAATCGCTGTCAAAAACGCAGCAAGTTGCGATGAAGACGTCAAAGCAAATCGAACGTTTTGGCCAGAGGGGACTGACAGAGTTTCCTCAGGATGCGCTTGAAGACCAATTGGTTTTAGGCGACCAGTCTGCTCCGGTAATAAAGTATCCGGGATTGTTTGATCATGGTGAGAGGGTGGACTTGGTGTTGTTTGATGACACTCTCAGTCGGGACGTTGCTCATCGGCAAGGTTTGATCAGGCTGGCGCTGTTGCGGCTAGGAAAAGTGGGTCAGTACTTCCGTAAGGCCCTAGACCAACATCCTAAGCTGGGGCTGCATTTCGCTGCATTAGGTGATGCAAAAGCGCTAAAGGAGGAATTGCTTAGCAACATCGTTTGGTACTGTTTTTTTGAAGAGACGCCGCTGCCGAAGAACGCCGATCAATTTGCAGCTGCGCTAGAGCTTAAACGAGGTCAACTCGCTGGCGTCTTTTCGGAGACTGTTGGACAATTTGCGGAAATTATGGCCCTTCGGTTTGAGTGTATGCGTCTATTAGATGACCTTCAGTCGGTGGCGTACGTTGAGAGTAAAAAAGATATCCTGCGGCAGATCAATGAGTTGGCGCCCAGGAACGTGCTGACGGTGACGCCACAAAGATTTCTGATATTGATTCCACGCTTTCTTTCAGGAATTGTTCGCCGATTGCAAAATTTGCCCGGCCATGTTCCAAAAGATCTTAAACAAATCAGCGAGATGCGAGCGATAATAGAAAGGTATCAAAAGATCAAAAAAGCCGAGTTGGCGGATCCCGGACGGGTCCTTGAGCTTGGGTTTTATGTGCAAGAACTTCGTTTAGTGCTGTTTGCCGAAACGGTGGCGCGTCAAAAATTGAACCCTCATCCGCTTGATCAGGCTTTTTTTGGCCCCTTCTGGAAGGCGTCGACAAAACGAGTTGCGGCCCACATCCTCAGTGAAGAACAGCGAGTTGGACTGGCATAGGTCGGAATATTGGGAGTATGCTTGTCGTTTTTGGGTGTTAGGAAGATTAGATGAATAACGGTGTAAAAAAGCCAATCTCCGCGCTAATGGGTGCAGCGTTTGTGGCGTCGTTGGGCGCGGTGAATGTTTCGGTTGCGCAGGATAGTCTTTTTGTTTCCACAGATCTTGAGCGTGGATATGACGTCTTGATGGTCGCTGAGGGTAAATGCGGCGAAGGTAAATGCGGCGAAGGTATGTGCGGTGCGAGCGCCGAAGCACCTGCTGAAGGTGATAGCGCCGAGGATGAGAAGGCTGCAGAAGGTAAATGCGGCGAAGGCAAGTGTGGTGAGGGGATGTGTGGAGCTGCAGTTTAGGGTCTGTTAAATAATGCCATACACTGCGCAGCGGCCGGTCAGCGGGGCAGGTCTGGGCTTGAGAAGAGAACTTTTGGCCGGCCTGAACGGATTAGATGACGATCGTCCTATAGACTTTATGGAGGTCGCGCCTGAAAACTGGATTGGTGTAGGTGGACGTTACGGCAGGCAGTTTCGAGCGCTCACGGAACGCTTTCCGTTTGTTTGTCACGGTTTATCGCTCTCCATCGGCGGCCCCGCGCCTCTGGATATCGAGTTGGTTCGAGCGGTTGGCGCGTTCCTCGACGAATTTGATATCAAGCTCTACACGGAGCACCTGAGTTTCTGCAGTGACGAAAGAGGGCACTTGTATGATTTGATGCCAATTCCGTTCACTGAAGAGGCGGCTGCCGCAGTGGCGGCGCGGATTCGGCAGGTCCAAGACATTCTCAATAGACAAATTGCAATTGAAAATGTCAGTTACTATGCGGCACCCGGACAAAGGATTAATGAAGCAGAATTTATTAATCAGGTGATGTCACAGGCCGATTGCGGGCTACTGCTGGATGTGAATAACCTCTTTGTTAATAGCATCAATCACAGCTACGACGCGTCTGCTTTTATGCAGCGTTTGGATCTGCAACGTACGGAATACATTCACGTGGCAGGGCACTATGCGCAGGCAGAAGATTTGCGGATCGACTCCCATGGCAGTGAGGTTGTCCAGCCGGTTTGGGATCTGTTGAAGGAGGCCTTTGAGGCGTTAGGTCCGGTACCTACGTTGGTCGAGCGAGATTTCAATTTTCCGCCCTTGCAGGAGTTGCTTGATGAGGTGGCCCAGGTGCGCCGGTATCAAGGCGTGGCCGGTGAGGGGCATATGGGTTCACTGACACATGCCTGATCCATCTGAAAATGTGCTGCACTTTACAAAGGTGCAGCGAAACTTCGCATCTTACGTGCGGGATCCGCTAAATCATCCACCGCTTCAGGACGTTGATATTCGTCGTATGCAGGTGTATTCAAATCTTGTCTTGAGCAACATTACTGGCTTTATCGACAACACATTTCCAGTGGCTAAAAAGATTCTAGATGAGTCGTCGTGGTCAAACTTAGCCCGTGAATTTGTGCGAGATCATCGTTGTGAATCGCCTTATTTTCTTGAAATATGTGAAGCCTTTTTGAGCTTTTTGGCGCGGCGTGGCCTGCATGGATTACCCGCGTTTTTTCTCGAGTTATGTCATTACGAGTGGGTGGAGTTGGCTTTGGACGTCGCTGTTGAGAAAGCGGCGGTGAAGGTTGATGCGCAAACAGATCTAATGAGCACCCTGGTGTGCTCGTCTTTGTTTCAGGCGTTGATGTATGACTATCCGGTGCACCAACTGGGTCCGCTCAACCAGCCTAACGTAAAGCCCGCTGCACCAACTTACTTATTAGTTTTCCGTGACCGGGAAGACCATGTGCGGTTCAAACAATCAAATGTGATGACTCATAAACTGCTTGAGTTGTTGCAGGTTATGGACGCACGGTCTGCGTTAGATGAAATTGGTGGGCAGCTTAATACTCTAGGACATTCAATCGGGCGTCGAGAATTGCACGCTCAGGGATTAAAGACATTGCAAGACCTGCACGCTGCCGGCATCATTCTCGGGTCGCGGCGATAGTTCGCAAAAGCTATGTGCTCAGTCGAGTGCCGTTAGAGGATTGACGTAGGTCGTTCAAGGAGTATGTATTGTGGGTCGAACAGCGTTTGTGTTGGTTCTTGCTTTCATGATTCTAGCGCCTTCGGTGAAGGCGGCTGATGATCCGTGGGAAGGCGTCAATCGGCAGGTTTTTGAATTTAATGAATGGACCGATCGATGGTTTTTACGTCCGGTTGCCGTGGGTTATGTCAAAGTGGTGCCGAAGTTCGTACGCACCGGAGTGAGTAACTTCTTTATCAATATTATGACGCCGTTAACGGCGGCCAATCAGCTCCTACAGGGTAAACCCAAAGCGTCCATTTCAGATTTGGGTCGCTTTGCGATGAATACAACCTTGGGCGTGGGCGGGCTAATCGATGTGGCCTCGCCGGCAGGATTGGCGAAAAATTCGGAGGACCTTGGGCAGACATTTGCTGTTTGGGGGAGCGGCCCCGGGCCTTACGTGGTGCTGCCGTTTTTCGGCCCTTCCAATGTGCGGGACAGCCTCGGTCTAGGAATCAGCAGTTTTGTGAACCCCATTCTCGCGGTGTCGCCAAACAGTACTCGTGCGATCGTCACAGCCGCTTATGTTGTTGACCTTCGTGCAGGGTTGATTGGAATCGATGATCTGGTCATGGGTGATCGGTATTTATTTCGCAAAGATACCTATGAGCAGCAGCGCAGATTTAATATCAATGATGGTCTCGGCGAAGATGATCCTTTTGAACAGGATGGATTTGATGACGATGANNTTTTAGCGACGTGTTGTGAACGAGAGGTTCGTATGACGGTTTTGGTGCTCGATACTGAGACCTGTCACGACGGGCCGCTCGATCAGCAACTCAAGCGCCTTGGTTTTTCGCCGATCTATGTGGGTGACCGCCAATCTGCCCATGCCCATTGTGAGGAGAGCGACGTACACGTTTTGCTGTGCGATTCAACCGATCTGCTGCCGACCCGGGAGTCTCTGTCTGCGGGTACAGCGCTGATTTATATGACGCACATACCGTTGTCTGAACGGGTGATGTCCTTGTGTTTTGAGCATGGGGTGAATGATTGTTGGCAGTTGCCGCTGAGCGACGATGATATGGCATTTCGCCTGCACAGAGCGATTGCGCGCAGCGGGCGATCTGCATTGGATAATCACGCAGAGCTGCTGCGGTTGCGCAATGAGCTGGAGCAAGATTTGCGCGCGGGTCAATACATTCAAATGAGTATGCTGCCGCCTAATGACCTGACCATTGGGGCTTATCAGTTGAGTCGAAGAGTTGAGCCTTCTTTGCTGCTCAGTGGTGATTTCATTGATTACTTTCCAATCGCTGACGACTATTTTGTGTGTTATCTGGCTGATGTCTCAGGGCACGGTGCGTCGAGCGCGTTCATCACCGTGCTGTTGAAAAATCTTTCTAGGCAACTTTGCCGAGACCTCCAGGGGCCTGCCTTGACTCGCCCGGATCAGGTGCTTCATTGGATAAATGCTGAACTTATCGAGCAGCATATTGATAAACATGTGGCTATGTTTTTTGCCATCGTAGACACGCGTAACCATATGATGTGTTATGCCAATGCGGCGCACTTTCCACCGGCCCTGATGGCTGCGCGCGATGGCTGTATTCGGTTAGAGCAGAAGGGTAAGCCGTTAGGATTGTTTGAAAATGCTGTTTTTGAGTCGCGACAGATTGCTTTCCCAAAACACGCTCGCTTGGTTGTATTTTCTGATGGCGTGCTCGATTTGTTAGCGCCCACGCAGTTACAAGATAAAGAAGTCCGTTTGTCTGAGGTTGTGAGCCAAAGTGAGGATATTGACGAGCTGTGGGCAAAACTTGAAGAATCATCACTGGGTCATGACGACGTGAGTTGTCTCCTGGTTTGCCATGGGTAGATTAATACGGTCATGAGCGGACGGATTGTTGTCGGCGAACACCAAGGTGTTTACGTCATTCGTTACGAAGGTGATGTACGAGTCACTCTGTGTGGCTCGTTTGATCACTTCCTGCAGGTGATGTTAAACAATCCCGAGTTCAACTGTGTCTTGGTTGATTTGTCCGATGCGATCGCCATCGACAGCACGTCCTTGGGTGTGCTCGCAAAACTGAGTATCGGTGTGCAAAAAAAGACAGGGGAACTGCCCGCCCTGATCTGTGTTGATCCGGGTATCTTGCGCATCTTGTCAAATATGGGCTTCGACGATGTTTTCACGCTTGTTGACAAGAACCAGCATGGCTCAACGCCATTAGCGGTACTGCCGGTTTCGCCAGAGTTGACTGAGGCCGATTTGCGTGAGCGCGTCATCGATGCCCACCATGTCCTGATGAGTATGAGTGAGCGTAATCAAAACGCGTTTAAAGATTTGGTTGCGGCTTTGGAGTCGGAGCGATCTGGTTCTGACGCTAGCCAGACCAGCCAATAGCTATGTGGATGTGTTAAGGGTTGCGAGCCGCGAGTTTGGCCTCGATGAAACGCTGATGAGGCACATATAACAAATCGGCGATTCGTCGTATGGTATGTTCTTCGAAGGCATCTATTTGTGCGTCAGCATATGCGATGGTCCAAAGGGCTTTAACGACTAGATATTTCTCATTCTGCTCGAGTTGGGTGTTCAGCGCGCGGGTAAAAGGAAAAATGCCCACGCTGGAACGGTGATTTTCTTGGGTTAGCCCTATGATTTCCTCGATTTTAGTGTGCTCGATGTTAAATATGTCGTGTAGCAGCGCTGCCATAGATCGCATCTCCTGCTCACCAATCTCATGGTCGGCCCAAACGACCTCAAACATTAACGCGGCTGCTGCAATAGCAGTGTTGACCTGAGGGTCTTCGGTTTGCTGTTCGTCTTTGAGAAATAGGCGTTTTATCAAGTCAATCATTAGGCTGCTCTTGCATAGATGTGGTCAATGGCCTCGTCGATCAGGCCGATATTATTTTCTTTGAGCCGCTTGCTGTCGCTGAGGATTTGGCGGAACCGGCGTGCGCCTGGCATGCCGCTGCAGGCATGCAGAAGATGTTTGCTCATAGCGCTCAGTCGAATGCCCATCTGAAGTTGCTCGCTGATGTAGGTGCGATAAGCCAGTACAATCGACTGGGTAGATGGATTAAATGTGGGGTCTACAAAGCGCTGGTGTAGTGTGCGCAATAGATCTGGGTTGTGGTAGGCGGCGCGCCCAATCATCACGCCGTCGGCCCAAGTCAAATAGTCTTCTGCCGTTGTTGGATCGGTAATGCCACCATTGATAACGACGTTTAAATTGGGTCTGTTTCGTTTCAGGCGGGCAACGCGCTCCGGTTGAAGTGGTGGAACTGATCTGTTTTGGGCGGGTGATAGGCCGCCGAGGATGGCTTTACGTGCATGAATGTAAAATCGCTCGCATCCGCCGTCCGCAACTTCGTCGATGAACGCTTGGAGAAGGGGGTCGCTGTCTTGATCGTCGACACCCAAGCGGCATTTGACAGAAATCGGGATGTCACATGCTGCCCGCATGGCGCTCACACACTGGGCAACGATCTTTGGCGTAAGCATCAAGCAAGCACCGAAGGTTCCCTGCTGTACTCTGTCTGAGGGGCAGCCGACGTTTAGGTTAATCTCATCAAATCCCCTGCGCGCGGCTTCTGCAGCACAACGGGCTAGGTCGGCCGGATCATTTCCGCCGAGTTGCAGCACAATCGGGTGTTCTTCGGCGCTGTAGTCGAGTTGGTGCCATTGTCCCCCGCGCAGAAGGGCGCCGGTGGTGACCATTTCGGTAAATAGCAGAATGGCGGGGCTATAAAGTCGGTGTAAGTATCGGCAGTGACGATCGGTCCATGCCATCATTGGCGCTACACTAATCGATTTGTCAAAAGTCATGAGCTAGCCGGGAGTGGTTAATCTAATGGGCCGGATGCTTTTACCTGTGCTGGCAAGACAAGCAGCTGATGCGTACGCGGGGCTAGTCTATAACGCTTAGCAGAGGCTGTCATCGGCTGAAACATTTCGTAGCATATTCTTCCACTTTTTCCTTCATTTTTCTTTCATTATTTCGAATGGGTTGTGTATAATATGCCCACAATCGAGATTACCCGCGAATTCTATTTCAGATAAATAACTATGCAACCAGCTCCTCGAATAAGAAACCAACTGCGTCAACGGACAATAAAGAAGCCTGTCCACGCGATAGGTATTGGTGTGCATTCAGGTGACAAGGTACGCATCACGCTTCGCCCTGCCGGTGAAAACGCGGGGATCTCTTTTGTACGTGCAGACCGCAAAGAGTGCGGCCCAATTGCGGCCTGCGCCGAGAATGTGTCCGATACGACGTTGTCCACGAGCTTGGGTGTTTCTGGCGCCCAGATTGCGACGGTCGAGCACCTCATGTCCGCATTATGGGGCTTGGGCGTGGATAACTTGATTGTCGAGTTGTCCGGCGAAGAGGTTCCGATTATGGACGGCAGTGCGGCGCCGTTTGTCGCGATGATTAACTCCGTTGGTATCGTAGCGCAGAGGGCATTAAAACAATTTATCCGCATTACTCGCGAGATCACCGTGCATCAGGAAGATGCGGTTGCAACGCTGGCACCCTATGATGGGTTTAAGGCAGCTTACACCTTCGTGGCCGACCACCCGGTCTACAACCGATACCCAAAGGTTGCGGAACTAGATTTTTCTAACTCATCCTATGTTGATGAAATCAGCCGGGCCCGATCATTTGGACTGGTTAAAGAACTACCCCAAGCTCAAGCGATTCATAAGATGCTTGGGTCTAGCCTAGACAATGCGGTTGGAATAGATGATTCCGGCGTGCTCAATGATGATGGCCTGCGCTATCAGGATGAGTTCGTGAAGCATAAATTGTTAGACGCTATCGGTGACTTGTACCTGCTTGGTCGACCGATACTTGGTGCCTTCAGCGGCTACAAGTCGGGGCACGCGCTGAACAATAAGCTGGCCCGGGCTTTGCTGCGATGCGACGACGCGTGGGAGCTGACGACGTTTGAGCCGAGTGCTGTTTGTCAGGGGTATCCGATTCTTCATCCGGCAGCGCTGTCTGCATCTTAGTTCTCTGATTCGTCGCAGGCGCGAGTTCCAGTGAGCCAATTCGACTCCGACGGCACAATCACGTGTCAAACGATTGGCTTTGCGTCTCCATCTCTTTATAATTCGCGCGCCGCTTGTGCGAGAGCTGTTTTGTTAGCATTTTTCGTACAACCTTTTTCCGCTGCAGGCTGCTTCTGAATGTGGCTCCAGGCCTCCAACGATCACGATGCCAAGAAGGTTGGGCGTCAATATCGGCACTTAGAAGATCAGGCGATGCGCGTGTATAGCCCACATGAAATGAGTACGCATGATAAAAATTAGAAAGGGTCTGGACTTACCCATCGCAGGTGCGCCCCAGCAGAGTATTGGGGAAGGGCGCGCCGTCCGCAGTGTTGCGGTTCTAGGCGGCGACTATCCGGGTATGAAGCCGACGATGGCCGTTGGAGTTGGGGATACTGTCGCTAAAGGCCAAACCCTGTTCACCTGCAAGAAAACGCTTGGTGTGAATTACACGGCGCCTGCTGCTGGAACCGTAACTGCGATAAACCGTGGTGCAAAACGTGCGCTTCAATCAGTGGTGATCGAACTCGGCGGAGAGGGTGAAGTCACTTATCAGCGCCGCGATGAGTCTGAATTGTCCGACATGAGCCGCGCGGATGTGGTTAATCAATTGGTCGATAGCGGAGCATGGACCGCGTTTCGAACTAGACCGTTTGCCAAAGTGCCTGATCCGGTGACCTCGCCTAACTCGATATTTGTTACCGCCTTGGACACCAATCCGTTAGCGGCAGATCCCAGCGTGGTATTGCAGGGCTATGAGAAGGAATTCTCAGCGGGCTTGGCGATCTTGGCGCGGTTGACTGATGGGCCGGTGCACGTATGTCATGCACAGGGCAAGTCGCTACCCAAGGCCAATGATTCAAAAATTAACTTGCATGAAGTCGTAGGGCCTCACCCTGCGGGTCTTGCGGGTACTCATATTCACTTCTTAGACCCTGTCAGTGGCCAGAAAACTGTTTGGTATCTGAATTATCAAGAGGTCATTGCGTTTGGCCATCTGTTCCTGACGGGCACAATAATGAATGAACGCGTGGTCGCCATCGGTGGCCCTGGTGCTGCGCAGCCGCGTTTGGTGCACACGCTCCTAGGCGCGAGCCTAGATGAACTTACCGCGGGTGAATTGATAGATTCCAATCAAAGGGTCATTTCGGGGTCTGTACTGGCAGGGCGGACCGCGCAAGGTCCATTGGCTTATCTGGGGCGATATGACCTGCAGGTATCCATTCTTCCTGAAGATGCTGAGCGCAAATTGTTGGGTTATCTATCCCCAGGTGCAGACCGCCACTCGGTCTATCCTTCATTTTTATCCAAGTGGTTAGGCGAGAAGAACGTCAAATTCACCACCACTACCCATGGCAGCACGCGCGCTATGGTGCCCATTGGCACTTACGATGCGGTTATGCCCATGGACATTCTGGCGACACAACTCATGCGTAGTTTGTTGGTCGGTGATTTAGAGACAGCGATAAATCTGGGCTGCCTGGAGCTGGATGAAGACGACATTGCGCTATGCACTTATGTATGTCCTGGAAAATATGAATTTGGTCCGGTGCTGCGCCGGGTGCTTGAACAGATAGAGAAGGAGGGTTAACGCATGAGTTTGCGTTCTTACATGGACAGCATCGCGCCTCACTTCGAAAAAGGCGGCAAGCTGGAAGCGTTATTCCCAGCATACGAAGCAATTGATACTGCACTTTATACCCCAGGGCATGTCACGGCGGGTGCATCCCACGTGCGCGATGGTCTAGATCTTAAACGAATTATGATGACCGTCTGGCTGTGTGCCTGGATTCCAGCATTGGTTGGATCCTATTTCGTTGGGTTGCAGGCAAACGAGGCGATGCAGGCAAGTGGACTGACTGCAATCGAAGGCTGGCGCGGTGTCTTTTTGAATCCGATGTTGAGCTTTGACCCGAATTCTTGGGTCGACTGTCTGATACACGGGCTCGGCTATTTCCTTCCGCTCTACGTCGTTGTCTTTGCTGCGGGGGTGTTATTCGAAATTTGGTTTGCGTCGGTTCGCGGGCACGAGGTTAATGAGGGTTATTTTGTGACCTCCATTTTGTATACGCTCACTTTGCCTGCGGGCATACCGCTGTGGATGGCCATTATCGGCATCATATTTGGTGTGGTTATTGCCAAAGAGGTATTTGGTGGAACCGGCAAGAATTTCTTGAATCCGGCGCTCACGGGGCGCGCGTTTCTCTACTTTGCTTATCCCGCTGCAATGTCCGGTGATACGATCTGGGTGGCCGTGGATGGGGTAACACAGGCAACACCGCTGGGTAATGCAGCGCAAGGACTCGATTACGGGGTTGATATGGTGTCGGCGTTTATCGGGAATATGCCCGGCACGATTGGCGGAGAATCCATCCTGGCGATTTTGCTTGCTGCCACCATTTTGATTGCCACCCGAATTGCATCGTGGCGCATTATGCTCGGCTGTGTGATTGGCTTGGTGGCTACCGTGAGCCTATTTAACGTCATAGATTCTACCAACCCCATGTTTGGTATGAGTCCGCTGTGGCACCTGTTGATCGGTGGCTTTGCATTTGGAGCAGTGTTTATGGCAACAGATCCGGTATCTGCTGCACATACCAATACCGGCCGTTTAATTTATGGAATTTTGATTGGCTTAATGTGCGCGTTGATCCGGGTGGTGAACCCGGCATTTCCAGAGGGCATGATGCTGGCAATCTTGTTCGGTAACCTATTTGCACCGCTGATTGACAATTTTGTGGTGCAATCCAACATCAAACGGAGATTGGCACGTGGCTAGTTTTGATAAAGACAGTCTAAGTAATACATTTGTCGTAGCGATAGCCATTTGTTTGGTGTGTTCGGTCATCGTTTCGGGCGTCGCTGTGGCGCTTAAGCCGCAGCAACAGCTCAACAAGGCACTGGATCAAAAGCAGAACATACTTCGCGCAGCGGGTATGTTGGGTGATTCTGGCAGTGAAGATGCGCAGGGTCGCACGGTTGACGAGTTGTTCGCGCAATTTGATGTGCATGTGGTTGATTTGAACAGCGGTGAATACATTGCGGATATTGACCCCGCAAATTTTGATCCAATTCGGGCAGCGAAAGATCCCGATTTGTCAGCGGCTTTGTCAGGGTCGGATGATATTGCAACCATCCGGCGTCGGGAAAATGTGTCTTTGGTTTATATTCGGCGTTCTGCGGGTGTGATCGATAAATTAGTGATTCCTGTTCGTGGCTATGGATTATGGGGCACGCTCTATGGGTACCTTGCGCTCGATGCAGATCTGCAAACCATTTCCGGATTAGGCTTTTATTCACAGAAAGAAACCCCCGGACTCGGCGGCGAGGTGGATAATCCAAGTTGGAAAGCCAAATGGCCGGGCGTCAAATTATATGGTGACGATGGATCGCCTCAGGTTCGTTTGGTTAAACGTCGTGCACCGGCATCTTCGCCTGCAGCGCAATACGAGGTAGACGCGTTATCTGGTGCGACGTTCACGACGCGGGGTGTCGAAAATTTGGTTAATTTTTGGACTGGCGAGCTTGGTTTTGGCCCGTTCATCAAACGCTTGAAAGCAAGCGCGTAAGCGTTCTAAGGAATTATCATGGCAACGCAAAAAGAAGTCTTGGTTGACCCTATCTTCAATAATAATCCGATCGCTCTGCAGGTTTTGGGGATCTGTTCAGCTCTGGCGGTCACCATTAGCATGTCACAGACCCTGGTCATGTGTGCTGCTGTATTATTCGTAACCACTATGTCTAATGTTGGTGTCTCGTTGGTTCGAAACCGGGTGCCTACAAGCATTCGTATTATTGTGCAGATGACCATCATCGCATCGTTGGTGATTGTGGTTGATCAGGTATTGCAGGCCGTCGCCTATGACATCTCTAAAAGTTTGTCCGTTTTTGTTGGGCTGATTATCACCAACTGTATTGTGATGGGTCGCGCGGAAGCCTTTGCGATGCAAAATGGCCCTTGGCTCTCAGCGTTAGACGGGTTTGGCAATGCATTGGGATACAGCGTGATCCTGATTGGTGTTGCGTTGATACGCGAGCCCTTAGGGTCTGGCACGTTAATGGGCTATGAAATCATCCCTACCGTCAGTAACGGCGGCTGGTATCACGCCAACGGCATGTTACTGCTTTCGCCCAGTGCATTTTTCATCATTGGTTTGTTTATATGGGCGATTCGCGCGTGGAAGACTGAACAAGTTGAAGACGTCGAATACGAAATTGCGCCCAACGCACAGTACAAAGAGGCCATGTAGTTATGGAACATTATCTAGGTATCTTTGTTCGCGCTGTTTTCATCGAAAACATGGCCCTGACGTTCTTTTTGGGCATGTGCACCTTCATCGCGATTTCAAAGAAAATTTCGACCGCGATTGGTCTTGGCGTGGCGGTAATCGTTGTGTTGGCGATCACAGTGCCGGTCAATAATTTGATTTTTAATCACTTATTACGTGAAGGCGCGCTGGCTTGGGCCGGGTTCCCGGACGTTGACTTAAGCTTTTTGGGTTATTTGTCGTATATCGGAGTGATTGCGGCCATGGTCCAGATTTTGGAAATGGTTTTGGATCGCTACGTCCCTGCGCTATACAACGCGCTCGGTGTTTTTCTGCCTTTGATTACGGTGAACTGTGCAATTTTAGGAGCCTCGCTGATCATGATAGAGCAAGACCAGACGCTAGCAGAGAGTGCGGTCTTTGGGCTCGGTGCAGGGGTCGGTTGGGCGCTGGCGATTACGGCATTGGCGGGTGTGCGCGAAAAGCTGAAATACAGTGATGTGCCGGAAGGCTTGAGAGGCCTGGGTATTACGTTTATCTCCGTGGGGTTGTTGAGTCTTTGTTTTATGTCGTTCGGCGGCATTGATATTTAGAAAGAGGCAGTAGGAATGTTGGACACAACAGTGATGCTTGGTGTGGTTATGTTTACCGTGACGGTACTCATGCTGGTGGCAGTGATTTTATTTGCGCGTTCACGCTTGGTGAGCACGGGTGATGTGGTTATAGAAATCAACGACGACCCAGATAAAGCCATCAAGGTGCCTGCTGGTGGAAAATTATTGAGCACCTTGGCCTCGGAAGGTATTTTCTTGGCCAGTGCATGTGGCGGCGGTGGGACCTGTGCCCAGTGCCGCTGCCGGGTAGTTGATGGGGGTGGCAGTATTTTGTCGACGGAGGAAGGCCATTTTACGCGGGGTGAAATTCGCGACGATTGGCGCCTGAGTTGTCAAGTTGCGGTCAAGCAAGACCTCAAGATTCAGGTTCCGGAGGACGCCATTGGGGTTAAGCGGTGGGAGTGTGATGTTACATCGAACCCAAACGTTGCGACGTTCATCAAAGAACTAAATCTTAAGCTACCCGAAGGTGAGGATGTGGCCTTTAAAGCGGGTGGATATGTTCAGTTGGAAGTGCCTCCCTATGCCATGCAATACAAAGAAATTGACGTGGAGCAAGAGTATCGCGGTGACTGGGACCGCTTTTCGGTGTGGGATAACTTCAGCAAAGTTGATGACGAGACAATCCGCGCTTACTCAATGGCAAATTATCCGGACGAGAAAGGCATCTTGAAGTTTAATATCCGGGTTGCCAGCCCGCCGCCCGGTACTGATGTGCCCGCGGGGAAGATGTCTTCTTATGTTTTCAACTTAAAGCCTGGTGACAAACTCACCGTTTTCGGCCCATACGGCGAGTTTTTCGTCAAAGATACGCCAGCTGAGAAAATATGGATTGGCGGTGGTGCTGGTATGGCGCCGTTGCGTTCGCAGATCTTTGATGAACTCAATCGAAGAGGGCGTACCACAAAGATGAGCTATTGGTACGGCGCGCGCAGTTTACGGGAGATGTTTTACGTTGATGAGTTTGATCAGCTCGCGGCGAAGCACGAGAATTTCGATTGGCACGTGGCGCTGTCGGACCCGATGCCAGAGGATGTTTTTGACGGCCATGTCGGTTTCATACATCAAGTG
Source organism: Gammaproteobacteria bacterium UBA4421 (assembly GCA_002389675.1). Lineage (GTDB taxonomy): Bacteria > Pseudomonadota > Gammaproteobacteria > Pseudomonadales > Azotimanducaceae > UBA4421. The sequence continues at coordinate 42,407 of DGQF01000010.1, forward strand.
GTCTACGACAACTATCTAAAAAATCACCCAGCGCCTGAAGATTGCGAATATTACCTGTGCGGGCCGCCGCCAATGACAGCTGCCGTGTTAAATATGTTGGAAGACCTCGGCGTGGAACCTGACAATATATTATTGGACGATTTTGGCGGTTAATGCGCCGCTTTGCCGGCTTATCGACCAATGGTGGACTTAACCGGGCTCCAAAAATATGCAGCTTGAACAGCTATCCTGTGCAATTTGTTCGTCGTGCGTGGTTTGGTATTGAGGCGTGGCATGACGTTCGACGCGGTCATCTAAAATCGAGTTGTTGGTATTTGTTGTTGGTCGCATCACGCTTGCTTTCCAAGTGTCGTCCTCTTGCCAAGAAAAAGGGAGGTCGATAATGCTTCCAGGCACAGTAATCTCTTGTGATGCGGTTAAAGCGGCCTTGACGATCGCCATTTGCTCGTCTTTATCGTGTGCTCTTCCGGCCGTTCGCCCCAGCGGATAATCGAGGTAGACCGAGCGTGGCGGCTGCACGGCTTCGGTAATAGATCGGGCGCTGCTAAGGGTCACGGTTCGAATTCCCAAGCGTTCTATTGCTCTTGCGATCAGTCCAACGGACTGATGACACACAGGTCAGACCGGCACCAATAGCACAATGTCTACTTCGTCTTTATGAACCCGTTCAGCGAGTGCTGGTGCCAATATTTGTTCTACCTTTCGGCTTGAATAGATGCCGCCCATAAATGTGTAAGCGTGCGTATTGAGGCTGCCGATAATGCCCTCGGACACAGCGCCGCGCAAAGCCTGCGCAGGAAAAACAACGTTTGGGTCAGCGCGCGCATCAGACAAATCATAGGCAAAATGGGTCGCCCTGAGTGCCTGTGTGGGTGTGTCGTACGCAACTTCACGGTAACTGAGATCATCCTTAAAATGAAAGGCGATTTGTCCAGCGAAATAAATGCCGCCTGAAGCGATTAGTCCCACTTTGCATTCAGATAACGGTTTATTAACGGCGGCTAATGCCGGCTCGCTGGCGCTGTAGACCCATGAGTAAGGCGGGTATCCAAGCGCCGCATACTGGGCTCGGGTTCGCTCGATGTAATCTATGGGTTTACTGTTATTCATGTTTCGTGTTGGTTTGCGGCGTAAGTTGATGAGGCCTGGTTGATCCCGGTGAGCGCACCGTTACGTTAACAACGCAGGGCTCTGCTGGCAACTTGTGCCCCGCTGGTGTTTCGTTGCAGACTGCATGTGTAATGGTTAAGTTTTGACTTTGGTTAGCCATCTCCTGGCCTGAGCACAAGGCGAAGGTGTCAATAATCAGTCAGCGTAGGGTGAGTTGGGCAATGCGAGAACGCAGCATGTTGAACAATAGACGGATTTCTCTGGCCTCGGGAGTGTTGCCGGAATTTTCGCCGTTGGTTGTCGCTCAAAGCGCGGTGGACGCTGGTTACTCTGACGCAGGCCTGATGGTGCGTCCCGAGGTCTGGGACTTGGCTTGGGAGTCTGAGCTGCTTGATATCAAAGCCCAGCACGGACTCGGTTTTCTTGACGTTGAGGTGCTGTGGATTCCCAAAGGCGGTGTGCTGGGCAGCGCTCATCAGTTTTTAGTTGACGTGGGTGGGCGTTTGGGCGCCGAGCATATTCTGGTTGTCAGCGACGAATGTGATCCTGACCTGCTGGCCCCCGCGCTTGATAACATCAGCCAGTGGTGTGCCGGCTATTCGATGCGTCCGATGCTTGAATTTTTGCGTATCACAGCGGTCACATCATTGCGTCAGACCAAAGAATTGCTGGCTGCCAGTCAAGCGCATAATTTTGGTATTTTGCTAGACAGTCTGCATTTGATGCGTAGCTCTGAATTAGATGAACTACCCGTGCTGGACGCAGAAATGCACCCTTATATACAACTGTGTGACGGAGTGCGTACAACGTCGCAGACAGCAAAGGCGTTGCTTAGCGATGCGGTAGATGGTCGCAGTGCGCCCGGTGAGGGAGAATTACCGCTGGAACATCTGTTGCGAGCCCTGCCCAAGGCGACACCGCTGAGTCTTGAGGTGCGCTCGAAGCGCTATCGGGAGCAATATATAGAGCCGCTAGCGCGCGCAAAAGCTGTGCTTGAACAAACTCAGATCTACTTAAGGAAACAACTCAATGAGTGACCAGCCCCCCTTGTTATACGATGTGCAGGATCATATTGGCGTGGTGACGCTAAATCGCCCCGAGGCCATGAACGCTCTGAATTATGCGCTTTACGGTGAGTTAGAGGATACGGTGCGGGCTAGTGATGCCCGGGTTTTGATTATCACCGGAGCGGGACGCGTATTCTGCGCCGGGGACGATGTTAAGCAGATTTTAGGGGGGGAATTGCCCGCGCCAGAGACGGCCCGCGAGCGCAGCCGAGCCACCGGCGGGTTGACCCCCGCCGCAGATGCGCTGCTGCACACTGATATTCCGGTGATTGCGGCTGTCAATGGCCCCGCCGTGGGGTGGGGAATGGAGTTGGCATTAATGGCTGACATTCGGGTCGCGTCCGAGCGCGCCACGTTTGGTGAACTGTTTGTTTTACGCGGCCTGTGTTGTGATGCGCCTGGGTTGGGGCGCCTGGCTCAGCTGGTCGGTCGTGAGCGAGCGGCGGAGTGGTTGTTTACCGGCGACGTGATCGATGCGCAGACTGCTCAGCAGACGGGATTGGTGAGCCGATGTGTCAAACATGACGCGCTGTTGCCGACAGCTTTTGAGATCGCTCATAAAATAGCTAAAAACCCGCCGTTGGCGGTACAGGCGCTAAAAGCCGGATTGCGTCGCACTTTAGACCCAGATTGGCGCGACACCGGACGTTGGGCAATTGAACAGATTACGCGTTTGCGTGGGACACATGACTCGAAAGAGGGGGTGGCTGCGTTTCTGGAAAAAAGGGCGCCGACTTTCACAGGATCTTAAAGGCTTTGTTGTTTGCCTTATATGTCTATGCGCGGTTGCCGGGATCTGTGATACCGCGAAAATAATTGAATCAAAACAGGAGAATAATATGGTTGCGGATGCGAAGCCCGTTGGGGAGCAAAGGTACCGAGAATCTTACGGTCGTTACCTTGAAGATTTTCAGGTTGGAGATGTTTACGAACATCGACCGGGGCGCAGTATTACCGAAACCGATAATACCTGGTTTACGCTGCTGACGATGAACCAGCATCCGTTGCATTTTGACCAAGAGTACGGTGCTAAAAGTGAGTTTGGTCAGGTTTTAGTTAATTCGTGCCTGACCCTTTCGGTGGTGACGGGAATGTCGGTATCGGATATATCGCAAAAAACGGTCGCTAATCTAGGGTGGGGTAAAGTGCGTTTGACGGGTCCCGTTTTTATAGGCGATACGTTGTACGCGCAGTCAAAGGTACTGAGTATTCGTGCGTCTAAATCTCGACCCCACCAAGGTATTGTTAGCGTTGAAACCGTGGGTAAGAAGCAAGATGGCAGTGAGGTGATACGTTTTGAGCGGTCGATGCTCATTCCCGAGCGGGGGCATGCCGTAGACGACCTCATGGACTACTGAATATGAGGCGCAAGCCACAGCCTGGCTTGCGCTTTGGTCAATGCCACAGGGTTATGCGGTGATATTCATCTCAGTTGGCGTGCCGGCGCTGGCGCTTGCTTTCATCCTGGCAAGTTCTTCCCAACCGAGATAGTGAGTCAGGCCATTAGCGTCGTAAAACAGCACCGGACCATCGCAAATAAAGAGGTATTCGGTGTCCTCTAATGCGACGGTTTCGCCGTGCAGCACGCCGTTTGGTTCATAGTCATAGTCACCTGCACCCAAAATACCGTCGCGCACCTGTAATTTGCCCTTGAGAACGTAGGTGTGGGCGTCTGATAGATGTTTATGTGGCGCCGCAGTGTAGCCTTCTTTCCATTTGAAGAGTGCGGCCCATCGGCCGGTTTCTGATCCGGTCCATAATACTTTCATCCAGGCTTTACCGGGTTCGGTTTCTATCCACGGCTCATCTGCTCGAACAATAATGTCGGCCAACTGATCGTTTATTGGGTTGATATTTTGAAGTGTCATGATCCCTCCATTGAGATAGTAAATAAATTAACAGTCCGGCATCGCATCCTATTAGGTCGAACCCAGCGGTGCCCAAGCTAACCAAGTGGTATCGCCTGCAACAGTGCTGCGCACCAGTGGAACATTATTGGCATCGGCAAGGGCCTTGTATTGCATCCAAGATTGTACGGCAACAATTGGCGTTTCCGGGCCCTCGTCGAATTGCACGGGTCCGTAGACATTGGCGGTATAAATTAAGTCCTCCTCTCCGATCTGTTGAGTAGCTTCGTGGCGTGCGCCGGCGGGTTCAAAAAACCAGACGCCTTTGCCATAGCCCTCTGGTGGGCCTGCGCGATAGCCGATATGCCCGCTCAGTACCAGAAAATCTGCGGCACCTAAATGGTAGTGAGGCCCAGCGACGCCATTATGACGCACGACCAGGGAGGTTATGCCGGTTTCTTCGCTCACTCGCAGTACCTTCAGCGCAATATCAGGTAGCGCTTCATTTACAAGCCAAGGCACTTGGCGGGTATCAATAAAATGCGCCTGCCCACTAGTTACAGCTGGTGACTGGCTGGTCGCTGTCGGGACTGTCAATACTTCTGGACTGATAGTTACGGGGTCAGCTGTTTGCGCGTGCGATGCGCCTCTGGGCTGCATGCATTCGGCTAAGGTGTTAGGCACCAACGTTAGGCCCTTATTGGCAGCGGCCAGTTTCATGTCATTGGCTGTCAGCAAGCTGGAAACGGAGCGTGTATCTCCTTGAAGAAATGCAACAGGACCATAAAAATTGCCGAGATACTCAACATCCTGATTAATTTCCCGGGCCTCGATTTGAGTGTTTGCTGGGATATAACCGAATGTTCCAACGGTGGCGGTGGCGGCCACCGGTCCCTCAGGGAGGGTTAATGCGCCTGATAAAACAAACAGGTCCATCGGCCCCAAGTGCACTGTCGCAGGTATTTTTGCGCCTGCTGAGAGCTTGACGATGGCTGAAAACATACCACTTTCACCGCTGGCGCGTAGCGGCTTGAGTGCCATGCCTGGCGCCCCTGGCCAATTGATCCACGGAATTTGATGGGTATCTATGCCGCCCTCGATGCCCGTTGGATTGAAGTTAGGGTTATAGCCTTGGGACATGGTTTTCCTCCCGCACCGCGAGTGATTAAGATAATGACCCTGATCGTACAAGTTTATATAGCGGTTGTCGTTATCGAGAACGTCTGTGTTTTCGTCCAATCGCGCCTAAATATGCCGTACACTGTCCGAATGAATGTATCCCCCTCAGTTTCAGAAATTCGTCAGCAATGGTCACTTTTGGTCAGCGCAGGCACCGGCGTGTTCTTCTCCGTAATTGTTCTGCCGTATTACTCTATCAGCGCATTAGTTGTGCCGGTGACCGAAGCGTTCGGGTGGACTCGGGCGGAGTTTCAAGCCGCTATTTTTTTCAGCTCCACGTTGGGCGCACTGACGGCGCCCTTAGTGGGCTGGTTGTGCGGACGTTTTGGCGTTCGACGGGTGGCGTTACCCGGGTTATTTGGCCTGTCGCTGGGTTTTGCAATAGCCTCGACGATGCAGGGTGAGCTGTGGGTGCTGTATTTGGCGTACGGCAGCATGGCGTTGTTTGGTGCGGGGACAATCCCTGTCACATGGACAGCTGCGATAGCATCAAGTTTCAGTCAGCAAAGAGGCTTGGCGTTGGGCATCGTACTCACGGGTACAGGAATCTGCGGCGTGCTGATACCCCAATACGCAACCTTTTTAGTCGAACAGTTTGGTTGGCGTGCAGCCTACATCGGTATTGCGTTATTACCCGTATTCATTGCCTGGCCGGTGGTTTATTTTTGGTTCAAACCTAATGCAGGCTCGCCAGTACAAACGTCACCCAGTGTCATCCGAGACGGTGGTTTAACGTTGGCGCAAGCATTGCGTCGAGGGAAATTTTGGGTCCTTTTAGGGTCGATATTTTTGGTTTATATGGCTACCTCTGGCATCGGGCTGAATCTCTATGCAGCGGTAACCGATGCCGGCATGAGCAATGGCCAAGCGGCGACGGTGCAAAGCATTTTTGGTGCGGCCATCATTATTGGTCGATTAGTTGTTGGATATTTGATCGATAAGCTTTGGGCGCCGGGCGTGGCCGCAGCGGTCATGATTTTGCCTGTATTTGGCAGTATGATGCTGATCGATCCAAGTACGTTCCTCTGGGCCAGTTTGGCTGCTTTCTTAATTGGTGTCGCTGCCGGCGCGGAGCTTGATTTGATGTCGTTCTTGACAGCGCGTTATTTTGGTCTGCAACACTATGCTCAAATTTACGCCATTATGTATATGGCATTGGCGATTTGCTCTGGCACCGCACCCATTATATTTGCCGGTATTTTTGATCGCACCTCAAGCTACGCAGTGAGCTTCACGATCACCACCGTGCTTTTTGTTTGTTCTTCGCTAGTGATTTTGCTAATGGGGCGCTACCCGCCTGAGTTCAAAGCCGCTGATTGATAGCGCGCCATACCTTTTCTGGGGTGGCAGGCATCTGGATGTCGCGTATACCTAATGCGTCGGTTAGGGCGTTGATGAACGCTGGTGGTGCACCGATGGCGCCTGCTTCACCGCATCCTTTCATGCCCAACGGATTAGTGGTTGCCATGGTGGTTGTAAATCCAACGTCAATATCTGGGAAGTCATCGGCCCGTGGCATCGCATAGTCCATGTAAGAGCCGGTAGTGAGTTGTCCATAAGCATCGTAGTGGACGTGCTCTAGCATCGCTTGGCCCAGACCTTGGATCACGCCGCCGTGAACCTGTCCTTCAACAATCATTGGATTGCCGATCACACCAAAGTCATCCACGGCGACGAAGTTAAGTATTTTTGTCATACCTGTCTGTGGATCGACCTCGAGTTCGCAGATATGTGTGCCGGCGGGAAAGTTGAAGTCTGGAGGATCAAAAAAGCATGACGCGTTTAAGCCTGGCTCTAATTCCGTGGTTGGGAAGTGATGGGCGCTGTACGCATTAAAAGCAACCTCCGCGAAGCTTAAAGATTCATTGCTTGCGGGGCTGCTAAAGAGACCATTTTCAAATTCAACTGAGTCTGTTGCAACGTTGAGCAAATGAGCGGCTATCTGAGTGGCTTTGTCGACGACTTTCTTGCAGGCCAATGCAATGGCTGATAACCCCAAAGGGCCGGACCGCGAACCAAAAGTGCCCACGCCGTATTGAACTTTGTCGGTGTCCCCATGAATGATTTCGACATCGTTGAAGTCGACGCCAAAACAGTCAGCGACCCACTGAGCAAAGGTAGTTTCATGGCCTTGACCATGACTATGCGACCCCGTCAGGACTTCAATGCTACCGGTCGGATTAACCCTAACTTCAGCTGATTCCCAAAGGCCAGCGCCGGAACCTAATTTGCCCATGCGGGCGCTCGGGCCAATGCCGGCGGCTTCAATATAGCAGCCGATGCCAAGTCCGCGCAGTTGCCCGCGAGCTGCAGAAGCTGCTCGACGTTCGGGGAATTGCGCTGCATTAATTTGTTGCAAGGCTTTATCCAGGTGCGCCTGAAAGTCGCCCGTGTCGTAAGTCATGTCCAAAGGTGTGGCGTGCGGAAATTTTTTGATGAAATTCATGCGCCTGAATTGTGCTGGATCCATGCCGATTTCGCGTGCAGCTGTATCCACCAACCGCTCAACCACATAGGCGGCTTCAGGTCGGCCGGCGCCGCGGTAGGCATCTACTGGTGCAGTGTTGGTGTAGCGGGCCACAACCTCACAAAAAATGGCTGGGATATTGTATTGTCCGGACAGCAGGGGCGCATAAACATGGGTGGGGATTAAGCTGCCGAACGTGGAGAGATACGCCCCTATGTTGGCTTGGGTAGAGACTCGCATGGCCGTGATATGGTGCTGGTCATCCAGTGCCATGGCAGCGCGAGTGACATGGTCGCGACCATGCGCATCTGTTAAAAAAGCCTCACTTCGATCAGCGGCCCATTTGACCGGCCGGCCGACGAGTTTGGCTGCCCAAAGACAGGCCACTTCTTCAGCGTAGTTAAAGGCCTTGGAGCCGAAGCCGCCACCTACATCTTCCGAGATGACTCTGATTTTGTGTTCTGGGCCAAAACCGATTATGGCTGCTAATGTGGTGCGAAGCCCGTGCGGGTTTTGACTGGCGATGTAAATAGTAAATTGTTCTTTGCCGGTATCGTAGTCTGCGTTAAGTGATCGAGGCTCCATGGCGTTGGGTATAAGGCGATTGTTAATCAGTTCCAGTTCGGTGATGTGAGCTGCTTGAGTAAAGGCGGTGTCCACAGCATCTGAGTTGCCGACCGCCCAGTCAAAGACAACATTTTCCGGTGCGTTGTCGTGGATACGCGGGGCATGTTCTGTACCTGCTGATGCAACGTCCACCACAACAGGTAATTCGTCATAAGACACGTGAACCAGCTCAGCGGCCAGGTTAGCCGTGGCTTTGTCTTCGGCCACAACAATCGCAACTGCGTCTCCCACGTAGCGTACCCGCTGGTCTGCGAGCGCGGGGTGTTCACCCATGCGCATGGGTGAACCGTCTCGTGAGTGGATCATAAATCCACATTGTAACGAGCCTAACCCGCTGTCGCGGAAGTCTCTGCCGGTGAAAACGCCAATGACTCCGGGCTGTTTGCGCGCGCCAGCGGTGTCAAAGTTGGTGATGTTGGCGTGCGCCACCGGCGCGCGCACAAAGGCTGCCCAAGTTTGTTTAGGCAGCACCACATCGTCGGTGAAACGCCCCTGACCGGTAATGAGGCGGCGATCTTCCTTGCGGATTACGGAGTGACCAAATGATTTGGGTGGATGATTCATTGTGCACTCCGGTAGGTCGCTGGATCGATCTCTTGAGTTTCTAGTCTGGTTAGGCATTGTGCCATTAATGTTAAACCGTCGTTAAGCGACTGCAGTTGTGTGGTGCTTAAATCACGGAACAGGCGCGTGTAGATATCTTGGCTAAGGTGATTGCAAGCCTCAGCGATTGCTGCGCCTTGGCGGGTAAGCTGCAGGCTGAACAAGCGTTTGTCGGTAAGATTAGCGGTGCGGGCGATCAAATCCTGATTTACGAGGCGTTTTATTTGATGAGAGACCGTAGATTGTGGCAGAGCCATCAAGCGCACAATATCACCCAAACCAATGTTTGGTTGTTCTAGCACAATGACCAAAATACGTGAGGTGATAAGGTCTACACCAAAACTCTTGAACAAAGGATTGCAGATGCGCGCTAACTCAGCGTTCAATTGATGCACTTTAAACGTGGGGCGACTTTCGATCGGCGGGGTGGTTGACGTCATTGAGTTATATTGTTTTCGATATATTCTGTCACTATAGTACTGCAACATCATAAGGGGAAGGGTTTGAGCAATTCGACAGTGACCATATTGCAGGGTGGCCTAGTGCTGGATGGCCTAGGCAACGCGCCGCAACAAGCCGATGTGATTTTGCGCGGATCTCGCATTGAGGCGGTGCTGGAGCGCTCAGGGGCGTCAATTGGACCGACTATCGATGCGGGATCAGCAACGGTGATCGACGTGAGTGGTTTGACGCTGATGCCGGGCTTGATTGATGCGCATTGCCATATCAGTTTTGATGAACCCAGTTCGAACGATGAATTGTTTTTCCATCGCACCAGAGAGGGGCTCGCCGCCATCATTGCCGCCCAAAATGTGCAAAAACTACTGCGCGCGGGTGTGACTGGCTTTTTGGATGCCGATTGCTTGTTTGAAGTGGGTGTTGATCTGCGGGATGCCATTGAGGCAGGTATCGTATCTGGGCCGCGTATGTCGACAGGCGGAAATGCTCTGATGACAGCGGCTGGGGGAACAGCGGGCCGCTTGATCCCCGATCAGGGTCGGATTGGTTACGGCAAAGTGGTCAATAGTCGAGATGAAATCGTGACAGAGGTACGCCGGCAGATTAAACAAGGCGTGGATTGGGTAAAAGTCCATGTGACGGGTCTTACCCCGCGCAGTCGCGTGGTCGGTGAACAGCAGGTTTGGCATTTTGATGAGTTGAAATTGGTGGTAGATACTGCCCATGATTTAGGCGCGAAAGTGGTGGGGCATTGTCGGGGCTCCAGCAGTATTGCTGATGCCGCTCGTGCCGGCTTTGATATGATTTTACACGCGACTTTTATGGATGATGTGGCCCTTGATGCGGTGGCCTCGCGTGGTATTCCAATTGTGCCCACCTTTACTTTCCAAGCTAATTTGGCCGACTTTGGTCATCAAATTGGCGCGTCAGCGGTATTGATAGATAACTTCCGGCGTGAAATCGATGACAGTGTTGCGATGCTTAATAAGGCGCGTGCAGCAGGCGTGCCGCTGATTTGTGGGACAGAAAGTGGATTTTCGATGACACCCTACGGGCAATGGCACTATCGAGAAATGGAGGTATTTGTAAAGGCGTTGGGTTTTAGTGCATTGGACGCCATTCGCGCGGGTACCAGCGAGGCAGCGCGGGCGTTGGGCTTGTATGGTCAGACCGGCGCTATCGCGCCAAACTATATGGCAGACATCATTGCTGTTAACGGAGCGGTGCATGAAGACCTGACTTGTCTGGCGCTTAACTCCAATATTAAACAGGTTTTATTGGGGGGTAAGTCAGTTGATTTAAGCCCTTTGCCCGCGCGTACGGATCCACCGGGATGGCGGGTTTCTCACTACGGCCACAAAATTTTACGACAACAAGATGTTCGTTGAACGCGCTGGATGCAGTTGATGAAAACGATTGAACTGACTGACTACGTAAGCGCTGAAGCAGCATTGCGCAGCTCTGAACTCAAGCAAGCGTTGTACAACGAAGGCGCTGTGTTGATGCAAGATGTTTTGGTGACACTGCATGGGGACGCGCATCGCTCACGACGACACTCGGAGATGCGCGTATTCCGGCGGGATTTTTTTAAGCATTACGAGCACTCGGTACTGCCTCAGGTTTTTGCTCAGGTTATGGCGCAAACAGACACTGCGTCTGCTCTGAATCTGGTAGATCTGAATTATCGGTTTATGGTCTATCTGGCGTTGCAGTTTGCGGGTATCGACCGGCAGAGCGGAACGGTAGAGGAATTGTTATCGTTGATTGAGACGTTGCGGATGTTTGGTGTTGCGGCGACGCTCGGTCAGGCAAAAGACCCCAGCGACGCGGCTCAAACAAGCGCCCGCGTCATGGCCGTGATGGATCAATTTGACGTCCAATTTTTTACGCCCTCTGTGGAGCGCCGCCAGCGGCTTTTAGCACAAGTCACGGCGGGTGAACTCAGTGCGCAGGATTTGCCTCGAGACGTATTAACCGTATTGCTGGAGGACGCGACGCAGCTCGATATGGCGCGTGATCAGGTTTTGCGCGAAACCGGTTTTTTCTTTCTTGCCAGCGCCCATACATCGGTGCATTCGCTGGGCCATGCTGTTCATCATTTGCTGCATTGGTGTAACCAGCACCCGCAGGCGCGGGCGCACCTTGAGTCCGATGCCGTGTTGTTGCAACAATTCGTTCATGAAAGTTTTCGGTTGCATCCATCGAGTCCGATTGCCAAACGAGAAGCATTGAGTCGCGTTGAATTTTTAGATGGCCAGATCGCCGAAGTAGGGGATACGGTGATTATAAACTTGCGCCAGGCTAACCGTGATCCTGAGGTTTTCGGGCAGGATCCGCAGTCATTTAACCCGATGCGCTTGGTGCGTCGTGGAACCAGTCGAACGGGAGTCACTTTTGGTATTGGTATGCATGCCTGTTTGGGTAAAAATCTAGCGGCCGGTAGCGCACCGGACCAAGCTAATGGGGCGAGTCAAAATCATCAAATGGGTACGGTCGCTTGGATTTGTCAGCAGTTGTTAAAAGCCGGCGTTGCGCAGGATACGGCGGGAACAGCTCGTCTAGATCAAAGCATCGCGCGTGAGACTTGGCAGCACCTGCCCGTGACGTTTACCGCATGACGCCGTTGCGGCTGTCAACGTATGCACAGGCGCAAGAAGCATTGAAACATGCAGATCTGGCTCAGGCGCTCTACGACGATGCGCTTCACGTGATGGCAGACGCGTTGGTAACGCTGCATGGCGCGGATCACGCGCAGCGTCGCGCGGTTGAATTTGCGGTATTCAATCGCCGTTTTTTTCGCACCTATGAGACTGAATCTTTTCCGCAGACATTAGAACCTTTGTTGCAGCCCTGCCTGCAAAGCGGCGGCTGCGATGTTGTTGCGTTGGGTTATCAAGTGACCATGAACTTGACCGCTGATTTTGCTGGGATAGATCGACGGCTTAATAACGCAGGCGAAACTGCGACGCTGTTGCGCTTAGTGAAAACGTTCAGTGCCGGTGCTACGTTGGCCCACGCAACGGGTCCACATGAACCGATCAATGCTGCTGTTGATGCGGCAATGGAGGAGTTTGATGAGTTGTTCCTCAGGCCGTCTGTGGAGCGCCGCCGCCAATATATGGCCAGTGCGAAACCCTTACCTAATGATGTTCTAAGTCAGTTATTAACGCACGATCAGACCGCAGACCTACCCTGGGATGTGTTGCGCCGGGAAATGGCGTTTTATTTACAGGCGGGGGCGCACAGCACCGCAAACAGCGCAACGCATGCTTTAAATGAAATATTTAATTGGGTGCAATCGCCCGCGCATGCCCATGCGCTGGAGCCTGACATTGTTCAGCGATGTGTGCATGAATCTCTGCGGCTGCACCCGGCCAGCCCGGTTGCGCGGCGCAAAGCACTACAGGCACTTGAAATATGTGGTCATAGGGTTTGCAAAGGTCAGCGAGTAGTGATTGATTTGGAGGCGGCTAACCGTGATGCTCAGGTGTTTGGTGCTGACGCTCACAGGTTCAATCCGGAGCGCTCGCTGCCTGCGCGCGTATGGCCTTTTGGGCTGTCTTTCGGTTACGGCATACATGCTTGTTTAGGTCGGGATTTGGATGGTGGTGTTGTGCCCAAGCCGGGCCAGCCGGCGGTACACTTGGGCATCGTGTCTTTATTTGTGTGTGAGCTGCTTGCTCACCGAGCAAGGCCTTCGTTGGAGGATGCGCCAGTTTTAGATGCGGGGACTCGCCGCAGTCATTGGGGGTATTACCCGATCCAATTTGAGGGGGTGACATGAAAGGTTTTGTAGTGACCGGTGGCGCTAGCGGAATTGGCGCGGTAATCGCGCGCGCGGCAGATGCCGCAGGTTTTCGTGTTGGTATCTTAGATCGGACCTCGGATGCGTCAGGTAACTTGGTCGACGAACTTCAGCACGCCAAGATGTTGCTCGCCGACGTCTGTGATGAGGCTGCCGTTGCCGAAGCTTTAATGCGTTTTGGTGACGTGGATGTCTTGGTCAACAACGCGGGGATTTTGCGCACGGGGCCTTTGCTTGAGCACAGCGCAGAAAATTTTCGTCAAGTGCTCGATGTCAACTTGACCGCGGTCTTTATTGCCGCGCAGGCAGCGGCTCGACAAATGTATGATCGTCACGGCGGTGTAATTATCAACATAGCATCAATCAATGGCATCCATCCGAGCCCCAACAGCGGCGCTTATACCGCAGCAAAAGCCGGTGTTATGGCGCTGACTCAGCAAATGTCTCTAGAGTGGGGGCAGTATGGCATTCGGGTGAATGCGGTTGCGCCAGGTTTTGTTGACGCGGGTATGTCCACGCCGTTTTATGCGGATACCGCAGTTCGCCAGCGGCGCGGTCGGGCTGTTCCGTTGGGGCGCTTGGGGACTGCGTCTGATATTGCTGATGCGGTGATGTTTTTAGCCTCTGATAGTGCAGCGTATATCAGCGGGCAAACCCTCACAGTGGACGGCGGTGTGATCAACAGCGTTCTCCAACAATTACCCCGTGATTAGTGCCGTGTCTGATTTAGCGGGTCAATCAGTGCTTATTACGGGCGGGGGCTCGGGGATCGGCGCAGGCACCGCTGATTATTTGGTGGCCCGCGGCGCCAAAGTGACCATTTGCGGCCGGCGTCTAGAAAAAGTTGAAGCGGTTGCTGATCGCTTGGGGCCAGCATGTCTCGCCGTCGGGGCTGATATCACCGATAGCGATGCCCGCGAACGCCTGGTAGCGCTTGCGGTTGATCATGGCGGGGGTTTAGATGCTCTGGTGAATAACGCAGGCAACATGTACCGCGGAGCTTTAGTGACATTGTCTGAAGCACAGCTTGTCGAAGTCTTCCACAATAATGTCATCGCTGCCATGATGTTAAGCAGTCTGTGTGTCGAGCAACTGGCCAAACGCCAAGGTTCCATTATTTTTTTAGGTTCAATTCATAATCGTCGTGCTTTTCCGGGTGTCTCGCCTTATGCGGCGACCAAAGGTGCAATTGAGTCGTTGACTAAGTCGCTGGCTGCGGAGCTCGGCCCGCAGGGGATTCGGGTGAATTGTGTCGCGCCAGGTGCGGTGTTCACCGAGATCAATCAGCGTGCGGGTTGGATAGACGAGACTCAGGCGCGGGCTCGGTTGGAAGAGATGGGTGACATACACGCGCTCGGGCGGATTGGCGAGGTTTCAGAAATTGCGCAAGCCATCACCTATCTGATTCAGGCCAGTTGGACGACAGGTGCAATCTTAGACGTAGATGGTGGCTTGGGGCTGGGAATTACCAAACAATGATCGGAGGGGCTATGGGTTTAATCGGAGCACAAACCATTGATGTGCACGCGCATGTTGTGCTCGATGCAACCATGGGCGCTGCTGGCGCGCAGGGGCCCGAGTTAACCATCGAGCAGCCGCCGCGTTTTCGAGCGGGCGATTACGAGCTCGTTGGCGTGAAATATCGCAACAGTCCGTTTATGGATCCGCAGTTACGTTTGACGGCAATGGATGAGGTTGGCATTGATTATCAGGTGTTATCGCCGAATCCGTTGACCTATTTTCACTATATTTCGTCGCGGCAGGCTCAGCATTTTTGTCGAACTCATAACAATGCATTGGCAAGCCTTGTAGGTGATCATGCCGATCGCCTGGGCGCCTTTGCGGCGATTCCGATGCAGGATATTGGGTTTGCTATGGAAGAAACCGAGCGCGCGGTGACCGAGCTGGGATTCTACGCACCCTACATTGGTACGGATTTTGGTGTTGCGCTAAACGATTCCAGCCTTGATCCTTTTTATGACTTGCTTGTCCGATTGGATGTCCCTCTTTTTATCCATCCGGCGCCGGCAGGCATTGACGGTCCGGCTGGCGATCCACGCCTAAAACAGTTTGATCTGGACATAATTGTTGGTTTTGCGGCGCAGGAAACCATTGCGGTTTGCACGCTGATTTATGGCGGCGTCCTTGAGCGCCACCCGCGCTTAGATGTTTGTTTGAGTCACGGCGGCGGCGCGACGGGATATGCCTATGGTCGTATGGCAATGGCAGCGCGTAAGCGTCCTTGGGCCAGTGATGCATTGCGTGCCGATGGCGCATTTGACGCCTTATTACACCGTTTGTGGTTCGATGCTCATGTGCACAGCGACGATGCGTTGACGCTGCTCAAGCAGCACGTCAACGGTGAACATTTGGTGTTTGGGACTAACTTTGCCGGTTGGGATCAGCAGTCTTATGATGTCCGAAGCGAAGCCGCGCCCTACGCGGACAACACGCGGCGCTTATTACGCGGTGCCGTGGAGGAGCGGTCAGGCAGATGAGCCGGTTCATTCAGGTGATTGTTGAAGATCGAGACGGCCAATGTCATCAACAAGAACTGAGCGTGGGCCAATCGTTGATGCAGCAATTGTGTCAGGCAGATTTTGACATTGAGGCGGTTTGCGGCGGTTGTTGCTCTTGTGCTACCTGTCATGTGCTGATTGATCACCAAAGGGTTGGACCTGCAGAGTCGCTGGAACAGGCCCTGTTATCTGGCACAACGGATTATCATCCGGCCTTTTCGCGTTTATCTTGTCAGATTACAGTGGATTGGGACTTGCACAACCAACGCATTATCATTGCTCAGGAGGATTAAAGAAATATGGCACAATCGACAACTGAAGCTTCCCAGGCTGAAGCGACCGCTGACATCCTGCGGCGTTTGGATCGGTTAGAATCGAAAGAAGAAATTCGCGCGCTGTCCAGCAGTTATGCCGCGGCGTGCGATGAGCACGACTTACCGCGCTTGATGGATTTGTTCACCGATGATGCCTGTTTTGATGCCAGCAACGGCATGATGGTGGCCGACAGTAAATCTGCGATTGAAGCTCTTTTTATTAATACGTTTAAGGTGCGGGGGCCGGGTTATCATTGGACTCACGATATCACGATTGCTATGGATGCTCAGGACCCGAATAGTGCCACGGGTTTGGTGATGAGCCATGCTGAAACGACCCCAAATGGAGTGGTTTCGATTGCGGCGATGCGTTATGCCGATACTTATCGACGCGAGCGCGATCAAGTTTGGCGTTTTTCTAATCGGTTGATTAGTTTTTTCTACTACGTGCCGGCTGCGCAGTATGCTTCGAGCTTGGATCAGTTGAATCGGGTATATATGGGCGGGGAGCATCAGGCGGCTGATTATCCTGAACGGCTAGCGCCATGGCAGGCGTTTATTGACGCGCATGGCCCGCTGCAATTGGACAAAAGCTGAGGTGGCGTTGGAATCTACCCAAGACCCTCGCTTGATGGCGCTAGCAGAACGCGCGCTATCGCATTACGTCAACAAGACCACAGATCGGGCGCCGACAACGATGCAGATGCCGGTATCTGCCTACAGCGATACAGCGCGTTATGATCGGGAGCGAAAAAGAATATTTGGAAGTTTACCGATTGCGGTGGCGCTGAGCATTGAGCTACCCGATCGCGGCAGCTATAAAGCGATGCAGGTGTTAGATGTGCCGCTGTTGTTGGTTCGAGATGAGCAGGGTGTTGCTCGCTGCTTTTTGAACGTATGCCGTCACCGAGGTGCGCGCTTGTGCGAATCGGGAAGGGCGCAGACGCGAATCATTGCGTGTCCCTATCATGCGTGGACGTACAATTTGCAGGGTGAGTTAGTGGCCCGTTATGGTGCTGATAGCTTCGGCGAAATAACCCAGCAGGCATATTCACTTACCGCGCTTCCCTGCGAGGAGCGGGCGGGGTTTTTATGGGTGTCCTTGGATCAAACCCCATTTGATATCGATCAGTGGTTGGGTGATTTCGCTGTCGAGCTTGGTACATTGGCATTACAGGATTGGCATATTTATGCGCAGAGGGAGTTACCAGGCCCAGGTTGGAAAGTGACTATGGACGGTTACTTAGAAGCGTATCACCACAATATGTTGCATGGCCAGACCGTGGGCCAGATGACGGTAGGCAATTTAATGGTGCTGGATACATACGGCCCGCATCAACGGCTCACGTTTGGACGCAAGTCGCTGGGCGAGCTTGCGCGGCAGCCGCGAAAGCTTTGGCGACCGCAAGATCACATTCGCCTGATCCATTCTGGATTTCCGAATTTATCTGTATCGGGGATTGTCGGTGGTTTCTGCTTGGTCAGCCAAATTTTCCCGGGGCCAACAGCTCATACCACGCTTACAGTGCAAACAGTTCTGTGTGCAAAACCGCCGCAGACGGACGCTGAAATTGCGAGTGCTGAGGATTTCAGCGCCATGGTATTGCAAGCGGTTAAGGACGAAGATTATCCGGTAGGCTTTGGTGTGCAGGAGGGTATTTTAAGTCAGGCCAATACCCACTTTACCTTCGGCAGAAATGAGTCAGCCTTACAAAATTATCACCGCTGGGTAGCGCACTTTATGGGTGAAGAAATATCGCAGTGAGCCCCATTGGCTAGGCCGCGTAGGTTAACCGCCGTAACAGAGCGTCATTGATGACTTCTCTGGCAAAATCGGCGCAGGTCCCGCAACCAGTGGCAGCGCCAAGGCTTGTTTGAATGTCGGAGAGCGTTTCGGCGCCGCGCGCGACGGCTTCGTTGATGTCGCTATCAGAGATGGCTTTACAGATACAAACGTACATAAACACCTCCGGTGAGGGCTTGTTCTCAATAAATTTCATTGTAAATGCAAATGATTCTCGATATCAATCTCTTTTGTAAATAAATTGTTAAGTAGTAATGAGAATAATTATTGTTTAAAATCAAAGGGTTATAAATTTTTATTGATTGCCCTTGGTTGATCTTTACGGCATCATAGTGCGATAAGTCTCGGCAATTAGTTAAAGGATGTTGAATGCAGTCTCTTGATCCCAACGTGGTTACTCACCTCAATAAAATACTCAAAAACGAACTGACGGCGATTAACCAGTATTTTTTACACGCAAAGATGCTTGAAGACTGGGGTTTACAGCGGATGGCCGCACATGAACATCATGAATCGATCGACGAAATGAAGCATGCAGATCAGTTGATTGCGAGAATCCTCTTTTTGGAAGGCCTACCTAATTTACAGGATTTAGGTAAATTATTAATTGGTGAGAATGTTGAGCAGATTATTGAAGGTGATTTGCGGATGGAGATGACTGCTTTGGCAGACCTTCGCGATGCGATCGCTTTTTGTGAAGGCGTGGGCGACTATGTCAGCCGCGACCTCGTCGCTCATATCTTAGATTCAGAGGAAGAGCATGTAGATTGGCTAGAGACGCAGCAACAACTGATTAAGCAAATGGGGCTGCAAAATTACGTGCAGGCACAAATGTTACCTAAGTCAGAGTCCTCATCATGACAGGATTAGATCGGTAGGATAATTGAAATTGGCAAATGCTTTGGTCCCTTGGATTAGAGCACGTTGAGCGCCTATCTCCGCCAGCCATGCGTGCGCTGCATACCCTGTTTGGCCAAGATAATTTTGTAAGCTCTGCAGGCACTGTTTGTGTAGCAACAAGTGCAGATGATGTTGTCTCGTGCCGTCAAATGCGACAATGGCAGGGGTGGTCGGCGAGACTTGCTGGCACAGTGCCTGGCTCCAGTGCTCAGGCAGACACGGCGTATCACCTGGGCTGATTAATAACCAATCGGTCTTACAGTGCATCAATCCCATTAAAACTCCAACCAAGGGGCCGCTGGCGCCCTTAATGGGACAATTGTCGTCGCGCAACACGGGCGCGCGTTGCTTGTACTGGGCTATGTCGGCATTAGCGCTGATTAGTCGCGGTAAAGATTGAGGAACGCTATTGAGTACATGGTCGACAAGCGCCTGGCCATGCCACTGGAGTAACGGTTTATTGACAAACCCCATACGGCGACCGCGACCGCCGCACAAAACAAGGAACGTGAGATGTTCCGGATTGGGCTGAGATAAATCTAAGCGTGGATGATCGACTGGCTTGAGCGTAGATGGGGGTTGCAAGATTGATTTAGTGCTTGAGTATTTGTGGACTTCTTGACACGGTGGTGTGCTTGAAGACCAGATTATTGTGTTTGTCAGTGAAGAGCAAATATATGTATGACGTTGTTGTGGTAGGTGCGGGTAGCGCGGGGTGTGTGGTGGCTGCGCGTCTCTCGGAAAACCCCAATCTGCGCGTCGCACTATTGGAGGCGGGTCCGGACTATGCGCTTTTGCGAGAGACACCTTTTGATTTGATTAACGCGCACAATAATTCCTACCGCGATCATGATTGGGGTATGGATTATGAGCCGACACAGGGTAGACGTGACCGTTTTCCGCGTGGGCGGGTCACCGGCGGCTCAAGCGCCGTCAATACCGCCATTGCCTTGCGAGGTGTGCCCGAAGACTATGATGAGTGGGCAGCTGCTGGCAATGCCGGTTGGGCCTGGGAAGACGTGCTGCCGGCCTTTAAGCGGTTAGAGCGAGATTTGGATTTCCCCGGTGCGCCCTACCATGGTGATAGCGGGCCGATCAGCATTCGACGGCATCCTCCGGGTGAGTTATTGCCGCAACACCAGGCCTTCCTTGCTCGTTCTGCAGACTTGGGGTATCCGCAATGCGCCGATGCCAATGCGCCATGGGATTGGGGGGCCGGTCCGCAACCGATGAATAAACTAGGTAGGCTGCGTATCTCCGCGGCGATTGGATACTTGGCCCCTGCGCGCCTGCGGCCTAATTTAGACATCATCAGCGCAACCACCGTGCGACGCGCTGTGTTTGCAGGCACAAAATGTGTGGGGGTTGAAGTTGAAAAACCCGGGGGCGAACGTGAAGTGTTTAATGCCAAGTTGGTGGTGCTTAGCGGCGGTGCGTTGATGACACCCTGCATGTTGTTGCGCAGTGGGATTGGTGATCCAGCTGAAGTGGCCCATTTGGGGGTAAAGTTGCTGGCAGCACGAACGGGCGTAGGAAAAAATCTTGCTGACCATCCAGCGCTAGCGGTGGTCTGTGACGTTAAAGATGCCAGTTTGATCGATTATGACGCGCCGCTCATTCAAACTATCCTGCGGTATACGGCGCCGAATTCTGACAAACGCTGCGATCTGCAAATCGAACAAATCAGCTTTGCGAACCGTTCGGCCGGCGTGCCGCAGTTTGCCATCGCTCCGGTACTTGAATATCAATACGGAAGAGGCCAGTTGACGTTACATTCAGCAGACGTGCAGGCGCGCCCTCAGATTGAAAATCGATTTTGCGAGGATCCTCGTGATGCCCAACGGCTGGCCAATTGTGTCTTAGACACGCTGGCGTTCACTCGCGAAGGGCCGCTTGCCGAGATGATCAGCGGGGTTCGTTTCCCGGATCTATCACGCGGCTGTACTCTGCAGGACATGCAGCGGCTGTGTCAAAAATTTGCAGGTTCGGGGTATCATCCCTGTGGAACGGCTAAGATGGGTCCAAAAGAAGATGATCAAGCTGTGGTGGATGCGCGCGGGCGTGTCTATCAAGTTGAAAATTTAGTGGTTGCCGATGCCTCAATTATGCCCAGTGTGCCTCGCGCGAATACCAACTTAACCTGCTTTATGATTGGTGAACGGATAGGCGAGTGGATTCGCACCGAACCTCATCAATACGGACTTTAGGAGGTCGCTTGCACGATATTGTTTTCCGCAACGTTAATTTGATTGATGGCGGTGGCGGGCCGGCTGAGCAGGGGGATTTGGCGGTTGCCGACGGTCGCATCGCAGAGCTGGGGAGCGTAGGTCCAGGCCGAGTTGAGATCGACGGCCAAGGCATGGTCTTGGCACCGGGATTCATTGACACACACGCGCACGATGATGGCGCGTTTCTGCGGCATCCAGACATGGCATTTAAACTGGCCCAGGGTGTCACCTCGGTGGTCAGCGGTAATTGCGGTTTTAGTGCCATTCCTTGTTCACCGTCGGATCAATCGTCATCCGCCAGCGGCGGTATTTTAGCCGGTCTTGAAGGTGAATTTACGGATCTTGAAGGTTATTTTTCGTCTGTTTTAGCGCGTAAACCTGCGATCAACAATATGATGCTGGTGGGGCATAATACGGTTCGCTCGTTAGTGATGGGTGATCAGAAAAATGACCCCAGTCAGCGGCAATTGTCAGCCATGCGGGAGCACGTTCGGTGTGCATTGGAGCAGGGCGCATGTGGTTTTTCCTCGGGATTAATCTATCGTCCGGGCCGCTATAGCCGCACTGAGGAAATTGTTGCGTTAGCTACCCAAGCGGCGCAATACGATGCGTTATATACAACACATATGCGCAATGAAGGTGATCGTCTGCTAGAGGCTGTGGATGAAAGCCTGCAGATTGGGCGTGAAAGTGGTGCTCATTTGCATATCTCGCATCATAAAGCTGCTGGGCGCGCCAACTGGGGCAAGGTGGGGGCTTCATTGCAGAAAATAGATGCAGCGCTGCAACAAGGGCAACGCGTAACGCTAGATGTCTACCCCTACACCGCGGGCAGCGGCCGAATGTCCGAATATTTTAATCTTGAGCGTGTGAATATTGAGTTGGCTGAAGTTGTGCGCATCGCCTCTTGTCCCGCTTTTCGTCACTATGAAGGCAAAATGTTGGTTGATATCGCCAAGGCGCAGGATTTATCGCTAAGTGATTGTGTTCGACACATTTTGATGGCGCCCAAAGGAGACCGAACGCTGTGTATTCACTTTATTATTGATGAGGCGGATATCGAAACCAATTTGGCGCATGCAGATATGATGGTCGGTTCAGACGGCATTCCCGACCTGCGCGGACGACCCCATCCAAGGCTATTTGGCACGTTTGCTCGAGTGCTGGGGCGTTATGTTCGCGAGCGGGGGATTTTGAGCCTGCCGGAAGCCGTCAGGCGCATGACTGCGTTGAGTGCGCAGACTTTTGGCTTGCTTGAGCGAGGTCGATTGTGCCCGGGATATTGGGCTGATTTAGTGCTTTTTGACCCGGATGTGATTATAGATACAGCCACTTACGATGAGCCTCAGCAATCACCTTTAGGTGTTCGAGCAGTGGTGGTTAATGGGATTGTCGCGTATCAAAATGGAGTGCATACGGGTGCAGGGAGTGGTCAGATGTTGCGTTATCGGCGTAGCGAATTTTCCACGCGCTAGATTAGTCCTGAAGCAGGCTTGATTGAAAAAATAATTCGCGCACACTGCTGCGATCAATATCAGATTAAGGGGATTTAAGTGAGTTTTCTTGTTAGAGAAAAACAGGGTCATGTCTTGCAGGTGACGATGTCTAGTCCAGACACGCGCAATGCGTTAACCGACGACAGTCAGTTTGAGGAATTTGAAGTCCTCTGCCGTGAGATTAATGACGATAAATCTGTGCGTGCAGTGGTGCTTACTGGCGCCGGCAGTGCATTTTGTGCCGGTGGCAATGTCAAAGATATGCGAGATCGAACCGGTTTGTTTTCCGGTGACCCCTTTGATCAAGCCGATGCCTATCGTCGCGGTATTCAACGTATTCCACGCGCGGTTTATAGCCTAAATGTGCCCGCTATTGCGGCGGTAAACGGGCCGGCGGTTGGGGCTGGCTGTGATTTGGCGACCATGTGTGATATTCGTATCGCAAGTGAGAAAGCTATGTTTGCTGAGAGTTTTGTCAAACTAGGCATTATTCCCGGAGATGGCGGTGCTTGGTTTTTGCCGCGTGCGGTGGGGTACTCCAACGCCTGCAAAATGGCGTTTACCGGTAATCCGGTGCGAGCGCAAGAAGCGCTGAGCATGGGTCTGGTGTCTGAGGTTGTGGCACCTGATGAGCTTATTCCAACGGCGCTCACATTGGCACAAAGCATCGCCGAAAATCCGCCTCACGCAGTGCGACTAACCAAACAACTCATGCGCGGCAGTGAGCAGTCGTCGCTGGATGAATTATTGGATAAGTCGGCTGCCTTTCAAGCCGTCTGCCACGCTGAGCCCGATCACGCAGAAGCGGTGGCCGCGTTTTTTGAAAAACGTTTGGGTCAATACCGCTCGCAGTGAGTCATGCTTGGCGTTTAGGGGGTGGATGGCTCAGCGGGGTCCCTGACCATCGTCGATTTTGATGCAGGTGCCGGTCACGGCGTCGGAAGCGGGAGAGAGGAAGTACAGCAGCGTGCTGTCCATTTGCGCAGGGTCACCTATGCGTTTGCGTGGAAACGCTTTTGTGATATCTCCCATGCGTTGCAGCATCCCATCCATCATCTCGGAAGAGAACGCGCCGGGTGCGATGGCGTTGACGTTGATGTTGAAACGTGACCATTCCACCGCCAGTGCCTCGGTCATTCTGACAATGCCGGCTTTGGTTATCGAATACAAAGCCGCGCCTTGTCCACTGTAGTTGAAGGCCCCGATGGAGGATATGTTGACCATTCGCCCGGGTAGTTCCGCGGCAATGAGGCGGCGAGCGATTTCACAAGACAGTACATAGGGCCCGCGAAGATTAGTGTCGAATACGTCATCAATCAGTTGGTTGCTCATTTTATGTGCTCTTTGTGCATCTGGAATGCCGGCGTTATTCACCAACAGCGTGATGCATCCCAGGGCAGCCTCTGCTTGCTCAACACAAGCCATGATCGAGTCATTGTCCCGCATGTCCAGCGCAATGGGTTCCACGGTAGCCCCGTTTTCACGAAGCTCTGCTGCCAGTGCATCCAATCGATCAACCCGGCGACCTGTAATTGCGACCTTGGCGCCGCAGGCCGCCAGCACTTGAGCGAAACGTTTCCCCAATCCGGACGTGGTGCCAGTCACTAAGGCAACTTGGCCCGTGAGATCAATGCTGAAGTTAGGTAATGGATATTCAGTCATGTTGGCACCTTTTCAAAACTAAAGAGAATGTGGCAGTGTAGCAGGTACAGATGAATGACGGCGAGACTGAATGTCGCTTACTCCAACGCAAATTGATGACTATTTCAGGTTTGGATACGTGGTGTTACGCAAACTCATCGATCCGCTTGCACTTGAACAGTACAACCGGCGCTTTTTAGCACTTGTCGAAGGCAGGCAAGCGCTGGCGGCGGGTATGAAAATCATGCGAGACGTCATGGTGGTAAAAGGGGCAGTGGCGCCTGAAACGCCTGTTCATGGGGTCAATAAATTATTATGTTTAGAAGAGGATGAGATTTTATTCGGCTTTGCTCGTCACCTTGAATTGGTCGCGGCGGTGCAAAGTTTGATTGGTAGCGCGCTATATAGCTTGTCTTCCAATGTATTTAATAAGCCGCCAGGGGTTGATGGTAAGCATCCGATGCATCAAGACTTGCGCTACTTTAAGTTGCAGCCGGCTGAGAAAATTGTCGGCGTATGGACGGCTATGTTACCTGCCACCCGCGCATCAGGTTGCCTAGCAGTCATTCCCGAGTCCCATAAACGCGGTTTATTTGAGCACCAACTCCCGGATTGGACGCATATCAATCATGGTTTTTTTGGGATTGAGTCAATTGATCTTAGTGGTCGCGAGCATATTGAGATGGCCCCCGGTGACACGTTGCTGTTTCATCCATTATTGGTTCATGGCTCTGGATCGAATACAAGCGCCCAATTTCGACGGGCAATTTCTGTGCACTATGCTGCCGCTTCGTGCCAGTCGCCGAACAACGATTGGCGGCGCAACCCGTTTACGCGCAGAATTGTTTAATGCAGATCAATCATCGAGCCATTTAATGGCCCGAATAAGCTCGCTGTCATAGCCGTGGTGATCGTATAAACGGCGGGCACGCACATTATTAGCAAAGACATGCAGGCTGATCGACTGGGCGCCTTTTCGCGCGGCAGTTTGCTCTGCGTGCGTCAGCAGGCGTTTGCCCAAGCCCAAACCTCGCGCCTTGGGCGCAACAACAATGGCTTCCAGATGTGCGCTGGGCGCGTGGCTAAGAAGTTCTTTGCGCAGCGTGACCAGGATTAAGCCGAGCGGTTCGTTATCTATATCAGCGATGACTTCCACATAACTGTGTTGGGTTTTGCCTTGAGCGACCCGCTTGAGCAGGGCAGCATCACTCTCCCAAAGGTCTTTGGGGTTGCGTCGATCAGGTACGTTAAAATTTGCTAACTGCGGCAGCAGGTCGAGCATTTTTGAGACATCGAGTTCAGCCAGTGGTCGCAGGGTATAGTTATCTGTCATGATGGTCAGCTTAACAAAAAGGATGATTTAATTGGCAATAAGTCCCGGAAAGTTTAGCCGCAATACGGCAATCAGTATCGTGATTGCTAACATGGTGGGTACCGGCGTTTTTACCAGCTTAGGTTTTCAATTGCTGGATATTCAGTCTGCACCGGTGATTATTTTGTTGTGGGTGGTTGGCGGTGTGTTGTCCCTTTGCGGTGCCCTGTGTTACGCCGAGTTGGGGGCTGCCTTGCCAAGATCCGGTGGTGAGTACAATTTTCTAGGACAGATCTATCATCCTGCTGCGGGCTTTGTATCCGGTTGGGTTTCGACCACCATCGGTTTTGCAGCACCCACTGCGCTGGCCGCAATTACTTCTGCAACCTACCTCAACGCGGTTTTTGAAGATATCCCGGTAGTGGGTGCGGCCGTGGCTTTGGTTCTTTTGGTTGGCATGATTCACTTGGGCAGTCGTGCGGGCAGTGCGCGCTTTCAACTATTGTTTACCGGGATCAAAGTTCTACTGATTTTGATATTTATCTTCGCAGCGTGGTGGCACGTCGATCAGTTGCAAGTTTTGCGTTGGGTGCCTGAGTCTGCCGACCTCGCCCTTGTAACAAGCGGCGCTTTTGCCATTGCTTTGATTTATGTCAACTACGCTTATACCGGTTGGAATGCAGCAACCTATTTGGTGGGCGAGGTTGAGGGTGGGGCCCGCCATCTACCACAAATACTGTTAATCGGCAGTGGTGTGGTAATGGCGCTTTACGTTCTTTTGCATCTGATGTTTTTGTCGGTAGCGCCTATGGCGGCAGTCGCAGGGAAGTTGGAGGTGGGATATGTGGTTGCGGGTTTTGCATTTGGTGACGGTGGTTCGAATTTAGTGGGCTTGATGCTGGCCCTTTTGCTGGTCTCCACGGTTTCAGCGATGGTTATTGCTGGACCTCGGGCCCTGCAGGTCATTGGTCAAGATTTTCATGCTCTGCGTTTTCTCGCCTATGAAAATCGTCATGGCGTGCCAGCCTCTGCAATTGCTTTCCAAACCGCTGTGACACTGGCCCTAGTGATTACGTCCACGTTTGATACGATTTTAGTGTTTGCCAGCTTCACCCTCGCCTTAAATACGCTGCTCACTGTCGCCGGTGTGTGGGTGTTGAGACGTAATCAACCTGATCTATCGAGACCGTTTAAGGTGCCTTGTTATCCGTGGCCTATGGTCATTTACGTTGCAATAACGCTGTGGACATTGGTTTTTGTGGTGTATGAACGGCCTGTTGAGGCGCTGGTGGGGGGTGGATTAATTGTTGCAGGTTGGTTGTTCTACCAAGCGACCCGCGATAGGGTAATCGAGCATTAGTAATTGTTAAAGGAAGCTAAATGAGCAATCACCTTATTGAAAGTTTTGCGGATGGCGTTGCTACGCTTACCATGAATCGGCCTTCGGCGCGTAATGCCATGAGCGGCGAGATGATGGCGGCGATGACAGAGGCATTACCTCGTCTGGCCGCGGATCGCAATGTTCGATGCGTCGTACTCACGGGTGCCGGGGGCGCATTTTGCGCGGGTGGTGATGTGAAAGGTTTTGCGTCGGAGGCAGGTTCTGGTGATCCCGCTGCCAGCGGTAAGCCCAGTGGTTTTGATTTAGAAGGCCGCGCGCATGGACTGCGCTCAGGAATGGAGTTATCTCGCATTCTGCACGAAATGCCCAAGCCCACGCTTGCTGCAATTCCAGGTCCGGCGGCGGGTGCTGGCTTCTCGTTGGCCTTAGCGTGTGATCTGCGGATTGCGCTGGATACGGCTAAATTTACAACAGCGTTTTCAAAAATTGGGTTGTCAGGTGACTATGGTGGTTCTTTCTTCCTACCGTATTTGGTGGGTCAGGCGAAAGCGCGTGAGCTTTATTTTACAGGCAAAGTCATTAGTGGCACACAAGCGATGGAAATAGGTCTGGTCAATGAGGTAGCTGGCGCTCAAGAGTTTGACAGTGCGGTCGCAAAGATGGCCACTGAATTGGCGAGTCTGCCGACGGTTGCCGTTGGGTATATGAAAAAAAATCTCAATGCGGCTTACGGTGGGTCGCTCAGCGACACCTTTGATCGGGAAGCAATGCATATGATTCGGTGTTTTATGACCGATGACCACAAAGGCGCAGCGGTCGCTTTTGTTGAAAAGCGCGCGCCCGAGTTCAACGGTAGATAAAATATTGGGGACAGTTTCCAGTTTTTGGCATTCGCGTTTTGGATTTCTTATGGCGGCGACAGGGTTTTCTGTTGGCCTTGGAAATATATGGCGTTTTCCGTATGTAACGGGCGAAAACGGCGGTTCGGCATTTGTTTTGATCTATTTGTTTGCGGCGTTTGCGATTGGCGTGCCAATTCTTATGTCAGAGATCATGATCGGCCGGCGCGGAGGCGCGACGCCGCCAATGTCAATGCGCGAGGTCGCCTTGGCCAGCAAGCGCAGCCCTTCTTGGGCATGGTTGGGTTATCTCAACCTGCTTACCGGATTTGCAATTGCCGCAGTATATACGGTGGTAACGGGGTGGGTGCTGTTCTATTTGTTTGAGGCTCTATGGGGCGGATTGGACCAACTGGATGTTGCAACTTCACCGGATTATTTTAATGCGTTGCTGGCAGACATTCCTGCACTGATGTTTTGGGGCGCGTTGCCGCTTGTGATAACGGGTTGCATTATTGCAGGCGGCGTGGCGAAGGGCATTGAGCGTGCGGCGAAATGTCTGATGCCGCTGTTGATATTGCTGCTGCTCAGTCTGGTGGTGCATAACGTTTTTATGGGCGGTATGCCAGAAACATTGGATTACCTGTTTAGCGCTGATTTTTCGAAAGTTACCCCCGCGACCGTGCTCACGGCTGTGGGTCATGCTTTTTTTAGTATCGGCGTGGGCATGGGCGCGATGATGATGTATGGCGCCTATTTGCCCCCGCATATATCTATCGCAACCAGTGCCGTGGTGGTAGCGCTGATTGATACTTCAGTCGCGCTTATCGCGGGCTTAGTGATTTTTCCGATGGTATTTCATCATCAACTCGACCCAGCCGGGGGCGCTGGTCTCATCTTCCAGACGTTGCCGATAGCCTTCGCACAAATGCCTGCGGGAGGATTGGTGGCGGTGTTGTTTTTTCTGCTGCTGGGCTTAGCCGCGCTTTCTTCGCTGGTTGGATTGTGCGAGCCACTGGTCGCATGGGTGGGTGAGCGATTTAAGCTGCGCCGTATCAGGAGTTTGGTGGTATTGATGGGTGTTATGGCAGCTGCGGCCATGACCAGTGTATTGAGCTATAACCTGTGGCAGGACGTTACGTTATTTGGCTATAGCATGAACTGGTTAATGTCGTATCTTCCGGATCAATTCATGCTGCCTCTAGGCGGTTTTTTAATTGCCCTATTTGCCGGTTGGTTTATCCAATCCTCCGAAGCTAAAGATGAACTTAATATATCGAGCCCCCGTCTTTTCGCGCTTTGGCATCTTTTGATGCGTTTTGCCGTGGTGCCGGCGTTATTTATCATTTTGTTGACGGGATTGGTGGTGCAGTAATGCTCAGCTGTTATCGCGGCAGCGTTAACCGCTGGGAATGTGATGAAAATGACCATCTCAATGTGCGCTTTTATGTTGAAAAACATGGGCAGGCACTCATTGGCGCACTGGGTTTTCTTGGGGTTCAAATCGAACCAAACACCGTCTTGAGTCGGGTAGAACTGCAACATCTGAGATTTATACGTGAAGCGCGTATTGCTGCACCTCTGTCGGGCTACTCAGCACTTGTCGGGATGAGTGGTGCACAAATTGAAATTCTGACCGAGTTGCGCAGCCAAGACCAAGTGCTGTCCACCTGCGTTCATCGATTGCAGCTCGGCATCGACGACATTAATGCTAGGTTGAAAGATTGGTCGTTGCTGGCATTACCGCTCTACGCTCAGAGCAAGGGCATTGTAGATGTCAACGTCCCCTATGTGGATCTCGCCCATCAAGAGCTTCAGCACTGTGGATTCGAATGTGTGGGCCTTGGTGTTGTCGGGAACGAGCTGTGCCATGCACGGGGCGCACTTAAAATACACCATTATATGGGAGTGATCTCAGATGGGATGCCCCATTTATGGGGCAAATTGCTGGCGGGTAGCTTTACTCAGGAGACGCCCGAGGGCGGTGCTGTGCTAGAATTTCGGATTCGCTATCATCAGCCCTTGATTTTAGGTGCACGCTATTCGATTCAGTCCGGACTGCTGCACTTTGGCGCCAAAGTGTACAACTTTGCTCATATGATCTTTGATCTTGATAGAGGGACTCTGTGTGTTTCGGCGGAAGCCGTGGCGGTGCGTATGGATCTAACCACCCGCAAGGCGGTTGAGACATCTGCCGCGCGGCATGCCAGTGTGAGTGACCGGCAACTGTTGCCACGTGTCTGATTCAAATCAAAATATTTCTCAAGGAGGTTTTGTGGGTATATTTGACGAGTCGTTAGATCAGAATGAAGCGAATTTCACCGTACTGTCGCCGGTATCTTTTCTGCGCCGCGCGGCGCAAATCTATCCGCAAAAGATTGCGCTGGTTCATGGTGATAGAACGTTGACCTGGCGGGAAGTCTGGCATCGATCTGTCGCCGTCGCCTGTGCTCTTAAGGCACGCGGTATCCAGCGAGGGGATACGGTGGCAATTCTCAGTGCAAACATACCGGAAATGTTTGAAGCGCATTTTGCCGTGCCCATGTGCGGTGGCGTCCTGAACGCTATCAACATTCGCCTAGACCCAACAACGATAGCGTTCAGTTTGGATCATGGTGAAGCGAAAATGTTCGTGGTCGACAAAGAATTTGGTGAACTCGCGGCGGCTGCACTCAAACAGGTGCCGGCCGATGCGCTGCAGGTGATTAGCATTGACGATCTGCAGTTGGCTGACGGGAGTCTCGTCAGTAGCGATACATGGGATACCCTAATTGCAGAGGGGCAGGGCGAGGCTGATCAGATCGGGATGCCTTACGACGCGCTGGCTTTTTTGCCCGTTGATGAGTGGGATGCTATTGCGTTGAGCTACACGTCGGGGACCACTGGGAATCCCAAAGGAGTGGTTTCTCACCATCGCGGGGCCTACCTCAACGCCGTATCCAACGCACTGACCTGGAATATGGGTGATCACCCGGTCTATCTTTGGACCCTGCCCATGTTTCATTGTAATGGCTGGTGTTTCCCTTGGACCCTGGCGGTCAATGCGGGCACCAGTATTTGTTTACGCCAGGTCCGCCCAAAGGCTGTATTCGAGGCAATTTCGAAGCATCATGTTACCCATTTCTGCGGCGCTCCGGTGGTGTTGAATACCCTGCTCAGCGCCTCTGGGAATTTGAAACAATTAATTCAGCATGAGGTGCGAGTGATGACCGCTGGAGCTGCGCCGCCGCCTGCCATTCTTGCTGGAATGCAGAGTCTGGGTGTCGAAGTGACGCACGTTTATGGTCTAACGGAGACCTATGGACCAGTTACGTTATGCGCTTGGCAAGGCGAGTTGTGGGATCATTTGGGCATAGATGAGCAAGCACGGCTGAAGTCTCGACAGGGCGTGGGCGGGCCAATGCTTGAAGGCTTAATGGTGGCAGACCCAGAAACGATGATTCCTGTCCCGCAAGATGGAGAGACGTTAGGCGAGGTCATGATGCGGGGCAATAACGTCATGAAGGGGTATCTGAAAAACCCGGCTGCAACAGCTGAATCTTTTGCTGGCGGCTGGTTTCATTCTGGCGATTTAGCGGTTTGGCATGCAGATGGGTACATTCAAATCAAAGACCGGTCAAAAGACATCATTATCTCTGGTGGAGAAAATATCTCGAGCATTGAAATAGAAGACTTGCTCTACAGGCATCCGGCCGTCTTAGAAGCGGCTGTGGTGGCCAAAACGGACGCCAAATGGGGCGAAACGCCCTGTGCATTTGTTACCCTACGGCCCGATGAAACCCTGAGTGAGGCCGAAATCAGGGACTATTGCCGAGAACATTTGGCGAAATTTAAGGTGCCTAAATATGTCGCATTTGTGAAGTTGCCTACAACCTCCACCGGGAAAGTGCAAAAGTTTGTGCTGCGAGAAATGGCGCAGGCTCTGTGATGAAAAAGCCCGCAATCTTTCTATTCATGCTACTGATACTGATAGTGACGGCTTATTTTTTGCCCTTACTTGAGTGGCTCAATAGCCTATTTACATGGATACAAAACCACCCTGAGGTCTCATGGGTGGTGTTTGCAGGCATTTATATAGGCGCTACTGTTTTGTTGCTGCCAGGCAGTCTTCTCACCCTAGGGGCGGGATTTTTGTTTGGGTTGGGTTACGGATTTGCCGTCGTCTCCTTTTCGAGTGTGGCGGGCGCTGCGTGTGCGTTTTTAGTGGGACGATTTTTCGCCCGCGAATGGGTCGCGCAAAAATTGCTGGAAATGCCACGATTTGCGGCGTTAGATAAGGCAGTGGCAGAACGGGGAGCGATGATTGTTTTTTTGACCCGATTGTCGCCACTGTTTCCATTTAATTTGTTGAATTACGGTTTAAGTTTAACGGCGGTGCCGTTTTGGACATTTGTTGGGCTGTCGTGGATTGGCATGATGCCGGCGACCCTGCTCTATGTTTATTTGGGGTCTATTGCCTCGGATTTGGCCAGTTTACTCGCAGGCGACGTTGGGTCCTCGCCAATCGGCAATACCCTCTTATATGTTGGACTGCTAGCTACCCTGATATTGACGGTGGTGATATCTAGAATTGCAACGCGGGCGTTGCGTGAAAAATTAGACGAGGCCGCTGTATGAATTACCCTGGGGATCAATTCGACGCAATAACGGCCGCTGCCGTGAGCCCGGATCAGTATCAAAATCCAAAGCCTCAAGGTCGTTACCATCTGGTAGTCATCGGAGCCGGTCCAGCCGGATTAATCACCGCCATCAGCGCTGCGGGTCTCGGTGCGAAGGTGGCTCTTGTCGAACGACACCGGATGGGCGGGGACTGTTTGAACGTGGGATGCATCCCCAGTAAAGCGCTGCTGGAATATACCTCAACGTTCCCCGGCGGAGATTTCTCTGACGCTTTTAGTTGGCTGCGTGAAGTGCGCGCGGGTATTGCGCCACATGATTCTGTTGACCGTTACCGTGATGCCGGGGTGGATGTATTTATGGGGGAGGCGTCTTTCAACACGACAGGTAATCTATGCGTTGGTAACGCTGTATTGCATGCCCGTCGAACAGTTATTTGCACCGGTGCTCGAGCTGATGTACCGGCGATTCCTGGCTTGCGAGAAGCGCATCCGCTGACCAACGAGACTGTGTTTGATTTGACTCAAGCCCCTGCCAGCCTTGCTATCTTAGGTGCCGGAGCGATTGGCTGTGAACTGGCGTTAGTCTTTGCTCGTCTTGGTGTGCAGGTGCACTTATTTGAGCTGGCCGATCGCGTGTTACCACTGGAAGACGGTGATGCCAGTCAAGCGGTGCAGTTGGCCTTGGCTGCTGCAGGCGTTAAGTTGCATCTAGGTAGTGGTGTTGAACGGGTCCGGGTTGTGGCCGCCGGATTTGAAGTTTCAGCCGGAGTTGCCGTCCACACCGCCGAAAAAATACTGGTGTCAATGGGGCGCCGCGCGAATACAGAATCGCTGAACCTAGGCGCGGTGGGTGTAGGTCTGACTCCTCGCGGATTGATTGTTACCGATGCGAAGCTGCGCACGACCAATAAAACCATTTATGCGGCTGGAGACTGTACCTCGGTGCAACAGTTTACCCACCATGCCGATGCACAAGCACGCGCTGTGGTGCAAAACGCCTTATTTGCGCCAACGGCGAGGGTTGACCGCCTCATTGTGCCCCACTGCACCTATACGAAACCTGAGGTCGCCTCTGTTGGAGATAATGCCGCGGAATTGAAACGTAAGGGCCTTGTTTATGATGTCCATGAATTTGATTTTGCCGAATTGGACCGAGGACGCGCGGCAATAGATGGCGCTGGATTTGCGCGCGTTTATCTGCAAAAAGGCACAGACAAAATTTTAGGCGCGACATTAGTAGGCCACGATGCAGGAGAACAGATAGCTCCGCTGTGTTTACTGATGAGCCAGGGGGTGGGTTTGAGCGCAGCAGGTAAAACACTATTTTCTTATCCGACAAGATCAGAATATTTGAAACGCTTGGCGGATGCCTACACGCGCACTCGGTTTACGCCGACGGTTGCCGGTATCTTCAAACGTTGGCTTCGCCTGATCGGCTGAATTCGCCTGAATATGCTAAGCTCAATCGCGTTCGGCTTGCCGCAAACAATTGGAGTAGTTATGCAGAATATTATATCAGCCTGGCGCAGAGGCTTGGCCGTTGCGTTTGTATTTGCAGGCATGGCCGGATGCGAAAAGACTGTTGAATCGACGATTGCGCAAACTCAGGTGACCTCAACCACCTTCGAATTTATGACTTGGTATTTAGAGCCTGCTGCGGACGTCTTGTGGGACAATGCAGGGTATGTGCTGACGGTTGACGGGGAGGAAGATTTACAACCTGTTGATCAAGCAGGCTGGGATCGTGTGCGTGATGCGGCCACGGTGGTTGCCGAAGGTGGTAATTTAATGGTTATGCCTGGCTATCTTGTTGATGAACCAGACTGGAAGGACTATGCGGCCGGGGTCACCGCTGCGGCCCTGTCGGCGCGCGAGGCGGCTCAGGCAAAAGACGCTGACGCGTTGTTTCAGGCTGGAGCGAATCTTTATAGTGCTTGTTTAGCGTGCCATAATCGATACATTCAAAACCAGCCAACGGTTACCCCTTAGCCATTATGTCAGGCGCTCCTCGTAGGATTAGGCTTGCCTTAACCATCAGCACCGTGGCGGCGGTTTTGGTATTGGCCAGCTTTGTACTGCCGGCTGAGTACGGGTACGACCCGACAGGTATTGGTGCGCGTTTGGGCATTCAAGGTATGTCCACTGATGCGCTGAGCGCCTTGTCGCAAGAATCCAATGAATACCGCAGCGATACCATTGAGTTTCCATTGGGGCCGTTTGAGTCAATCGAATATAAATACCTATTGGCACAGGGTCAGGCGATTATTTTCGGCTGGCAGGCTGAAGGCGAGGTGGTATTTGACTTCCACAGTGAACAAGCGGGGTCGGATCCAGAGGATGCTGTAAGCCTTATGATCGGTCGCTCCTCTGCACAGCATGGCACTTACGTGGCGCCTTTTGCGGGTATTCATGGTTGGTTCTGGGAAAATCGGTCACAGGAAACCGTGACCGTGCGGTTACAAACTTCAGGTTACTTCAAAGAGTCGATCACATACTCTCGCGCCGGTGAATACAAACGCCAATTCTGAAAACAAGTCAGCGCGATGATTATATCTAGAGATAATGGATTTGGGCGTTACAGGCGATGCACCGCTTGGGTGTGCAAGCCAGCCTTGACAAGCTGACTTGCACAGCGGCGATAAAATTCAGGTTATGCGACTCGTTCTATCAGCGTCCCGGTGCCGAGACCTCCGCCGCAGCACATTGAAATAATGCCATAGCGCCCATCGGTGCGGACCAATTCGTGCACCGCTTTGGTGATCAGAAAACAGCCGGTCGCCCCCAATGGATGGCCTAAAGATATCGCCCCGCCGTTTGGATTCACCTTGGCCATATCAGCTCCCACCGTTTTGGCCCACGAGAGCACTACGGATGCAAACGCTTCGTTGATTTCAAACACGTCGATATCGTCAATGGACAACTCCGACATCTGGAGCAATTTTTCAGTGGCCGGGATAGGTCCTTCCAGCATCAGTACGGGATCACAGCCTACCAGCGTCGAGGCCTTGATTGTGGCTAAAGGCTTCAGCCCGAGCGCTTCTGCTTTGGCTGCTGTCATCATCAATACAGCCGCAGCTCCGTCAGCAATTTGCGAAGAGGTGCCGGCGGTATGAATGCCATCTTCGCGAGCAACGGGCTTCAGCCCCGCCAGCGCCTCGAGACTGGTTTCACGTGGTACTTCGTCTCGACTGATGGTTGTGGTCTGACCTGTTTTTTGGAAGGTCTCATCCATGATCGGAGCATCCATAGGAATAATTTGACTGTCAAATAGTCCCGCATCGATGGCTCTTTTTGCGCGTTGTTGTGATTGTAGTCCAAAGGCGTCAGCATCTTGGCGAGTGACCTGATATTTCTCTGCAATACGTTCAGCGCCTTCAAATTGACTGATGAATTCGTGATTTTCAAAATAGCTTTTGGAAATAGGTTTACCCATTTTGGCCTCTCGACCAACGGCGTCTGAACCGATGGGTAGGCGCGTCATATTCTCGACGCCCACGGCCATGACGACCTCGGCGTGTCCCGCGGCCAAGATACTATGTGCCAAAGTGGTAGATTGCTGAGACGATCCACATTGTGAATCGATGGTGATACAGGGCGTTGTCTCAGCCCCGCCATGCGCCAGCCAAGCGGTACGTGTGACATTCATGCCTTGTGCGGCGACTTTGTTGATGACCCCTCCAACAACTTGATCAACAGCGTTTGAGGCTAAATCATTGCGTTTTAAGAGTTGCATCATCACCGTCCCGAGTACATCGGTTGGATGCGCGCCTCCCAGGCCGCCGTTTTTCTTTCCTACCGGAGAGCGAGCCGCGTCGACTATTACTACGTCATGCATACTTATATCCTCAATGAATGTTTGAATTTGTTGAATTCTACGGCAGTTGCCAGTCAGATAATACGTCTTCTAATTTTGGCCGTACACGCTCTGGAGGCTGAGTTTCTGCGGCACCAATGTAGATGTAGCCTGCGACTCGTTCGTTGTCAGCTAGCCCTAGCGCCTGATCGATGACGTGGTCATAGGCATACCATTCGGTTAGCCACTGTGCGCCATAGCCTAGCAGACAGGCCGCCACCAACATGTTCTGGCAAGCAGCACCGACAGAAAGTTGCTGTTCCCACTGGGGGATTTTGTGGGGCGCTTTGATGTGCGCGATGACCGCTATTACGGCAGGCGCGCGGAGCAATCTGTTGCGTTCAAAAGTTTTGTTTTGAGCCGATGCGTCGGGATTCAGTTCACCATAGCGTTGCGCCAATAGCTCTCCAAAAGCGGCTCTAGACTGACCGGTAAAACGAATAAATCGCCAAGGACCCAGTTTACCGTGATCGGGGACGCGGATCGCGGTTTGTAAAATCTGTTCTAAGTCAGTGTTTGACGGTGCTGGCTCTTGAAGATGCATGGCTTTCACTGACCTTCGGCTTTGAAGACGTGCTAGCGATTCGTAAAGGGGGGCAGTTGGATACATGTTTTGGTCCTGCGGGGATGCGGTGGTCATTGTACCGAGGCGCAGAAGAAGATGACATGTCCACGGTGAGTCTGATCAAATGGGGTTTTAAAGCTAAGAGAGTTGTTATGGAGTTGCGAGGAAAAAAAGCGCTGGTCTTTGGTGGCACGTCTGGGATCGGATTGGCGGCGTCGATTCAACTTAGAGACGCCGGCGCCGAGGTTATTGCGGTGAGTCGAAATCCCAGCAAAGGCGAAGAAACCGACGGCCTCACACTGGCAGCTTGTGACGTTCGTGATCGGGCGGCATTAACAGCACTATTTGCCGCGCAGGCACCGTTTGATATTTTGATCAGTGCGGCGACAGGCGGAGAGCGCGCTTCGGGTCCTTTCTTACAAATGGATCTGGATGCTTATCAGGGTTCCTTCGACAAACTTTGGGGTTATACCAATTGTGTTCATCTGGGCGCTGCTCATCTTCGAGAAGGCGGATGTATGGTGCTAGTCAGTGGGTCGCCCGCGCGCCGGGCTCGCGCCGGCCAAACTGCGCTGGCCAGTGTTGGAGGGGCCGTGGAGCAGTTCGTCAGAGCAGTGGCGGTTGAATTAGCGCCACTGCGAATCAACGTGGTCTCTCCCGGTATCATCTCTACGCCCATGTTTGGTCCTGATGTCCAGCAACGCGACAAAGTATTGGGTGGTTTTACGGCAAACCATCTCATCCCGAGGCCGGGGACCGCGCATGAGGTGGCACAGGGAATATTATTTGTGGTGCAAAACAATTTTGTGACCGGTACAACAATTGATGTTGATGGCGGGTGGTTGCTCAGTTGATTTAGCCGCCGTGCAAATAGTAGCCCGCTAATTGATGACCGGTGAGTATAAATCCGCCGGTCATCAGCAGTGTATTGATGACCCATGCCTGCGATTCAAATTGGGCAACGTGACGCCAGCATAATGTTAACGTGCCAATCCCCATCAATGCGATCAATTGACCGGCTTCAACGCCTAAATTGAAAGCGATAAGATTACCTAATAAACCCTCCTGGGATAAGGATAGCGCCTGCAGCTTGGTTGCCAGTCCAAAGCCGTGTACTAAACCAAACACCCAAACGGCAAATTTAGTATTGATATTGATCCCCATAGATGAAAAGCCGCCAAGGTTTTCAAAGGCTTTATAAACGACGGTTAGACCGATGATGGCGTCAATCAGATAGGGGTTAGCCGGAATTTCGAACCACACGCCGGCCAATAATGTGAGGCTGTGTCCGACTGCAAAAAGGGTGGCGTAAACGACTACGTCACGCAGTGCGTACAATAAGAAAATGACGCCAGTAAGGAACAACAGGTGGTCGTACCCTGTGACCATGTGTTTAGCGCCAAGGTAGAAATAGGGCCAGAATTGAAACCCTGTCTGTTGTTGCAAAAAGCCCGCATCTGCATCGGCTACCCCATGTGCGGTCGCTAATGACGATAAAAAAAACAGGCTGGCTGCCAATGGCAACAGCAGCACGCTAGGACTGCGTGCCGGTAGCGTGCTGCTGATCAAGACGGCGTCAACCTGCCGTTAGCTTTGCAAGCTAGCGAAGGATTTACCTTGTTCGACTAAACGCTCCAATAGCGGTGCGGGTTGCCAAATATCGCCGCCATATTGCGCCTGAAAAGCCTTGATGTCGGTGAGGATATTATCCAGGCCTATTTGGTCCGCCCAAAACATGGGTCCGCCGGTTACTTCGGGAAAACCGTAACCGTTGATATAAACAATATCGATATCACAAGGCCGTATTGCAATGCCGTCTTCGAGAATGCGTGCGCCCTCATTGATGAGCGGGTAAAGACATCGTTTGAGTACTTCTTCGTCATCGATGTCTTGGCGCGTAATGCCAAGTTCAGCAGACGTTTGCTCAACAATATTCACAACTTCAGGGTCGGCGCGGCCTGCACGGCTGCCCTCCGGATAGACATAAAATCCGCGATTGGTCTTTTGACCAAAACGCTCAAGTTCACAGAGCTTGTCGGCCACTCTTGCGGTGATGGGTACATCTTCTGGCTTCATGCCCGCCAACTTTCGAGCGCGCCAGCCTAAATCTAAACCAACCAGATCGTTCATTTGAAAGGGCCCCATGGGCATGCCGAAGGCCAGTAATGCGTTGTCAACCTGATAAGGTGTGGCGCCCTGCAAGATGATTTCGCCGGCCTGGCGGGTATACCCGGCCAGCATACGGTTGCCGATAAAGCCGGGCGCATTGCCGGATAATACCGCAATTTTTTTCAGCTGCTTGCCTAACTTCATCGCTGTTGCGATGGTCTCTTTACTGGTCTGGGTACCACGAACAACCTCAAGTAGACGCATGACATTAGCTGGGCTGAAAAAGTGCAGGCCGATAACCGATTCAGGCCGCGTGGTGGCCTGGGCCATTTTGTCTATATCAAGGCCGGAGGTGTTCGACGCAAGGATTGCGCCTGGTTTTCCGACAGCCTCCATTTTTTTGAAGGTATCGACTTTGACATCGATATTTTCGTAGATAGCCTCGATGATGACATCGGCTTTACCTAAATCCTCGAATTGGGTGGTCCCGCGTAGCAGGCCCATTCGCTCATCAACTTGACCTGCAGTCATGCGCCCGCGCTGCACCTGGATGTCATAGTTTCGCTTGATCACACCCATGCCTCGATCCAGTGCCGTTTGGTCCAGCTCCAAAACGGTGACGGGTATACCAACATTTAGAAAAGACATCGTGATCCCGCCGCCCATCGTGCCGCATCCGATCACACCTGCCTGATTGATTTCGGTGGTAGCCGTGTCTCGGGGCACATCAGGAATTTTGGCAACTTCTCGTTCAGCGAAAAACATATGGATTAGGGCTTCGCGCTGGGGGTGCCGCAGGCACTGCGCAAAGCATTTGGCCTCTACGGCCATGCCGGCGTCAAAGTCGCCCAAATTCACCGCTGCTTCCACGCACTGAATGATCATTTCTGGCGCGAATCGTTTGCGCATTTTTCGGGCAGAGGTTTTGCGGGCATTTTCAAATAAATCCGTTCGTCCGCGGTCCGCCTCTAACAAAGTCTGTTCGTCACGTATGCGCCTGATAGGGGCGCCCCGAGCAATCAGATCCTGTGCGAAGGAGATTGCGCTGGTGACGACGTCGCCGTCGGCTACAGCGTCCGCGATACCCATGGTATGTGCAGCCGGACCGGGGATTGGATCGCCGGAAAGAATGAATTCAAGGGCTTTTTCGGCGCCGATCAATCGTGGCAGGCGCTGTGTGCCCCCAGCGCCGGGCAGCAAACCGAGTTTGACCTCAGGCAGACCGACGGGTGCACTTGGCGCAATGACTCGGTAATGACAGCAAAGAGCGACTTCCAATCCACCGCCAAAAGCGGTGCCATTTATGGCAGCGACGATGGGTTTAACGCTGTTGTCCATGGCCTGAAGGCAATCGTGAAGACTGGGTCCCTTGGCAGCACCGCCGAATTCTGAGATATCGGCGCCGGCGATAAAGGCCCGGCCAGCTCCAGTCAAGACGATGGCCTCAACTTGCGCATCAGCCATTGCTTTATCTAAACCGTCGCTCAATCCTTGGCGAACGCCAGAGGACAGCGGATTGACCGGGGGGTTGTCAATGGTCATCAGCGCGATATTGCCGCGCAGCTCGTAGTGTACGGTGCCTTTCATGGTGCTCCAGTGGAAGATGGTTAACAGTGTGGCATATTCTGCCGCAACGGTTGCAAGATGAGTAGGCCCAGTTTTACGCTACCTGTTTGTAAATGCCACACATCCAGTTATTCTAAGGGCTGGTACGGATTACAGTTTTTTCATTAGGCAAGCGAGGACTTATAAACGTGAGTAACGAACTCAAATTTTACATTAATGGTGAATGGGTTGATCCTTCAACAACACAGACGCTGGACGTCATTAATCCAGCGACCGAGTTGCCTATTGGCAAAATTGCTATGGGTGGCGAGGAGGACGTGAACCGAGCGGTTGCGGCAGCAGCAGCGGCTTTTGAAACCTATTCCCAGACCAGCCGCGAAGAGCGTATTGCGCTTCTAGAGGCCATCATTGCGAAATACAGCGAGCGCATGGGTGATGTGGCCGCGACGATCAGTCAGGAAATGGGCGCGCCACTGGGCCTTGCAAATGCGGCTCAGGCGCCATCGGGTATTGGTCATTTTATGACCACTTTGCAGGTATTAAAGGATTTTGCATTTGAGGAAGATCTTGGGACTTCACATATCATTCGCGAGCCAGCAGGCGTCTGCGCGTTAATCACTCCTTGGAACTGGCCGATCAATCAGATTGCCTGCAAAGTGGCTCCAGCGCTGGCTGCTGGATGTACGATGGTCCTCAAGCCTTCCGAAGTCTCTCCGTTTAACGCAATCCTTTTTGCAGAAGTGCTGGACGCAGCTGGCGTTCCACCGGGTGTTTTTAACTTGATTAACGGCGACGGACCCAATGTTGGCGCGCGGATGTCTTCGCATCCGAGTGTTGACATGGTTTCCTTTACGGGATCCACGCGTGCCGGCATTGAGGTGGCGAAAAATGCGGCATCAACGGTGAAGCGCGTTGCTCAAGAACTTGGTGGTAAGTCAGCCAATATTATTTTAGACGACGCAGATTTTGCCAAATCTATTTCCCGTGATGTCTTTGGCATGTGCATGAACTCAGGCCAATCCTGTAATGCACCGACACGTATGCTGGTGCCGACGGCGCGGATGGATGAAGCGGCTGCAATTGCGAAGGCGGCGGCGGAAAAAGTTAAGGTGGGTGATCCGGCAGCGGAAGGTACAACCATTGGCCCAGTCGTTTCTGAGGTTCAGTTTGATAAAATTCAAGCGTTGATTCAAAAAGGCATTGACGAGGGAGCAACGTTAGAAACGGGTGGCACTGGTCGCCCCGACGGCCTCAACGCCGGCTACTATGTTAAACCCACCGTGTTTTCGCATGTCACCAACGATATGAGCATCGCCCAGGAAGAGATTTTTGGTCCGGTGCTATCATTGATTGGTTACCTTGACGATGACGATGCTGTAAGAATTGCCAACGATACACCCTATGGACTCAGTGGCTATATTTCATCTGCAGATCCTGAGCGAGCAAAGCGTATGGCGCGCCAGATTCGGACAGGAAACGTGCATTTAAATGGGGCATCTGTGGACAACAACGCGCCTTTTGGTGGCTATAAACAGTCAGGTAACGGCCGTGAATGGGGTGCACACGGACTTGATGAGTTTCTCGAAACTAAGGCCATCATGGGTTACAACGCGGCAGGTTGATCCTAGGCGATGGGCAGTTGAAAAGGGGGCCTGTGGGGCCTCCTTTTTTTTGCTGAATTGATTGCGCCTTTTAAGAGCAAGCATGGGTTGCCGGTTTTTTGACACACAAGAGGGGTTTTCAATTGGATCCACTCAAGGGACTCAACGTGGTTTCTCTAGAACAAGCCGTAGCGGCGCCGTTATGCACTTCAAGGTTAGCTTTAGCTGGTGCTCAGGTATTCAAGATAGAGCGGCCTGAAGG
The DNA here is from genome assembly GCA_002389675.1 of Gammaproteobacteria bacterium UBA4421. GTDB lineage: Bacteria > Pseudomonadota > Gammaproteobacteria > Pseudomonadales > Azotimanducaceae > UBA4421. The sequence continues at coordinate 84,541 of DGQF01000010.1, forward strand.
AGATTTTGCGCGATTTTATGATTCAGCAGTGGCCGGTCAGAGTGCTTATTTTGTCTGGTTGAATGCCGGTAAAAAATCGGTAGTTTTAGATTTGCGGGAGGCTGCCGACAAGGATTTGCTTATTCGTTTGATCATGCGTTGTGATGTATTTGTGCAAAATCTAAAACCCGGTGCGCTGATTAAATTGGGTATCGACCTGGCTCGATTGCACCGCGATCTTCCGCAGCTAATCTCGGTTTCGATTTCTGGCTTTCACCCTAGTGGACCCGGCGCAGATCGCAAAGCATATGATCTTTTGATGCAGGCGGAATCTGGTTTGGCTGATATCACAGGATCTCCGCACGCCGCAGGACGAGTTGGGGTTTCCTTAGTGGATCTGGCGACCGGTATGTTTGCCTATGAGGCCGTTCTGGAAGCTGTGTTGGCCAGGAATTTGAGCGGCCGGGGGGAGGCCATTGATGTGGCCCTGTTTGATGCAGTTGCGCAGTGGATGGCAGTGCCCTATTTGCTGGACAGGTATGCAAATGCCGCGCCTCAGCGGATCGGTTTGGCGCACCCGGGTATATGCCCTTATGGTGTTTTTGCCAGTGCTGACGGCGTTGAGTTTGTATTGTCGATCCAAAATGAAGCTGAATGGCATCGGCTGTGTTTAACCGGGATGCACTTAGATGATCTGCTTGTAGATCCCCGGTTTGACAGCAATGAAGGTCGCGTTGCACACCGTAGCCTAGTAGATGGGCGTATTGCCAAGGCCTTTGGCGGGTTTGAGTTCGCGGTAATTGAGACCCGTCTTAACCAAGCAGACGTGGCTTTTGCGCCGCTGCATGCGGTTGAAGAGTTGAAATCACATCCGGATTTTCGGGTGGCGGATATAGCGGTTGGTGAGCAAACGATTGAACTGCCGATTGTGCCCGGGCGTTACTCAACGTTGGGGGGTAGCGTGCCGACGCTTGGACAACATACACAGGAGGTTCGCGATTGGCTCGATACCCGCACCTAAATTATGCGAAACTAGAGGCGGACTTAGCTAAACCACAATAGGAAAGAAGACATGGCGGCATATTTTATTGCTCAGTATGTAGTGAAAAACCCAGATCTGTATCGCGAATATCAAGCCGGTGCTGGACCCACGATTCAGGCTTCAGGGGCTGAACTGGTGGCTTTTGATGTTGCAGCAGAGACCGTTGAGGGAACCCCTCCTGGCCCCCAAACGGTGATTATTAAGTTTGAATCCACTGAAGCGGCTAAAGCTTGGTATAACTCGCCCGAGTATCAAGCGGTTGTGGGCAAGCGTCTGGAGGCGACGGATGGTTTTGCAGTGATTTCGCAGAGCATGCACGCCGGTTAGACGCAAGGACAAGGCTTTGATCTAGAAAAGTGTGCCGCTGCGGTGCTCACTGGCTTGGAAGCCAATTCAATTTGCGCCACACTCGCGTATCGCAATTGACAAGGGGTCGCAGTGGTTTACACGATAGAGGCAGAACACCGGTCGCAGTGGGTCGGTTGGGTTGGCATGAGCTCCGAGCGGCGGAGCGAGGTAGTGCATGAGTCGACTTTTGGTTGGCGGTTCTGCTGATATGGCCTACGACAACAACAATATATTTGCCAAGATACTGCGCGGCGAAGCGCCCGCGTTCAAAGTGTTTGAAGACGACCATACCCTGGCCTTTATGGACGTTATGCCTCAAATAGCGGGTCACACCTTGGTGATCCCCAAGTTTGCAGCAGTTGATCTGCATGAACTGCCCGTGGTGTCTTTGGCCCAGACTATGGCGACGGTGCAGCGGGTGTCGGGTGCTGTGAAACAGGCGTTCAGCGCACCCGGCATTATGATTGCTCAACTCAATGGCCCAGCAGCAGGGCAGACCGTATTTCACTTGCACTTCCATATTATGCCTCGCTACGAGGGATTGGAAATGGGCATGCACGCGCGTGAAATGGCAGATTTCGCGGTGCTTAACGAACATGCCGAGCGCATTCGCGAGCAGCTGGCGCAATCTGCGACAGGATGAAAATATAAGGACCAGCATGGAAGACCTCAATCAACTCGCACTTGCTTTGGTGGACGACAAAGTTGAGTGGATGGAATCCCTCGATGCGATACACACCGAATTTGGGGATGCAGGCGCTCGTGAGATTTTGCGAGCCCTCCAGAATCATGCGCTGAGTTTGAGCGTACCGATAGAGGAGGCGACCCTAAATACTCCCTATGTGAATACCATCTTGCCTTCGGCACAGCCGGCCTATCCTGGTGATATTTCGGTGGAAAAGCGCGTAGAACAATTGATTCGCTGGAACGCAGCCGCCATGGTTTTGCAAGGTCAAGACAGTGGCGAGGGTTTGGGCGGGCATATTGCGACGTACGCGTCCTGTGCAACGCTGATGGAAGTTGGGTTCAACCATTTCTTTCAGGGATTCGATGACGGCAATGACCCCGACATGATTTTACCGCAGCCTCACGCCGCACCGGGAATCTACGCGCGTGCTTGGCTAGAGGGGCGTTTAACGCTTGAACAGCTTAAAAATTATCGGCGCGAATTAGGCGACGGTGGCGGCCTATCGTCCTATCCGCACCCCCGCAGCATGCCCAGCTTTTGGGAAATGCCTAACGCATCGATGGGTTTGTCGACACCGGCGGCCATCTACGAGGCGCGGTTTGCAAAGTACCTAGAGAACCGAGGTTTAAAGCCGAGAAGCCAGCGGAAAATATGGTGTTTCATCGGTGATGGTGAATCTGATGAACCTGAAGTTTTGGGCACTATAAATCTTGCCTCGCGAGAGAAGCTCGATAACCTGATATTGGTAGTGAACTGCAACCTCCAGCGTTTGGACGGCCCGGTACGTGGCAACGGAAAAATCATTCAAGAGCTTGAGCGCACCTTTCGAGGCGCTGATTGGAATGTGGTGAAAGTCATTTGGGGCAGTGGCTGGGATGAATTGTTAGCCAAGGATGCAAACGGTATCTTGCGCAAGCGTATGGATGATTGCCTTGATGGTGACTACCAGATGTATTCGGTATTACCTGGAAATGTTCAGCGTGAACATTGGGTTGAAGGTAATCCCGAGCTCGCGCAAATGATGCGCTCGCTGACCGATGACGAGCTTAAAAGTATTAAACGGGGCGGTCAGGACCACAAGAAAATCTATGCGGCTTATGATTTAGCCCTACGCAGCGAAGGGAAACCTACGGTCATTCTGATAAAAACGGTCAAAGGCGACGGGATGGGCGCGCAAGGAAAGAACACCGCCCACCAATACAAAAATATGGGCCCCGATGAGCGCGTTGCTCTCGCAGCGGAATTGGGTATTCCGCTGACGGCTGAGCAAGCACGACGTGCTGATTTTTATAAGCCGGACGATGACGCCGCGGAGATGGTATACCTGCGCTCGCGTCGACTCGCATTGTCTGGGGCAGTGCCCCGGCGCAGACAGGTATGCGAGACCTTGCCGGCACCTAAACTTGATGAACTCATGGAATTTTTGAAAGGCAGCGGTGAGCGATCGCTGTCCTCGACCATGGTCATGGTGCGATTGCTGTCGACGCTCTTGCGTATGCCCACTATCGGCCGGTATGTTGTGCCTATCGTGCCCGATGAAGCGCGAACATTTGGTATGGATGGTCTTTTTAAAGTGGCTGGGATTTACTCTCCATCGGGGCAAAATTACCGCCCGGTCGACGCAGACAGCTTGCTGCCATACCGCGAGGCCGCTGACGGTCAGATTCTCCAAGAAGGTATCTGCGAAACAGGTGCCATGGCCTCGTTTATGGCCGCGGGAAGTGCTTATGCAGTGCACGGCCTGCCGATGATCCCGTTTTACATTTTTTATTCGATGTTCGGTTTTCAACGCGTCGGTGACATGATCTGGAGCTGTGCAGATATGATGTGCCGAGGCTTTTTATTGGGTGGAACGGCAGGCCGCACAACGCTGAACGGTGAAGGGCTGCAGCATGAAGACGGACACTCGCATATATTGGCTAGTACGGTGCCAAATCTTAAAAGCTATGATCCTGCCTTTGGCTTTGAGATCACCATCATCGTGCGTGAAGGCCTGGAGCGTATGTATGAAAAGCAGGAGGATCTGTTTTACTACCTCACGCTTTATAACGAAAATTACGTGCAGCCTGACATGGCTGCCGTGTTGGATCAGAGCGGACTGACGCAGGATCAGTTGGTCGCTGGGGTGTTGCAAGGCGGTTATATATTTAACCGCTGTGTTGCAAGCGAAGATGCGCCGCAGGTGCATATCTTTGCCAGTGGGCCGATCATTCAGCAAGCACTAGAGGCGCAAAAGCGTATGGTTGAGGATATGCAACTCAATGTTACGCTCTGGAGTATCACCAGTTTTGTCGAGCTTGAGCGCCAAGCGATGGCTTGTGCACGACGTAATCGACTGCATCCAACGGATGAACCTCAGTTGTCCTATATAGAGCAAATGTTAGCAGGGCATAGTGGGGTCTTTGTTGCCGCTACAGATTATATGAAAAGTCTGGCTGGCAGAGTGGCGCCTTGGATTCCTGGGCGCTACGAGGTCTTGGGCACCGACGGATTTGGTTTGTCCGAGAGTCGCATTCGGCTGCGAGATTATTTTGAGGTCGATGCCACACATATCGTTAAGGCGGCGCTGTTTGGTTTGTATCAAGAGGGCATAATCAAACTTCAAACGCTTGAGCGTCTGAGTGATTTAAATGAAAAATAACACCTTGGGAGGTTGCCCTAGATGAAAGATTTTGCGGGCAAAATGGCGGTAGTGACCGGTGGCGGTNNTGTGATGTCTCGTTCGACAATATGGCGGAAACGGCGCGCTTGGCGGGGCCTAAACCAGGTCAGAGACTGACTGCCCACCGGTGTGATGTCAGTGACGAATCCCAAGTGCTTGAGTTCTGTAGTGAAGTTAAGACACAACATGAGGTGGCGCACATTAACCTATTGTTCAATAACGCAGGCATCGGCGGCGGTGGCCAGTTTGTTAATGGTGATCGCGAGCAGTGGGAACGTACATTTGCGGTATGTTGGTATGGGGTTTACTACAGCTGCCGAGCGTTTATGGACCTGCTTGTGGCGAGTGAAGAAGGACATATTATCAATACCAGCTCAGTGAACGGTTTTTGGGCAACGATTGGTCCTGATGTATCTCACACGGCCTATGCGGCAGCAAAATTTGCGGTGAAGGGGTTCACCGAAGCGCTGGTGACAGATCTGCGGATAAACGCGCCTCACGTTAAGGTCTCTGTTGTCATGCCCGGCCATATTGGTACTTCTATTGCGTTAAATACTTCAAAGGTGCTGGGTATTGGAGGCCCCTTGGAGATGGATAGTGCAAAAGTTCAAGCGGTGCGAGAGCGAATGTCTGCCGCTGGGTTGCCTGTGGACAATGTGCCAGATGAGCATATTCGGGAAATGCTCCATCAGCGGGCGTTAGATTTTCGGGAAAAAGCACCCATGACGGCAGCCGATGCGGCAACCGTCATTTTAGACGGTGTACGTGATGGTCGATGGCGAATTTTGGTGGGTGAAGACGCTCATGCGTTAGATAAAATGGTGCGAAAGGATCCTGAGTCGGCTTATGAGCCGGACTTTATTGAGCGGCTTTATGCCGCTGGACATTTTGGCGGTTTGCCGTCGACAGGGCAAAAATTGTCGTAATTTTGAGTTCATTTGCCCTGCATTTGTGACGCACAGGCTTTATTGCGAAAGCAGCACCTTGGCGGTACCAAATACCCGCGTTTCTCCTGCCTGATTGGTTATGGTCAGATCAATTTCGATCTCGCCCGTCTCTTCATCAATGTCTGTGACGACACCTTCAACGTTGTAAATTTCATCAACGATACAGGGTGCCCGAAAAACCGTATCCACTTTTTTGACGTCGGCGGTTGGAGCCCAATGGTGAATCATGGCACTCAAAAAACCCTGACTCATGATGCCCGGGATTACTGCGCCAGGCAGTCCTTGGTCGCGGGCTGCAGCGTGGTCGGTAAAACGAGGGGCATCCCAACCGGCGGCGACGGCAAATTTTTTCACGTTGAGCAAGCCGGTATCAGGCGTAAATGTTGGTAACTGCTCTCCGAAAGAAACGTCACTGAGCGTATGTATAGTCATGTTTGAGGCTTCTCGCGTATTACGATGCTCGTGTCAGCAGATCCCAACAAAATCCCGGCTTCATCGCTGAACGTCATGCGATTGACAAAAAATATCATGCGTCCGGAACGCCCGGTTTTGGTATAGATATCATGCATATGGGTTTGCACAAGGATAGGGACTCCTGCTCGCATTGGTTTATCCGGCGCGACAGCTTTGCCTGCATCCATACCCAACCCATGGAAGGTAGGAAAACCTTTGGGAAATCGTTGTTTGGGTTGAAAGCTTGAACCAATGGTGGGTGGAGCCTGAAAATCTGCATGTTGCGGGTCGGTGAACTTTGCAGCTGTTTCGCCACAGCTGGTGGCATAAGCGACTAGCCGGTCGGCGCTTAATGTCAGCTCATAGCTGTCAAAAACAACATTTAAGAATTGATCACGCAGTGCGGCGACATCCAGTGCTTGGTCAGCAGTAGGCATAGATTTAAGCCTCCACGGCGAGTTTGATCGCTTTGAATTTTTTTGTCTTCAACGCACAAACGAGGTCTTGTTGAGAGAAAATGTCAACAGGGAACTCTGTTGCGCAGCGTCCGATGTGGCTGACAATGTGCGCATCGCTGCCACCGATTCCCATATATTGTTGGTCCTCTGCAAGCTGCTGAGCAATCTTGTCTTCATCGCCACGAGATCCGCCATTAAAGACCTCAACAATTTCGACACCCTCAGGTACGCCGAACGTTTCTAGATGTGCAGCCATACCAACCCTCTTGCGGCCGGGGTGACAGGGCACGGCTACTGCACCGTGTTGCTCACAGGCGCTAATCACTTCAGCCAATGGTAAGTGAATGTTGGTGAAATCGAATGCTTGCTGTAGCGCCGGTGTCACGCCAAAAATTAATACGTGGCCATATTCGGTCTCGACCTCACTGCCTTTTAGAATGGTGAGCCCGTGTTTTTCGGCTAAGTCGTCATAATTAGACTGATCATCAAATTGGCGATGTTCCGTCAACACGAAACCGTCGATGCCGATATTGCGAGCCTTGATCCATTGGCAATAATTCTGAACTTTGGCTCTACCGTCGTCCGATTTTACCGAGTGGGCGTGTAGATCGAGAATCATATTTGTTTATGCTCCAGTTTTAGCCAGTGGGTTTGCAGCTGTTTTTGCAATTCGTTTAATGATCCTGAATTATCAATAACGACATCTGCTTTGGCCGTTCGTTCAGCATTGCTCAATTGGGAATTAATTCGAGCTTCAACAGCAGCGGCATCGACCCCGTCGCGCGAAGTTGCGCGTTTGATGGCTATATTTTTTTCGATAACCGTGACCCATAGGATATCAACGAGGTCCTGCCAGCCTGCTTCGAGTAAAACGGCCGCCTCTAAAACGACAACGCGCGCGGGCGCTTGCGCTTGCGCAAGTTTAATTTCTTGAGCCGCCATTGTTCTAATTGAGGGCCATACTATCTGGGTTAAGGCTTCTAACTTTTCGGGTTGACCAAATACTTTCCCCCCCAAAATGCGCCGATCGATCTCGCCATCCTCGCCCACGGTATCCGCGCCGAAGGTATCGACAATCGCGTGGAAAGCTGCCGTGTCTTTTAAGTATGCGCGATGTCCAAGTTTGTCCGCGTCGATGACATAGGCGCCCCAGCTGTGTAGGGTTTCAGCCGCGGTAGATTTTCCTGAAGCAATTCCGCCTGTGAGTCCAATAATCAAGGGTGTCTCTTTTTGATAAACGCAGCCCGACATATTAGCGGTAGCGGCTGCATAGTGCGAGCGCCTAAAATAGATGCCATTGGTATCTGGAGAGAATTTTGAAAGTAAGCTACATATTGCCTGATGGTGCAATGTCTACTTATAGGGCTCGTTCGGGTGATACATTGCTTGATGTTGCTCTGGATAATGCGGTTCCTGGCATTAAAGGCCAATGTGGCGGCGGCTGCACATGTTGTACCTGTCACTGCTGGATCGAACCGGCTTGGCTGGCAACCTTGGACAAGCCCCACCAAGATGAATTGGATTTGTTGGCTTATGCTTGGGGGCGCACGGGAGACAGTCGACTGGCTTGCCAAGTCCGCTTAAGTGAGGCACACGATGGCATCTGCGTGCGCGTCCCGCAGCAACAAAGTTAGTTGAACCGCAATGGACAGTAATCGCCCGAGATGAAGCCGGCGCTGATCGGTAGATGTTGCTGCGTTGATAATAACGCCTTACAGTGACAACCTTTTTGTAACACAGGGAAGATGCTATGCGCCTAGAGGGCAAGACGATGGTGGTGACCGGTGGCGCTGGGGTGTTGGGGCAGGCGGTGGCCGGTATGGCTAAGGCAAATGGGGCAGAGGTGGTTTTGCTTGATGTTGTGCCTGAATTTGAGTCGCCCTTGGGGCGGGTCTATTGTATTGACCTTACCGATGAGCAAGCGGTTGCTGCGTGTTTCCAAGAGATTGGCGCGGTTCATGCGGTTGCAAATATTGCCGGTGGATTTGACATGGGGCCGAGTGTAGATACCACCAGCGATGCGCTATGGGATGAACTGTTTCAGATTAATGTGACCACACTACGGCGTGTCTTGGCTGCCGCGGTTCCGGTTATGGTGGCTGCGGGTCAAGGTAGCATTGTCAATGTGGGGGCCCTGGGCGCGGTTCGGGGCAACGCGAATATGGGGGCTTATACGGCGGCTAAATCGACAGTGATGCGGTTAACCGAAGCGCTCAGCGATGAAGTGAAAGCGCGAGGTGTGAATGTCAACGCGGTACTTCCGAGCTTAATTGATACGCCACGTAACCGCGCGGATATGCCCGACGCTGATTTTTCCGCATGGGTCGCGCCCAATGATCTGGCGGCTGTGATCTGTTTTCTGGCCTCTGATGATGCACGCGCAGTCCACGGCGCATTGGTGCCGGTGAGTGGGTTGTCGTAGCCGATTTGTGCCCCGAGCAGCTTCTATGCTCAACTCAGAGGCCGTTTGGGCCTCGTTTAGGGTTTGATTGGGCTATTGGCCGACGAGTTCTCGGCCGATGACAAATCTCATGATCTGATTAGTTCCTTCAAGAATTTCATGTACGCGCAGGTCGCGGACAAAACGCTCGATCGGAAAATCCATAAGGTAGCCGTAACCGCCATGGAGTTGCAGTGCATCGTTTGCGACTTTGGAGCCGGTTTCGGTGCTCATCAATTTAGCCATCGCGGCCCATTGGTTTTTATCCGCAGCTTCGCGGGAAACCTTGTCGGCGGCGATATACATCAGTGCCCGAGCAGCCTCTAGCTGGGTTTTCATGTCTGCAAGCATGAATTGAGTGTTCTGAAAGTCGGCGATGCGTTGCCCAAACTGGCGGCGTTCTTTGACATAGCTGATGGTGTCATCCAAGCATCGTTGGGCACCCCCTAGAGAGCAGGCACCGATGTTTAATCTTCCTCCATCCAAGCCCTTCATGGCAATTTTGAATCCATCACCGGGCGCTCCGATGAGGTTGCTGGCGGGAATACGGCAGTCGTCGAATAGGACTGATGCTGTAGGTTGCGAATGCCAGCCCATTTTCTTTTCTTGTCCGCCGAAGGAAAGTCCGGGGGTATTTTTGTCGACCACAAAACAAGAAATTCCGCCTGCGCTTGCATTCTGATCAGTGCGCGCCATCACCACGTAGACTTCATTGACGCCGCCGCCGGAAATAAACGCTTTGCCGCCGTTGAGAATGTAGGCATCTCCGTCTTTGTCGGCCCGGGTTTTTAGAGATGCAGCATCGCTCCCCGCTCCAGGTTCGGTGAGACAGTAGCTTGCTATATGTTCCATCGTTGCCAGCTTAGGGACGTACTTGGCCCTGACCTCATCACTGCCAAATGTATCGATCATCCAGGTGGCCATGTTATGAATCGAAATAAAAGCGGAAGTGCTTGGGCAGCCGTAGGCCAGTGCTTCAATAATCAATGCCGCATCGATGCGAGAAAGACCGATACCGCCAAATTCTTCGCCTACATAGATGGCGCCGAATCCGAGTTCTGCGGCTTTGTTAAGCGTTGCTCTGGGGAATGTGTGATGCTCGTCCCACGCGGCGGCAAATGGTGTAATCTCATCCGCTGTGAATTTACGCGCCATATCCTGGATGGCGCTCTGTTCTTCGGTCAGATCAAAATGCATATGAACCTCTTTATTGGTCGCCGCTAGATGCATCGACGCGGCCCTGATTCTTGGATTAGGCTGCGTTGCTCACGGTGAAAGCCATAACAATATTGGAACGCATTCTATGTTTGAACAGCGCGCAAAGATAGTACTCACACGCCGATGGCCGCAGCAGATTGAGCGGCGTATGGCGCAGTTAGGGGAACTGGTGGTGAATACAACGGATACCCCTATGCGTCCCGAGGCACTGCGCGCGGCGCTGCTGGAAGCGGATGTCGTTTGTCCAACGGTGACTGATTTTATGCCTCGGGAACTCTTTTCGGATTTGCAACCGCGGGCCAAATTGTTGGCAAATTTTGGGGTTGGGTTTAATCATATTGATATCAAAGCGGCCGCCGCCGCCGGTATTCAAGTGACAAATACGCCGGGAGTGCTGACGGATGCGACCGCAGAATTGGCGTTGACGTTAATGATGATGAGCGCTCGTCGCACTGGAATGGGTGAGCGCCAAGTTCGCCGGGATCAATGGTTGGGGTGGTCGCCTACGCATCTCTTGGGCACGCAGGTTTCAGGAAAAAAGTTGGGTATCATCGGGATGGGGCGCATAGGTACCGCGCTGGCGCACAAAGCCCGTCATGGTTTGGGTATGCAGATAATTTATAATAGCCCGTCGAGTTTAGATGAGGATGCGGCGCGACGCTTGTCGGCTCAGGCGTTACCCTTATCTTCACTGTTGGAACAGGCTGACTTTGTTAGTTTACACTGTCCAGCCAAGGCTGAGACGCGGCACCTTATCGATCACAAGGCGTTTGAAAAAATGCGGCCGCATGCGCATTTGATTAACACGGCCAGAGGGGACATTGTTGACGAAGTGGCTTTGGTGCAGGCGTTAAAGCAGGGGCAAATCGCCGGTGCGGGGCTTGATGTCTATGCAGCAGAACCGCAACTAACAGCGGGACTGATGGAGCTTGAACAAGTCGTATTGCTGCCACACATGGGCAGCGCTACGGTTGAAACGCGCCACGCGATGGGGTTGCGGGCGATGGAAAATGTGCAGGCGCTGCTGGCGCAAAGACCACTTCTGGACCCAGTGGTGAAACTTTAAATTCATAAAGCGGAGGAAAAGATGCAAACCTTATTAGAAACGGTCAGACAAGATTGGCAGCGGCGTCCCGTTTGGATGAATTTGATTTTTTATTTTTGTCTTTATATGACGTTTCTTTACATGCCTTTTGATTTATTTTTTAAACCGGTCGCCGAGGATGAAGAAATTTGGTTTGGTTTCACATTGACGGGTTGGTGGGCCAAAGCAACAGAGCCTCTGCATTGGCTGATTTATGGTGCGGGTGCTTATGGCTTTGCAAAAATGCGCTCTTGGATGTGGCCTTGGGCTGGGGTTTATGCAGCTCAGGTTGTCATTGCCATGTTTGTCTGGAATCTTGATCATCCGCGTGGCGGCGGTTGGACCGCCGGGCTTATTGCGGCCGGTGTGTTTATGCTACCGATGATTGCGTTATTGCGCGCCCGCAGCCGCTTTCAGAGTTAACGTTGGTAAATCCATGCTACGCCGATGCATGGGAATTGCGGTTACGGTAACTGTATACAGCGGTCCGGTTACCGATTTTCTTGGGTGGGAGGCTCTTTTTGTGTCCACAAGAAGAATGAAATACAGGTCAAAACAATTGCCTGAGTCAAAATGATCCAGTGTGCGACCCCCCACAAAACTGAGATCAGCAGTAAGCCTGCCATAGTCACAGAGGCATATATTTTAACAGTTCGGGAGATGGCCCGATGCTCATTCCAATGCGCTATCGGTGGTCCTAGTTTTGGATGAGTTATCAACCAGTTATGGAGGGGTTCAGAGCCTTTGCTGAAACTAAACGCTGCCAACAGAAGAAAAGGGGTGGTGGGCAGTAAAGGCAAGAATATGCCTAAGAAGCCGAGTGTTACGCTGATCCAGCCTAGCGATATCCAAAGATATTTCATTGATCTGAAGGCGTCCTTAGCCAAGAATGGAGATGATTCCAACGCTACCGCAATGTAGAGTGCATGAGGTAGACGAGCCTAGTCTGGGGGAGCAGATGCGCGCAAGCAACTGTTTCCCGCCCAAATGGCATTGTGGTGCGCATGAATTTATTATTTAACCTGAAACCAATGTAAGGATATTTGATGGACTTTGATATTCCCCAAGACATGCAAGATTATTTGCGTGAACTCGACGATTTTATTGAACAAGAAATCATGCCTTTGCAGATGCAGAATGATAACAATCGTTTTTTCGATCATCGGCGAGAAGATGCACGTACGGATTGGGATCGCGGGGGATTGCCCAATGAAGAATGGGAGGCTTTGCTGGTTGAGGCGAAACGGCGAGCCGATGCTGCAGGCCATTATCGCTACGCGCAGTCAAAAGAATACGGTGGCCAGGGGGGTACCAATTTAGGTATGGCGATCATTCGCGAGCACCTAGCCAGTAAAGGGCTTGGCTTGCACAACGATTTGCAAAACGAGCATTCCATCGTGGGTAATAACGTGGGTTTGCTGTTGATGATCGAATACGGTACTGAGCAGCAGAAAGCCGAGTGGATAGATGATTTGGCAGAAGGGCGTCGTGGTTTTGCATTTGGTATCACTGAGCCGGAGCACGGCTCTGATGCGACTCATATGGAAACGCATGCCGTGCGCGATGGTGACGAATGGGTCATCAATGGTGGTAAGACTTGGAATACGGGTATTCACAAAGCCAAATACGACATGATCATGGCGCGCACCAGCGGTAAAGCCGGCGACGGGGAGGGCATTACAGCATTTTTAACACCGATGGATTCACAAGGACTGAAGATCGAGGAGATGCTGTGGACGTTTAATATGCCGACAGATCACGGTACCGTTTCACTCAAAGACGTGCGTGTCTCACAGGATGCTATTTTTGGTGGCGAAGGTCGCGGGCTACAAATTGTGCAGCATTTTTTCAATGAGAACCGTATTCGGCAGGCGGCCTCGTCTTTAGGCGCCGCACAGTACTGCATTAACGAAGCCGTAAAATATGCGGGCGAGCGGGCGCCGTTCGGCAAGAAATTGTCCACGAATCAGGGTATCCAGTTCCCGCTCGTCGAGCTGCAAACTCAGTGCGAAATGTTACGGGCGTTGGTGCACAAAACGGCTTGGCAGATGGATAAGTATGGTGCTTTCTCCGTTTCAGATAAGGTCTCAATGTGTAACTACTGGTCTAACCGGCTCTGTTGTGAGGCTGCTGATCGATCGATGCAGGTGCATGGTGGACTTGGGTATTCGCGGCATAAACCGTTTGAACATATTTATCGTCATCACCGCCGGTATCGGATTACTGAGGGCGCCGAAGAGATCCAAATGCGCCGGGTGGCGGGTTATATGTTCGGATTCATGAATCAACAAGCCCCTAAAGGCGTTAAAGTCAGTTAGCTTGTATGGCGCAACTTGAAACCAAAGTAGCCGCTATGTTGGCGAGGGCGCTTCCTGACTATCAGGCCTTGCGCAAGGTGGAGCGTCTCTCTGGAGGGGCGAGTCAGGAAACCTATCGAATAGAGGTTAATACCACCTCAGGCGAGAAGGTCATGGCTATGCGCCGTGCGCCCGGTGGCGCCACCGTAGATCCCACGCCCGGTCACCCGGGTTTGGATGTGGAGGCTTTGTTAATGCAGAGTGCTCGAGCCGTTGGTGTGCCTGAGCCGGAAGTGTTTCATATTTTCGACAAGCAAGACGATCTTGGTGACGGATTTCTCATGGAGTGGCTGGACGGCATTGCGCTGGGCGCAAAAGTGGTCCGTGCACCTGAGTTAGAAAACATCCGGCCGCAGTTGGCTTATTTATGCGGCCAGGTGCTGGCAAAAATACATGCCATTGACCTGCACGATACGGGACTGGATCAAAAATTAGATTTGATTTCGCCGGCTGATTACGTGGAGCAAACCTGGGCTCGCTATCGTTTGTTCAACACCCCCCAGCCGATGATCGACTACGCGGCTCGTTGGTTGAAAGCCAACGCGCCAGAGGACTTTTCGCCAGCTCTAGTGCACAACGACTTTCGCAATGGGAACGTGATGTTCTCTCCCGAGGGTGTGGTTGCTGTGCTGGATTGGGAGGTTGCTCATATTGGCGATCCGATGCGGGATTTAGGTTGGATTTGCACAAATTCTTGGCGCTTTGGCCGCAGTGATCTGCCCGTGGGCGGTTTTGGTAGCTATGAAGATCTTTTTGCAGGATACGAAAATATCTCTGGTGAAGCGGTAGATCGTCAGCGCGTGAAGTATTGGGAGGTTTTCGGATCGTTTTGGTGGGCCATCGGCGCGCTTGGCATGGCCGAACATTATCGCACCGGACCGGACCAATCTGTGGAGCGACCCGCCATTGGCCGGCGCTCGTCTGAGTGCCAAATAGACTGCGTCAACTTACTCATGCCAGGCCCGGTCTCCTTGGTGGATCCAGATTCGAATAGCATTGACAGTGATATGCCGCGCGCAGATGAACTGCTGGTAAGTGTCCGTGATTTTTTGCGCGAAGAGGTCATGACTGAGACATCGGGCCGTACTCATTTCCTGGCCAGAGTAGCGGGAAATTCGCTGGATATTGTATTACGTGATTTTCAGGTTGGACCGTCAGCTCGCGCAGCCGAGCATCGCCGTTTGCAGGCGTTGTTTAGCGCAGATGAAGATCTAGACACGTTGCGCTGGCGCTTGGTCTATGGATTGCGTGATGAGTCGATCGCGCTAGATACTCCGGGTTTGTCTGAACATTTGCGAGCCACCGTTGCCAACCAAGTTGCCATTGACCAGCCGAAATACTCGGGTTTGACTGCGGCCCGTCAGTTTCCTGGCTAGGCAAAAATCTTTGCAGCTGCCTGAAGGGTCTTATCAGGCGGCGCTAACTTCAACAATGATGCCTGTCATAAAGCTCATATTACTCAACGGATCAAAACTTCCCGGGCCGGTTGGCAAGAGCGCATTCACGTTGGTCCCCGGATGGTTCCGAGCGACATTGAGTTGAGCATTGTTGGCGTGCCCCCAACCATGGGTCATGGCAACCACCCCGCAGCGTAAATCAGCGTCATAATTGATTCGAGTAACTACTTTTCCATAGCGCGTGGCTACTGAAACTTTGTCGCCATCACTTAACGCCAGCCGCCGTGCATCCTCTGGGTTGATGTGTAACGGATTGTTGAGTGCAACACTGCGTTTTAAGGAAGGCAGATTATGCATCCAGCTGTTGACCATATAATTCGTGCGCAAAGAAATGAGTTTTAGGGTGTCCGCTTTCTCTTGCTGGAGCTCTTTAAAAATGCGCTCAAAAGCGGCTGTTCCCTTTTCGATAAGCTCAGGGTAACAGGCGACTTTATGTTGAGGGTGCTGAACGCCGAGCCTAAAAAATTCGTCTGGATCGGGCTCTGGCAGCTGGATAGTTTGGCTGGGCGATTGCTTTAATTGTTCAAGTGACAAGCTACTTTTTTCAAGTTGACGGTTCAGTTTATGCATGGGGTCTGCATCGGGTTGTTCCAGTTCAGAGGGTAGGCCCAAACTCTGCATTAATCGAGCAAAGATCCACCATTCGGGTTTCCGCTCATATTTCGGCCGCACCACAGCTTCAGTATATTGTACGTAGGGTTCGGGCTGAAAGCCCAGCGATACTGAGTTGATATCCGGTCGCTCCAACCAATCTGTGGCCGGTAAAATGAAGTCGGCAAGTCTTGAGGTGGCATTAGGGTAGATATCGATGACAACCAATAGCTCCAGCTTGGCTAAAGCCGCCTGTAGGCGCTCTTCTCCGGCCATTGAAAGCACTGGATTACCAGACATACAGATTAGGCCTTTGACCAAACCGGATTCGATATAGTCAGCTAATAAATTGCCCGGCAATGACCCCGTGATTCTTCGGAGCTCTCCAAAAGTAGATTCAAAGAATGGTTGCGTCGTTTTGGGGCGGCCAACGGTGGCTGCGGGGAAATAGCCTGGTGAGTATAGGTTTCCGCCACGCCGACCAAGATTGCCTGTGATCAAGCTGAGCATTTGTACCAACCAGTAGGCTAATGTGCCTTGCCGGCCCATATTTACTCCGGTTGACATGTGCACGCTAGCCCCTTCTGCGGTAGCAAATTCTCGTGCAATGGTGACAATTTCTTCTGCTGCAATACCAATAATGGGGGCGACTTCAGTGGCCGAATATTGCGCGACAAACGCCCACAAGCTATGGATATTGTCTGCGTGTGCTTCTATCCAATGCTCATCTACCAGTGAGGCTTGATGGATTTCGTGAATTAAGGCCGCGAGGAAGTACACATCGGTGTCAGGTTTTATTTGAACCACATCACCGGTGGTGGGTGTTGCCGACTCAATTTTACGCGGATTAACGTGCTTGACGATGCCGCCGCGAGCGACAATTTCACGCAAAGAGGCCATTGGATTGGTCATGTGCACAAAGCTGACGTGCGAGATTTTGGGGTTAGAGCCGATACTCAAAAAGTAACGGGTATGTTTGAAATCTGGAATTGGGTGAAGGTTAGCCGTGCCAAACACTGCCTCTGAAGCGGCAAATTTATTTGCACAATCCTGGGTGCCTGATCCGAAGCTATACTCAACGCCCAGCGCACGCGCAAATTTCCGAGCAGCCTCTCGCCCCGTGCTGTTAAAAGCGGAAGGGTTACCCACGTAAGTTGCCAGGGCGCTAGCGCCAAAGTCTTGGCCTATCGCATGGATTTTCTCACTGATACTTGCGCCAGCTTCATCCCAAGATATGTTCTTAAATTCGGGTGCAGATGCGCTTTTTAGATTTGTACGCGCCTGGGGATGGTTGTTACGATCCGGATCGTTGTGCAGTTCGGTAAAGTTGAGGCCTTTGTGGCAGGCAAAACCCTTGTGAACCGGATGACTTGTATCCGGGCTCAATTTAATGATTTGGTCCAGCTGTTCATCTACTTGTGCAATCAAAGCGCATTGTGGTTCGCAGATACGACAGTAAGTGGGCACGTTTTTCACGGGGATTGACCTGATCTTGGGCGTGCGTTAAGCATAATGATAAGAGCGACTAATTCAAACCGTAGTCGGCGCTGGGTTGCTATGACTATCGGCTACACAAGTTGATCATCATAGACAAACAACGCCGGTGAGCCGCCGGTGTGTATGAGCACTACGTCTGAGTAGTGGTTGAGATTGCCTAGATTAATTTGATCAATCATTGCCGCCAGCGCTTTGCCTGAATAAACCGGATCGAATATCAGACCTTCTAGCCTGGCCGCCAGCTTAATGGCCTCGATGCACGACTGTGTCGCCTGACCATAAGCCTTGCCCATGTAGGCATGGTTTACGTTTACCTCAGTTACTGCGGTAGGCACAGGCGAGAATTTTTGCCGTAAGCCTTCATTGAGGTGCTTCACTTGATTGACTAATTTCTGGGGGTTCTGATGATAGACATTGATACCAACTACCGTGGTTGCTCTTTTTAGTTGTTGCAAACCAAACATAAGACCCGCTTGCGTGCCCGCTGAGGAGGAGGCATGCATAATAAAATCTAGCTTTAGGTTCATATCATTGGATTGATTGTGTAATTCCTCTGCACAGCGGGCATAACCCATTGCACCAACTGTATTCGAGCCGCCAGCGGGAATGACGTAGACATTTGCTCCAGTTGAACGCAGCGTTTCGACGAGTTTGCTGCCATAAAACTTGGCATCTTCGGGCGCCACGATGTGCTGTTTGGCACCGGTTAACCGGCCGAGCAATACATTGCCAGATGTGGTGTAGGCAGGGTGAGTGTTGTTAACGGTTCTGGTCAGGATCAAGTGGCAGTTTAAACCGGCTTTTGCGCACGCCGCGGCGGTTTGTCTTGCGTGATTCGACTGAATGGCGCCATAAGTGATCACGGTATCTGCCTTTTGCGCCAGCGCGTCACCAATAAGATACTCAAGCTTACGGGTTTTGTTGCCGCCAAGCGCCAAACCGCTGCAGTCGTCGCGCTTGAGCCAGACTCTGGGTCCGTTTAATTCTTCGCTCAAGCGATCGAGGGGGGTCAATGGCGTCGGCCAATGCCCTAATGGATGGTGGGGTAAATTCGCCCATGGTAGATGTTTTATCATGGGTTTTTTCTTTCGGGGATTAAACGCAAAGGCCCGCCCTGATCGTCACGCTCCGCGTTAAGCCGGTGGTATTGAGCGCCTTCTTCTCCTAAACAGGCTGCCGCGCAAGCAATCCCTAGCTCAATTGCGCTGTTAATGGCTGCTTTATTGGCCAGAGCAGACGCAATGCCGGCAGTCAGTGCATCTCCGCAGCCGGTTGGATCCAATTGACGTGCTACGGGCATAACCGGAAATGTTGCCGGTGGTTGGCCAGGTTGATCCATACGCACAGGTTGATCGCCGTTGGTGGTGATGATGTTGTGATTATTTAAATCAGATCTATTTCGTAAAATATTGATTTCATGTGAATTTCCAATAAGCCAATCGGTCATCGAGAGCAGTATTTCAACCTCTTGTGGGGCCAATTGATCTGCGTATTGGCCCGGTGCCCAGATCTTTAAAATCGAGGCTCGTCGGCTAAAATACTGCAGCGCGCACATCATCAGCTCGGTTGGATAGGGGGCTTGAACGAAGACGGAGACGTGCTGCTTGTCTAGTTGATTCAAGTGAGCTTGCCAGCGCTCGACAGTGGGCACGGGTCCAGGATAAAAAGCAGTGAACTGCTGGCCTTGCGGATCGGTAATCACCGAGGCTCTAGCGCACGCGGCACCGCTGATACTCAGATTGAAGTCGGTTGTGATGCCTGCGCCGCGCAAATGTTCGAGGTAGCGCGACTGGTCTTGTTGTCCGCTGCAACTCAGTAGCAAGGGTTGGCAGGCGAGCTGTGCCAGCGAATAGGCAATATTTCCCGCGCAGCCGCCAAACGCCTCAGAAAGCGTATTCAGCTTACAATTTAAAACCGGTGTCTCGCCAAAATAGGTATCCGTAGTGGCGATGAGGTCATATGCGATTGCACCCGCGACGGCAATGACTTGAGTGCCGGTGACCTTGTTTGTTGTGATTGGGTCCAAATGGCCCCTAGTGTTGGTTTAGTTGCACCAACGTAGCGTAAGTGCCAAGCGTATTTCAAGGGGCAGGGTACAAGAGTGTATCTACCGCGCCAGAATTCGCCGGAAACCGTCGTCGTACAATTTTCCACCCCAAGTCGATAATCTGCGTTAAGTGATGACTGGATTTTTGTGATGTGAACTGCGTCCGGTTGCATTGGCCTTGTTCGGGTAACCTTGCGTGTCGTCGAATCAGGAATGTTTTGTGATGCTTCAAGCCCCTAAAGAAGTGATCTTTTTATTTAATGTAGACGAAAAAATCTGTGATGAATTGGCATACGCACAATTTGAACGGTTGATTGGGGGTAACCAGCGATTAAACAGTTTTGCACTGAGTCGGCTTAAAGCCGTGTACTGTCTTTTGGAGGCACAATCTGATTTGGTTCGGGTGGTGTTTTTTACAGCGACCGTGAACGAGCACGGTGTTGTTGACCCTTCTTTTAACATACCTTTGCGCGATTTGGCGCAACGTGCTGGCCCTGTCAAGGGCTCAACATACCCGGATATGCGTCAAGCTTCTCGAGGACAATGCCCCATTCCTTGGCACGCAATGAATCTTTGGGAGCCCTCGACCGCCCAATGTCTGGATGAGATAAAAGCGGGATTGGGCCCGTCTTACTGTTCCAATTCTCTCGTGGCAACCTTGGATCAGGAGCAAGCGCATGCCCCGCTAAATCAGGATCTGTTCCCGGATGGTGATTTTACGGAGCACTCCCGCGCCAGCCTTGCGCTTCAACGAGAATGTGAAGCGAAGCTCACCAGCGTATTTGGAGGCTCAGGAAAAGTATCGTTGCAAGAAATCATCCGGTTGCATGCCGAGCAACTTCGACAGATCAAAGCCACCCACCAGGCACAGCTTGCAGCGCAACAAGAAACGCATCAAACACAGAGCCGTCGGGCAACAGATGAAATTCGAGCGCTCACTGCCGCCTTGCGGCAGGAGCGAAGTAGAAATCAACGTTTGCAATGTATTCTGCGGGGCGACTGCGCCTAATTGCGTTTCAGTGGCGCGTTATAACCGCGGATCGACCAATATTTTTACTTCAGCCGGGTGATCTGCCAGTCGATTGAATGCATCGTCCAATTCTGTGAGCCCAACGGTTCGGGTATGCAGTAGATCCGTTTGTATTCGGCCGTCTTCGACCAGAGCTTTACAGATTTCAAAATCTTCATGTAAATAAGCAATGCTGCTGACTAACCTAACCTCTTTGACTAACCAGTTAGCGGCGTTGATTGACGCATCACTGGTGGCAACACCTACCAAAGAGACCACACCGCCGCGTCTGACAAGGTCAACTGACGTTTGAATAGTGGCCGGTACACCGGCACATTCGAAGACCACATCAGCCCCGTTGCCGCCGATATGTTCGTTTATCAAAGTAGCCGCATCTTCCTCACTGGGATCAATTGTGAGCGTTGCCCCTAATTGGGTGCCTAACATGCGGCGGGTGGCTTCAGGTTCGACGAGTACCAGGCGCCCAGCACCACTGAGCTTTGCTGCTTGTAGCACCAACAACCCGATAGGGCCAGCGCCGATGATTACTACGGAGTCGCCCAAGTTAATGGGCGTGCGTCGTAAAGCGTGGACGGCCACGGTTGCGGGCTCCAGGAGTCCCGCCTGTATGTCGGTCAGCCCTTTAGGTACGTGGTAGAGGCGCTCTGCGTCGAATGCGATGGATGAAGCAAATCCCCCGTGCGCGGCCGCCATTGGGCCAACGCCGATTGCGCCGGCGAAAGCGGTCTCGCAGTGCGCTGCGTCGCCACGATGACACGTGGCGCAACGTCCGCATGCAGAGGCCACCCCAATGGCCACTCGATCGCCAGCTTTGACTTGGGTGACGTTGCTGCCGAGTTTATCGACATGTCCAACCCATTCGTGACCACAGTTTGCTGGATTGTAGGGCGCGCCTGACAAATAGGCATGTACATCGGTGCCGCAGATGCCACAGTAACTGATGGCTACTACGGCTTTGCCCGGTGTCGGTTCGGGAGTGGGCATCTCAACCAGCTCGACTTTTCTTTTTCCGGTGACCAGTCCTACTTTCATAACAAACCCCTTATCTGCTTAACCTGCAAGCGTACCCGATTTTGGGTGGCAATAGTTGTTGTCGTTCGCGCGAGGCTGCGCTGCCTTTTGAGAATGAGGTGGCGCACCTTCAAGAGTGGAAATCAAGAGTGAAGATATGTATCCATAATATATATGAGGATACATTTTAAGCTGGCTAGGTGTATCTGTATAACTAACTGGATGCGCTTTGAGTTCGCGCCAAAAATGTATCCTTATAAAAAATTGGATACATTTTGCCGTGTGCAAAAGGACACGCACCGGGGGTTTCACTGGACACGCTTGTGCAGACCTGACTAATATTTGACTGTAGTGCGCAATCGGCGGGCTGTGTACACGGCAAGACAGAGGGTCAAGGGGATGCTTGAAATTGAAATTTTTTCTGACGTGGTCTGTCCGTGGTGTTTTATCGGCAAACGTCGACTCGATCAGGTTCTTCAAGGGGAGTTGGGGCAGGGTGTTCGTTTGCGTTGGCGGCCTTATCAGCTGCAGCCCAATATTGCGCCTGAAGGATTGGATCGCAAAGCTTATCTGTTGAGACGTTATGGTCATGATGCTGATCTAGGTCGCGTCCCCGCTGCAATCGCCGCTGAGGCTAAAGGGGAGGGGCTTACGTTACGGTATGACTTGATGCAGCGCATGCCCAATACCCTACTTGCCCATCGGTTGATGGAGCTGTCGTTTGATCACGGTGTGCAGCATGATATGGCCGAGGCTTTGTTTCAGGCCTATTTCTGTGCTGGAAAGGATGTTGGCGACCTAGAAACTTTGGTGTTATTGGCCGCGGATCTTAAAATTCCTGCGCAGACAACGCGGGATTTTTTGAACGGAGATGGTGCACTAAAAGAGGTGCATGATCAGTTAGAGCGTGCGGTAGATGTTGGTGTGACAGGCGTACCGGGATATTACTTGCCAAATGGATATCTTTTGCCGGGTGCTCAGTCGGCTGAGACCATGGCGCAGATTTTTCGGCGCGTTAAGCAAAAACTGAACGAATAAAAGCACGGCTAATACGGGCGCTTGAGAACTTTAGCCGCAGGCCTGTGCTCCAGGGTTACTCAACGCCTTGGTTCATTTCATGAGCTGATACTTGGTTGGTCAGTCGGCCAACAATTTTAGCGGGTACGCCAGCGACCGTTACATTTGCCGGAACGTCTTCTAAAACGACACTGCCAGCCGCAACCTTAGTATTTCGGCCCACCTCAATATTTCCGATGATTTTGCATCCTGCTGACAGTAAGACACCTTTGCGTATTTTGGGGTGCCTGTCACCGCTGGATTTTCCGGTACCGCCGAGGGTCACAGCATGCAATATAGAGACATCATCCTCGACCACGGTTGTCTCCCCGATGACGATGCCGGTGGCATGGTCTAGCATGATGCCAGAACCGACCTGCGCCGCTGGATGGATATCTACGCCCAAAGAAACAGAGATTTGATTTTGAAAGAACTGGGCCAACGTTTTGCGGCCATTTTGCCAAAGCCAATGCGCCACGCGGTGAGCCTGCAGTGCGTGAAAGCCTTTATAGAATAAAAAAGGGGTCGACAAGTCGTCGCAAGCAGGGTCGCGCGTATAGGTCGCCAGCACATCAATTTCGGCAGCAGACAATAAATTTTCATCGGCGTGGATCGCTTCTGCAATAACATCTCGAATCAACATGGTGGGTAGCATGGGATTGTCAAATTTGCTGGCAAGACGAAAGCTAAGCGCATCACCAAAATTTTTATGGTTGAGGATTGTCGCATGAAAATAGCTGCCCAAAATGGGTTCAGCTTTGGCTTTGAGCTCAGCTTCGTGGCGCATGACAGGCCAAAGATCCCCCGGGGAATTAATGGCAGATAATTGCGGCATTTCTGTGCTCGCCAGAATTTCGCTGTAGCGGGAATTGATTGAGCTTACGGTTGTCATCAATGAAGCCTAGCGTACCCTAGCAAGAATGCAACCGCGCGCTTGCCTGCTCATGCGCTGGGGTCATCAAAGGCGCGGATATCTGTTGGTCTGTCGATGTCGTTAAAAAGACCGGTGTCCTCAAATGGCAGATTGAGAACGTCTTGTTGATGGCGCTCTAGGAGGGGACGTCCACCCTGGTCACCCTGACTTAGACGAAGCTGGGCAAAGTAGCGCCTGTGCCAGCCAATGGGGTGACCAAATGTTATAGGATCAGCATTGGCCGGTTGATGGTAGGGGCGGATAATGCCGGTAGTGCCGATACTGCAGATCATAGATTTCAAGGTTTCGACCCGTAGGTATGGCATATCCAGCAAGCCAACAAAAGCCCAATCCCAATCCAAGTTCTTAAAGCCGGCGGCCAGTGAGTAGCCCATTCCGCCGGATGCATCCGGCGCAGTAATGATCTCTACCTTAAAGCGATCTAGATGTTGATTCAGCATGTGGTCGTCAGGGCGCGTAATCACGCGGATATGGGTAAAGGCTTCGCGATATATTTTGAGTGTTTGCTCGGCAATTGTTTCACCATTCAAAATATGGAGGCGTTTGTCAGAGCCGAAGCGACGAGAGAAACCGGCGCCTAGTAGAATTGCGCCAATGGTTTGAACAGGCGGCGTACTGGAGGCGCTGTTGCTCAATGCGCTGTGGCCGCCACCTGCGCAACTTCCGGTATGCAACTTTTGCGCACCGCTGTGATCTCAGCGAGTATGGCGATTGCGATCTCTGGTGGTGTTTTGCTGCCAATTGCTAAGCCGATGGGGGCATGTAATTTGTCAACTTCTGATTCTTTGATATCCAAAGCAAGGAGTCGGGCTCTTCGGTTTGCCGAGGTGCGGGTCGAACCCATCGCACCGACATAAAAGGCCTCGGTGGTCAGTGCTTCCATTAAACCCATGTCATCAATGCGTGGGTCGTGGGTCAGCGCGACTATGGCGCTGGCTGGATCTGATGCGTGCGCGCGAATTGCGTCATCGGGCATGTCGTTGATTGTATGGACTCCGGGGACGGCAAAAGCCTCAATGAACTCGCTTCGCGGGTCGCAAACGGTGACGTCATAGTCAAGCATTTGTGCCATTTCAGATAAATACTGACTGACCATACCCGCACCGATTACAAATAGGTGATAACGCGGTCCGTAGGTATGCACGAGCTGTTGGTTTGCTGCGTCCCAGAGCAGTGGGGCGTGGGCGGGGACTTCGATGGCACTTGAGCGATTGTCGGAAAGGCGCACTGAGCGTTGTGCACAGCGTCGCTCGGTCAGTGCACGATTGAGCAATTCAAACTGGCTCTTGTAGTGCGCGCTAGGATGCAAAGGTTCGACAACGATATCGAGTTGCCCACCACAAGGTAAACCAAATTTTTCGCTATCTTCTGCTGTTTGACCGTATTTGAAGAATTGTGGGGATTTGGCGGCTAATTCACCTTGGATCAGTTTCTCCAAGAGATCCTCTTCTACGCACCCTCCTGAGAGAGATCCGACAACAACACCCGCGCGATTGCAGGTCAAAAGAGATCCCACGGGGCGCGGAGATGAACCCCAGGTTTGAACGACGGTCGCAAGCCAGCAGGCTTCGCCGCTGTTTAACCAATTCAGAACTTGCCCGAGCACTTGCTGATCTACTGCCTGCATATGTCTCACCGATGTGTTGAAAAGCGCCGTCAAGGCCTCTGTTTGGCCATTACCCGCACCGTTTGCGGCCGTCTTCTGCCACCGAGAAACACAGCTGCGGTGGATATGCCGTAATTCGACGGTTAAATTTTACACGAACTTAGCCAATTGTGTACGTTGGAGATTGTTTTGTCGGTCGAGATATTGCCCGCTTTTAGTCTCCGATACTTGTCGAACAACGGTGTCCTTGCGAAAGAACTGTGAGCGTTTTAGTGTAGCTAAATTGCAGCAAACAGTTGCCGTATTTTTGTTAACGAGCGCGTTGAAATTAGGAAAGACATTATGAGAGATGGGCAGCCCCAAGAAGTTCGTTTGGCCGACTATCGGGCACCTGACTACACGACAAAGACCGCCGATCTGGTTTTTGATATTCACGAGGGTAAGACCACCGTGGTCAGTACACTTGAGATTGTACGACTGCAGCCCCAGGGCAGTTCACTGCGTTTGGACGGCCAGTCGCTTGAACTTATTTCAATAGCCATTGATGGGCGCCCTCTGGCCGGCAACGAGTACAGCATGGATGATGAAGGGCTTACCCTGACCGGTTTGGGTGAGCGTCACGAAGTCATTATTGAAACGGTTATTAGACCGGAAGAAAATACGGCGTTAGAAGGGTTGTATCGATCTAGCAGTATGTACTGCACCCAATGTGAAGCTCAAGGGTTCCGCAAGATAACCTACTATCAGGACCGCCCAGACGTCTTGGCTAAGTTTACGACAACCCTGAAAGCGGATGCGTCGGCATACCCAACCTTATTGTCTAATGGCAATCTGCGCCGCGCGGAGACTTTGGCGGACAATCGTCGCTGTGTCACCTGGGAGGATCCGTTTCCCAAGCCCAGTTACTTATTTGCGCTGGTGGCTGGCGACTTGCATAAGATCGAAGACTCGTTCACAACCTGCGGCGGCCGAAAAGTCGCGCTACAAATATATTCTGAGGCACACAATATTCAGCAGTGCCACTACGCAATGGAAGTGCTTAAACGTTCAATGGCTTGGGATGAGGAACGTTTTGGGCGCGAGTATGATCTTGACGTTTTCATGATCGTTGCTGTCGAGGACTTCAACATGGGAGCGATGGAAAATAAAGGCCTCAATATTTTCAATACGTCGTGTGTATTAGCCTCACCTGACACGGCTACTGATGCAGCATATCAACGAGTCGAGGCTGTGGTTGCACATGAATATTTCCACAATTGGTCGGGTAATCGTGTGACCTGCAGGGACTGGTTTCAATTAAGCTTGAAAGAAGGCTTTACGGTTTTTCGAGATGCAGAGTTTTCCTCTGATATGAATTCGCGTGCGGTGAAGCGGATTGAAGATGTCACGTTGTTGAGAGCGATCCAGTTTGCCGAAGATGCCAGTCCGCTTGCCCATGCTGTTCGCCCGCAGGCCTACATTGAGATTTCGAACTTTTACACAACCACCATCTACGAAAAAGGAGCTGAGGTTGTGCGCATGTATCAAAGCTTATTAGGTGATCAGAAGTTTCGCGCCGGCACCGATCTTTACTTCGATCGATTTGATGGTTCCGCAGCAACCACAGATGATTTCACAGCCGTCATGGAAGAAGTCAGCGGACAGGATTTAGCCCAATTCAAAAATTGGTATGATCAGGCTGGAACGCCTCACTTAAAAGTTACCGAAGCGTTTGTCAATGGTGAGTTTACGTTGACCATTCGCCAGAGCTGTCCGCCGACGCCCCATCAGTCTGAAAAGCGGCCCTTCCACATGCCTGTAGAAATTGGGCTGATCGATCCGGAAGGCAATGAAATTTCATTTTATGACTTGGCTGTGAATGCCGGTTGTCATACCGAGGCCCGCGCGGGGGGGTGTACCTTGTTGCTGGGGCTTAAAGACATTGAGACCCAACTATGTTTGAGCCATTTGGACAAAAAGCCCGTTGTGAGTTTCTTGCGGGGATTTTCTGCGCCGGTAAAAGTCACTTACGATCGCCAACCAGAAGAACTTGCCTTCCTTGCCAGGCATGACCGGGATGGATTTGTCAGATGGGATGCTTTACAAAGTTTGTGGATCGATTGGTTCATGGCCCCTGAAAATATTCGTGGCGTGGATCTGTCAGCGCTGATTGGCGAAATTGCAGTTCGAGCATTGGTCGACGAGGTCAGCGCTGAACAAAAACTTCTCGCGGCCACTATGCTGGCAGTGCCGGAAGAAAATTATTTATTTGAACAACTGCCTTCTTTTGAAGTAGATGCGTTGCTCGATGCTCGAGAGGCCCTGCTTGACGAGCTGAGTCTTGCTCATTTAGAGACATGGCGCGGGTTGTATGAAAAATACCGGGCGACTCAATCCTACACGCCTGATGCACAGGGAATGGCTGATCGCGCCCTGTCGAATGTCGGATTTGCCATGGTAGCGCGAAGCATGCGTGGAGATGGCCTCGGGGAGTTTGTAAAACAACATTACTATGCAGCGGATAATTTGACGGACCGCCGAGTTGCACTGAGTGTGGCCTGCCGTCATCCTCATCTAGAGCGTAGCGAGCGCCAATTGCTGCTACAAGATTTCTATCAGCGTTGGCAAAACGAGGCGTTAGTGATCGATTTGTGGTTCAACTTGCAAGCACAAAGCCCGTTGACCTCGCTGAGCGATTTACGCTCGCTGGTTGCGCATCAAAAATTCCAATGGAAAAATCCTAATCGCGTGCGCTCAGTCTACGGGGCTTTTGGCATGTTAAATCACCGCAGGTTACATGCCTTAGACGGTTCCGGATACGCCGAATTGGGCGCAGCGGTAAGTCGTTTAGATGTGCTTAATCCGTCGCTGGCCGCGCGTATTGTAACGCCTCTTACCCGGTGGCGGCGTTACGATAGGCAGCGCCAAGAACTCATGCAAGAAACGTTGCGAGAGTTGTTGGCATTGCCGTCGCTGTCGAAAGACCTCTATGAGATTGTGAGCAAAAGTATCCGTTAGCCGCTGTCTCAGTACAGGGCCGGCAAAATGTCATTGGGCTTGTGCGTCGGTCGGTTGCGTAGGCTTTTTCGGCTGATGTCCAAGTGAGCAATTGCAGCGACGAGATTTCCGTCTTTGGCTGGGGCTTCCTTAGCATACAGATAGGCCTCGACCTGCCCCAAAGCACGGTCATTATCGGCATGTTCATCGCGAAATCGTTGAAACGCCGCCGGTCGTGTGAGCCCGTAATATTGGCTTAAATAACCGCCAAGATAATGGTGAATATCGGCTATATTTTGGTTCGCAAACGCCTGCGTGAGTGATTTCTGTTGATTGGCATCAGCGTGTTGCGTGCCAGATCTTCTCAATGGGTTAAACCGATTCGGCACAAAGCGGAATGCTAAAATGCCCGCGACGATAAGACCGGCTGCGAGAAGGTAAGGCGTAAATGAGCGCACGTGTATTGAGGGCGCAGGGGTTGCACTTGCTGAGGTCTCAGGCGTTAGAGAATTACCTTCAAGCTGCGTGGCGGGCGTTTCCGGCGACATCTGGGTGCCAGCGATGATTAACGTTCTGGGTTCGGTCCGATTGACACGAACTTTTCGGTTAACGGTATCCCACCAGACAAGCTCATTACTAGGTAGCGTGAGCGTGCCGGGTACTAACGGTACCAGGGTATGGGTTTCAAGGCGTGAACCCCTGACAGTGCTGGTGCTGGTATCGTCTTCGATAGTAGGTGCTTGCGGGTAGACGCGGAATAACGAGTCGTCGAGTGTTAACTCAACCGGGGGAGGCAGCGTTCCGATATTACCCTGAATATAAATAAGAAGTTCATGGGTCAGTGTATCGCCGACTTGATGGCGCTCGCCAGCGGGTGACAAAGCAGAGTAAAGGGTTACCTCTTCGGCAGGTAACCACGGTCGGTCTTTGGGATATTCGTCTGGAACGGGCAAAACTGAGAGCATAATGTCTTCGGTGTTAACCCTGACCCCTTTGCGCGAGGCGCGATTGCCTTCGAATATCCTAACGCTGGTGGTGATACTGACCCCCGGTATGGTCAGCGTGCCGCTGCGCTCCGGAAATATTGCATATTGCTGCTCGAACGTCCCATAGTTTCGTCCATTGCGCTGCGTGCGGCTTGAACGCGTTTCGCCGAGGGTGAGTACCACGGCATTTGCCACCTCTGGCGCTTCGGGTAAGTCGGAGAATAGCTGCACGCCTTGGGTGTATAGCAGACGGCGTGTCAGCACCACTTGGCCCTGAACATAGACTTCATCGCTCGACAGTTCGTTTTCGTAGAACACCAAAGACTCAATGGTTTTTCGAGTTTCTGGCGACAGGGGGCGCACATTGAGCAGTAAACTTGGTGTGGTTTCTTGGCCAATCGTGATTGCCGGAATGGTGAGGGTGCCTGTTTTTTTTGGCTGTAGAGTGATTTGATAATCGACCCAGTTTTGGCCGCGGCCGTTCAGATAGCGTGATTGACTGACCGTGTTGGTGTTCAAAATGTCAAAATCATCGGCTAAAGCAGTCAAATCCAGAGGCTGTGATTGGCGGGTTTCGGTCACCTTAATCCGCAGAAAAACACTTTCTAATTCATCAATATTTTGCGCAGAGAGTTGTGCAGAAACGGCACTAAATGCATGGGGCGCAGCAAAAAAGATGACACACAACACATAGGCCTTTAGCCAGCGCATTACCATACTTTTTCACCCTCTCGATTCTCATACTCACCGCGTCGCAGACGCTGCTTTGTTTCATGTGAGAATTTACGTCTGAGCAGACCGCCCGGATTGTCGGGTACTCGTCTCAACCACTGCTCCAAGGCATCTTGTTTCTCGTCATTGCGGGTTTGCTCAGCCTGTGCATCCGCTAACTCCTGCTCGCTTTGGTTGTTGTCTTGCTGCGCATCTTGGGGCTCTTGTGATTCTTGCTCTTGAGGCTCTTGTGGTGCCTCTTGGGAGGCGTTTTCAGATTCGTTGGGCGGATTCTCGCTGGACTGCTCCTGCTGACCACCCTGATCCTCGCCGTTTTGCTGCTGTTGGTTGTCTTGTTGGTCCTGCTGATTCTCTTGATTTTCCGGGTCTTGCTGATCTTGCTGCGCTTGTTGTTGCTGCTCGAGTAATTTCTCAACCAGGTTTTTGTTAAATGTCGCGTCACTATGGTCTGGATAGACAGACAGAACGTGTTTGTATTGTTCGATTGCCGCTGCATACTCACCCAGACGTGCCAGCGCATTACCCTCGTTGTATCGTGCGCTGACGCTGGCGTCGCTTTGAAAGCCGCTTAGCGAATTGGGGTATTCCGCATTTCGATAATGGGCAATGGATTGCCATGCCGGGTGATCATTGAAGAGCGTCACCGCGTCATTCGGTTTGCCGGTGCGCAGGGCCTCTACGCCCCGTTGATCGGCGCGCTGCCAAAGGCTTTCCCAGAGCTCTGCTGCGGAGGGTGCTGCAAAAGCCGGTGGTGCAGGCAGGGCTAAAGTGAGCAGAGCACACAGCAATACCCCCTTGCGAAAACCCCAGAGCACTAGGGGTATCAGTACCACAAAAGCCCAGTGACCTTGGTCAAACCAAGTGTCGAACTCTCGTTCAACATCAACGCTATCATCTTCGCTGGGTAACGTTGTTGTTGTGGTATAAGTCAGATCGGAATCGCCAAGAACCGCGGTGGCATAGCGTCCATAAGCTTTATCAGCCAGTGTTTCTAGGCGCGTGACGTCAAGCGTTGCGATAATTTGTCGTCCGTCGTCCGTTTGTAAAAAGCGACCGGGCTGATTTAGCCGATCAAGGGGAATGGCTCCTCCGTCAGCACTGCCAATGCCAATAATGCTGATTGGATACGCTCGACTGCGGTAGGTAGACAGAGCGTTGGCGTCGTCGATCCCATCGGTAACAATTAAAATCCGTCCCTGTTGCAAGAAGCTGTTATCGAAAAGGCTTTGGGTGAGCTCCAGTGCTTGGCTGAGGTTGCTGCCATATACTGGCATCATGTCAGGACTGAGCGCAGCGAGAAGGTTGGTGATGGTCGCTGTATCGTCGGTCAGCGGCACAACAATATGGGCATCACCGGCGTAGGCGATCAGGGCCGTCTGACCTTCCTTTCGTAGACGCAGAACGTCGGTAATTTTCTGGCGTGCACGTTCGATTCGACTGGGCTTGATATCCTGCGCGAGCATGGATAATGAGAGATCAAGCAAGATAATCAAGGCGTCACTTTTTTGCTCGACGCTTTGCGGCAGCTTTTTCCAGGTTGGTCCTGCCAAGCCTACTGTGGCGCAAATTAATCCAACAGCCAGCAGCGTGCCTAGCCAGCGATTACGCCGCCTTGGTGTGCCCTCGAGCAAAACATTCAACAGTTGATCATCAATGGTTGATGACCAACCAGACTGGGCTTGATGTTTTTTGACCCAGTAGACGATGAGAATCGCCAAAGGTATGAGCCCATACAGCCACTCGGGTCGCAGAAAATGAAAGGTATCAAGCGGCATGGTTGCGCCGCAGGCCGGTGAGCAAAAATAAAGCGAAGCAAATCAAACTGGCCCCCAAAGGCCAGTAAAAAAGCGCTTGTGTTGGCCGGAAAGTTTCCGGGTCTTGATCAACGGGTTCCAGTTCATCGATGTATTGATAAATGCCTAGCAGTTCTTGTGTATTTTTTGCTCGAAAATAACGTCCGCCGGTAGTTTCCGCTACGCGCCGAAGCGTGTCTTCATCAAGGTCTGCCGACGGATTGGTGATGCGTCGACCCAAGCCGAGCAAACCGGGCATCCGCATTTCCTCAGCACCGACCCCTACCGTATAAATTTTGATGTTATCAAAGGCCGCAAGTTCCGCTGCTTTGTCAGGTCCTACTTCGCCAACGTTATTGGCGCCGTCGGTTAACAAAATTAGGATTTTGTCCTCCTGCGGACGCATTCGTAGTCGCTTAACAGCAAGCCCAATGGCGTCACCTATCGCCGTTTTGCCGCCAGCTATGCCCACTGGCGCTTCTAGTAGTAGGCGGTTGACGCTGGTTAGATCGAAAGTAAGGGGTGCCTGAAGATAGGCATTTGTGCCAAACAAGACCAGGCCCACACGATCACCCTTGCGCGCATCGATAAACTGCCCAACGACAGCTTTTACAACCGTTAAGCGATCGATAAATTCGCCGTTGACGTTCAAATCCTGAGTTGCCATGCTGCCTGAGATATCCACAGCCAGCATCAGATCGCGACCGCTGGTGGGCAATGTCACGGGTTCTCCTGTCCACTGTGGTCTTGCCGTGCCGATGATCAAGAACAACCAAACCAGCCATAATAGCAACAGGCGCCATTTACGCTTGCCAACTTGCTGCTCCGAGGTGCTCGAAATGTCGCTGAAGCTTTGCAGAGTGGGGACCGTTAGCGCGGCTTCGTTGCGTTGGTTCGCCGACCAAAACCGGCGTACCAGCCACGGCAGGGGGACCAGTAAGCACGCGTAGGGCCACAGCCATACAATCATGTTTTCACCGCATTGAGCAGTTTGAGGATGAGTGCGTGTAGCACTGGCACATCAACCTCAGGATTTGCGCTGAAACGTTGGAGACCCAAAGCGCGTCCGGCGCCGCAGGTGAATTCTTGGCTGCCGCTGATTTTATCTAAGGCTTGAAGCCATTGCTCACCAGCCAGCGGCGCATATGCATTGAGTTGCAAACCGCGCACCAGTAAACGTTTTAATAATTCATTACTGGCGTTGAGATAGACGGAGCTGCTGATTTGTGCGGTTTCAAATTGTCCAAAGAGCTGGGTTAGCTGCCGTTTGGTTTCGCGTATTGGCGCTTTGCGTCGATAGACCATGATGATGGCTCTAATGGCCCACAAGACTAAGACAAGTGCGCCCAGCGTGAGCACCCACCAGCCGACGGCAGGTGGCCACCAACTGGGCTCTGGCGGCAGTTGCACGTCGCGTAGTTGCGCTAGCGGATCGTTGTCCATTAAATCCAAGCCATTTGATCGAGCTGGGTGTGATTTGTCGCGATGTCCAAATACCTTATCGAGTCATGCATGCAGGCTGCCATGAGCGCGTCAGAGCGAGCCGCGAAACGTTCTGCATAGCGACTGCGCAGCTGATAATTGCTTGTATTGAACTCAATGCGTTCAATGCCATCGGTCACGACATAGTCATCAGCGGGCGGTAATTGCTGTTCAAGGGGGTCGTGGACCCGAATAACAAATACTTGATTATGGCGCGCGAGCTGGTGAAGGTGCTCTCGCCAAATGCCCAGATCACCGGCAAAATCGCTGATGATGAAAATGCGGTAGTGGGTTCCGCTCAAGCGGCGGATTCTAAGTATGCCATCGTTGATGCTTTGCCACGGGTTATGTTGAGCGCGTTTGAGCTGGCGGTTAAAGTGAGTGAGATCTCCCAGAAATCGTGAGACAGATTTTGTGGTTCGATAGGGGCGGTGAACTGTTTGTTTTGTATTGCCAATGATCACGCCCCCAACGCGGTCACCGGCGGCTAAATTTTGCCAAGCAATGCGCGCGGCTAATTCGGCGGCAGCGACTGATTTTAAGCGTATTTTTGAGCCAAAAAACATATTTTGACTTTGGTCGACAACTAATAAATTTGGTCGTTCACGCTCTTCGCGAAAAACTTTGGTGTGCGGTTTGTTCTTGCGAGCGGTTACCCGCCAGTCGATTGAGCGGACGTCATCACCAGGCTGGTAGCTGCGTACTTCTGAAAAATCGACCCCTCGACCTTTGATTTTAGATAATTTCAGCCCGGCTCGGTGTCCAAAAACCTGCGCGGATTGAGAGGGGCGCTGGGGCAGACGCTTGTATCGTAAAGCCAACAACGCATCTAACTCGACATAGGCACCTGTCAGTACTGCGGATTCTAAGGGAAGCGGCATCGTGCGGCTCAGCGCTGCGCGTGCGTGATCAAGGCACAGGGACTTGTGCAATTAACTGATGAATGACTTGGTCCGCGCTGATGCCTTGAGCATCTGCGTCGAAAGTCAAAACCAACCTATGCCTGAGGACGTCATGCGCAATAGCTTGCACATCCTCGGGGGTGACAAAGGTGCGTCCACCCAACCAAGCCAGCGCGCGCGCACACAGATCCAGACCGATGGTGGCTCGAGGGCTCGCACCAAATTGAATCCAGCGGGCTACATCCTCGGGTGGGTTTCTGGTTGCCATTACCAATGCAACAAGATAGCGCTCTACGGCGTCGCTCATATGTAATTCTAGTAGCTCTTTGCGCGCGGCAAAGATGGCACGCTGAGAAATTTCAGGTGCTGCATCGGCAATGCCAGGAGCAACGGCTTCGTTGCGCACCAAGGTCAAAATACTTCGCTCAGCGTCGCTGTCTGGGTAGTCTACAACTACGTGCATGAGAAAACGGTCCAGTTGGGCTTCTGGCAGCGGATAGGTGCCTTCCTGTTCGATGGGGTTTTGTGTGGCCATCACTAAGAATAAGTCGGCCAGGGGAAAAGTTTCGCGCCCAACACTGACCTGATGTTCGGCCATCGCCTCTAGTAATGCGGACTGCACCTTTGCCGGTGCCCGGTTGATTTCATCAGCTAAGATTAGGTTGTGAAATATCGGCCCCTCTTGAAATACAAAAGATCCATCCTCTGGGCGGTAGATTTCGGTGCCGGTAACGTCGCTTGGCAGAAGATCGGGGGTGAATTGAATTCGGTGGAATTCTCCTTCAATGACACGCGCAAGTTCCTTGATGGCTCGTGTCTTAGCCAGGCCAGGTGCACCTTCAACCAGAAGATGGCCGCCGCATAATAGGGTCATCATAAGCCGCTGGATGAGGTGCTCTTGACCGATTATTTTGGTTTGCAGCCAATCTGTGGCTTGGCTAACCGATTCGAAAGTGGAATTGGGGGCCGCAGTGTTCATAAAAACTCGTGTTTTGCTCAGCGCCGTATTGTAACCACCGAGTGAGGCAGGTCTAGGGTATTACGGTATAAATGTAGAACAGTGCTGGTTGGTTGTTGTTTGTTGTTTTTTTGCACCAAAAAGGTGCGCAAATGCGTGTGTCTCGAATATTCGGACTCGCTGGCGACTAATGTCCCTGTTTTTGGGAGTTATTGCACGAAAATGTGGCGTTTTTGGGGGGCTTATTGAATAATTAGGCTAAATTCAAGCTGGGAGTAATTTGTGATCAGACTTTTTATGCTTATCGGAGGGCTTTTGGCATCGTCGCCATCGTTCGCTGACACGCTCAACGGCGCAGACACTGCGTGGATACTTACGTCTACTGCCTTGGTTCTCTTTATGACAATTCCGGGCCTCGCACTATTTTACGGGGGTTTGGTCCGCTCCAGAAACGTGCTGAGCGTATTGATGCAGTGTTTCAGTATCACCTGTGTGGTGTCTATTGTTTGGCTGGTGGCAGGTTATTCGCTGGCGTTCTCTGATGGCGGCGCCATGAACGCTTGGATTGGCGGCCTGGGGAATGTCATGTTGGCCGGAATTGCGGAGGATACGGTTTCGGGCACTATTCCGGAAAGTGCTTTTGCCCTGTTTCAAATGACTTTTGCAATCATCACCCCAGCGCTGATTGTTGGCGGGTTTGCTGAACGAATCCGGTTTTCTGCAATGATGATATTCAGTGTTGCTTGGTTGCTGCTGGTATACGTACCAATTTGCCATTGGGTGTGGGGTGGTGGCTGGCTCAGCGACTTAGGTGTCATGGATTTTGCTGGCGGTATTGTGGTGCATATCACGGCTGGCGTTGCAGCTCTGGTGGCTGCCATAGTGCTTGGTAATCGCCGGGGTTTTCCGCAACAGGCCATGCCGCCGCATAATATGACCTTAACCATCACAGGGGCAGGAATGCTCTGGGTAGGTTGGTTTGGTTTCAACGGCGGGAGCGCGTTGGCGGCGAACGGGGATGCTGCCATGGCGATGTTGTCAACTCATGTGGCTGCGGCGGCAGGTGCTTTTACCTGGATGTGCGCTGAGTGGGTACGCTACGGTAAGCCATCCGCGCTGGGCGCGGTGACAGGCATGGTCGCGGGTTTAGGCACCATTACACCTGCATCTGGATTTGTCGGTCCTGGTGGTGCTTTGATCATCGGTCTGTCGGCTGGATTGGTCTGTTTTATGGCGACCAACTTTATCAAGCGGACGCTCCACATAGACGATTCATTGGATGTTTTTCCAGTGCATGGCGTCGGCGGTATTCTGGGGACATTATTGACAGCGATTTTTGCCAGCAATGCGTTGGGTGTTTTCAGCGGTCAGCAAGATATCAACATAGCCAGCCAGCTGAGCACTCAGGCGATAGGGGTGGTTGTTGCTGTAGTTTACACCGCCGTGATTACCTTTGGGATTCTAAAGTTGACGGACCGCCTGGTAGGTAATCGGGTTGAGGCTGATCAGGAGCAAGAAGGATTGGATCTTGTGTCGCATAACGAAAGAGGCTACGACCTCTAGTTGACCGTAGGGCCATACCAACCGAGGGTGATAGCGTTCATCCTCGTTGGATGGGCGACTGTTCGGGTGTTAGCGGCGCGGGCCGCGCAACACCGCCTGACGAACTAAATGGTCAATCAAGCGTTCAAACGGATAGCCGATGGCCGCTGCACCCTCCGGGTAGAGGCTGGTCGGGGTCATGCCCGGTAATGAGTTGACTTCTAATAGAGTGATCTCACCTGCGGGTGAGACAATGAAATCGGCTCTGGATAAATCACTCAACCCCAACTGCTGGTGTGCGCTGACGGCGATATCTTGTAGGCGTTCAAGTAGCTCAGCTGGCAGACCTGCCGGCATGATATGCAGGCTGGACCCAGGCGTATAGCGGTTGTTGAAGTTATACCATTGTTGATCAGGGGTCTGAATCTCGATGACAGGGTGGGCGAGTAATCGTTCACCTACCGCAAGCACGCCAACGGTGATTTCTTTGCCGCGAATAAAAGGCTCTACCAAGCACCCGCCATAGGTCAAAGCCTGGCGGAGTGCGCTTGTCATATCACCGCCTTCGGGCATCGGGGTCACACCAATAGCAGAACCCTGATTCAGTGGTTTGATCACGACCTTCGTGCCAAAACGTTCTGAAATTTTTTTCACGATTACCGCAAGATCCGGCGCAGAGCCGCTGATGACAAAGTCTTGGGTCACCGGTAAATGGTGTTGCCGAAAAATTTGTTTAGCGATGGCTTTGTCCATAGCGATCGCGCTGCCCAAAACACCACTACCGACATAGGGTAGGCCCATGATTTCGAGGAACCCTTGGACCGTGCCGTCCTCTCCCGGGGGGCCATGCAGTGCCGGAAAGACGACATCGGGCGACCATCGCATGAGTGTGGCGGCACATTGCGGGTTCAACTCGATGGTTCGTGCCTGGTGTCCTTTGCTTGTTAACGCCTGCTCAATCTGGGCGGCGCTGGTTCGCGAAATTTCGGCTTCGGCAGAATTGCCACCCATTAATACAGCGACCCTAAGTGACGCTTGGTTTGCTGGATTCAGGTTCATAACACAAGTTTATCTTCTGACTGAGTAAATCGAATCATTGGACTGCGCTGGGTGCGCAGGGTTCTTCGAGGATCGATACAGCACCACCGTTCATGATCACGCCAAGTGCCGTTGATAAATAAAAAATCTTTTGAAAATCCTTCTTTGATAAAACCGCAGCGTTGCACGAGGCGCTGTGAACGCAGGTTTTCAGGTTGAATATTCGCTTCCAAGCGGTGCAAGCCCATGGTGTTAAACGCGTATTCTATCAAAAGCTTTAATCCCTCCTGCATATAACCTTGTCCTTGGAAATCTACTCCAATGTAGTAACCGAGCGATCCGCTGAGAAAAGAGCCGCGAACGATGTGGTTGATATTAATCGCACCAACGATACGTTTGTCTGTCTCTCGGCACAGCACAAAACCCTCATGATCATCCTTATTAACCCGCTGCAAATAGTACTTGAACAGTACACTCGTGGTCGGTGGGCTGATCCAGGGGTCGTGAAGCGCTTGGCTGCGTTGCATCAGCCGAACAAATTCTTGCTCGTCGTTTTTACTCACACGTCGAATATAAACGCGATTAACTTCAGTCACTGTCTGTGGGGCTCTTAATAGATGGCGATAGTTCAGCCTCGAGGATGAATATCTCCCAAAGTGCGGGCGGGATCAATGCGATGCCCAAGCCCAATATAAAGATTGGGTGTGGGTTAAGTGCCGCGAATTCACGCCAGACGTTGGCGAGATCAAAATCAAGCTCTGCCCATGCTAAGAGTCCTATGGTGGTGACTGCAAAGCTAAATGACAGCAGCGCAAATCTTGTGAGATACCGTAGGTGCATAAACAGTTCCTCAAACTGTGATTGGATCCGGAGAGGAGAATATATACGCCGCGCCCCGCCATTTCAGCCATGTTTGGACAAAAGCCTGCAGGTTGTAGCGTCGATTCACGCCGTTGTGGTTGGGCGCCGCTGGATCTTTGACAATAACGCTTTGCCCGTCGATGCCGTGCACAACTACCAAATGTCCCGCGGTCTGGGCGAGCGGCGCACCGCTTAATTGGTCATGCGCAAACCGAATGCTACAAACCAGTGGGCTGCCACTGGTCAGCACTTTCATTACATCTGCAGGTTCTTGCAGAGCCTCAACTGCCGCAAAGATACCTTGTGCGGTTGCCCATCGTATTGCCAGTGGCCACGCCCCATAGGCTTGGGTCGCCGGATCATAACAAGCCTTAACGGCCTCGTTCCAACTGATGTCGGGCTTGTACGCGGAAAGGGCCATCGCCAGTGCGCTGGGTGAACAAATGCGCGATCGAATGTCTTTGTTCGCCTGCATTTGGCTGAAACAGGCGGGCACCTGAATCACAATATCCTGCAATCCGTTGAGATCAGGGACGATGGTTAGGGGCCTTGCGCTGACAGTAAGTAACTGTTGAGCTCCGGGTTGTTCGCTGATTAGGTGGATTTCTATCCGACTGCCGCGAAGATCTTTATGTGTATGCCAACAGTCGATATGTGTGCTGACCTCGTCAGGCTCCTGTGCCTGTGCAGGCCCGCGTGGGCTAAAGGCCGGCGCCTGCGCGGCGGGTACTGGATTCAGCGGGAAAATGCCCCCAGTGGTATGCAAAGTAAAACGGTACGCGCGCTCCGCTGGTGCTTGCTGGGCGTAACTGGGAACGATTATATGTCCCGCCGGTATCCGAGGTAGCGCTATGCTGCAGGTCCAATGATGGTTTTCGGCGAGAGGGTTTTGGGCGGTCCAGTTAGCCTGACCAGTGATCGGTAAAGGGTAGGTGGCCGCCACCTGCGGGCTGGCTAGGCGAATTGCAAAGTCCATGGCAATATCTTACTTGTCAGTGTTAATTAAGGCATCCACCGGGTTATGTTACAGCTAGAACTATTGAGTACACAGCATTGTAGTCTATGCGATCAGGCTTTGGATCTGCTTTTTGCGATGCCTGAGTTGGCTGGATTAAGACTTTCTGTTGTCGATATCTCGTTGGATGAACAGTTAATCGCCAGGTATGGCGCGCAAATTCCAGTTTTGTGTGTCGCGGGGGCTCCTGAGGAAACGGTGCTGGTGGCTCCGTTTGAACGTGGATCGGTATTGGACTGGTTGAGCCGCGTGACGCGCTAGAAGTAGCCATTCGCCGTGCGCCAGCGGGAAATTTTTTTAAACGTTTGCGGGTCAACGTTGCTCAATCAATTTGCGGATAGCGCACCGCTGATCAATGCTCCTAAAGCGGCAAAACCAAGACTTCGGTAGCGTCCAGCATCGGCGCCGACAGATTCAATCGAGCCCCATAAACATGCCTGAAGGCGAGTACGTTTTTGACGTAGTTGCGGGTCTCTCGAAATGGAATGGTCTCAATCCAAACATCTACAGGGCTGCCTGCTGCGTCTTTAATCCAGCGGTCTACCCGTCTCTCGCCAGCATTATAGGCGGCAGCTGCGAGCGGCACCTGATCTTGATAACGCGACATTAGCCACGCCATGTGGTGGCTGCCTAAGGTGATATTGGTGTTGGGATCATAAAGGTTAGTAGAGTCGGGGGTTGGTAATTGAGTGCGTCGTGAAACCAGTCGAGCGGTTGTTGGGAGCAGTTGCATTAACCCCCTGGCGTTGGCTGGCGAGCGTGCTTGGCTGTCCATTGCAGATTCTTGGCGTGCGATCGCCATTAGCAACGCGGTGGGTAAACCCGTGCGCATACTGGCGCGGCGAAAGGGTATTTCAAACGCCAAAGGGAAACGCAGATGCAGGTGATCGGTGGCTTGGGCAAGGTTCGCTGTCCGAATCGACAGGGCGATTAAACCTAATTGCCCGGCCAATTCAGCGGCAATGACTTTTTGTTCTTCATTCATGGTTTCCAAGGCGGCATACCATTCACGTCGCCCATTTAAATCGTCGTTTAC
Source organism: Gammaproteobacteria bacterium UBA4421 (assembly GCA_002389675.1). Taxonomy (GTDB): domain Bacteria; phylum Pseudomonadota; class Gammaproteobacteria; order Pseudomonadales; family Azotimanducaceae; genus UBA4421. The sequence goes on from DGQF01000010.1 coordinate 124,767, forward strand.
AGCAAATAACTCAATACTTCGGCGCAGGCCAGGATGGCGTTGGAGTTCTAATAGTGCGGTTGCGCTGGGATAGCTGGTTGTCGCATTCATTCGCCCGGAAAGGCCGATATGCTGAGCGGCCAAAAATCCATAGTAATGCCGCTGCTTCGCTAAATCGCGGAAGATTTCATGGGTTGTGGTGTCATCAATTAATATTTTTTCAGCAGCACGCGCCAGCCAATACTGCCACCTCGGTTCTTGCTGGAGATCGTTGGGCATCCGCTTAATCCAGTAAAAGGCTTCTGCCCAGCGCTGTTGCTCGACTGCGGCCTGAGCAATGTCCCTAGCGAAAGATGCTGGACTTGTGGCCTTGCGTTGTTGATCAGTTGGGAAAATCCCCTGTTTGCGAGCAAACGCTACGGCAAGTTGCCGGTCCACAGGCGCCCGCGCGCTGGGCTCAAATGTATACATGGCCTGATACGCTGACCAAGCTGCCGCCGCCCGGGTGCTGTCTTTGACGATAAGTCGTGACAATCCGTGCAGAACTACAGATTCATCTAGATAATTTTCGATCTTAAAATCAATAACTTGCGTTATTTTTTTTGGTTTGACATGAACAGCATAATATTTTTTAGCGGATTGTTCATAGGCGCCACTTAAGTAGCGAATCAAGTAACGTGCCAATGTCATTTGATTATTAGCCAGAGCGTCTTTAAAGCGGCGCCACACGCGGGCTTGTGTGAATCGCTCAGTGGCCCGCCATGCGGCGAACAATGGATCACACGCCGCGGGTTGAGAAATGGGCGCCAGCCAAAGGTCCGTGGTCTGATCCAGCGCGTTTTCTTTGTCTCCTGTGTGATACAGGCTTCTCAAGTAGTAACAGTTTAGATCAGCACTGGCGCTGGGCGCATAGTACTTGCGCAGTGGTGCCCAATCGCGACGTTGGCCTAGTAAGCGGAGCCACCGTTTAAACAGCAAGTTTGCGACCGGTAGACTGGGATTGTTTTCAACAAAAGCCATGACTTCTTCACTGGATGCCCGTCGCAATCGACTGCGCAAATCATAGTAAGTCAGGTAAGGCCGCAGGCTATAATTTTCCAGACTGCGTGCGAGCTTACGGAATCCAGCGGTGTTGCCCTGCCGAAGTTTTTCTCGAGCCTCAAAGTAGGTTGCACGCTGTTCGTAGTTGGCATGCGAGGGCGAACCTAGCAGTCCAATGCTTGCGACAACGCTCCACAACAGCAGTAGATGTGAACGCAATGCTAGTCTGCTTTGCCCACACGCACCGCAAGTACGTCGCAACCGGCTCCGTGCAGAACCCCGTTGGCGGTTGAACCCAACAGCAGGGCGAGGCCGTGTCGGCCGTGACTGCCGACCACGATCAAGTCGGCTTGTTCCTGATCCGCAGTTCGCTGTATTTCACTTTCTGGGCGTCCAAAGATAAGATGCTGTCGAGATTCGCTGACGCCCAGTTCGGCTGCAAATTCAGCGAGATGTGCTTTGGCTTGCTCTTGAATCTGTTCTTGCACGGAAGAAAGATCCATGGGAACGTCACCCCCATAAGTCAAACCCAGCGGCTCGATCACATGAACAATATGCAACTCTGAGGAGAATGCCTCAACCAGAGCCATTGCACGTCGTGCTACAAGTTTGGACTCCTCCGTAAGATCGACGGCCAATATGATTTTTTTATATTCAGACATCTTGCACTCTTAAGCCCTTTGGCGCGACGATACATCGACAGGGCGGTACCCTCAAGCACGGAGATTATATCTTGACCGGATTGATTATCATTTTAGTGTTGGCGGTGGTGGTTGGCCCGGTGCTATATCTTGTGCCCAGCGCAAAAGATAAACGCCTGACAGCGCTGCGCTTGTCTGCTCGGCAATTAGGTCTATCTGTGCAGATGACCAGCGTAGCCAAACTAGACCCGCGTGCAGATGAACGGGTCACCGCTGGGGGCAAACACCGCAACCCACAAATAGCGTGCGCGGCCTATCATTTGCCGATTGGTCATAAAGACGTCGGCCGCGAGCGGATGATGCTGCTGAAGTTACCCGAAATCGTGACGGTATCTGTCAACGAGGTTATACCTGGTTGGGCATTGGCAGAGGCCAGTGATCAGTTCTGGGGGCGCTACAACGCGGGAGGTGCGGCGGCTGAGCTGCTGGGGCGTATAGCGCCTGATCTACCTAAAGACTGTTTAGGCTTATCTATCGAGAACCGCACTGTGGCGTGTTACTGGATGGAAAAAGCGCGTGTTGAAGAGGGTACTTTGGAGCAAATTAAAATTGTTTTAGATGTTCTCAAAGAAGATTTTTGCCAGCGGCTGATCCAATCGCCAGAAAGTCAGTCAAATGCAAATAAGTGAAATCAGGGACGCGCAATTTCTTGACAGGGGTGCTTGCCCCGCCTATAAATCGCCGTCCTAGGGGCAGGTTTTGCATCACCGGGAATGCATCCGTGCAAAAACGCTCCGCGCGTTTAATTTAGTACAACAAAATTTGGAGCGACATGGCTCGATCACTGGTCATAGTGGAATCGCCTGCAAAGGCGCGAACGATCAACCGCTATTTGGGTAAAGAGTATGTGGTGAAATCGAGTGTCGGTCATATTCGAGATTTGCCCACGGGTGGTAAAACTTCGGACCCTAAAGCGCGCGCCAAAGAGGCAGCAAAGACCAAAGCTTTGTCGCCGGCCAAGCGAGAAGCGTATAAAAAGAAACGTGCGCGTGATCAGTTGGTTAAGCGGATGGGGGTCAACCCGGACAAGAGCTGGGCCGCTGACTATGAAATACTGCCGGGCAAAGAGAAAGTCGTTGATGAGCTGAGTAAATTGGCTGAGAAGGCTGACACCATTTATCTTGCCACTGACCTTGACCGTGAGGGGGAGGCTATCGCCTGGCACCTGCGTGAAACCATAGGTGGAGATCCGCAACGCTACCGCCGCGTAGTGTTTAACGAGATTACGCGAAAGGCAATTCAGACTGCGTTTGAAGATCCAGGCGAGCTAGACATGGATCGCGTGCAGGCACAGCAGGCTCGACGTTTTTTGGACCGGGTGGTTGGGTTTGAGGTATCGCCGTTACTCTGGGCGAAAGTTGCCAGAGGCCTATCGGCAGGGCGAGTGCAGAGCGTTGCCGCACGTTTAATCGTCGAACGAGAGCGCGAAATTCGGGCGTTTGATCCTGAAGAATATTGGGAAGCGTTTGCGCAATTGTTGCGCGAAGGCACAACCGAAACCATCCGCATGCAAGTGGTTCGGCATCTGGGAGCTAATTTTCGACCCAATGATGAGGCATCTACCCAAATTGCTCTGGCGGCTCTAAAAGCGGCTCAATATCGCGTTATCAAGCGTGAAGATCGACCGACACGCTCACGACCCAATGCGCCATTTATAACATCAACTCTGCAACAAGCAGCGAGCACGCGTTTGGGGTTTTCGGTCAAAAAGACCATGACGATGGCCCAACGTCTTTATGAGGCCGGTTACATCACCTACATGCGGACGGATTCAACCAATCTCAGTGCAGATGCGGTTGCCGGTTGTCGTGCGCATATTGATACCCATTATGGCGCCCCCTATTTGCCGGAGCAGGCCAAGGTATACTCAAGCAAGGGGGATGCACAGGAGGCTCATGAGGCGATTAGACCGTCAAATGTGGGTACTCAAACCAGTCACTTGACCGGCGTAGATCCCGATGCTGTGCGCTTATACGATTTGATTTGGCGTCAGTTTGTCGCCTGTCAGATGACCGATGCACAATATCTGAGCAGTGCAATTACGGTGGGTGCTGGTGACTACGAGTTACGTGTTCGTGGTCGAATTCTTCAGTTTGATGGCTTTACGCGCGTATTGCCGCCGGCTTCTCGTAAAGAAGAAGATACGCCCCTGCCTGACCTTGAGGAAGGTGAAATCCTTGATTTGCATGATGTCGAAGGCATTCAGCATTTTACCAAGCCGCCCCCGCGTTTTGGTGAAGCTTCGTTAGTCAGAGAACTTGAAAAATTAGGGATTGGGCGCCCCTCTACTTACGCCGCGATCATCTCTACGATCCAAGATCGGGGTTATGTGACTTTGATCAATCGGCGATTTTATGCTGAAAAAATTGGCGAATTAGTGACCGACCGATTGTCCGAAAACTTTTCAGATCTCATGGACTATGGTTTTACCGCCAATATGGAGGAGCAACTCGATCAGGTCGCACACGGCCAGGCGAAGTGGAACGAAGTCCTTGATACTTTTTACGGTGATTTTTCGGCCAAGCTTGATCAGGCAAAAGCTGAAGAGGGCGGGATGCGGGCCAATGATCCCACGGATACAGATATTCCGTGTGTGACTTGCGGTCGGGCCATGCAAATCCGTACAGGATCTACGGGTGTATTTTTGGGGTGCTCTGGTTATAGCTTAAAGCCCAAGGAACGCTGCACGGCAACTGTGAACTTAATCCCCGGTGATGAAGCGGTGGATGTCGATTTGGATGCTGAAGGCGAATCGAAGTTACTTCGACGCATGCACAATTGTCCTCAATGTGGGGTCAACATGCTCAGTTATTTGCTCGATGAAGGCCGAAAATTACACATCTGTGGTAACAACCCGGGCTGTGCAGGTTTTGAAATAGAATCCGGTCAATTCAAGATCAAGGGTTATGACGGCCCTGTGTTGGATTGTGACAAGTGCGGCTCGGAAATGCAGTTGAAGTCCGGGCGGTTTGGAAAATATTTTGGTTGCATGGCGTGTAAGAATACGCGGAAATTGTTGCGCAGCGGTGAGCCAGCGCCACCTAAAGCCGACCCTGTGCCAATGCCTGAACTGGCTTGTGAAAAAGTCGACGACTATTATTTGCTGCGTGACGGTGCCTCGGGATTGTTTTTAGCGGCAAGTCAATTTCCTAAAAATAGGGAGACTAGAGCACCCAAGGTCAGCGAACTGATCCCTCATGCAAACGAATTGGATCCAAAGTTCACCTATTTGATGGATGCGCCCGAGCGCGATTCGGATGGTAACTTGGCGATTATTCGCTATAGCCGAAAGACCAAAGAGCAATATGTGCAAACTGAGATTGAAGGCAAAGCCACCGGGTGGCGAGCTTTCTATCAAGACGGTCGATGGGTGGCAGAGCAAGCGCCTGCGACGACAAAAAAATCCGCGGCAGCAAAGAAAACTGCCAAAAAAAAGTCGGTGAAAAAGGCCACAGCTAAGAAACCTGCTGCTAAAAAGTAGCGGCAGGCTTATGTGAGGTTTGCTTGAGGGTCGCTCAGATCTGTTGGCGAATCACACCGACAGACAGCCCTTCGATGGCAAATGATTGCTGCGCGATATCTACTTCAATAGGCTGGTAGGCCGGGTTTTCGGGAAGCAGCAAGATTTGGTTGCGCAGGCGTGTTCGTTGGAAGCGCTTTACGGTCACCTCATCTTCTATGCGGGCGACCACAATCTGCCCGTTAGTCGCATGCTGCGTTTTGTGTACGGCTAAAAGGTCGCCATCAAGAATGCCGGCGTCGATCATGCTGTCGCCCTTTACTCGCAACAGGTAATCGGCCCTTGGTCTGAAAAATCCAGCCGGCATGTCGATATGATCTTCGATATTTTCTTCGGCGAGAATAGGGTTGCCGGCTGCGACGCGCCCGACAATGGGCAGGCCGCTGTTTATATCGTCCGGCAGGCGGATGCCACGCGAGGTGCCAGGAATCATTTCTATCGCACCTTTGCGGGCGAGTGCCTTTAAGTGCTCTTCGGCGGCGTTGGGTGATTTGAACCCTAATTCTGCAGCGATGTCTGCGCGAGTGGGTGGATAGCCGGTATCGATGATGTACTGTCGAATTAATTCAAGTACCTGTGATTGTCGAGCAGTCAAACTCTGCATTTTGATTCCTGTTTAGATATACAGTGAACTGTCACTATATACAGGTATATCGAGATTTGCACAGTGTTTTTATCTCCCTTACTATTCGCCGCCTATCACAATGATGTCGCGCTTTTGAATCACTCAGTTATTCGGACATTGGTTAGGTTGTTCCTTTTGTGGATCTGCTTAGCCTTGCCCTCGACTGCGATGGCGTTAACGCCCGAGCAGCAAGGCCGCAATATTTTCGAAGAAGCCGATCGCCGTAATAGTGGGTACGTTGATTTGGAAGTTGAGTTGCAAATGATTTTGCGCAGTCCGCGTGGCGTTGCCAACGAGCGCTTGTTGCGCATCAAACAACTAGAGATCCCGGATGATGGCGATAAAGTATTGCTGGTGTTTGACTCGCCTGCTGATGTACGCGGTACTGCGCTGTTGAGCCACGCTCACAAAGAGGCGGATGACGACCAATGGGTGTTTTTGCCGGCGCTCAAGCGCGTCAAAAAGATTGCCTCGAAGAATCGTGGAAGCCCTTTTATGGGCAGTGAATTTTCTTATGAAAATTTATCCACGCCTGAATTGGAAAAGTATCATTATCGCTTTCTGGATCAGCAAATGTTGAACGGCGTGTCGTGTTTCCTTGTGGAGCGTTTACCCAAACAAACAAGTTCGGCATACAGTAAAGAGCATTTCTGGATTGATCAGGATGAGTACCGGATTCAGCAGGTAGAATATTTTGACAGCGTTAACCGGCTAGAAAAACGGCTTGTTGTGAGCCAATACAAGCGTTTTGGTAACTACTGGAAAGCGGGCCGCATGCTGATGACTAACTTATTGAGCAAGCGAAGTACCGAACTACTGTGGCGAAATTACCGGTTTTCGGTGGGTTTAGACGAGCGTCGAGATTTTAGTGTCAACAGTATTCGCCGTGCTCGGTAAGCGTTATTTTTTAATTCTCGGGCTACTGCTTGCCTGTCCGATGCCTGCTTATGCAGACCGGGTTGCTTTTGGTGCGTTTGAATCAGCTCAGAATGCCGAAAACTGGGCGGCCAAGCTCTCTGGCCTATTTGATCACAAGATGGTTGTCACGGTGATCGATGATCAAGAGCGTATAATTTATCGGGTAACCTCACAAAATCTGACGGCGCAGGCCTATTCCCGGATGACTCGCAGCGCAACTGCAAGCGGTGTGCGTTACTGGCGGGTAGGTGAAGCGGCGTTGGAAGCATTTCCTGCGCGCGCGGAGAAGTCCCAAGCGGCTGCGCGAATTGTGCCGCCGAGCCCGCCGATTCAGCGACAAATTGGGCAAGGCCAAACTGCTGGACAAATGCAGTGGGATCTCGGCCTGCAGACGCGTTTGTTTGCACATAAGGGGGATTTACAGCAGGACCGCGCGCAACTGAGCGTCAGCGCGCAGCTGGAATATTTTCGGGGCTGGGATAATGATACTCGCAGCATAACATTCACGCCCTTTTTACGCTTGGATAGCCTTGACAGTAAACGTAGCCACGCAGATGTGAGAGAGCTGTTTTATTCCTACATTCAGGACACTTGGGACGTTCATGTTGGCGCTAAAAGAGTGTTTTGGGGGGTCACAGAATTCAACCACTTAATTGACGTGGTCAACCAAACGGATCTCATTGAAAATCTTGATGGAGAGGATAAGTTGGGCCAGCCCATGGTGCAATTCTCGACGGTAAGACCTTGGGGTGTGCTGGATGTCTACGCTTTGTTGGGTTTCCGAGAGAGAACCTACCCGGGTGTTGATGGGCGGTTACGATTACCTTACGAGGTTCTTGATGAGGCGCGCTATGAGTCCGGTGCTGAACAAATGCGTACTGATTTGGCGATACGCTGGTCACATTATTTAGGACCATTTGAATTAGGCCTTCATCATTTCTCGGGAACCAGCCGCGAGCCGATGCTGCTGCCCGAGTACGCTGTGGACAACGAAGTAGTATTGCGGCCTTACTATCCGATTATCGACCAGACGGGTATTGATGCGCAGGCATTTTACGGGGACTGGGCGTTTAAGCTGGAAGGTTTTACCCGATCGGGTTATGGCGATCGTTATGCATCGCTCAGCGGTGGGCTAGAGCGTACATTGGTTGGTGTTTTGGGTAGCCGCGCAGATTTTGGGCTGGTGCTGGAATATTATTGGGATGAGCGCGGTGATGCGGCCGTTAATACCTTGTTTGAACACGACCTTGCTCTGGGTGGACGCTTGAGTCTGAATGATTTTGCAGACACTCAAGCCTTATTGGGTGTGATTTACGATACACAATACCAAGATTACGTCATGACGCTTGAAGCATCGCGTAGGATAGGCAATAACTGGTTGTTGAGCCTTGAAGGACGAGCTTTTGCAGGGGGTAAAGCGCTGCCCACGCCGCTAGGATTAAATGTCTTAGAGGGACCTGATTACAAAAGCGCATGGCTTCAGCAGGATGATTATCTGCAGGTGGAGTTTAAAAAATTTTTATGAAGTGCCTTTTTATTGTCGTAACCATGAGTCAACTAACATGATCGAGACGCTTTATCAGGTTGCCACCACCCATGGCTGGGCGTTAGAGGTTTTTCTGTTAGTTTTGGCGACAGCCGTTGTTCGTTACGTTGTGAAACGAATATTCGACCGCATGGCAATACGTCTGAGCCAAACAAATAATCGCTACGATGATGTTCTGCTTGAGGCTGCGCGCGTTCCGGTCGGGATGGCAATTTGGATCTTCGGTGTCGCCTTTGCAGCAGAGCGGGTCGGTGGCACTGCGCAGGCGGACATTTTTGAATATATCAATCTTTTCCGAGAGGTGGCGCTGGTTTGGTTGTTGACCTGGTTTGCCCTGCGCTTCCTCGACGCGATGGAAAAAAACCTGGTAGATGCGCGTTCAGGTGAGCTGCTCATGGACCTCACAACTGCCAAAGCCATCGGTAAATTGCTACGTGCATCAGTGATTATCACAGGCTTGCTCTTAGTCCTGCAGATTTTTGGTATATCTATCTCCGGTGCACTTGCGTTTGGCGGCATCAGCGGTATTGCAGTCGGGTTTGCCGCGCGTGATTTATTGGCGAACTTTTTTGGTGCGCTGATGTTATTCCTTGATCGGCCGTTTTCCGTCGGCGACTGGATCAGATCGCCGGATCGTGAGATCGAGGGAACGGTTGAGGAAATTGGTTGGCGTTTAACCCGGATACGCACCTTTGATAAGCGGCCCCTTTATGTGCCGAATTCAGTCTTTACCAGTTTAGCGGTGGAAAATCCCTCGCAAATGCTCAACCGCAGAATTTATGAAACGATTGGTTTGCGCTATACCGATATTCATCAGATGCAGCCGATTGTCGATGACGTGAATACAATGTTACGCGCACATGAGGCCATCGACAGTGAACAAACCTTGATGGTCAACTTTGTAGAGTTTGGTGCTTCGTCAATCGACTTTTTTGTGTACTGTTTCACCAAGACAACGGTTTGGACTGAATTTCACGCGGTAAAACAAGATGTTTTGCTTAAAATTGCGGACATTATCGAGCAGCACAACGCTGAGATTGCCTTTCCAACCCGCAGCGTGTTGCTCGATTCTATGCCAGATCCGGTGATCAGGTCTGACGCCTGATGATTTCGGTCAGCATTGTTCAACTGCGGGCACGCATTCCATGTACTTTGACTTGAAACAACTGTCGCTGGCATCTTCTGTACCCCCAACTGTTGCCCACGTATATGCCACAGCGGTGCCGGTGCTTAGCCCTAATGAAGTGACCTTTGCGGTTGACCGGCTTGCTGTGCGTCTGACGGTTGATCTGCAAGACCGCCATCCGGTGCTGGTCAGCCTATTGCCTGATGGCTTATTTCTGACCGGTATGTTGATGCGTCGTTTGGTATTCCCGATGCAAATGATTCAGATCACGAGTTTACGTGCGCGCCGGTGGGTGCAGCCAGAGACGAGCGCCAGAAAATCCGGTGATTCTCAACTTATGCCTGCGCTGGGCGGGCGTTTTGTGGCACTGATCGTGGGATCTATGGGCGACCCTCAATTGGGTGAAATTGTCGATGCGCTTGAACATGAGAACCCCAAGTGCCTGCGTATAGTAAGTATGTTTTCAGGCGCAGCGCATACTCGAGAGGCAGATGAGACGGCGCTTTCCTGTCATTGGCAGGGTCATATTGGCAGTGGTCTAGGGTTTGAAGGCCACGGTGCCAATTTGCCAGGGGTTTATCGTTATAAAGCATAAAAAAGCTGGAGATTGTTTATGAGTCGATTGGGCGTTTTTGTTGGCTCTTCGCCTTTGGAGACAACAGATTTGCATCCCTGCGCAGACAGACAAACCCCTTGGGGAGATGCCTCGGCCGCGCCAGTACGTCAGCAGTTGGGTGAGCATGAATTGATTTATTTGCGCCGTCATGGAGACCATCATGAGTTTGCGCCACATCAAATCAACTACCGCGCCAATGTCTGGTTGATGCACAGTTTAGGGATTGATGCTTTGGTGGGCACCTACACGGTGGGCGGTATTGATCCGGCTTTAGGCGTCGGGCAACTGGTGGTGCCTGATCAGTTGATAGACTATACGTGGGGGCGGGATAGCACGTTTGACGACAAAGTCCGGCACGCTGAATTTGCCCAGCCGTATGATCAAAACTTAATTGAGCGGCTCACGTCGGTAGATTCTGAGGTGGTAAGAGGTGGCGTTTATGCCGCCACACAGGGCCCGCGCCTGGAGAGCGCCGCTGAAGTGCGCAGGCTTGCGCAAGCAGGCTGCACGGTGGTGGGTATGACGGGTATGCCTGAGCCGGCGCTCGCGCGTGAGTTAGATTTACCTTTTGCGGGTTTGTGCTTGGTGGTAAATCCTGCGTCCGGCGTGAGTGAGCAGGAGATTACGCTGGAGGCAATAGTGGCGGCTTCACGCTCGGGTGCAAAAACCATGCTAACGTTGTTGCATAAGGTCCTAGCTGCTAGCGTTTAACGCCATTTCTGCCAGTTTTAGCCGCTTCGGTACGGGCACGGGATTGATGCGCACAATCACGCCAAACTTGGGATGATCCAGATAATGCAGCTCACCGCTACGCAGGCGCCGACTCTCTTGCATGATCATATAGTTATTAATCGGAAGCGCCGGAGGGGATTGCGCCGGAAAAGCTTGCGGGGCTAACCCTAGAGTATCAGCGTTGTACCAAAGCGTTGGAGAGAAATGTAAGTACCGCTCGACGGTCACGCTGATGAACCCTTCGAGCTTGGGTAACCCTAAGGCGGTTAGACCCGCTGAGGAGTCAAGTTCATTAGTGAAATAGATGGGTTGTGCAGCGTTGCGCGGAGGCACTGGCTGGCGCCATCGACGGTGGATTAGCGGGCGTAGATCTCTCTGTCGGTTCAGCGCTGTAAATTCCGATCTGAGCGTGAGATCGCTCAACCATAAGTAACTGGTTTGGTAAAGTAACGCCTCGAAATCGGCGACTTGGCTGATAAATTTTTCTTCGTCTGAGGGTTCAGACTCCGCACTTATGTCGGCGCCGAGTTCTACAGGCGGTTGATCGAAGCGCGGGGCAAGCAGCACCAGCGGCTGGTTGGTAGTGGTCAAGGGGGAGATAATCTCGATGTCTAGCGCGGGTAGTTCCAAATCCTCCGGCAAATCTGGTGTGCGCGGTTCGTCTGGTTCGAGTTCCTCTGCGGGGTAAGCTTCAGCGAAAAAGGCATCGATATCAGCGCTAAAGTAATCGTCCATCAGCGCCTTTTTTTGTTGCGCCCGCAACAGGTTAGGGTGAATTGGATCCTTGTCTGGAAATAGCGGATAGCCCAGGCAATACTCTAACGCCGGTGCTATCGGGGCTGCATTGCTATCCATTACAGAGGCGGTCAAAAAGCCAGTTGCAATCAGGTTGTCGGGCCAGCTGCGTTGCTTTGTCTGGATTAAGTCCTCCGCAGTATTAACGTCTAATACATTCAATCGTTCGAATACGATCAGTTCGATGTCAAACCAGCGCGATTCAAGCAAGTCTTCCACTGCAAAGCTTTGCGGTTGTGCGTGTGTCGCAGTTGCGCCCAAGATAGCGACAACAAGGCCCACGATCAGCAAAATCGATTTCATTAAGTTGCTGCCCCCAATTATGGTGATAGACGCTCCAGTAGTTCCTGACAAAACTTAACTCGTTGGTTGAAATCGTCCAACGATTGACTGATTCGCAGTACCGACGCCCCCTCAAGTCTAAAACTATTTGGTTGCTTTTGAACCAAGTTTACGATTTTTAAAGGATCAACGTGCGTCTGGTCACTGAATTCTAATTTGCCGCGTTCCTCACCCATATCTAGTTTCCGGATTCCCAGTTGTTGACTGGATAACTTCAGTCCGGTCACAGCAAAAAGTCTTTTCAAAGGCTCTGGCAGTAGGCCAAATCGGTCGATCATCTCTACTTGCAGATCGTCCAAGGCTTGTTGCGTGGCGGCGCCGCTGATACGTTTGTACAAGATTAATCGTGTGTGAACATCAGGCAGGTAGGATTCCGGAATTAGAGTGGGCGCATGTAAGTTAACTTCTTGGCTAACCGGTTCCCAGGCGCTTTCAATGTTAGGAACTTGACCGGCCCGGAGTGATTCGACCGCTCGATTTAATAAATCCATGTACATTGAAAAGCCGACAGATTCAATTTGCCCAGATTGATCTTGACCGAGCAGCTCGCCCGCGCCTCGAATCTCCATGTCGTGAGTGGCCAAAGTGAAGCCGACGCCGAGTTCACCGGCAGCCTCAAGCGCATCTAACCGTTTTACCGCGTCTCTGGTCATGGCTTTCGGGTGCGGTGTCAGCAGAAAGGCGTAGGCCTGACGGTGACTTCTGCCGACACGACCGCGAAGTTGATGTAGCTGTGCTAAACCAAATTTGTCCGCTCTTTCGATAATGATGGTGTTGGCATTGGGGACATCTAGGCCCGTTTCGATAATGGTTGTGCATACCAAAACGTTCAGGCGCCGATGGTAAAAGTCAGCCATAACCTGCTCTAACGCGCGTTTGGGCATTTGCCCATGACCAATACCGATGCGTGCCTCGGGCACCAAGGCGGCGATTTCTTCTGCGACTGTGTTGATGCTTTGAACCGCATTGTGTAGATAAAATACTTGGCCACCGCGCAGGAGTTCGCGGCCAATGGCCTCTGCGACCTGATGATTTTGTTTTTGTTGAACAAATGTTTTGATCGACAGACGTTTGGCGGGCGGCGTTGCAATGATCGAGAGGTCTCGTATTCCCGAAAGAGACATGTTTAAGGTGCGCGGAATTGGGGTTGCGGTTAGTGTCAAAATATCGACCTCTGCGCGCATTGCCTTGAGGCGTTCTTTCTGGCGCACGCCAAAGCGATGCTCTTCGTCGATGACGATCAGACCTAAATCTTTGAATTTAAACGTATTGCTCAGCAGCTTGTGGGTGCCAATTAAAATATCAACCTTGCCGCTGATTGATTGGGCCGCTATGGCGTCGAGCTCAGGTTGCGAGCGCAGTCTTGAGATTGTCTCTATGGCAATGGGCCAGTTTGCAAATCTGTCTTTAAAAGAATCGAAATGTTGCTGTGCCAGAAGTGTAGTAGGCACAAGTACAGCCACCTGCTTGTTGTTTTGTACGGCTAAAAAAGCGGCACGCATGGCGACCTCAGTTTTACCAAAGCCAACATCACCACAGATCAGCCGATCCATCGCGCGGACGGTGGTCATATCCCTCACCGTATCGTCGATGGCGCCTTGTTGATCTAACGTAACTTCGAAGGCAAATTCATTGGCGAAGGCTTTGTAATCATCTTCGTTAAGTTCAAAACGGTAGGAGGTGCGCAACTCTCGGCGCGCATAGATGTCCAGCAACTCTGCAGCGACGTCAATGACTTTCTCTGCGGCCTTGCGTTTAGCTTTTTCCCAATGATCAGAACCAAGACGATGTAGCGGCGCATTTTCTTCATCAGATCCCGCATAACGGCTGATCAGGTGCAGCGAAGTCACCGGCACATAGAGCTTGTCCTCGTCTGCATAGAACAACGTTAAAAATTCATGTGTATCCCCGTTGATTGTGAGCGTTTGTAATCCCTGATAACGGCCCACCCCGTGATCAATATGCACCACAGCAGCACCGACACTGAGTTCGGTAAGATTTTTTACGATCTGATCCGGATCAAGTATTCGTCCGCCGGATTCCCTGCGGGGGTCGGCCTGGCGGGTACCCAATACGTTGCTTTCGGTGATGACGATGCAGTCGTCGACGTGCAGCCCTTCGTCAAAATTTGCGAGCGTAATGCAGTGATTTTGACTGGATTTAAACGCCTCGAAAGAGTCGATGATTTGCGTCGAAACGCCCGCTTTTTGCAGCAGTTCATCAAACATTTCTCGTCGGCCGGCAGACTCCGCAACAAATAAGACCGGCTGATTTACTGCTTCGAGAAAACGGTGGAGTTTTTCAGCCGGATGCGCGGTGCGGGCATTAAATTCCAGATCAGGCAATTTGTGGCTAAAAAACTCGATATTGTGTTTTCCAGGCTGGCTACTGAGTTCGATTCGCGGGTGTTGATTTAGATGGTGGAAAATTTCTTCCATGACCAAAAACAGTGAAGTGGGTGGCAGGATCGGTCGTTCGATGTCATGCCCAAGGGCATCATAACGCGATTGCGTTTCTTGCAAATTATGCTCTGCCGCCTCAATGACACCTTCTTCCACCACAATAAGAACGTTTTCCGGGAGGTAGTCGAAGAGAGTACCTAGCTGGGGAAAGAAAAAAGGCAGGTAATATTCAATGCCGTTGGGAGCGATTTGGCTCGATACGTCTTGATAAACGCTGCACCTGCGTACATCCACATTGAACGCGTGGTGCCAGCTATCTCTAAAGTGTGTGATGGCACCGGCATCAAAGGGAAATTCTTTGGCCGGTAATAGTTGCAACGCGGAAATTTTTTCCACGGTGCGCTGGCTTTCTGGATCAAAAGTTCTCAGTGAATCAATCTCTCGATCGAATAGATCGATACGCACGGGTAATTCTGCACCCATTGGGTAAATGTCCATAACCGCCCCGCGGACCGCATATTGCCCGCGCTCGGTCACCGTATCGACATTTTGATACCCGGCACTATCCAGCTTTAGGCGCTGCTGCTGAAGATCGAATGCTTGCGCTTCCTGCAGGTCAAAGGCTGCGCCGTCGAGATAGCTCCGGGGTGCGATGCGTTGCATCAGTGTGGTGACGGGAACGGTCAGCACCCCGCGGGACACATTAGGCAGCTTGTGAAGAGTGGCGAGCCGCTCGGAGATGATATCCTGATGCGGTGAAAATGCGTCGTAAGGTAGGGTTTCCCAGTCTGGAAAATGCAAGGGGGTATGCGTGCCGCCCTGGAAGAAGCGTACCGCCTCCTGCCAACGCTGTGCTCTGGCGGAGTCGCGGGTGAGCACTAAAACCAGGCCATCCCAAGCCTCGGTCAGTTCGCTGACGGCCAGCGCATCAGCAGCGTCTTTAAGGCCATGCCAAGTGATGCGTTGTCCGGGCTTTTGTGGGATAGCGCCGCGGATCTCCGTTAATATTTTGCTGGAAATCAGCTGTGCGGATTGTTTAGGTAGTGTTGAGTTAGCCAAAGTATAACCACGTCCAGTGCAGTGTTGTGTCGGTCAGCGGGCGGGTATTCTAGCGTTCCCAAGAGGTTCTGTGACGATGATACAACAAACAATTCGGTATTTTTTTATCCTGTTGATCGCACTAGGGATTTATTTGCTCGGCTATTGGCAGGGTCAAGGCCGTCCTGACTGGTCGACTATTGTTAGCTTTAGTGGGGCAGAGCAGCCCGGCGCTGCTCCACTCTCTGCTTCGCCTATCGATCAAAAAAATCCGGAAGGTAGATTAGAAGTGGACCTTGAATCCGACCGGATAGACTCGCTCGATCAATTGTTGGACAAACTGGATTGGACAGGGCTATTAGATCAGATCGCCTCGGATCCCAACCGCGTGACAACTGAGTTTGGCGCGCGGTTGCTCAGTCAAATGCAGCAAGCGTTTAACAAGTATGATGCACCGGTAATGCGCGCCGTTTTGCGTGCCTATCTTGAGGTTTATCCGGGTGATATCGCGGCGCTGTTTCTATTGAGTGACCTGCAGCAGACAAGCGGCCTGCGTGAACAGGCATTGGAGACGCTTTTCGACGTCTTGGGCGGGATAATCACCACGGCTCAAGGTCAACGCGCGCGTCGCGAAGTCGATCTGATTATCAGCGTGATCGACAACGAATTGCGGGCGCGAGGAGCGTTGGCGGAGCGTGAAGCGTTTTGGCGTCAGATAACCCAGCGGTATACCGCAAGTGATCGTTATCGTTACCAGTGGTCTGTTAGCCTGGCGGCGCTGCAACAGTGGGATATGGCCCGGCGGGTGCTGATGGAAACGGGCACCAGCGATATTGCTCAGGTAATGTTAGACAATCTGGCAGCGCGGATCGATAACGCTCAATTTGGGTTGCGTTTCACTCGTGATGAAGACCGTTTGCTAGCGATGGCCTCAGCACACAATGGCGCTTCGCTCACGTTGCTTGTTGATACTGGTGCAAATATGACCAGTTTGACAAGGCAAGCACTGCTGGCCGCTGGCGCACAACCGCTGGAGGGAGTGGTGCGCATGCGCACCGCAGGTGGGGTGGTCGAAACGGGGGTGTTTCAAGTTGCGCAATTGAAAATCCAGGGCCAACTGTTTACTGATGTTCGCGTACTGGAGCTGCCGGTGACGCTTCCGGGCCTTGATGGCTTGCTCGGTTTAGACATCATTAATCAACTTTCAGCGAACCCTATGGGCCTGGATTGAGGGTGTTTTAAGCGCAGATCGCCTACTGCTTTAAAAAAACTGACTTCTCGCACGCTTCTGACCTTGCAGGGGCTAGCCATGGGGTGTGCAACGAGCTAAAGTTTCGCTTTCAATCTAGAGAATCCCAAGTCTCGCGTGCGAATTCATTTTGTTCTCGGCGAGACGTCTTTTTGTTATGCAACCAACAAAGATTCATGATCCTGATTACTTTCACAAAGTGGTCGACTGTCAATGGGCGTGTCCGGCTCATACGCCCGTCCCCGAATATATACGTCTGATAGCCCAAGAGCGCTATTCAGAAGCCTATATGCTTAACTGGGATTCCAATGTTTTCCCTGGGGTCCTCGGGCGTACGTGTGATCGTCCCTGTGAGCCGGCCTGCCGGCGGGTAAGAACGGAAGAAAAACCTGTTGCCATCTGTCGACTCAAGCGGGTGGCGGCGGACAATAAAGGCGATATTTCTGACTATCTACCGCGCGTGCCCAAAGTTAAAAATGGCAAAAAAATTGCTCTGATCGGCGCGGGTCCAGCATCACTTGCTGTGGCCAGAGATCTTCTGCCACTGGGATATGAGGTGCACCTGTTCGAAAAAGACCCGGTCGGTGGCGGCATGATGCGCAGTCAAATCCCGAGTTTTCGGCTGCCGGAATCGGTGCTCAATGAAGAGGTTGACCAGATTCTGAACATGGGAGTTGAGTGTCACTTCGGACACGAGATTTCAAGTATGAAAGCAATGCTTGAACAGAATTTTGATGCCTACTTCATTGGTACAGGCGCGCCCCGCGGCCGTGACCTGGAGTTGCCGGGTCGTGCTGAGGTTGATGACCAGATACACATCGGTATCGATTGGCTGTCCAGCGTTGCGTTTGGTCATATTGAGCGCATCGAAGGCAAAGTAATTGTGATGGGCGGAGGAAATACGGCGATGGATTGTTGTCGCACGTCGCTTCGCCTTGGTGCTGACAGCGTTTCAGTGGTCGTGCGTTCTGCGTTTGAGGTAATGAAGGCCTCGGAATGGGAGAAAGAAGATGCCATGCGCGAGGGCATCCCCATTATTAATAATCGCCCACCCAAAGAGTATGTGCACGAGAATGGCAAATTAAAAGGCGTTCTCTTCGAATGCGTGGAGCCTGTCAAAGGTGAAAACGGGCGTTTGACCTACGTGCCCACGGGAGAACCTGACGTTCTTATTGAGGCTGATCACATATTGATGGCCATTGGTCAGGACAACCACTGCCCTTGGATTGAGCGTGATCTGGGCTTGGAGTTCGACAAGTGGGACTGTCCGGTGCTGGACGAAGTGACCTTCCAATCAACACATCCGAAAGTTTTCTTTGGCGGGGACAGTGCATTTGGTCCTGAAAATATCATTTGGGCATCCGCGCACGCCCATCAGGCGGCCATAAGTATCCATTTGTTTTGCCAAGGCAAAGATTTGAAGCAAGACCGCCCACCGCGCGGGGTTAATTTGCTGTCGACTAAAATGGGTGTGCATGAGTGGGCCTATGATGCAGAACATGATGCGTCCGTGCGTAACTTGGTGCCACTTGTGGAACAGCAAACGGCATTGGCAGACGTTAAAGTTGAAGTAGAACTTGGCTTCGACCCAGCTTTAGCTGCAGCGGAAGCGCAACGGTGTCTGAATTGTGATGTGCAAACCGTATTCACCGAAAAGTTATGTATCGAGTGTGATGCTTGCGTGGATATCTGTCCGATGGACAGTATCTCCTTTGTGAACAACGCCGACGAATCCCAATTGCGGCTCAGGCTGAGTGCCCCGGCACTCAACACCGAGCAAGATCTATATGTGTCCACGGATCTCCCGACTGGTAGAGTTATGGTGAAAGATGAAGACGTCTGCTTGCATTGCGGATTATGTGCTGAACGCTGTCCGACCAACGCTTGGGATATGCAGCGCTCTATTGTTCACGTGCCACAACTGGGGTCTTTTGCAGAATGAGTGTGAGCTATAACGATTTTGTAATTCGCTTTGCGAATGTCAACGGTTCGGGTTCCGCAAGCGCAAACGGCATGTTTGCCAAAGCGTTGTTTAGAATGGGGATCCCGGTTGCGACGCGCAATATATTTCCTTCTAACATTCAAGGCTTACCCACTTGGTTTGAGGTCCGCGTCAGTGAAAAAGGGTATCTGGGGCGCCGCGAAGGCGTAGACATCATGGTCGCAATGAATGCAGAAACCTTCGTTGAAGATGTCGCGTCCGTCAGCCCCGGTGGTTATTTGGTTTACGACAGCTCCAAGCCTCTGGCCAAGCATTTACAGCGCGATGACGTCATCGAGATTGGCATCCCTATCGCGACCATGCTCTTACCAGAGTACAGCGATCCCAAGCAGCGCAGCTTGTTTAAAAACATCACCTATCTAGGCGCGCTTGCTGGCTTGTTGAATATCGATTTTGATGTGATTACAGGCATGGTAGCTACGCAGTACAAAGGCAAAGATCAGTTGATTGCGCCGAACATTCGCGCTTTAGAGTTGGGGCGCCAGTTCGCTTTTGACTATTTACAAGCGCCTTTGCCTTTGCAAGTTCGCGCCTCAGACCAAGTCGGCGATCGCATCATGGTAGATGGCAATATGGCAGCAGGCCTTGGGTCGATATATGGGGGGGCTTCAGTATGCGCGTGGTATCCGATAACACCCTCCACTTCGGTGGCGGAGGCGTTCGAAACCCACGCTAATCGTTTGCGTATTGATCCGGAAACGGGACAAAAGAATTTTGCCATTATACAAGCTGAAGACGAATTGGCTGCAATCGGCATTGTTATTGGGGCGGCCTGGAACGGTGCGCGTTCCTTCACTGCAACTAGCGGCCCAGGGATCTCGTTGATGTCCGAGTTTCTGGGATTGGCCTACTTTGCAGAAATTCCTGCCGTATTATGGGATATTCAAAGGGCAGGGCCATCAACGGGTATGCCGACCCGTACTCAGCAAAGCGACATCGTGGCGTCTGCGTTTGCTTCCCATGGCGACTCAAAGCATGTGCTTCTGTTTCCTTCAACACCGAAGGAGTGTTTCGACTTTGCAGCTCAGGCGTTGGACTTGGCTGACCGTTTGCAAACACCCATTATTGTCTTGAGCGATTTGGAACTGGGCATGAACGATAATCTCAGTGAGCCCTTTGAATGGGACGACAGCCGCCGCTACGATCGGGGTAAAGTGCTCAACGCACAAGAATTAGACGAAGTTGAAGTGTTTGGACGATATTTAGACGTTGATGGTGACGGTATCGGTTATCGAACTTATCCGGGCACCCACCCTGAGAAAGGTGCGTTTTTCACCCGAGGTACCTCTCGAGATGAGTTCGCTGCCTATACCGAATCGCCTGAAGTGTACGAGAAAAATATGATCAGGTTGCTGAAGAAATGGCATACCGCAGCAGAACTGGTACCCGCCGCGGAAATAGCGACGTCAGCGCAACGTGTGGGTGTGATTTACTTCGGCACGACCGCATTGCCAATGCCTGAAGCGATGGATCAGCTACGCGATGAAGGTATCGAGCTTGATGCTTGTCGTATTCGGGCATTTCCATTCGGTGCGGAAGTGGCAGAGTTTATTGAAAACCATGAAATTGTGTTTGTTGTGGAGCAAAACCGGGACGCGCAAATGCGCATGTTGTTAATCAACGAGTTGGAGTGTAATCCAAAACAGATGATTGCTATAAACTATTATGCGGGCTTGTCGATTTCGGCAAATTTCATTGTGAGTAGCATCACTGACTACTATCAAGCCAACAAACTGGCACGCCTGACGGAGGTTCAGTCATGACATTTGTGGTCAAACCACGCACGCATCATCCTAGACTGCCGCTTAATGATCTAGGTCTGACCCGGCGCGACTATGAAGGCTCGGTGTCTACTTTATGCGCCGGATGTGGGCACGATTCCGTCAGCGCGGCCATCGTCCAGGCCTGCGCGGAATTGTCGTTGCCGCCGCACCGTTTTGCGAAAGTATCCGGGATCGGTTGTTCTTCAAAAACGCCGAGCTATTTCCTGAATAAGTCACATGGCTTTAATTCGGTTCATGGACGCATGCCGTCAGTGATGACCGGTGCGAATCTGGCTAACCGCGACCTTCATTTCATAGGTGTCTCTGGTGATGGCGATAGTGCGTCAATTGGAATGGGGCAGTTCGCTCATATCATGCGCCGCCGTATAAATATGCTCTATATTGTTGATAATAATGGAACTTATGGTCTAACAAAGGGCCAGTTTTCAGCGACGAACGATAAAGGTTCAACGTCGAAGAAGGGTGCTCCAAATCTTTATGAACCAATTGATTTAGTCACGATGGCGATGCAGATAGGCGCCAGTTTTGTCGCGCGCAGTTTCTCTGGTGACAAGCAGCAATTGGTACCGCTGATTAAAGCGGGCTTAAAACACAAAGGCATGGCGTTTATCGATGTGGTTTCTCCCTGTGTTGCGTTTAATAACCATCAGGGGTCGACAAAAAGCTATGAGCATATCCGGCAGCACACAAAAAACGTGGTCGACGCTGATTACATACCGGTTCATCAGGAAATTACTGCTGATTACCGGCCCGGTACGCGCGAAGACGTGAATATGCCCGACGGCACAACCCTGAAGCTTTACAAGCTCGATGAAAACTACGACGTCCATGATCGAGTGGGAGCGTTAAATTATATTCAGCGCCGCCAGGAGAGCGGGGAAGTGGTTACGGGACTGCTCTACGTTGATCCAGAAGCAGCCGATTGCCATGAAATCATGGATACCGTTCAAAGGCCGCTTAACGAATTGAATGAGCCGGAATTATGCCCCGGGCAAGATAAACTCGACCTTATTAACGATAGCTTCCGTTAGTCGCCTTTGGCAACATTGGCAGCAGGACTGCTGCCAACCGCTGCGTAGCGCAGGTGGTTAGGCGTCACAAAATACGATTTGTTTGATTGCTCGGTGAAAGCCGGCGTCTATAATGCGTGTTCGCGGGTTCGGCCCGTCTAATGCAACAATTAAAAGGATGTAATGTGGCACTACCGACCTTAGATGATTATTTTCCTGATTGGAAAGAGCGCGAAGCTTTGGCTGAGGCGATGATTCCGATGATCGGTCGGCTGTACCGCAATAACGTTGTGGTCTATTGCTATGGGCGAGCCCTGTATAATCAGAACGTCACACAGTTGATGAAAACACATCGCTACGTGCGTCAGATTGCTAAGAATGAACTTTCAGAGTTTGAAAGTTATCCGATTTTGGAGGCGATGGTGGCGCTGGAGCTTGGTCCGAGTCATATCGATGTCGGGCGTCTTGCCAGTAAATTTATGGAGGAATCAGCGGATTCTGAAATCAGCGCGGAGGCCTTTGTCCAGCGGGAGTGTGCTCAAGTCATCGGTCGACATGTGCCGCCACTACCTGAACCGCAAGATGTTGTATTGTACGGATTTGGCCGCATTGGTCGTTTACTGGCCCGTTTGCTCATCGAAAAGACCGGCAGCGGTGCGCAGTTGCGGCTGCGTGGCATTGTTGTGCGCAAGGGCAGTGACGACGACTTAATCAAGCGCGCCAGTCTGCTGCGTCGAGATTCTGTGCATGGCGGGTTTCAAGGCACGCTGCGAGTTGATGAAGAAAACAGCTGTATCATCGCCAATGGCAACGTCATTCGCGTGATATACGCGAACAAACCTGCAGAAGTGGATTACACCGCTTATGGTATCCACAATGCCATCATTATAGACAACACGGGTGCTTGGCGTGATGAAGCGGGGCTGGGTGAACACCTTAAAGCGAAAGGTGCAGCAAGGGTCATTGTAACCGCGCCAGGCAAGGGTGAGATCAAAAATATTGTCGCGGGAATTAACAGCCATGATGTTACGCCGCAGGATACGATCTTGGCTGCAGCCAGTTGCACGACAAATGCCATAGTGCCCGTGATGAAAGCAATGAACGATGAGTACGGAATCGTTTCCGGCCACATGGAAACGGTTCACGCGTATACCAATGATCAAAACCTAATCGATAATTATCATTCGAAAAACCGACGCGGGCGGGGTGCGCCGTTAAATATGGTCATTACGGAAACGGGAGCCTCCTCTGCCGTGGTGCGTTTGTTGCCCGAGCTGGATGGCAAGCTCACTGGAAATGCAATACGCGTGCCTACGCCCAACGTTTCGCTGGTTATCCTTAATCTTGCGCTCGAACGTGACATTGAGCCTGCCGAGGTGAGTGAATTTCTGCGAAACGTCAGCTTGAACAGCGATTTGCAGCGCCAAATTGACTTTACAACCTCCCCGGATGTTGTTTCGTCAGACTTGGTTGGCAACCGTCACGCCTGTATTGTTGATGGTGAAGCAACGATAGTAAAAGGTAACAATGCGGTGCTTTACGTCTGGTATGACAATGAGTTTGGATATGCATGCCAGGTTGTTCGGGTGGTACAAAAATGGGCAGGCATCTCCTATCCAGTCATTCCCAATGTCGCTGATATGCTCGGGTTTTAGACTGCCTGTGCCGCTCAGCCCTTCCGCCAAGGGTATAAAATGAACGTTAGAACGCGTATTGCGCCGTCGCCGACGGGCGACCCTCATGTCGGCACCGCCTATATGGCGCTGTTTAACTGGGCGTTTGCCAGACACTACGGTGGTCAATTCCTACTTCGTATCGAAGACACAGATACCGCGCGTAGTACACCAGAGTCTGAAGCATCTATTTTTGCAGCATTGCAGTGGCTCGGGCTCGATTGGGATGAAGGTCCCGATGTGGGCGGGGCGGCAGGCCCGTATCGTCAGAGCGAACGCAGAGAGATTTATGCGCAGTACGCCCAACAACTGGTTGACCGCGAACAGGCGTTTTATTGTTTTTGTACCAAAGAGCGCTTAGATCGAGTCCGCAGCGAGCAACAAGCCGCGAAACAAACAACCCGCTACGATGGCTGCTGCCTTGGCCTGACAGCTGATGCGGTTGCGCAGCGTGTCGCAGCAGGAGAAGAGCATGTCATCCGCATGTGTGTTCCTGATGTGGGTGAGTGTACTTTTGAGGATGAGTTGCGTGGTCCAGTGACAATACCGTTTAGTCAAATCGACATGCAGGTGCTGGTGAAAAGCGATGGTATGCCCACTTACCACCTGGCAGTTGTTGTCGACGATCATTTAATGGGGATTACGCACATTTTGCGTGGTGAAGAGTGGCTTAACTCCGTGCCGAAGCATGTGTTGCTTTATCAGTATCTGGATTGGCCGATGCCTAAGCTGTTGCATTTACCGCTGCTGAGAAATCCTGATTCAAGCAAGCTGTCCAAGCGCAAAAATCCAACGAGCATTCTGTATTATCGCGACGAAGGGTTTCTGCCAGAAGCGTTGCTGAACTATCTGGGCATGATGGGATGGTCTATGCCTGATGAAAGCGAGATATTTACGAAAGCACAGATGGTCAAGGCTTTTGATGAAAAACGCATTTCCGTGGGGGGACCAATTTTTGATCAAGCTAAGCTGGCTTGGTTGAACGGGCAGTACTTACGTCAATTGTCTGCATCAGAATTTATTGCTCAGACCCAGTCATGGATGTTCAATCAGGACCGGTTAAGTCAGTTGATTCCGCTGGTGCAGGAGCGGGTGGAAAAATTTTCCGATCTTGCACCACTGGTTGATTATCTGGTTGGCGCGCGTAAAACGTTGACGCCGGATAACTTTTTGCACAAGACGTTAGATCGCGATGCTAATGTAAAAATCTTGCATCATACTTCTGCCTTACTGGATGATTTGCGGCATTGGGAGCGCGAGGCGATCTTTGAGTTGTGCCAAGATCTTGCGCAGGCGCTGGATCTCAAATTCCGAGATTACCTATTTCCTCTTTTTGTAGCAATTAGTGGTCGTGGTGTTTCGTTGCCCTTATTCGATTCTCTGATTTTCCTTGGGCCCGACTTGAGCCGTGCGCGGATCAGGGGGGCTTTGGATGCGTTTTCCGTTTCTGGCAAGGAGCGTAAACGCTTGGATAAATCGCTCGTAAAAGTGACGGCACTTTTGAGTTCAGGGCAGTGATCGGTGATCGGCCTAATGTCTGTATTGACAGTGCGCGGCTGCCTATCTAAGATCACGCGCCTGCATGGGGGCCATAGCTCAGCTGGGAGAGCGCGTGAATGGCATTCACGAGGTCGGGAGTTCGATCCTCCCTGGCTCCACCACTTCTGATCGGTAAATTTATGGTTGGTAACAGCCTAATGATTAGAATTTCAACGGTTTACAGGCAATCAAAATGGCACAAAACCTGACCAATCCACCGGGATGGGTAGGCGACACAGATGCGCTAAAGAGAGATTTTGTGTTTAAAGATTTTGTTGATGCCTTTGGTTTCATGGCGCGAGTAGCATTATTAGCCGAAAAAGCAGACCACCATCCGCAATGGCTAAACGTTTATAATAGGGTCAGCATCGTGCTGACGACTCATGATGCGGGCAACCGCGTGACAGATAGAGATGTTGCGCTGGCCATCGCCATAAATGGGTTAATGGAGCCAGAATTCTGATAAAGTTAACGCGACTTGGCACGGACATGTGTCCGATTACCGTCTCATCGACCTCACTTCAACCCCAACTATAAGGATAAAAAATGCCCAAAATTACTTACATTGAACACAACGGCAAAGAACACACCGTACAGGCTGAAGTTGGCGTAAGCGTGATGAATGTTGCACTGGATAATTTAGTGCCTGGTATTGATGCGGATTGCGGTGGCGAGTGCTCGTGCGCCACCTGTCATGTGATGGTCGCGCCATCGTGGATGGATGTTGTTGGCGAACCGGGTGAGGCGGAAGAATCTATGTTGGATCTCAATCCTGAACGTCAGGCAAACTCAAGATTGGCGTGTCAAATTCCAGTGGTTGATGCACTTGATGGTTTGGTGGTCGAGCTGCCTGAATTCCAATTCTGAAGCATTATGGACGGGCGGCGGTGATGGCTCTGCATTCGCCGCAGATGAACATGGGTGAACGTGCCCGAGTTGTACAGATGACGTCTTCCCTTAGCGCCTGATGTAGTGAGCTATTTGAACCTCTTCGCCACAGTCAGCGTAATCGCCTAGGCTGCGTTGTCGCCTGAATTCTCCCCAGTTGATGCTGTGGTATCGAGGGGGCTCAGTTGGGGAGCACACGCTTCCTAGGGGCGCATAATCATAATCGTAGCTTGGATTTAAAAAGTAGGGAATGCTTAAGCGGCTGACCTCTTGGTGAGCAAGTACGCGATGCAGCGGCGCACAATAGCGATCATTTGACCACACCTGGGCGATATCTCCGAGATTGACCAATACGCCCTGATCCGGCGGGGTGATGGTATGCCAACGCGAATCGCGGAAGATCTGCAGTCCCGGTTGCTGATCGGTGAGCAGAATCGTAATGGCACCAGCGTCGGTGTGATGGCTGATGCCCAGCTCACCTTTGGTAGAATTTGTCGGTGCATGTGCACTTGCCGGGTTTGGGCACGGTGGATAGTGGTTTAAGCGTAAAAAACTACTGTGTGGGTCAAAAGCGGCAGGAAGATCAGCTCGAGTGCCCAAGGCCTGGGCCATAAGACCCACCAATTGCAGCGCCATTTGGTGCATATCTTGGCTTAGCAGTGTCATTGTGGACTTGAAGTGGCGCGTATCTGGCCACTGTGGGATGCCGCGCTGGCGTGGGCGAGCATCTGTAGGTGGACCGATGTCTAGAATTTCTTTCCAATCTTGTTTGTTTTTGGTGAGTTCTGCGTCGTAGAAGCCCCACATATTGTCAGGCGTACGCCGTATTTCATTTTTCTTTGACTTGTTTTGTGCAAAAAACTCGCGGGCAAATAGTAGCGCGTTGGCGTGCCGTTGTGTGGTCAGATTGTGCCCGGTCAGCGCAAAGGCACCCCAAGATCGGCAGGCAAGATCGAGTGCTTTCACGTCTGGTTTTTGAAGGTTAATGATGGGCAGTTTCATTGGCCGAATTATAACGTGTTGAATGCCTTGGCAGGATAACGTAAGTTGATCAAATCCTACATCCTAGGCGCCGACTCGGATTCATCACCTTGAGTTGATCGAGCCTGGCGCTGCCCATTTGACCAGGAAAAATATACAGGGGGAACGATGACTGAGGCCCAGAAAGATATCGATAACTACGAGCTTGTTTCTATTTATCATCTGAATAAAGACGATCAAGAGCAGTTACTTATGGCGCAAAAAGAGTGTGTCTTTAACTGGTGTACTAAGGACAGTTGGCCCATGGGGGTGATTATGTCTTACATTTGGCGAGACGGCCGCATCTGGCTTACCGCGGGTGCTCACCGGCATCGCATCAGTGCTGTGCGGCGCAACTCAAAAGTTTCGATCGTCATTACCAGTACCGGAACGGACATGGGGCCGGGCAAGACCATCACGTTGAAAGGTAATTGTATTGTGCACGAGGATCGGAAAACCAAGGCTTGGTTTTACCCTGATTTTGCTCGGGCATTGCGAGGTGAGGCCGAAGCAGCAGAAAAATTCGAAACCTTCTTAGATAGTCCGTTACGCGTTGTCCTTGAAGTTGTGCCGGAGAAATGGATTACCTACGACGGTGCAAAAATGCGGGCTCACGGAGAGGGCACATTAGATCTTTCGGAATTGGCTGAGCCGTTGGAGAGTGATACGGCGCGGCTTCGGGCCGAGTTGGCGCGACGTAAGCTCACCTAAACGGAGTAAATTCACACAACAGATCGAGGCAGATATGCCATTTTATGACCGCGCAGGCGCCAAAATTTATTTCGAAACCTATGGTAAGGGTCCGCCGATACTATTGCTTGCGCCCGGTGGAATGAAGTCGGCAATCAGGTTTTGGCAGAACGCGCCTTGGGACCCGATTGCACTGCTCGCGCAGAACTATCATGTTGTGGTTATGGACCAGCGCAACGCCGGACAAAGTTATGGTGCGGTAACTGCAGCCGATGGCTGGCATACGTATGCAGCAGACCAGCTCGGATTGATGGATCATTTGGATATTCAACGCTTCCATGTCGCTGGCATGTGTATTGGTGGGCCATTTGCTTTGGGCCTAATCAAAGCTGCGCCTGAGCGCGTTGTGTCTGCGACGTTGCTGCAAACCATAGGTCGCGACAATAACGATGACGTTTTTTACGCTATGTTTGATGATTGGGCAAAACCCTTGCATAGCACGCGGGATAACGTGAGCGAAGCTGCCTGGCAGTCTTTCCGGGAGAATTTATACGGCGGTGAGCAAGTCCTGTTTAATGTCGACGAAAGGTTTTTAGCAACTTGCAAAACGCCGCTGCTAGTGCTGATGGGAAACGATGTTTATCATCCAGAGTCGACTTCTCGCCTGATCGCAAGGTCCGCGCCAGAGGTCACTTTTATTGAGCGCTGGAAATCAGGAGAGGACGCTGCTTTGGCAAAGGATGCCTTGATGGGCTTTTTAACCACGTGCGCGTCGCGTGAATCAGACAACCCAATGAGGTGATTATGATTAGAGATCTTTCGATGCCTATTTATGAGGTGATGAGTACACTTCGCGCGGTTCGGCGACTGAAAACTGATCCTATCCCTGATGCGGTGTTAAACCGTATTTTACAGGCTGCTGCGTGGGCGCCCAGCGGTGGCAATACGCAACCCTGGCGTATTGTTACAGTTCGTGATTCCGCGATTCGTCGCCGCGTGGGTGAACTCTATCGCCCGCAGTGGCAGGCTTATGGCGCGCAGGCGCGCCAAAATTTGGCGCAGTTGACCGGTGATGCCCGCGCGAAGCAGGAACGTATGCTGGATGCATGTGATTATCTCGGCGAGCATATGGGTGACGCGCCGGTTTTGCTGGTCTTCTGTTTTAATCCGGACTTAATGGCAATTACAGATGCTGACCTGGGGCGCCCGTCTGTTGTTGGGGGAGGTTCGGTTTATCCGGCGGTGCAAAACGCAATGTTGGCATGTGTGAACGAAGGCGTCGGGTGCACATTGACAACACTGCTGTGTTTTGCAGAAGACGCTCTGAGATCGTTGCTGGAAATTCCTCAGGGTTGGTATACCTGCGCGGTTATGCCGTTAGGTTATCCGGTTTTGGGTGGACACGGTCCGATTTCTCGCCGGCCGGTTGAAAAATTATGTTATGCAGATACATTTGGCTCGCGGCTGGATCTGGACGCTATCAGCGCCAGTACTTAGCGGCTTATTTCGCAGGACAAGGTTTTGTTTTAAAACGGTTGTGTTACGGTCTGTGGCTACGCTCACCGCGTCAGTCTCGTCCGATTTTTAATCATTATTAGGAGTACTTATGTCTTTGGTTGCAGTAATGAACACCACAAAAGGAACCATCCGTTTAGATTTATATCCAGATCAAACGCCGATGACGGTTGCCAACTTTGTTAACCTTGCCCAGCGAGGTTATTACGACGGGCTGAAATTCCATCGTGTTATTGCTGATTTCATGATTCAGGGCGGATGTCCTCAGGGTACCGGAACAGGTGGGCCAGGCTATAAATTTGGCGACGAATTTGTGCCGCAATTGCGTCATAACGCACCAGGCAAGTTTTCCATGGCGAATGCTGGTCCTGGCACAAATGGAAGCCAATTCTTTATTACTCACGTGGCCACACCCTGGCTAGATGATGCCCACACGATTTTTGGTGCGGTGCAAACCGAGCAGGATCAAGAGGTAGTGAATAAAATTGCTCAAGGAGACGAAATTACTTCGCTGACCATCGACGGTGACGCCACTGAGTTGTTGTCATCGGTTGCGTTGGTAGAACAGTGGAATGTCGCGCTCGACGGCTAATCAGTAAAAAAGGAGCAGGCGCTGCAGATGGATATTCAATTGTCTAAACAAGCGATAGATCTTGGTATTGTGACCAACAACGGCGATGCGATGGTACATTTCTATCGCGATATTCTGGGCTTTGTTGAAGAACCCAGTACTCCGTTTCCAATGGGCGGGCAGATGTATCGACTGAATTGTGGCGACAGCTTGATTAAAATAGTCGTCCCAGCGCAGCCCACCGGCGCCTCTCCTGCTCCAGGGCCCATAGCCGCGGCGTCAGGTTATCGCTATTGGACGATGCGGGTGAACAATTTGAGTGAAATCATGGCGTATTGTGAGGCCGCCGGGGTCAACATCGTCGAGCCGATAACTGAGGTGCGACCGGGAGTCACGCTTGGCATGGTTGAGGACCCAGATGGTAATTGGGTGGAGTTTGTGACCTATACCTAACGCAATCAATTCATTTGGGTAGGGTTTTCGATGGCACTTTATGACAATTTATTTGAACCACTGAAGCTGGGATCGATACAACTCAAAAATCGAATTGTGCGCTCTCCCCACGGCACTGGCTTGGTCGGAGACGATCTGATCGCTTACCACCTAGCGCGTGCCAAAGGTGATGTCGCTATGTCGACCATCCAAGCCAGCGGGGTGCATCAAAGTGCGCCGCAGGGAATTGCATTGCACACCGATGCCTGCAAACCGTTCCTCACAAAGATTGCTCGAAAGATCAGGCCATACAATATGAAGCTGTTCATTCAGCTTTACCATCCGGGTGCCGGCATGCAAGGTATGCCGGAAAATTGGTCTGCTAGCGCAATTGTGAACCCTATGGCTGGGGTCATGCCGATTGAAATGACCAAAAATATGATCGATTCCGTGGTGGAATCTTTCGCCAAGGCCGCTGCGAGAGCTCGAGACTGTGGGCTCGACGGGGTAGATATTCATGCGTCCAGCGGTTATCTGATTCACGAATTTCTCTCGCCGGCGTTAAATCAGCGATGCGACGAATACGGCGGCAGCCTAAACAATCGCATGCGTTTTATGCGCGAGGTTATTGAAGCTGTGATCAGCGAAGCAGGCGATGATCTGGTGGTTGGGGTGCGTTTGCCCAACGAAGATTATGTGCCAGGTGGTCTAACAGCCGCTATCAACGCGCAAATCGCCGAAGCCATTGCCCCGGCGGTTGATTATGTTTCGCTGCACATGGGCGCCTACTGGCGGTTTCATAAACTAATTGCGCCCTCTGATGAGCCTCTGGGTTTGGAAATGCAGGCCAATCGAGTGATCAAAGTGGCGATATCCAAGCCTACTATGGTCACTGGCAGAATCCTGACATTGGATCACGCCAGTTCGATTGTTGACAGTGGTGAAGGCGATATGGTGTCCATGGTGCGCGCTTTGATTGCGGATCCAAATTTGGTTAGAAAGGCGCGGATGCGCCAAGAAAATACAATACGCCCTTGTATTGGCACCAACATGGGGTGTGTAGGTCAGCTTATGTCGGGCGGTCGATTGGGATGCGTGGTGAACCCTGCAGCGGGCAAGGAGCAGGTGCTGAGCTTTGAACCCACCGATACCGTTCACAAACCAAAGAAAATTTTGGTGGTTGGCGGTGGCCCTGCTGGGATGGAGTGTGCCCGAGCGGCGGCATTGCGTGGGCATCAGGTTGAATTATGTGAGGCGATGAATCGATTGGGTGGTCAGGTTTTAATGGCCAGAGCCGCGCCCAAGCGGGGCGATGTTGGCGCTATTGTTGATTGGCTGGCTGAAGAGTTAGACACGTTAGGTGTCAATATTCATTTGAACACTTATGTGGATGAGGAGCGTGTCTCTGAAATTGCGCCTGATGAGGTTGTTCTAGCAACCGGGACCATGCCGCGAACGGATGGGTTGCAGCAATCAATGCCGGCGAGCCCGATTCCCGGATTTGATCTAGGCCATGTATTTAACTCATGGGAGATATTGGGTTACGGCGACGCGGCGCAGACTAAAGGCCCAGTTTTGGTCTATGACGATACGGGCACTTTTGAAGCAATTTCTGTAGTTGAGGTTTTACTCACGCGAGGTGTTCAGGTGACAATGGTTTCCAGGCACGATTCCATCGGGGCCAGGCTTAACTACCCACCGGTAACCGCGGGTGCGGCAAGAGAGAGATTGTATGCCAGTCATTTTGATTTCATTGGTGGGCACTACGTTCGCAGCATTCATCCGGATAGGGTGGAAGTCGGTGTATTGTTTACTGATCGAATACGCAGAATACCAGCGCAAACCGTTGTAATGGTTGGATATAATGAAGCTAATCGGGGTCTGTGGAATTCACTTCAAGGTAATGGACCCCCGGTGCATATGATTGGCGATGTCCGTGGCAAAAATAGCATATTGACGGCGATACACGCAGGCAATGAGTTAGGAAGAACGCTTTGATTGCCTCTTTGACGGCCTCGGGCGACTATTGAAGCCTTTAAAGTTGGTAATTTGGAAAGGGTGAACTGTGAATAATAGGTGGCCTGCTGGAAGTCATGTTGGTTTTATCGGGTTGGGTAATGTGGGTGCCAAGCTGGCCGCAACTTTGCAGCGCAACGGGGTTGATCTTATTGTTCATGATTTGGAACAGGCTCAAGCCGCCGATTTGATTCGAGGCGGTGCCGTGTGGGCCGCCAGCCCTGCAGAATTGGCTCGGCAAAGCGCTTTAGTGATCACTTGCTTGCCGTCCCCACAGGCCAGTGCCACAGTAATGGAAGCTGAAAACGGTGTTCTCAAGGGATTTTGCGCGGGTAAGATCTGGCTAGAGATGAGTACCACGGATGCGGCGGAAGTGCGCAGGCTTGGTGAGAAAATACTTGCGTTGTCTGGGCTGGTTGCGGATTGTCCGGTTTCGGGGGGCTGTCATCGCGCGGCGACCGGTAATATTGCAGTTCTTGTCGGCAGCGAGCGGGCAACATTTGACGTCATACTGCCCCTATTGTCGATTCTGGGGCGTGAAATTCTGCATGCAGGTCCACTAGGCAGCGCATCTACGCTGAAGGTGTTGACTAACTATTTAGCCACAGCAAACCTGGTTGCTCTGTGTGAAGCATTAACGGTCGCCAAAGCTTCTGGCTTGGACCTTGCCGTCGCCTACGAGGCCATTCGCATCTCCTCTGGCAACTCTTTTGTTCATGAGACTGAAAGCCAGGTGATTTTAAATGGTAGTCGAGACATCAATTTCACCATGGATTTAGTGCTTAAAGATGTAGGGCTTTTTCAAAAGATTGCGGAGCAAAATGGGGTTTCGTTAGAAATGTCCCCTTTGTTGCTGGATATTTTTGAAGATGGTGCGACTCGATATGGAGCGCGAGAATGGTCACCTAATATTATTCGACGCTTGGAAGAGGCTAATCAATTGTCAGTCACGACAGGCGGCTTTCCTGCCGAAATTGTGGATCATGAAGCTGAGGGTGAAGGTCACGAGGTGATGTCTCGATGAGGCGGTGTTGGGCGGGCGTGATTGGGTCTTTTGAATAATTAAGCAAGCTCGGGGTAGGCGACAATGGCATCGCTCAAATTCCGTTGCTGCTGTGTCTGAGGGTTGATCGCAAAAGGGGAGGGATGCCGTGTCTGAAGATTTATTGTTCGCCGATTTAAAAGTTCTAGATGTGGGCTCTTGGATTGCTGCGCCGGTGGCCACCACCATGTTGGCAGACTTTGGTGCGCAGGTGATAAAAGTGGAAGCCCCCGGAATAGGAGATGGTTACCGTTTATTCTCTGAGTCGGCTGGCGCGCCAGACAGCGCTGTGAACTTTGCCTGGCAGATGGATGCGCGGAATAAGCGTTCCATCACCCTGAATTTAAAGTCTCAGGCTGGACGTGACCTGTTATATCAACTGGTGGCTGATGCGGATGTGTTTGTGACAAACCACATGCCTCAATTTCGCGAAGACTGGGGTTTGGGCTACACTCATTTGAGTCAGTTGAACCCTCGATTGATATACGCTTCCTTGACTGCCTACGGTGAAAATGGCCCTGAGCGCAACAGAGAAGGCTTCGATTTAGTGGCTTATTGGGCACGTTCGGGGCTCATGGAATTGGTGCATGCGCCAGATGCTGATCCTGCGCCAGCACTGCCGGGAATGGGGGATCATCCAACAGCGGTAACCGTATACGCGGGTATTGTCACTGCTTTGCTGCGCCGAATCCGTAGTGGCGAAGGCAGTTATGTGCATACGTCTTTATTGGCTAATGGCGTTTGGTCTGCCTCTTGTGTCGCGCAAGCTGCATTTGCGGACGGTGAATTTAATCGATATCGAAAAATGTCTCGGCACATGTATACGCGCCTAATGTATGAGACGCGGGATCAGCGTTGGCTGCAATTCACGATGGTCCGGACAGAGCATGAGACAGATCTTTTGTTTGCCGTGTTGGGTGTGCCGGAATTACTAGTCGACGCTCGGTTTATCGACCAGCAAGCTCGTTTGGACAATGGTGACCAGTTGGTGAAGCTGCTACGCCCGGTGATACGCACGCGAGACGCGCAAGCGTGGATGGATGATTTTAATGCCGCGGGTGTTCCTGTCGGTTTGGTCGGTGAGGTCGAGCGGTTGCCGCAGGATCAGCAGGTCGTGGCTAATGGGATGTTACTCGAGGGCGGTGAGAGTGGTATGCAGGCGGTAATCAAACACCCGATCAACATTGCCGGTATGCCAACTCAATCAGTGCAGCGTGCGCCAGACAGGGGTGAACATACCGAACAGGTGCTCGCGGAACTTGGATTGACGCGAGCAGAAATTGATGTCCTCAAGGATACCGGTGTGGTGTAGGCGTCTTCACCTTTCAGGTGCTCATATGATCTAAGGGCAAAGCGGTGGATGATTTGATTCGCTCCATTGCAAACGATGAAGAGACATCGTGCAGGGGTGCCACGCTAATCAGTTTTTTGTAGACGCGGTCGTAATCCTGAATGTCACGGGTGATAATTTTGAGCAGATAATCAGTGGCGCCACTGATTCGATAAAACTCAACCACTTCCGGGATGGCTTTGACGCCTGCGGCAAAGCGCTTAAGCCAATTGTCATTGTGTTCATTGGTTTTAATCGAAACAAATACCGTTAGATTCAAGCCCAGCGTTTTCTCGCTTAGCAGGACAACATGCTGTCGTATTACGTTTTGTTCCTCCAATCGTTTGATTCTGCGCCAGCAGGCATTGGTTGATAATCCTACCCGCTCGGCAATATCCGAGACGGTTAAATCGGCATCTTCTTGGAGGAGTTGAAGCACATGTCGGTCATAACGATCAATTGTTTTCATGGTAAATTTTTATCATTAAAAGTAAATTTTTAAAAAATATTACCAAAAATAATCTTTTATGCTCATATAAAAGAGAATTTTTTTAAATTTTATTGGTTATGCTTAAGGTATGAGTTTAATGGTCAATCCTTTTTTCGAGGCATCTACCGGATCTTTTTGTTACATCGTGGCAAATCCAGAGTCTCGTTGCTGCGCCATCATTGATGCACCGCTGGGATTAGGGTGCGGTGATACAGTTGTGAATACCCATACGGCCGATGCCATGCTGGATTGGATTCATGCTCACGAATTTGTGGCACGCTGGATTCTCGAGACTCATGTACATGCAGATCGCCCCAGTGCTGCGGGTTATTTAAAATCGCACCTACTGTGTGCTAAAACAGCCATTGGTGATGGGGTACCCAATCTGCAGGGCTACGACCAACTGTTGGGAGACGGCGAAAAGATTTGTCTGGGGCACACCCACGGCAGAGTGATTGCGACGCCAGGGCACACGCCAGGCTGCGTGAGCTATCAGTTCGATAACGCGGTTTTTGTAGGTGATACATTATTTATGCCTGATACCGGTACTGCGCGTTGTGATTTCCCCGGAGGCAGTCCGATCCTTCTGTACAAATCGATTGAAAAGTTACTGTCGCTGCCAGACTGTACGCGGCTGTATGTTTGCCATGACTATCCCGGTGATCGGCGCCGCAACCGTTGTGTGACCACGGTTGCGGAGCAGAAACTGGCGAATATCCATTGGCGTGCCACAACCTGTGCTGATTCATTCGCGGCCCTGCGATCGCAGCGCGATCGAACTTTGGCGCCGCCGCGGTGGCAAGCCATATCTATTCCCGCTAACCTTCAATGCAAGGATATCGGGGAGATTCAAGTGTTACTGACGCAGACCATGAATGAGTAGCGCGAATTCAGATTCTCATCAGAATACCCGTACGGCCTTTTTTATCGCTCGGTGTGCTCTGGGCATTGCACTTCTGGTAGGTCTGTATTTTCAAAATCCCGCGTTTGCGCTGCTCGGTGGTTTGATGATTCGACTGCTCGTGGGGATAAATCCCGTTAAGAACAGCGGCGAACTCGGACGAATTTGTCTGCAGTCAGCGGTTGTGTTGCTTGGATTTACCCTGGGTTTGGATCGATTGGTCAGCGTGTCAGCTGATTATGGCTGGATTGTTGCCATCTATACCATGGGCACGTTGTTGTTAGGGGGGCTGTTAGCACTTGTGGTCAGAGGTGATACCAGTGAGCAAACCCTGCTCGCCAGTGGCACTGCAATCTGCGGGGGGACTGCGATAGCCTCGCTGGCGCCTTTGATGGGAGCTAAGCCCCATCAATTAGCTGTGACCACGGCACTGGTTTTTCTGCTCAACATTGTTGCGTTGCTGACATTTCCAGCCATTGGGCACAGCCTAGGTCTTTCTCAAGAAACCTTCGGCGCTTGGGTCGCTTTAGCCATTCACGATACAAGCTCTGTGATTGCGACGGCGACAATTTATGGCGACGAAGCCGCGGTGGTGGCCACAACGGTGAAACTGGGTCGGACTCTTTGGCTGATTCCTTTGGCGTTTGCCGTCAGTTTGATCTACCGCCAGGGTGAGGCAAAATTGCGGGTGCCCGCGTTTGTCATTCTGTTTATCGCTGCGGCTTTGAGCAGCAGCATTATCAATATTGAGCCTAATCTATCAAGTGGTATCGCGCTGGTCAGTAAAGGGCTGCTGGTTTTTGCGCTGGGTATGATTGGTTTGGAAATCAATCGCGAAACGCTGCGAAATATGTCGTTGCGCAGTATAATTTTTGGCGTGGGGCTATGGTTGTTGGTTGCGCCAGCGGCGCTCGTTTTGGTTTGGTGGGTCTAGTCGAATTCTGATTGGCTCTAACCATTTGTCATATGGTTAGTCAAAATTGTTCTTTTACGTTGTGGTCTGGCCTGACTAAGCTTTGCCAATGACGATTTTAAAGACACATCTCGATCGCTCAAGCGTTTTAGCGCTGGTGCTTTTTCTGGGCTACCTAGCGGTGCCTTTTCTAGCATAAAGCCCGCGGCTCCTCTAAGGTGCCCTGTGTAACTTGCTCTGCTCATACTAATTTTTATATACAACGATCTCGTTCAACGCTAGTGTGCGGACCTGTTCTCTGACATGCTTCTACCATGAAACCCTCTCTCTCCACCCCATCAATCAGAGATATTATTCTGGTTGGAGGCGGGCACAGTCATGTTCAAGTGCTCAAAGCCTTTGGTATGCGTCCCGAACCGGGGGTGCGATTAACGCTGGTCTGCCAAGAATTGGAAACACCTTATTCGGGTATGCTGCCTGGATGCCTCAGTGGGTATTATACCGACACCGATATTCATATTCAGTTGATGCCTTTAGCTAGATTTGCGAGCGCGCGAATGATTCATGCGCGGGTAGAAGGTCTGGATTTAAACCAGCAGCAGCTTATCTTCGCTGATCGACCGCCTTTGCGTTATGACCTTTTATCGCTCAATTGTGGCGCGATACCGGAACCGCCGCAGACGGGCGTGACATGTGTTAAACCCATTGGCGAGTTCCTGCCTAAATGGCGGCGAATAGTTGATGAAATCAAAGAAAATCAATCAGTTGCGATCATTGGTTCAGGAGCAGGGGGCGTTGAATTAGCGTTTGCAGCGCGAGCTAGATTGCCGGCATCAACGACAATTAACTTAGTCGGCGAAACACTGCTGGCCGGGCACGCCAATGGCGCCGCACGCCGGATGATGTCGGAACTGAAAAAACATCATATTGCTTGGGTCTCTGATCGTGCGGTTGCGCAAACCTCGTGCGCGGTCCAATTGCATAAACAGGGTAGCCTAGCAGCTGATTATGTTCTTTGGGTAACAGACGTTGCGGCGCCGAGTTGGCTTGCCTCGACCGATTTAGATACAGACTCAAGCGGGTTCGTAATGGTAGATTCCTATTTACGAAGCACGTCACATACCAATGTGTTTGCCGCTGGTGATGTTGCGTTTCTCAAGCATCAACCCCGGCCGAAATCCGGTGTCTATGCGGTGCGCGCAGGTCCCGTTCTCGCGAAAAATCTGAGACGTATGGCGCGTGGCGAGAGCCTAAAAAGATTTTCAGCGCAGAAAAAATATCTGTCTTTAATGGGCACTGGTCAACGCCAGGCGCTGGCTACCAGAGGAAATTGGTATGCATACGGTCGCTTCTGGTGGTGGCTGAAGACGCGCATCGACCGGGCATTTGTTGAGCAATTTAATACCCTGCCCACAAGTAGTGAACCGGTGTCGAAATTACCCGCAAGTTTGTCCACAGATATGCCAGAGCAAGGTGCTCGATGTGGCGGGTGCGGTGCCAAGCTCGCTGCCGACCCATTACGCCGAGTATTGTCGCGCCTGCCGACGCAGGCGTCAGCGCGCGTGGTGCTGGGTATGGGAGATGATGCGGCAGTGCTCAAAAATAGCGCTGGCGTTGCGGTTCTGACAATCGACGGTTTTCGGACGATGTTTGATGACCCTTATCTTTTTGGTCGGATCGCCGCCCACCATAGCTTGAACGATATTTTTGCGATGGCCGCAACGCCGACTGCGGCCCTGGCCTTTGTAACCCTGCCCCTGATGTCACAAACCCTAATGGAAGAAGAGCTTTATCAGGTGTTAAGCGGCGTGACTGATGTTTTGAATGCCCACGATGTGCCTCTGGTAGGCGGCCACTCGGCCGAGGGCGCCGAATTGGGCGTCGGTCTGACCATTACGGGTGAGCCTGGCTCAGCCATGTTACAAAAAGGTGGCCTGCGTCTAGGTGATCATTTGATTCTTACAAAACCGATCGGCACAGGGGTTGTCTTAGCGGCGACCATGCAAGGGCATGTCAATACCGATAGTCTCCGGGCAGCGCAGCAAAGCATGGATTTTAGCAACAGCGGTGCGGTACAGGTGTTGTTAGCGGCAGGCGCTGGCGCAATGACTGATGTGACTGGTTTTGGCTTGGCGGGGCACCTCAGCGAGATGTTACGGGCGTGTAAGCTTGGGGTTTCTCTGGATTTGAACGCGATTCCG
Source organism: Gammaproteobacteria bacterium UBA4421 (assembly GCA_002389675.1). Taxonomy (GTDB): domain Bacteria; phylum Pseudomonadota; class Gammaproteobacteria; order Pseudomonadales; family Azotimanducaceae; genus UBA4421. The sequence continues at coordinate 163,414 of DGQF01000010.1, forward strand.
CTGCTACCGGGAATCGACCAGCTATTTTCGCTAACCCAAAGCTCTCTTCAACGTGATAACGAGCGCGCGTTACAGGATTATGAAATGCGCGGGAACCTGACTTTGCTTGACAGCGCGGTGCGTGCGTTGGCCGATCCGCAAACCTCTGGTGGGTTGCTTGCCGGCGTACCTGAGGAGCACGTATTCGATTGTTTAGAACGCTTGCGCGCACTGGGGTATACTGCGGCGGATATTGGTATCGTCACAGACACTGGTGCAGCGGTGATTGTTTAAAAATAGGAAGGCCAATCGCCTTAGAAAAAATCTGCCAGTGCGGGCCGAAATCGATCCATATCGACCAGAAAGGAATCGTGTCCTTGAATACAAGACAGTCGCTTAAAGTGGACTTGATCAATGTGTGCATCCAGGGCAACAGCGAGATCTTCTTGCTGCTCTATTGGGAATAGAAAGTCGGTTTCCACGCCGACGATTAGAGCGGCTTCTAGTTGTAGCTTTTTAAAACTGGCTTCCAAGCTGCCGCCTTTGTCAGCGGCGTCGTAAAGGTCCATGGCGCGCGATAAATATAGATAACAATTGGCGTCGAAGCGACCGATGAAACGATTGGCGTGGCTTTCCAAGTATGATTCCACCTCGAAGTCTATGCCAAACGGATCGTCTGCATGAATGAAATCAGTGGCTCTTTCACGACCGAAGCGTTCAGCCCATTCGGCAGCCGAACGATAGCTGATCATGCCTAGTTTGCGTGCCAAACGCATGCCATTAACCGGCCCGTTGCCTTTGAGGTCGTAGTTGCCCCCTTGCCAAGCGGGGTCAGTATGGATCATTTCGCGCTGTAGCGAGCGCAAGGCGATAGAAAATGGTTGGCTACGTGCCGCAGATGAAATGGAGACCAGGCGTCGCGTCCGGTCGGGGTGCTGCTGTGCAAAGGCTAGAGCAGTCATGCCTCCCATTGATGCGCCAATCACACAGTTCAGCGTATCTATGCCTAGGTAATTTAAAACATGGCTAGCGGAATCAGCGATATCTTCGATGGTCAGAACGGGGAAAGTTAATCTATAAATGGCGCCTGTATCCGGATTGATACTGGCGGGTCCGGTAGACCCAAAGCAACTACCTAGCGAATTTACGCACACCACAAAATAGATATCGGTATTGATCGGTTTTGCGGGCCCAACCATGTCTTCCCACCAACCCGCTGATGGATCGTTAATTGACGACGCGACGTGCGCGGAGGGAGACAAGCCAGTAAACAGCAGCACCGCATTGTCTTTCGAGGAATTGAGCGCGCCCCAAGTTTCAAAAGCTAACGTCGGCGTGGCGATCAGCCCGCGACGCATCTTGAATTCGTGAGCCAGCGTGAGTGTTTGCAGCGCAGTCAAATCTAAATATCCAGCAATTTTAATCGAGCGCTGCACCTTAAGAGATTCACACTAAAAGCGCCAGTGGCGCAAAAGGCGGAACAATAGATGAGTCTTCGTTGCGTTATAACGGACACGAACTAAATAGCGTGAATATCGGTTAAGATTTCTTCAAGGCAGCGATGGTCTTTTTCGCTGTTCACCGGAATACCAATTTCAATACGTTGAATCAAACCTGCAAAACGTTTTTTTACGGCGCTGGCAAGATCGTCATATCGAGCGACTAATACCCACTGGTGCAAGACATCATCGCTGATACAGCCTGCCATTTCGGTCCAACGCTGGGCTTTGGACAACGCCGACAATTCAATGGCCAGATCCTCTAAACCCGCTTGCGCAAAAGGTCTTCGGTATGCTGGTGTGCTGACATAAAATGCTAATCTGGCACGCGCAATTTCCGTTCGTTCGGCAAGTGTATCTGAGTCTGCAGCGCTGGCGATCAGTGGTTTTAGACAGATTTCAAAGGGACTGTCATCGCCTCGGTGAGCATCGATTACCTTTTTTAGGGTTTGCTTAATGTAGGTCGGGGAGCACACCGGGTGCAGACGCACCCCGTCAGCGACTTCTGCTGCGATGCCACACATGTAGGGATTAACAGCCGCAACTTGTATTGGGATTTTGGGGTGATGAATTGGCCCGGGGGTGAATAGGGGTACGGTTAGATTCAAGTTGTAGTGAGTGCTGGTGAACCTTAGGGGCGTTTCACTTTGCCAACTGTGCCAGATGCTTTTGACGGCGTTAACATAATCGCGCATCCAGGGTCCTGGTGGGTGCCATTGCATGCCGAAACGCCTTCGTAGATGCCCACTTACCTGCGAACCTAAGCCTAACTCGAATCGTCCGTGCGACAATTTTTGTAGGGTCCAGGCGGACATGGCGGTAACGTAGGGACTGCGGGCAAAAGCGATACTGACTGATGTGCCTAATCGAACGCGCTGGGTGCCCGCCGCAGCCAGCGCAAGGACCTGAAAAAGGTCGTCTTTGGTCTCTTCCATCAGCAAGGTCTGGTATCCCAGCTGATCTACTGTGTTGGCTTGCGATGCAATCTGAGTGACGTCCAATGGCGCATCCGGTGCTGCCAATCCGGGATCTAGTTTTCCTAGCGGTAGCAGGGTCTCAGTCTTCACCGGCAGCTCTGCAAGTAATTAGGTGGGTAAATGCTCAAAGCTTGCCACCCCTGGTGGAATGGTCTGGAAAGGCAGTTGATCGCAGGTGTAGATGGCTATTGCGGGGTTGGCCTCGGTAGGGTCATCTAAGCTACCAACCTTGAGAATTACGGCATCTGGGAGATTGGGGGAGCGTGTCAGCAGATGAGTGCCGCAATTGGCGCAAAAATCGCGAGTGACCGGCGCGGGGAGGTCGTCTCTAGAAAAACTTTTGGGTGCACCCTGGGTAAACGTCAGCCCGGCCTTTGGTACGGCCATGAACACATTGGCGGCGCCACCGGTAAGGTACCTGCATTCGCGACAATGACATTGGGCTTGCATGAGGACTTCGCCCTCAGAATGGTAGCTAACTTGACCACAGTAGCAGCGTCCTGTTCGTGACATATTGATGACTCGGTTTCATAGATAGCCAGATCATAGAGCAAATGTAGACCCAAACCTATCCTGATAAATGTCTTTAACCCGATCGAATTTTTAATCTGAGCGGGTTTGGCAATCCCCATTGGAACAATTGAAGGTGGCTGCCCCTCAGGCTATGATCAAGGTTGTGGTGTTTTGATTTGCTTGTCGAACGCTGTAACAATTCAATTGTCGACGGCTTCGCCGGCAATGCTGTATCGATTAAAGGGAGATCTTGTGTCAAATATCCAAATTCCAGGTACCGATGCTGACCTCCGTGCCGCTTTGGCGGATGTTAATTTGCCGACGCTATTGATGGTGATGACGCAGCTTGCAGGTGATGATCGGTGGATGATTCCGCGTTACCAACCAGCCCCCATTCAAGTACCCGAGGGTAGTTTGTTTCCCGATGATTCGGGTGACTTTAGTGATGAGATAGCCAATGAAATTCTCAATGCAGCGTTTGAGATGTTTGTGGAACTGCGAGATCAAGGCGGAGTATTGCCCCCGGCGCCTACCCTTGCGCGGATGCGGCAGATGCTGGAATTTTCTACTGCGGAACCCTTGGACGATGCCTTCTGTGCGATGCTTTTGGAGGAAACGCGTTTTGTAGACCGCGACGATCAATGGCGCGTGCAGTTAGACAAGGCCTTGCAAGGCAGTCAGGTAGAAGGATTTAAGGTGCTGATTGTGGGTGCCGGGATGTCTGGCATTTGCAGTGCAGCAAAACTCAAAGCCGCTGGTATTCCTTTTTCCATCATTGAGAAAAATGCCTCAGTGGGCGGCACTTGGTATGAAAATAGCTATCCCGATTGTGGGGTAGACACACCAAATCATTTTTATTCATTTTCGTTTGAACGCAATCCGAACTGGTCGGGTTATTTTTCTAAGCGAGATGAATTGCATGCGTACTTTGAAGCGTGTGCAGATAAGTTTGGTATTCGCGACGCGATTGAGTTTAATTGTGAAGTGAAAAGCATGCAGTTTGATGCCGATTTATCAATGTGGCGCGTTGACGTTGAGGATAGAGAGGGCGGCATATCGACTCACATCGCGAATGTGGTCATCAGTGCAGTAGGCCAGCTTAATCGGCCAAACATACCAGAATTTCCCGGGGCAGAAAGTTATGAGGGGGAGCAGTTTCATTCCGCGCGCTGGCGCCATGATGTGGCGTTGGAAGGCAAGCGGGTGGCTGTCATAGGGACAGGTTGCAGCGCGGTGCAGTTGTTACCAAAAACGGCAGCAAAAGCCGCGCATGTTTCTGTCTTTCAGCGCTCGCCGCACTGGATAACGCCGAATAAGGATTATTACCAACCGGTTGAAAAAGGTTTGATCTGGGCACTCAACCATATGCCGTTTTACGCCGAGTGGCACCGTGCGCGCATGATTTTCAGCACGATGGATCGGAATTGGCCTTCAGTCTCCGCCGATCCGAATTGGGATCAACCAGATCGAGCAATGAGCGAGTCAAACGATGGCGTGCGCGAAGCGCTCACCGGCTACATCAGCGAGCATTTGGGCGCCCGTCAGGATCTAATGCCGCACTGCGTGCCTGATTTTCCTGTTTTTGGTAAGCGTGTCATCATCGATAATAACTGGTACGAAACAATTACCAGAGACAACGTGAATTTAATCTCTGATGAGATAGCGGCGCTGACGCCGAGGGGCATAAAGACCGCTGATGGAGTGGAACATAAGATTGATGTCATCATTTATGCCACGGGATTCAACACTAATAAATTCCTTTGGCCGATGGAGGTCGTTGGACGCTCAGGGACTTCTCTGAGCGAGCGCTGGGGTGATTATCCTCAGGCCTACAAGGGGATGCTGGTGCCCGATTATCCGAACCTCTTCTCGCTGTACGGGCCAAATACTAACATCGTACACGGCGGGAGCATTATCTACAGTGTTGAGTGTCAGGTGCATTATATCATGCAGTGCCTGACGCTAATGATAGAGCGCCAGGCAACTACCTTAGAGATTCCACACACGATTAATGAAGCCTACAATCGAGAGGTTCAGCAGATCAGCCAACATTTGGCCTGGGGCCATCCTGGCGTGCAAAGCTGGTACAAAAATTCTGAAGGGAAAGTTGTCAACAATTCACCCTTCAGTAATCTGGAATTTTGGCAACGAACCCATGATGCGGAGCCGGATTATTTTGAGGTGAGTTGATCCCGACGCATGAGCTTCGATAGCGGATGTAGCGATTAACCATGAGCAATCATATTTAATCGCTTAACAAGCACGATGGTTAGCAACGATTTGTAGACGTTTGCTGGCGATTTCATGTAAAGCCATGTAGAGCAATCTCTCGTCACTCTCTAGCGTTGCTTGTCGTTTAGAAGTTGTTCAATTTTTTGCTGAATAGCTAAGTTCTGTAGGGCAGGGGTTGGCGGTAGGCAGAGGGATTGAACCCCAAGACTGTTATACAGACTTCTTCGCTTTTGAAGAGCGAGACGCAGACCACCACGCAAGACCTACCACGGTAGATGTTACCTAAGAATTTCTGCGAACGTTAGTAGAAATAGACTTTTCTATAGTCCCCAAGTACCCGTCGCACGCTTCCGCTAACTTTTTCCAAGCCCGCACGGGCCTCCCAAAGTCTTGATCTATTATCAATTTTTTTCGTACTCAGTTAATCTGTACAAAAACTCATTTCTATTTCCTGATTCTGTGAGAAGCATCCCTCATGAAAAAGGCGGCCGTCCCTGGTCCAGTTCCTCACAATACCTTCTGTTCGTTTGTTTTGAAGGCCGATTCTTCATATATCTGTCCATTCTCGTACCACTGCTTCCATGTGCCTGTTGTCCCGTTTATGTAATGTATCTCCAGCGCAAGCTAACCATTTTCGTGATGCATTCTATTGACCCCTGTGAATCCATCAACTTCGTTGTCGGCATACAAAACCCCTTGCCGCTCAACAAGTTCACCCTCGTAAACTCTAGGAGAGGTTGCGCTTATTAGCAGTAGGGTAATTATAAGAGGCACGTATTTCATGGTCATTTCTCTTATTAGGGTTGTAGCGTTCGTCTAGTTTTGTTGTGTCAACACGGGATCTTCTTTAACAAGAAATCGTTTATTCATTGTTTTGTCGTAACCTTTTAGTTAAGGGTTTGGTATATCTCCACCTGCATAGAACTATAGTTTGAACTAAAAAGCGGCATAGCTGCCTGTGAGTGGCGCTATTTTTATTACAATTTGGTCCTGAGGACGACGCGGGCGTTGCCCTGGCGCCTCGTAAACCCTCGGCGGTCAAAATATTCTAAAATCTCAATAGCAACATTGCGTCCAATGCCGGTTGAATCGCGAAATTCAGCAACGGAAAACGGTTTTTCGGCGGCCAGAGTGATTACCTGCAGGGCCAGTTTGTCGAGCTGTTCGGGGAGGTAAAAACGATGGGTCGCTAAATGCACCAGTAATTTTCGCTTCGTCAGCGCTTTCATCTGAGTTTCTATAAGTTGTTGAGGCTGCCCCCATTGCTTGGCGATATCCCCTGTTGAGGGAACCTGATTAACCCGCAAAGTGGGGGCCAATCGCTTCCATACGATCTCCAGGTCAGCGGGCAGTTCAATTTCAAGTGCCGGGAGTTGATACAGTCCGCCCTGATTGCGCAGTTTATTGGCTTGAACAAGTGCGTTCAAAACATGCTGTTTCAGTGATGGATCAAGCGCCTTGATTTGATTTTCTCGCAGCCCGGGGGAACTGGAGTTCGCCTTTTGGTGTTGCTCAACGGCTTTATAGGCTCTGCGAATTTGATCCAGCCAATAGGCTTTGCTGCAGACCAGCCCGCCAAAACGCTGCATCTCCAGTTTCTCTGTGAGTGCACTCATGCTTGATTCGGTTAGATGCCAGACTGCTCGGAACGCTTGGGTGTCGACGACATGCGCCTGCGCCAGACGAGATAGACTTGATTCAGGACTGATTTCAGAATAACAATCCAGTCTGGCCAGTCGCGTTCCTGATCGGCGCCGGTCGCTATGTTGGGTCTGTGCATGGCAAACAAAAGCGCCGCCCAAGGTGAGATCTAAGCTCTGGTCTCGTAGGATCAATTGATCACCCTGCCGGAAAGGTAGCGGTTCATCACACACGAGATCCACCCTAGAGGAACCGCCGGACATCGCCTTGCGCGTATCTAGTAAAGCGATTCGACCGGTGCTGTGGCTGGTGGCGTGGTAGATGTGTACGGGTGTCCAATGCTTGATGGCCCGCGGAAACTCTGCAATCACTTCAAGGCGAACCGTAGCCTCTCGAAAATGCGGTTGCGATTCAGCGCCAAGCCAATGCCCTCGTGCAATTGTGTTTAGGTCTAGCCCGGTGATATTTAGCGCGCAGCGATCGCCGGCTGCAGCGGCTCCCGCCGGCTGGTCTTGTGTGCGAATACCGCGGACACGCACAGCAGAGCCGCTGGGAAAATGGAACAACGTATCGTCTACCGTAATACGGCCCGAGTGGACTGTGCCAGTAACCACTATGCCTGCGCCTTTTACCGTGAATACTCGGTCGATGGCCAGGCGAAAGGGCTTCTCCTGAACATCTAGTTGGTGAACCCGCGACGCATCGCGCAGCCTCTCCAACAAGGGTGCCATTGACGCTGGATCCTCGATGCTGGTTGGAACAATAGCCGCGTCCTGCAGAAACGTGCCGTGTACCATTTGCTGGATATCTTGTTTTACCTCCAGCAATCGCTGCTCATCGACCCGATCTGCTTTGGTTAGTGCAATCACGCCACTGCGGATACCTACCAGGGACAAAATGTCCAGGTGTTCCTTGCTTTGCGGCATGGGGCCATCATCAGCCGCGATGACCATTAATGCATGCTGATTGCTCGCAACCCCAGCAACCATATTGTGAATAAATTTCTGGTGTCCAGGCACATCTACAAACCCAATCTGGCCGTTGTCGATATAAGCAAAACCTAAGTCGATAGTTAGGCCACGCTGTTTTTCCTGGAGCAGGCGGTCGGTATCAACCCCACTGAGCGCGCGCACCAGCGATGTTTTGCCATGATCAACGTGACCGGCGAGAGTGACAATCACGGAGTTAAAGCCAATAAATTTTCGTGAAGTGCCTCTAGTGGTTCGGCACCATGCATATCTAACCAAACTTTATTGTCATTGATCCGGCCGATGACGGGAGTTGCTAGCGCACGTAATTGCGCAGCGATTTCATCGGGTGATTTGTCCTTGTGGTTGACCGTTATGCCTACGCTGGGAATTGTTTTGTCTGGCAGCGCACCGCTCCCGATTTGAGCCTGTGTTGTGACGCGTTGGGCATGCCAAGACGCCGGAAAAGCAGGCAGCAAATGATCGGCGCGCCGCTGCAACTCTTGGTTAGTCAGGGTCAGTGTTTTCAACACGGGAATGTGTTCGAGCAGCGTATCTGGATCTTCATAGCGCTTTAAAGTGGCATCCAAAAGGGCCAAAGTGATTTTGTCGGCGCGCAGAGCACGCTTGAGCGGGTTGGTCTTGATTTTTGCTAACTCATTTTTTTTGCCCACGATTAAACCGGCCTGGACGCCCCCAAGTAATTTGTCACCGCTAAAAGTAACCACGTCAATTCCGTCATTTAGAACCGCTTGGGGAGCGGGCTCTGCTGGTAACCCCCATTTAGTTAAATCTACTAACGAACCGCTGCCCAGATCGACACAACTCGGAATCCCTTGTTTCAAGGCGAGCTCTGCGAGCTCGGCCGCACTAACTGCGGCGGAAAAGCCACCAATATAGAAATTGCTGGGGTGAACTTTGAGTAACATCGCCGCTTCGTCAAGCACAGCTTCGAAGTCGGCAACATGCGTGCGATTGGTGGTGCCCACCTCTAACAATTCGCAGCCGGAGCGCGCCATGAGTTCCGGCAATCTAAAGCTGCCGCCGATCTCGATGAGCTCGCCGCGAGATACGGGGACTTTTTTGTTCTGGGCGAAGGTATTCAGGCAGAGTAGTAACGCCGCTGCGCCATTGTTGACCACTGTCGCCGCTTCACAGCCTATTAGCCGACATAGTCGACGCTCCACAATTGCATCGCGGTCGCCTCGTCGCCCGGTAGCGAGGTCAAACTCCAAGTTCATAGGGCGTGTGACCAAGGCCTGTGCTTCCTGCCAGCAGGCGTCACTTAACAATGCTCGTCCTAGGTTCGTGTGAATTACCGTGCCAGTCAGGTTGAAAATCGGCGTATAACGAAGCTTGCTCAATGTTTGATCAATTGCGGACAAATAACCGGTGGGGGTGAGGGCCCAGTTAGGTACCACGCGATTGACACGTATTTGGTCCTGCAGCGTGCGTATTTCATCGCGCACAGCTTTGGTGCCATGGTGTTGGATTAGAGGGCTGAGTTCGATTGCGCTGAGTAACGTGTCGACGGCAGGCAGATCACGAAGTTGTGGCATAAGAGGTTTTGTCTGAGACTTAAAGGATCAGTGTAACTCGCACAGCACAAGGGTCAAACGGGGCGCCACAGACCCAGCGAAAGTTCATTGGTGCGTCTGCAGCCCGCCGGCAGCCTTCTCTATCTGTTTGGCCTGCGTGCGTGCAAGCCACGCCTGCAAGCGCGGAGTTTCTATGTCTTCGCGCTGTATTCGCGCTTGGATGAGCCTTTGTACAGCTGTCTGGGGCGACCAATTTTGTAAGGGCCGCTGATCATTTCGTTCCAGTGCGCAATCCACCCTGGTGTTCGTCCTGTAGCAAAAATCACGGTAAACATTTCCACTGGAATACCAATCGCCTTGAGGATGATGCCGGAGTAGAAGTCTACATTCGGATACAGCCGACGGCTCACGAAATACTCGTCCTCTAGAGCAATTTTCTCTAGGGCTTGCGCCATCTCGAGAATAGGGTCATCAGTGATGCCCAACTCGGCGAGCACTTCATGGCAGGTCTCCTGCATGACTTTCGCTCTGGGGTCATAGTTTTTATAGACACGGTGTCCGAAACCCATAATCCGAAACGGATCGTTAGGGTCTTTGGCTTTTTGGATGTACTGGTCAATATTTTCAACGCCGCCAATCTCGTCCAGCATGTTAAGGACGCCTTCATTGGCCCCGCCGTGGGAGGGTCCCCAGAGCGCTGCAATGCCGGCCGCGATGCATGCAAAAGGATTTGCACCAGTGGAACCCGCAAGTCTAACTGTGGAGGTTGATGCATTCTGCTCATGATCGGCGTGAAGTAAAAAGATTCGGTCCATTGCACGGGCCAGCGTTGGGCTCACCTGATAATCTTCGCACGGTGTTGCGAACATCATATGCAGAAAATTTTCGGCATAACCTAAATCGTTTCGGGGGTAGATGAAGGGTTGTCCTATGGAGTATTTATAACTCATTGCCGCTAATGTGGGCATTTTTGCAATGAGTCTATGCGCTGTTATGCGCCGGTGTTCGGGGTTATCGATGTCTAACGAGTCATGATAAAAAGCTGACAGCGCGCCGACAACACCACACATGATTGCCATCGGGTGTGCGTCGCGACGAAAACCCCGGAAAAAATTATTGAGTTGCTCGTGCACCATGGTGTGATTTTTGATGGTGTCGACGAATAGCTTGCCTTCAGCCTCATCGGGTAACTCGCCGTTTAGCAGGAGATAGCATAGTTCTAAGTAGTTAGAATGCTCGGCAAGCTGGTCGATTGGGTACCCGCGGTGCAACAAAATACCTTGGTCACCGTCAATATAGGTAATTTCTGATTCGCAAGCGGCCGTCGAGACGAAGCCAGGGTCATAGGTGAAATAGCCTTGGGAAGTGAGCTTGCCTACGTCTATAACGTCTTGGCCTTCATTTCCGGCATAAATCGGCAACTCAATGGTCGCCTCGCCCTCGATGGAAAGTTTGGCTGTCTTAGTGGCTTCGTTCGCCATGTATCCTCCCGGATGTATGAGGTCAAACCGCGGTGGGGTCTGATCTTTATTTTTTTTATATTATTCCGCGTGTCGCAAGTGGACGCTCGAGTGCACCGCCGGTTAGGTGGCTGCACACTTTTGGCTACTGGCTGCGCAGGCAGCGTATTAACGATAGCCACATGTGTCAATGTTACTCAGCTTCCCGGTTGAGTAACAGCCTTTACCACCAAAGATATCAACGCGCCGTTGTTCGAAAGCGTTTGCGCTGCGGATTATGTAAACGGTGCAGCACCCGCTTTTTCTGAGTTTAGTCCGGTTTTGCTTTTCTCCGCCTGCAGTCCTAGGGGTCCGCAAACGCCTGAAATCACGAACCGATGCAGGTTCTTATCTTTGCTTGATTCTACGAAACCACTTTGTTTTGTCAAACAGGTCAGCAAAAGCCGTGTCTCAGGGACTTGGCATTCTCGGGTAAGCGCACTAGAATCTGCGCGCCGGCCGCACCATCGATGGTCTTTTGACCCGTGCGTAATGTACGTACCGCCTTGGTTCACAACCTGTCACTAGCAGACACAACTTGGAAGTAAAAAAATGAAGACAGACCGCCCTGTCAATATCAACTTGCTCAAAATGTCGTGGCCTTTAGCCGCGCTGACATCGATCACTCATCGGGTAACGGGAGTGATTTTGTTTGTAGGCGTCGCTTTTGCGCTATACGCCTTGAACCTTGCATTGAGTTCGCCTGAAGGCTTTGCGCAAGCGGTCGTTCTGCTCGCGCAACCTTTGCCGAAATTCATTCTATTTGGACTGCTACTGGCCTTGATCTACCACATCGTGGCTGGCGTTAAACACCTGCTGTTGGACTTTCATTACGGGGATTCTCTAGATGCGGCTCAAAACGGTGCGGTCGTGGTGATTGTGGTTACCCTGATTCTCACAGCGGCAATAGGAGCATTATTATGGTAACTCAAGTATTAAGCCTAACCAGGAGCGGGCTTGCAGATTTTGTTCTCCAGCGTCTCACGGCGGTGGTACTGGCAGCTTATACGGTATGCATTCTCGCTTTCTTCATCGGTGAGCCCGTAACGTACGTCGGATTGACAGAATTTTTTTGGTCTTTGCCAATGCAGATATTCAGCACCCTGGCAACGTTATCGATAACGGCGCACGCGTGGATCGGTATGTGGACGATTGGCACTGACTATTTGCGCCCGGCGCATGTCGGTGGCAACGCCACGTCACTGCGTTTTGTCTACCAAATCGGATGTCTGCTGGCGCTGTTCGTCTACTTGGCATGGTCGCTTGGTCTGATCTGGCAATTTTAATAGAACATTGGAAATTTAGGATTTAGATAGATGGCTAATATAAGAAAGATGGAATTTGACGGAGTGATCGTTGGGGGCGGCGGAGCCGGCATGCGAGCGGCACTCCAGTTAGCGCAGTCAGGATTGCAAACGGCTGTTATATCCAAGGTTTTTCCAACACGCTCGCACACTGTCTCCGCGCAGGGAGGCATCACTTGTGCCATTGCCAGTGACGACCCTAACGATGATTGGCGTTGGCATATGTACGACACCGTTAAGGGGTCGGATTATATTGGTGATCAGGACGCCATAGAATATATGTGTTCCGAGGGGCCGCAGGCGGTTTTTGAGATGGAACACATGGGCTTGCCATTTTCAAGAACCGAAAACGGCAGGATTTACCAACGGCCGTTTGGTGGGCAATCTAAAGACTTTGGTAAAGGCGGGCAGGCTGCACGCACCTGTGCCGCTGCTGACCGTACAGGGCACGCGCTTTTGCACGCGCTCTATCAAGGTAATCTTAAAGCCAAAACAACCTTTTTAAACGAGTGGTTTGCCGTTGACTTGGTGAAAAATCAGGATGGCGCGGTAACCGGCGTTATTGCGATTTGCATGGAAACCGGTGAGCTGGTTTATGTTCAGTCCAGAGCCACCGTTTTAGCCACTGGCGGAGCGGGTCGAATCTATGCCTCTACCACCAACGCATTAATGTGCACGGGTGACGGCGCGGGCATGGCGCTGCGCGCGGGGTTCCCGCTGCAAGATATGGAAATGTGGCAGTTTCACCCAACTGGCATTCATGGCGCGGGTACGCTGGTCACGGAAGGTTGCCGTGGCGAGGGCGGTTACTTAGTGAATAAAGACGGCGAACGTTTTATGGAACGTTATGCGCCAAACGCCAAGGACTTAGCCGGTCGTGATGTCGTCGCGCGCTCGATGGTGATTGAAATATTAGAAGGCCGGGGCTGTGGACCAGACGCGGATCACGTATTTCTAAAGCTTGATCATTTAGGCGAGGATGTACTTAACAGCAGACTACCGGGTATTCTTGAACTGTCCCGCACGTTTGCGCATGTGGACCCCGTTAAGGAATCAATTCCGGTTGTCCCTACCTGCCATTACATGATGGGCGGGATACCGACGCAGGTCAGTGGTCAAGCGCTGACGCAAACTGCCAGCGGTGAGGACCAGCCGATTGATGGGTTATATGCAGCCGGTGAGGCCGCTTGTGTTTCTGTGCACGGGGCGAATCGGTTGGGAGGAAACTCGTTGTTGGACTTGATTGTATTTGGTCGCGCCGCGGGCAAACATATCGAAGAGGTTATGCGCCAAGGCGTCGCTTATCGAGAAGCCAGTGAGTCAGATATTGAGCGTGCCACGGGGCGCTTGAATCGGTGGGAGAATTCAAGCGCAGGCGAATCTGTGGCAAGCTTGAAAAAAGAGCTGCAGACGGTCATGCAAAATAGCTTTGGCGTTTTTCGAACCGAAAAAAACATGCAGGCTGGGATAAAAGAACTGGGGGATCTCAGAGAACGCATCGGGCAGGCACACTTACCCGACAAATCGAGTGCGTTTAACACCGCGCGTTTTGAAGCCTTAGAGTTAGATAACTTGCTTGAGGTTGCCGAAGCAACCGCCATTGCCGCCGAGACGCGCAAAGAAAGCCGCGGCGCACATGCGCGTGACGACTTCCAGAGCCGTGATGACGAGAATTGGTTATGCCACTCGTTATACTTTCCGCAAGATAAACATCTGGCAAAACGTGAGGTAAACTTTGCGCCTAAAACCATGGACGCCTTTGAACCCAAAGAGCGGGTCTACTAGGCCGCTCTAGCTCAAGCATTCAGGTAGATTTAACAAGGACAACTGAAAATCATGCAAGTAAGTATTTATAGGTACAATCCGGATATTGATGAAGTGCCAACGATGCGCGATGTGAACATTGACCTGCCTAGCGGTAAAGACCTGATGGTCCTTGATGTTCTGGCGTTGGCCAAAGAGCAAGACCCGACCTTAAGTTATCGGCGCTCGTGTCGGGAGGGGGTATGCGGTTCCGATGGTATGAATATGAACGGTAAAAATGGCTTGGCCTGCATTACGCCGGTTTCAGAGGTCATCAAGCGAGATAAGTTAATCTTGCGTCCGCTGCCGGGACTGCCTGTGATCAGAGACTTAGTTGTGGATATGACACAATTCTACAAACAATATGAAAAAATTCAGCCTTATCTGATTAATGACACGATGCCGCCTGCGCAAGAACGTTTGCAGTCCCAAGAGGAGCGAGCCGAACTAGACGGCCTATACGAGTGCATCCTGTGTGCCTGCTGCTCCACCTCTTGCCCCTCATTTTGGTGGAACCCTGACAAATTTATCGGCCCTGCTGGCTTGTTGCAGGCCTACCGATTCTTGGCTGATTCCAGAGATACCGCTGCGTCTGAAAGATTGGCAAATCTCGATGATCCGTTCAGTGTGTTTCGTTGCCGCGGCATCATGAACTGCGTGAGTGTTTGTCCTAAAGGGTTAAATCCAACCCGCGCAATTGGTAAGATTCGCACCTTGCTGATGCAGCAAGGTACTTAGACACCCAACAGCCCGCATTGTCTGAGATACTATGGCCTGTCGTGATTGGTCGCGATGGGTTTTTGTGGTTCTGAAAAAGGTAACCATTTTAAGTTGCGCGTTAAAAAGTTGGAGACAATGAGTGACTGAATCCTATATGCAGCGCATGTTACGCAGCTCCCATTTGGGTGGGCAGAACGCAGCTTATATCGAATCCTTGTACGAAAGTTTTTTGGATAACCCGAACACAGTGCCTGACAACTGGCGCAGTTTTTTTGAGCAACTGCCGACGGTTGAAGGTGTTGTTGGTCCAGATACCCCGCACTCGGCGGTTGTGAGTCACTTTGAACGATTGGGCAGAAATCGCCTAAAAGCCAAGCCGGAAAAAGTTTCTACGCGGATATCCACCGAGCACGAAGCCAAACAAATGCGAGTGCAGGATTTGGTCTCGGCTTACCGTCACCGCGGTCACAAGAAGGCAAATATTGACCCTTTGGGAATGATGGCGCGCCCAAATATGCCCGTCCTTGACCTAGCCTACCACCATCTTTCGCCTGCTGATCTTGAAGAAACTTTTCAGACCGGGACCCTGCATTATGGTGATGGTCGGGCAAAACTGAAAGATATTATCAGTGCGTTGGAGCAAACCTATTGCGGTTCAATTGGGGCCGAATATATGCATATTGTGGACGCTGCCGAGCAACTGTGGGTGCAGCAACGCCTGGAGACTGCCCGTAGCAGGCTCAATTGCAGTGTGGAACAAAAAAATTCTATTTTGGAGCGTCTCACGGCAGCGGAAGGACTTGAAAAATATCTGCATAGGCGATATCCCGGAACCAAACGCTTTGGGCTGGAAGGGGGCGAAAGCCTGATACCTATGCTGCATGAATTGTTGCAGCGTCTGGGTGCGCGAGGCGTGATCGAAACGGTCATTTCGATGGCGCATCGCGGCCGTCTGAATGTATTAGTGAATGTTCTGGGTAAAAACCCTGCGGACTTGTTTGATGAGTTTGACGGAAGGGTGGCAGCTACGCCTGGAACTGGCGATGTAAAATACCATCAGGGTTTTTCGTCCAATATCATGACCGCAGGCGGAGAAATGCATCTGGCACTGGCGTTTAATCCGTCGCACCTTGAGATTGCCAGCCCGGTAGTCGAGGGGTCGGTGCGAGCGCGTCAAGACCGCCGTAAAGATTATGCCGGGGATCGAGTGGTGCCGATTATCCTGCACGGGGACGCGGCATTTGCAGGCCAAGGCGTGGTTATGGAAACGTTCCAAATGTCACAAACTCGCGGGTTTAAAACCGGTGGCAGCGTTCACATTATCATCAACAATCAAATAGGCTTTACAACCCATCGCCAAATTGATGCTCGATCCTCTGAGTATTGTACAGAGGTTGCGAAAATGGTTCAGGCGCCGATTCTGCATGTCAATGGTGATGATCCTGAGGCCGTGGTTTTTGCCACTCAACTGGCTGCTGACTATCGGATGGAGTTCCGCAAGGATGTTGTCATCGATCTGATTTGTTACCGCCGACGCGGTCATAATGAAGCAGAAGAACCGATGAAGACCCAACCACAAATGTATCAACGTATCCGGTCTCATCCAACAACCCGTACGTTATATGTCGACCAGTTGGTCGCGGACGGGGTAATCGACCGAGCCAACGCCGATAGGCTTGCGGACGAAAACCGCATCAAACTGGAGTCCGGCGGCGACGTCGCGCTGAGTATTGTAAACCAGCCCAATGAGCAACTTTTTGTCAACTGGCGCCCTTATCTCGGTCACGACTGGAACACGCCTGCAGAGACCACGTTTGATAAGACTCGATTTAAAGAGTTGGCGGGCAAACTGGGCCAGATGCCAGACGGATTTTCCGTGCATCGGCAAGTACAGAAGATACTCGAAGATCGCCATAAGATGGCCGCCGGAGCAATGCCCGTTAACTGGGGGTTTGCTGAGGTAATGGCTTACGCGACTTTGATTGATCAAGGTTATCCTGTGCGACTAACGGGCCAGGACGTAGGGGTCGGCACGTTTTCTCATCGACATGCGACGCATCACAATCAAAAGACCGGCAAACGGATTATTCCGCTGAACTTATTGGACGAGAACGTTACGTTTGACCTTTATGATTCGCTGCTTTCTGAAGAAGCTGTTCTAGCCTTCGAATATGGGTATGCGACAACGGCTCCTAATAGTTTAGTGATTTGGGAGGCGCAGTTTGGAGATTTCGCCAATGGCGCTCAGGTGGTTGTGGATCAATTTATCAGCTCGGGTGAGACCAAATGGCAACGCTTGTGCGGATTGACCATGTTGCTGCCACATGGGTTTGAGGGTGCCGGGCCCGAGCATTCATCGGCGCGCTTGGAGCGTTATCTGCAGTTGTGCGCAGAACATAATATGCAGGTTTGCGTGCCTTCCACGCCGGCTCAGGTCTACCACATGCTGCGCCGTCAGGCACTGCGGCCTGCCCGGATTCCGCTGGTTGCTTTAACGCCCAAAAGCCTGCTGCGCCACAAACTTGCCGTATCCACGCTGGATGAGATGTGCGACGGCCACTTTCGCTGTGTTATTGGAGAAATAGATAATCTTGACGTTGCGAAGGTCGAGCGTATTGTTCTGTGTAGTGGTAAAGTTTATTACGATTTGCTTGAGGCGCGGCGCGAAGCAGAAGCTGACAGTGTCGCTATCTTGCGATTAGAGCAATTGTATCCATTTCCTGAAGAAGATTTTGCGAAGATACTGGCGTCGTATACGCACATCAAAGAAGTGGTCTGGTGCCAAGAGGAGCCTATGAATCAAGGCGCTTGGTATTCTATGCAACATAGGCTGCGGCTGGTGATTATGGCGCAAAACGAAGATTTATATTTGGCTTATGCCGGCAGGGACGCATACGCGGCGCCCGCAGTGGGGTATGCCAGTGTGCATAATGAACAACAGGCGCAGTTGGTAGAAGATGCGTTGTTCGGTTAGTCAGCAAGGTAAGAAACAAAATGGACATTAAAGCTCCCACCTTCCCTGAGTCGATTACAGAGGGAACCGTTGCGCAATGGCATAAGCAACCTGGGGAATCAGTGCGTAGAGATGAGCTTCTAGCGGATATCGAAACCGATAAAGTGGTCATCGAAGTAGTTGCGCCGGATGACGGGGCGCTGACTGAAATTCTCAAGGTAGAAGGGTCTGTGGTGGAATCAGACGAAGTGATTGCACATTTTTCGTCGGATCCGGCGCTGGCAGAGGCGCTTGATAGCGAAAACTCCGTTGCTTCAACGCCGCCATTACAAGGAGTAGCGCTTGAGGATTCGGTTGCCAGCCCGGCAGCGCGAAAGTTAGCCTCGGAATCGAGTATAGATATTAACCGCGTGTCCGGTTCAGGTCGCGATGGCCGCGTGACTAAGGAAGATGTGGCTAAATTCGTTGCGTTGATGCCTGAAACTGAGGCGTTGCTCAAACCGCAGCCTGCGCAACCTTCAACCGCTGGTATCGACGCCACGTCGCCGATGACGGGTGATTCTGAAGACCGAATCGAGCGACGCGTGCCGATGACCCGTTTACGCGCAAGCATCGCCAAACGTTTAGTCGAAGCACAACATAATGCCGCGATGTTGACTACCTTTAATGAGGTTGATATGGCTCCGGTAATGGCGTTGCGTAAAAAATATCAAGAGCAGTTCCAAAAGACACATAATGGTACTCGGTTAGGCTTTATGTCGTTTTTTGTTCGCGCGGTAGTCGAAGCGCTCAAACGGTTCCCGTCGGTTAATGCGTCTATCGACGGCAACGATATCGTTTATCATGGCTACTATGATATTGGCGTAGCTGTGTCCACCGAACGGGGGCTGGTTGTACCGGTCGTGCGCGAAGCAGATGCGTTAAGTTTGGCTCAAATTGAGGATCACATAAATGCTTATGGCCTGAAGGCCAAGTCAAACAAGCTGTCGTTAGAGGACATGGCTGGTGGCACGTTTACGATCTCCAATGGCGGTGTATTTGGTTCGATGATGTCCACGCCGATACTTAATGCACCCCAAACGGGTGTGCTGGGCATGCATAATATTCAGGATCGAGCGGTTGTTGTGGAGGGTGAAATTGTTATTCGCCCCATGATGTATTTGGCTTTATCTTACGATCACCGTCTTATTGACGGCCGAGAAGCTGTGCAGTTCTTGGTTGCGATTAAAGGCATGATCGAAGATCCGGCACGAATTTTATTGGAATTATAGATTATGAGTGAAAATTACGACGTTGTAGTAATTGGTGCGGGCCCGGCGGGTTACGAAGCGGCAATCCGCTGCGCACAGCTGGGCTTGAAAACTGCCTGTATCGAAAAGGATAAAGGCAAAGATGGCAATCCTACGCTTGGGGGAACGTGTTTGAATTGGGGCTGTATACCCTCGAAAGCACTTTTAGATGCCTCCCACAAATATGTCGAGGCTGAAGCGCATTTCTCTGAAATCGGCATAGAGGTCGACAACCTCAGCGTTGATGTGTCCAAAATGATTGCCCGCAAAGATGCCGTGGTCAAAGGGCTGACCGGTGGTATCGCGGGTTTGTTCAAAGGTAACGGCGTCACCGCGTTATATGGAACTGGGAAATTACTAGCCAATCGGCAGGTCGCCTTTGTTGGGCATGATGGTGAAGAGCAGACACTGCAGGCTGAGCATGTGATCCTCGCGCCAGGATCTGTACCCGTTGCGATACCACCGGCACCGTTGGATGGCGATCGTATTGTCGACTCTACCGGTGCTCTGGATTTTGAGTCGGTCCCCGCGCGATTGGGAGTGATTGGTGCTGGTGTGATTGGATTAGAGCTAGGCAGTGTTTGGAATCGCTTGGGCTCCGAAGTGGTTGTGCTTGAAGCGCTCGAAGAATTTCTGCCAATGGCGGATGAGCGGATCGCAAAAGACGCTCAGAAAATGTTGACCAAGCAAGGCTTAGATATTCGGTTGGGAACCCGTGTGACCGGGGCTGAGGTGATTGGCAATGAAGTGGTCGTGCAATATCAGGACGCACAGGGTGATCATGCTCTGAGTGTTGATAAATTAATAGTTGCT
This sequence comes from Gammaproteobacteria bacterium UBA4421, assembly GCA_002389675.1. Lineage (GTDB taxonomy): Bacteria > Pseudomonadota > Gammaproteobacteria > Pseudomonadales > Azotimanducaceae > UBA4421. Next base: position 183,142 of record DGQF01000010.1, read on the forward strand.
GTGGGGCGCAGACCCTTTACTGAAGGGCTTTTGACGCCGGATTGTGGCGTTAACTTGGATGAACGTGGCTTTCTGTACGTCAATGATCTATGTCAGACCGACGCGCCGAATGTTTATGCAGTTGGAGATGTCGTACGTGGACCTATGCTGGCTCATAAAGGCATGGAAGAAGGCGTAATGGTCGCTGAACGAATCGGCGGTTTCAAGCCATTAGTGAACTATGACACCGTGCCCAGCGTCATTTACACCCACCCGGAAATCGCTTGGGTGGGCAAAACAGAGCAGCAACTCAAAGCCGATGGTGTGACGTATAACGTCGGCAGCTTTCCGTTTGCGGCCAGTGGCAGAGCCATGGCTGCCAATGACACACAGGGAACCGTAAAAGTTATTGCCGATGCCGAAAGTGACCGAATTTTAGGCGTGCATGTGCTGGGTGCGCAGGCGTCTGAATTGATTGCACAGGCGGTGATCGCAATGGAATTTGACGCCAGTGCTGAAGACATTGGCCTGATAATGTTTGCACACCCGACGCTATCAGAAGCCATTCATGAAGCGGCACTGAGTGTCTCAGGACACGCGATTCACACCATTAATAGAAAGAAAAAATAGCACAAAAATCAATGAACTTAACTTCCACAATAACGCAGTCCATCTCAGGAGGGGACCAATAGTGAATCTACATGAATATCAGGCCAAGGGGCTTTTTGCCGATTATGGCCTGCCTGTCTCTACAGGATATGCGGTGGATACCGCTGATGAAGCCGTTGCCGCAGCGGAGAAAATAGGCGGCAACCGTTGGGTTGTGAAAGTTCAGGTACACGCAGGCGGTCGCGGCAAAGCTGGCGGCGTCAAACTGGCTGATTCTCTTGACGAGGTGAGAGCCTTCGCAGATCAGTGGATCGGCAAAAATTTAGTGACCTTTCAAACGGACGAACATGGTCAGCCTGTCAGCAAAATATATGTTGAGAGCTGCACGGATATTGACAGTGAATTCTATCTCGGGGCTGTGGTTGACCGTGGAAGCCGACGGGTTGTTTTTATGGCCTCCACAGAAGGCGGTGTGGAAATCGAGACGGTTGCGCACGAGACGCCCGAGAAGATTTTGCGAGCTACAATTGATCCATACGTCGGCGCACAGCCCTATCAGGGGCGTGAGCTGGCCTTTCAATTAGGCCTGAAGGGCCAGCAGATTCGCCAATTCACAGAACTTTTCATGGGCCTGGCCAAACTTTTCCATGAAAACGATTGTGCGCTTCTAGAAATCAACCCCCTCGTAATTACTGCTGCCGGGGATATTCATTGTCTGGACGCAAAAATTAACATAGATGGCAACGCGTTATATCGTCAACCTAAGTTGGCGCAAATGAATGATCCAAGCCAGGACGATGAACGTGAGGCTCAAGCGGCAGAGTTCAACTTGAACTATGTGGCTTTGGACGGCTCCATCGGTTGTATGGTTAATGGTGCAGGTCTTGCGATGGGCACCATGGATCTGGTCAAACTGCACGGTGGCAATCCTGCAAATTTCTTAGATGTTGGCGGTGGAGCAACCAAAGAAGCCGTTGCCGAAGCGTTCAAAATCATTCTTTCGGATGATGCGGTGAAGGCGGTTTTGATCAATATTTTTGGTGGTATCGTCAGTTGTGCAACGATTGCCGAAGGTATTATTGGTGCGGTTGAAGAAGTTGGCGTTGCAGTGCCTGTGGTTGTTCGCTTTGAGGGTAATAATTCTGCGTTGGGGAGAAAAACGCTGGCCGATAGCGGTTTAAATATTATCCCCGGCGAATCATTGGTTGATGCGGTTGAAAAAGCAGTAGCCGCAGCTGGAGGACAATCATGAGTATTTTAATTAACAAAGACACCAAAGTGATTTGTCAGGGATTTACCGGTTCTCAGGGCACGTTGCATAGCGAACAAGCTTTGGCCTATGGCACCCAACTGGTTGGTGGGGTAACACCAGGAAAAGGCGGCACAATCCATTTGGGTCTGCCGGTTTTTGATACCGTTGCTGAAGCTGTGGCGCAAACGGGTGCGACAGCTTCCGTGATTTACGTACCCGCGGGCTTTTGTAAAGATTCCATTTTGGAAGCCTGTGATGCAGGCATAGAACTTATTGTATGCATCACCGAAGGTATTCCTACCCTAGATATGTTAGCTGTGAAGGCGCGTATTGAAATCAGCGGCGCGCGTATGATTGGTCCCAATTGCCCGGGTATCATCACGCCTGGGGAAACCAAAATTGGCATTATGCCTGGGGATATTCACCTTCAGGGCAAGGTGGGTATTGTCTCGCGCTCTGGGACCCTGACCTATGAAGCGGTCAAACAGACGACAGATCGCGGATTTGGTCAAAGCTCATGTGTCGGAATCGGTGGAGACCCTATTCCGGGTAGTCACTTTATTGACATCCTCAAGTTGTTTCAGGAGGACCCCGACACCGAGGCCATTGTCATGGTTGGAGAAATAGGTGGTAACGCGGAAGAAGAAGCGGCCGCATATATCAAATCCAATGTAACAAAACCCGTTGTGGGTTATATCGCCGGTGTGACAGCACCCGCGGGTAAACGAATGGGCCACGCCGGTGCCATCATTGCCGGGGGTAAAGGGACGGCTGATGAAAAATTCGCTGCTCTAGAGGATGCAGGTGTCCGCACTGTGCGCAGTTTGGCTGAAATCGGTGATGCACTGGCAGAGGTCACCGGTTGGCAATGATGGGCTGATGCTCACCGGATAAGCAGTAATACTCTAGAACCAACGAGCGTCTGCTGTTCCGATTAGCTTTGAAAGGGCTCATGTTTGCATAAGCAAGCACTGAGCCTTTCCCCCTTGAATTATCTTCACTTAGCCCCATAACCCTCACACCAACATATTCAAGCAAGGTAGTCATGAGCGATACGGCCTCTCCCAATACAACAGAAACCCACACTTTCCAGACCGAAGCGAAACAGCTGCTCAAGTTGATGATTCACTCGCTGTATTCCAACAGAGAGATTTTTCTGCGTGAGCTGATTTCTAATGCGTCAGATGCTATCGACAAACTCCGGTTTAAATCGATCGAAGCTCCCGATTTGCTGGGTGAGGATGCCGAGTTCCATATCGACATCACATTCGATAAAGAAGCTAAAACGTTAGTCCTGGCCGATAACGGTATAGGCATGTCTCGCGAAGAGGTAATCACCAATCTGGGCACGATCGCTAAATCAGGGACGGCTGAATTTCTGACCAATCTGACCGGTGATCAGGCCAAAGACGCTCAGTTGATTGGGCAGTTTGGTGTAGGTTTTTATTCAGCTTTTATGGTTGCTGATGTAGTTGAGGTACGCACCCTCGCAGCAGGTGGCGATCAAGGTGTGTTGTGGCGCTCCAGCGGCGAGGACGCATACGAACTCGAAGAGGTTGAGCTGACTCAACGCGGCACCTCAGTGACGTTATACCTACAGGAAGACGCGTTAGATTTCGCTGATGATTTCAGATTACGTAACGTCGTGCGCAAATACTCAGATCATATTGACGTGCCGGTGCGTATGTTGAAGCAGGCGGAAGCGAATCCGCAGGACAATGCCGACGATGAAGCGGTCATTGATCAGGTTGAAGCGGCTGAATTCGAGCCGGTTAATTCAGCGCAGGCCCTCTGGACGCGCTCGCGTAGCGAGGTTAGCGACGATGAATATAAAGAATTTTACAAACACGTTTCGCATGATTTTGAGGATCCACTAAGTTGGAGTCACAATCGAGTTGAGGGCAAACTTGAATATTCGAGCCTGCTGTACCTCCCCAAGCGCGCGCCTTTTGATATGTACAATCGAGAAGTGCCGCGAGGACTCAAACTGTATGTACAACGAGTGTTTATTTTAGATGATGCGGAGCAGTTTTTGCCCCTATATCTAAGATTCGTGAAGGGGGTGCTGGATTCTAATGATCTACCTCTGAACGTTTCCCGTGAGATACTCCAGGACGATGAACGTGTCACCTCGATTCGCAATGCTCTAACTAAGCGGGTGCTGAATCTACTTGATACTATGGCTAAAAAGTCTCCGGAGGACTATCAAACGTTCTGGAACGAGTTTGGTGAAGTGCTCAAAGAAGGCGCGGGGGAAGATTTTGCCAATAGGGAAGCATTGGCCAAGTTAATGCGCTTTGCATCCAGCAAATCAGACGGCTCTGCCAAAACAGTCAGTCTCGATGCTTATCTGGAGCGCAAAGTGGCCGAGCAAGAGGCCATTTACTATATATGTTCGGAGACCTATGAGACCGCAAAGCGCAGTCCACACTTAGAGATGTTTAAGGCTAAGGACGTTGAAGTGCTGTTGATGTTTGACCGCATCGATGAATGGCTGATGAGCATGTTGACAGAGTATACGGGCGTGCAGTTTATAGATGTGATGCGTGGTGATGTGACTCTGCCTGGCGAAGCCAAGGACGAACAAGACGACGCAGACAAGAAAGAGGAAGAAGACAGCGCGGCGAACGAACATCCTTTGGTGGCGCGGATCGCTGATGTCCTTGGTGATAAAGTGGACAGCGTGCGTCCGTCCAAAAGGCTCACGGATTCACCGGCTTGTTTGGTTTTGGCCGATTATGCCATGGGGGTTCAAATGCGCCGCATCATGGAGGCCAGTGGGCAAGCAATGCCGGATTCTAAACCGATCTTTGAATTCAACATTACCCATCCGTTATTGGAACGTTTGGATCAGGAACCAGATGAAGATCGATTCGCAGAATTAGTAGGGGTGTTATTCGATCAAGCCAGTTTAGCAGAAGGTGGGGCACTGACTGACCCGGGAGCCTATGTCGAGCGCTTGAATCGCTTACTACTTGAACTGCTCGACGCACAGTAGCGTGACAGCACACACCGTTTCCAGTTTGATTGAAACGGTTTTCGAACAGTTTGAGGCGCACGACCTGAGCTATGGTCATGGGACTGACAACGCCTGGGATGAAGCTGTTGCCTTAGTCCTAGGTGTGGCAGGTGAGGCGGATGACCGATCGGTGCTGGAACGAACGGTGTCTCCAGAGCATATACAGCGGTGTTTGCAGTTATGTCACCAGCGCGTTGAATCGCGGCTGCCGCTCGCCTATTTAACGGGTCGTTGTACCTATATGGGCATCGACTTTGCCATTGCCCCCGGGGTGATCGTGCCGCGCTCGCCTATCGGCTATCTGTTGGCAGATCATTTGCTCGCATGGTTGCCGGATCCCGTCACTCAAATCCTGGATTTATGCAGCGGCAGTGGTTGTTTGGGTATCATCGCAGCTCAACTGTTTCCGCAAGCGCAGGTCACTTTAGTTGAATTAGACGATCATGCCATTGCTATAGCTCGGGAAAACATTCACCGCCTGGGCCTGGATAACAGAGTCACCTTGCGCAAGGGTGATGTAACAAAGACTCTATCGTTTCCGCAGCGTTTTGATCTGGTGTTGAGCAATCCACCTTATGTTGACGCCGCTGATATGAATCAACTCCCCCCGGAGTACCTTGCCGAACCCCATGCTGGTCTGGCTGCGGGACAAGATGGTCTGAGTATTATTTGCCCCATCATTAACCAATTAACGAACTGGTTAACCCCGCAGGGTCTTTTTATCGGAGAAGTGGGTGCAAGCGCACCTGCGCTGATGGCGCGTTATCCCAGGTTGCCTTTGTTTTGGCCGGAGCTGCCTTTGGGTGGAGAAGGTGTTTTTCTCCTTGAAGCATCCGGCCTTACTTTTCATACTGGGACGACTGTCGAAGATGCCCATTAAAATTGGAGCTAGCGTAGATGTCCGGAAATAGTATTGGTCAGCAATTTCAAGTTACAACCTTTGGGGAAAGTCACGGACTGGCTCTGGGCGCCATTGTCGACGGCTGCCCGCCAGGTTTGGCGTTAACTGAGCAAGACCTGCAGCCAGATCTGAACCGCCGTCGGCCAGGTCAGTCAAAATATACAACACAACGCAAAGAGCCTGATCAGGTCAAAATTTTATCCGGCGTGTTTGAGGGCAGAACGACTGGCACCTCGATTGGTTTGCTCATCGAAAACGCAGATCAAAAAAGCAAAGACTACTCCAACATCAAAGATGTTTTTCGGCCGGCTCATGCCGACTACACCTACGAAAAGAAATATGGTGTGCGGGACTATCGCGGGGGTGGTCGTTCGTCTGCCCGCGAGACGGCGATGCGAGTTGCCGCAGGAGCGATTGCTAAAAAATATCTAGCTGAGCAATTGGGGGTGCGAATTTTCGGTTACTTGTCTGGGATTGGTGATCTAAAAATTTCCTGCGAAGATGAGACACAGATTGAGCAAAATGCCTTTTTCTGCCCCGATCCCGAGATGATTACAACGATCGCGGCGCTGATTGACGATTTAAGGCGTGCTGGAGATTCGATCGGCGCAGAAGTCTCTGTCTGTGCTCGAGGAATGCCTGTCGGGTTGGGTGAACCCGTCTTCGGGCGCTTGGATGCAGAACTGGCAGGTGCGTTAATGAGTATTAACGCGGTCAAAGCTGTTCAGATTGGGGATGGCGTAGACGTTGTGCGTCAGCGTGGCACACAACACCGCGATGAAATGTCGCCGCAGGGCTTTCTCAGTAACCATGCCGGTGGGGTGCTTGGCGGTATTTCTTCGGGGCAAGATTTGTTGACAAGAATTTCTTTAAAACCGACCAGTAGTTTAACTACACCAGGGCGCTCAATCGACAAATACGGCAACGCGGTTGACGTAATCACAAAAGGGCGGCACGACCCTTGTGTGGGTATCAGAGCAACGCCAATCGCAGAAGCGATGGTTGCGATTGTCTTGATGGATCAATATCTCAGGCACCGCGGACAACTCGGTGCCGACCCGCAGGGGAAGCCACCTCCGCGCGGCTAAGTATCGCCAAACTGGTTTAGTACCTGCATAAATGCCTGCGCTGCAGGGCTTAATGTACGTGACGGATTGCTCACATAGCCTAGTTGGCGTGCCATTTTGGGGCAATCGACATCAATCACGAGATTGCGGTCGACCATGCTTAAGGGTAATACGCTCCATCCCAGGCCAACGCTCACCAGCATACTGATGGTTTCCAGATAATTGGTCGACATACTGGGCTTCAAGGCAATACCTTGATGAGAAAAATGCGCCGTCACAATGCGCCCGGTATAGGTTGTTGGGCCCGGCAGGATGCACGACTGCTCAGCCAAGTTCTGCATACTGCTCTGACGCAGATTAGATTTTGCACTTACAAACACCAAGGGGTCATCCCACAAAGGCTCGCAGATTAGCCCGGCATCACCCGCCGGATTAAGGGTGGCGACCGCGAGCTCAACCTGACCCTGGCGCACGAGGTCATGAGCGACTTCTGAATCTTCAAACGAAATATTCATCTGTACCTGCGGATAATGGCGAGTGAATTCGCGTAATACGGGCGCCAAACGGTGCAGGCCGATATGATGTGAGGTCGCCAGATATAAGGTTCCGCTGACTTGAGTAGATAAGTGACTCAATTGATTTTCCGTATCAGCGACCAATGCGAGCAGCTGGCGAGCGGCGGGGGCCAGGAGTGTGCCCGCCTGGGTCAAATGCACTTTTCGACCGACTCGATCGAAAAGCCGCTGGCCAAGTTGATCCTCCAATGCGGCGATGCGCTTGCTGACCGCTGGTTGGGTAATGCTCAGTTGATGCGCGGCGCGCGAAAAAGAGGCGGTCTCAGCCACCGCCAAAAAGGTGCTTAAATCTGAAAAATTCATTTGCGCTCTAGAACCTGCTGATCGCTCGCTCGATGCGAAAAGACTTAATCTATAACATAGTTTTATTCAAAATATAAAAATAATGAATTTGTGTTATTCCTAGACCGCTTTTAGACTCGCCCCCGAGCTGATTCGGTTCACGCACTTGGAGTGATAATATGGCCGCAAGAACGTTATACGACAAAATTTGGGACGCCCATCTTGTTGGGGCGCGAAAAGACGGTAATAGTCTGATTTATATAGATCTGCAGCTGCTTCACGAGGTCACCTCCCCGCAGGCATTTGAAGGATTAACGCTCAATAAACGGCCGCTATGGCGTGTTGACGCAAACCTGGCGACTCCTGACCATAACGTGCCGACAGACCAACGTGAGTTAGGAATGGCGGGCATTACAGACACCATAGCGCTGCAGCAGGTCACGGCCCTGGACGACAACTGCAAATCTTTTGGCGTGGAACAGTTTGAAATTTTAGATCCGCGTCAAGGTATTGTGCATGTTGTTGGGCCCGAACAAGGCGCAACGCTGCCCGGTATGACCATCGTGTGTGGCGATTCTCATACGTCAACCCATGGTGCCTTTGCGGCATTAGCTCAAGGAGTTGGTACATCAGAAGTTGAACACGTGATGGCGACCCAATGCTTGGTGCAAAATAAAGCCAAAAACTATGCGGTAGAGGTGAATGGTGAACTGAGTCCTGGCGTCTATGCCAAGGATCTTATTTTAGCAATCATCGCGCGATTGGGTACCGCAGGTGCGACCGGGCATACCATTGAATATCGAGGTTCAACAATACGTGCCCTGTCAATGGAGGCGCGTATGACGTTGTGTAATATGTCTATAGAAGCCGGCGCGCGTGCTGGTTTGGTAGCGGTTGATCAGACCACACTTGATTATGTGAAAGGACGTCCCTTTGCACCCTCAGGCGATCAATGGGAGGCTGCGCAAACCTATTGGCGAACGTTAGTGAGCGATGCAGACGCAATTTTTGACAACACTTTACAGCTGCGAGCTGAGGATATCCCTCCTCAGGTTTCCTGGGGCACCTCACCAGAACAAGTTGCGGGCATTGACGAGGTAGTGCCGGATCCTGGCCAGTTTACGGATCCAGTGCAGGTTGAATCTGCCGGGCACGCGCTAAAATATATGGATCTGCCAGCGGGCAAAGCCATTAAAGACATCTATCTTGATCAGATTTTTATTGGTTCCTGTACCAACGCGCGAATTGAAGATTTACGCGCGGTGGCCGCCATCGTTAGAGGCAAAAAGCTGGCCGCAAACATCAAACAAGCGCTCATTGTGCCCGGCTCAGGATTGGTTAAAGCGCAGGCCGAAGCTGAGGGTTTGGCGCAGATTTTTGTTGATGCCGGATTTAGCTGGCGCGCCGCCGGTTGCTCAATGTGTCTAGCGATGAACCCAGATAAATTGGGCCCCAAAGAACACTGTGCGTCCACATCCAATCGAAACTTTGAAGGGCGCCAAGGACACGCAGGCCGCACCCACCTAGTGAGTCCGGCGATGGCAGCGGGGGCGGCAATCGCCGGCCACTTTGTTGATGTTAGGGAGTGGTTATAATGCAGGCCTTTACGAAACATACGGGCACGGTCGCGCCGTTGGAGCGAGTGAATGTCGACACCGATCAAATCATACCGAAGCAGTTTTTAAAATCGATTAAGCGCACAGGTTTCGGCGATTATCTGTTTGACGGATGGCGGTTTGTCGACGAGGGTGACCTCGGTATGACCCCTAACGAACGGCAGTTAAATCATGATTTTGTGCTGAATCAACCGGCGTATCAGGGCGCTTCCATACTGCTGGCAAGAGATAATTTTGGTTGTGGTTCTTCCCGAGAACATGCCGTTTGGGCATTACAGGAATTCGGTTTCTGTGTGGTTTTAGCACCTAGCTTTGCTGACATTTTTTACGGTAACTGTTTTAAAAATGGTCTATTACCGGTTGTTTTGAATGAACGGGAAATCGATCAGCTTTTTCACGATTGTGGCCAAGGGTATAGCCTTACGGTAGACCTTGAGCGCCAGCAAGTGGAAACATCAGCAGGCGCAATATTTAATTTTCAGATTGATCAGGGACTCAAGGAGAAAATGCTGAAGGGCTTGGATGATATCTCCATGACTTTGGCCGAGCGGGCCTTGATCGAGTCGTTTGAAGCAAAACACCGACAAAGCCAACCGTGGCTGTTTTTAAGAGAGGAATAGGGCAATGACATCCCACAAAATTTACGTATTGCCAGGAGATGGCATCGGGCCTGAGGTCATGCAACCGGCAGTTGCTGTGATGCACAAGGCTGCTGCGAGCGCCGGTGTTACCTTAGAGGTCAGCGAAGGGCTTGTTGGGGGGGTTGCCATTGATGCTACCGGGACACCGCTGCCCGCGCAAACTCTGGCTGCTGCGCAGGCCAGTGATGCGGTACTGTTGGGCGGGGTTGGTGGACCGAAATGGGATCATTTGTCGATGGACCAGCGGCCTGAGAAGGGCTTGTTGGGGCTGCGCCAAGGGCTGGGTTTATTTGCCAACCTGCGGCCCGCTTTGTTGTTTGCGCCATTGGCGGAAGCGTCCTCATTAAAACCTGAACTGGTAGTTGATTTAGATATTTTAATCATCCGGGAATTAACGGGTGGCATTTACTTCGGCGAGCCGAGAGGCGTTGAAAGTCGCAATAACGAGCGCGTCGGTTTTAATACATTAGTCTATGCCGAGCATGAGATTGCCAGAATCGCCAAGGTGGGTTTTGAGCTTGCGCAAAAGCGTAACGGCCGGCTGTGTTCGGTAGACAAGGCCAATGTGCTGGAGGTCTCTCAGCTATGGCGGGAAGTGGTCTCAGATGGGCATAAAAACTTTGCTGATGTTGAGCTATCTCACATGTATGTCGATAACGCCGCCATGCAGTTGGTTCGGGCACCTAAACAATTTGATGTCATTGTAACGGGCAATATGTTCGGGGATATCTTGTCGGACGTGGCTGCAATGTTAACGGGGTCGCTAGGGATGTTGCCATCGGCCTCGTTGGCCGCCAGTGGGCTGGGGCTATATGAACCTGTGCACGGGACAGCACCGGATATCGCAGGACAAAATAAAGCAAACCCGTTGGCGACCATTCTGTCTGTTGCCATGTTATTTCGCTATAGCTTAGATATACCAGAAGCGGCTGATGCGATTGAGAGCGCAGTCGCGCGCGTACTGGATATGGGTTATCGCACGCCGGATATCGCCGGCGCTGATAAAACCCTTGTGGGCACGGTCGAGATGGGTGAACTGGTGATGGCTCAACTATAACTACTGGATAAATTAATATGTTTAATGAGCAGGGTGTCAACGTCGCTATTGTAGGCGCAACAGGTGCCGTGGGTGAGGCGCTGATCGAGATTCTGGAGCAAAGGAAGTTTCCGGTCGCTGAGCTTTTTTTATTGGCCAGCGAGCGCTCCGCAGGCCGGCGGCTACAGTTCTGCGGTAAAAGTGTGATGATTCAGGAACTGGAGAAGTTTGATTTCTCTCAGGCGCAGATTGGGTTGTTCTCAGCTGGTGGAGATGTGTCAGCTGTATACGCACCCAAAGCGGCTGCCGCGGGCTGTGTGGTTATCGATAACACCTCTTGCTTTCGTTACGACGATGATATTCCTCTGGTTGTGCCTGAGGTAAATGGTCATTGTGTCAATGACTATGTGAATCGAAATATTATTGCTAACCCTAACTGTTCGACGATTCAAATGGTTGTTGCGCTAAAGCCTATTTATGATGCAGTGGGTATTCGTCGAATTAATGTGTGCACTTACCAAGCCGTTTCTGGTGCGGGCACCGGTGGCATCAAGGAATTAGCGGGGCAAACGGCAGAATTGCTGAACGGAAAACCGATCACCTCCAAAGTGATGCCTACCCAAATCGCATTTAATGCGATTCCTCAGATTGATAAATTTCAAGACAACGGCTACACCAAAGAAGAAATGAAGATGGTCTGGGAGACCCGAAAAATCTTCGCGGATGAGGCAATTCAGGTCAATCCTACCTGCGTGCGTATACCTGTATTCTATGGTCACAGCGAAGCGGTACACATCGAAACTCGAGACCAAATAAGCGCTGCAGAGGTCACCGAGCTGCTGGACGCGTCAGCGGGTGTAACGGTGTTCGCCGATGATGCTTACCCAACACCGGTTGAGCATGGTGCCGGTACAGATCCGGTCATGGTGGGTCGTATACGCGAGGATATCTCACACCCTAACGGGATCAACCTGTGGGTGGTTGCGGACAATGTGCGCAAGGGAGCAGCGTTAAATAGTGTTCAAATAGCTGAAAATTTGCTAAACATCATGGTTTAGACCTATGGGTTGATAAAATGAGTGTACTTTAAACTCAACAGTGCTTAATTTCCGAGGTGAAGCCCTGACATCCGTCGGAACCGATAGTACGGTTTAGACCAAAAACGGACAATTGGATTTGAAAAAAAGTACCCCCAGTCTGCTGGCAAACAAGCGTCATCAATTGCTTATGGCCCTATTTTGGGTGTGTTGGGTTTTGCCCCACTATGCATTGGCGGTGGGCCTGGGTGAGATTTCAGTGAGTTCAGCCCTGAACGATCGCCTTGCCGCCGAGGTCGAGTTGCTGGGATCACAGGGCCTCAAGCCGGGCGAGGCGATGGTTTCCCTGGCATCGAAAGAGGATTTTGCGCGTATTGGTGTTGAACGCTACTTCTATCTCACCGACATTAAATTTCAAATCGATGAAGCAGAAACAGGGCTCGTCGTAAAGCTGACCAGCGGGGATCCAATCACCGAGCCATTTTTAAACTTTGTGGTTGAGGTGCTGTGGCCGCAGGGAAAATTGTTGAAGGAGTATACCGTTTTACTCGATCCCCCGACATTTACGGCAACCACTGCGCAATCCATTGTACTGCCGGATCAGATTGTTCAGCGCGAGCCCTTGCCTGGCGAAAGTCAAGAGTCTGTGGCGTCAAAAGTTACCCAGAGTACCGGGTTGCGTCAATTACCCGGGGAGGGGGTGATGACCACGCGGGCGGATACATTGTCGGAGATTGCGGGCAGAACTCGACCTTCAGATCGGGTTACCCTCAATCAACAAATGTTGGCGATTCAGGCAATCAATCCACGCGCTTTTCTGCGTAATAATATTAATTTGCTAAAAGCCGGCTACAGACTAGCGTTGCCCAGCGAATCACAGGCGCTTGAAACAGACCCGCGAACTGCTGATCTTGAGGTTGCGGCACAAGCTGCGGCATGGAGAAATCCACAACCAGCTGCGGACGTTGACCCAACCGCATCTGTGCTCGAACAATTGGACAATACCGGGGCTCAACAACTGAGCTCTCAGGTGGATGCAACCAGCGCTGGGCAATCCGCTAACGCACCTGCCGCTGCCGGGCAGGGTGAGGTTCGCATCATCGCCAACAGTGGAGAATTTGCCCGAGGGTCAGTCACTCTGGAAGCAGACACTTTTTTGCCCGAGGAGGCAAAACAGCTAATCGATGACAAAGCGGTTTTGATGCGCAAGGTTGACGAGTTGTCTTATCAGCTAGACCGCGAAGGTGATATTGCCGCTAATCAGATCGCGATAAAGAATAGGCAGCTGGAGATCAAGAACGCTGAAATCGCGCAACTTCAGCAGCAGATGAAGGAACTTCGCCAGCGCATCGCGGCAGACGTTGCGCAGCCGGTCGAGTCGGCGCAATCCGCGCAGGAGCAATCGCCTTGGTGGCGCACGATATGGATTTTAGTTGGGTTAGCATTTGTTTTAGCGTTGCTTTTGTTAGGTGCACGCATGCAGCGACAGCGTGCGCGTGGACGTACCAATGCGACGTTAGACCCTGACCTTCGCACACGCCTTGTTGGTGATGCCGTCGAGCCAGCAAATCAAGCGCCGTTAGCGGAGCAAGAAATCCGGGGCAGCGAGCATCAATCGGCAGATTTAGCTTTAGATGAACAAGCTTTGCGGGAGCCTGATGCCTCGCAGGATGAGCAACCTCAAACTACTCGTGATACGCATAGTGCGACCCCCGTGATGATGAATCCATTGGGCGGAAACCCCAATGAAGAAAATGAACCGGCCGGGGAGGCGCAAGTTCCTGCTGATGATGTGATGGGCGAGGCTGAGATTTATATGGCTTACGGGCGCTATGGGCAGGCAGCGACTTTACTCGCCGAGGCGCTTGTCGATCAACCAAACCGCTGGGAAGTGCGACTCAAACTGTTAGAGGTATGTGTTGAAGCTAACGATCAACTCGAATTTGATGTTCAGCGACAATACCTAGCAGAGCACTGTCACAATGAGGATGTACTGGCGGCCTGTCGTTCGCTTGAAGAGGAGTTCAAAGAAACTCACATTGACTTGAGAATCACAAATTTGGCACACGCGGAATCTCAAAACGAAACCTCTGAATATTATTTGGAAGATATGGATCTTGAGCTTGACGACTTGTCGACAGAGGATTTTCAATTGGCGCCGGTTTCCGAAGCCGGCGAATCAGAATTTGAACTGGAGTTTGATGCGGAATTTGATGATCGCATCGCAAGCGGTGCGGGTCAGCCAGCCATCATCGACCATCCGGAGGATGAACGTCACAAGTCCATCGATTTTGGCACTAATTCTGATCATTCGGAGCCTGAGATAGAGCCTGGCTTCACGACCGCATTTATCGACGAAGAACAATCCGAGAATTATTTCAGCTCCGGCGATATTTCAGATGTCGACATCAACACCACAAAGCTAGACCTTGCCGAGGCTTATATTGATATGGGGGACGCAGAAGGCGCGCGAGAAATTTTGCGCGAGGTGCTTGATGGTGGCTCTGCTAAACAACAAACGAGAGCAACTGAATTATTAGATGGTCTGAGCAATTAGGTGGCTCGGGTTTAACTTATGCCTCAATATGCGTTTGGTGTGACTTATTGCGGCACCAATTTTCACGGTTGGCAGCGACAGACTCAATTACCTACGGTTCAAGGCGAGCTCGAGCGAGCCATCAGTCATGTGGCAAACGTCCAAACGCAGATCAGCGCAGCAGGCCGTACCGATGCAGGGGTGCATGCCACCGGTCAGGTGGCCGCTTTTCATTCAGATGCAGATCGCACCTTGCAAAATTGGCAGCGGGGCCTAAATGCACTCACCCCTGACGATATCCTCGTTGACTGGGTGCTCAACGTAGATGACCACTTCCATCCCCGATTCAGCGCCACTGCGCGCCGATATACTTATCTCTTTCATGATGTTGGGCACCCCCATCCACTGTTGTCCGGCAGAGTCTGGAGTTGTCAGAAGCTTGATGCCGATAGGATGCACCGTCATGCTCAAACGCTGCTTGGAGAGCATGATTTTTCCTCTTTTAGGGGGGCAGGCTGTCAATCGATGACACCCTTTAGACGAATCAATCGATGTGAGGTAATACGGCGGGGTGATTTTGTCGTTTTGGAGATAGAAGCCAACGCGTTCTTGTTACATATGGTGCGCAATATCGCCTCAGTGCTGCATACTATCGGCCGCGGGATTTCGGTTGACTTGGTGCAGTTATTATCGTTCAGAGATCGCACTAAATCGGGGCCTACGGCACCGCCAGAAGGGCTTTACTTGGTGGGCGTTTCCTATCCTGATTTTGATTTGCCACAGCCCCTTGAACCCGCGATTCTAGGGTTCTGAATGTAGAATGTGGCGCCTTTGACGCAACGGTTAGGATGTGACCGCGTCTTGTTGCCGATTTCACGGGCTTCAGGATTTAATAAAAGACGAAAGAGACGATGACGACAAAGGTGCAGCAAAAAAAAATAGCCACATGGTGTAAAATTTGTGGTGTTACTAACCTAGAAGATGCGATTGCGGGACAGGCGGCCGGAGCGGACGCGCTGGGATTCAATTGTTTCCCGGGGAGTGCTCGCTATATCACACCGGAAATGGTGTCCACCTTGAGTCAATCGATCGAGACGACTCGGGTGGGATTGTTTGTAAATGCCTGCGCAGACGACGTTGAGGCTGTTCTAGCAGTTGCTGAGCTGGATATGCTGCAATTTCATGGAGATGAAAGCCCGACGTTTTGTTCAAGTTTTGGGCTACCTTATATCAAGGCATTGCGTATGCGTCCGGATTTGGACATCGAATACTGCGCAGAGCAATATGCCGCGGCATGGGGCTTGTTGCTAGATACCTATGTGCCGCATACGCCAGGCGGCACAGGCCAGTCGTTTGATTGGCAACGCTGGCCGACAGGGTTACCAGTCAGATTGATTTTGGCCGGCGGCCTTACGCCGGACACGGTTGCAGGTGCGATCGAGCAGCTAACCCCTTTTGGTGTTGACGTCTGCGGGGGCGTCGAAGGCCCCGAAAAAAGAACGAAAGATAAAGAGAAGATGACAAGATTTTTACAGGAGGTCCGCAATGTCCGGCATGTCGCTCGACAATAATTACGTCCAACCCAGTGACAATGGGTTATTCGGTGAGTTTGGAGGACGCTACGTCGCTGAGACTTTGACGCACGCCTTGGACGAACTGGTTCTGCTATATAAGCAGGCGCAGCAAGATCCTGTATTTCAGCAGGAATTGCATCGAGACTTGACCCAATATGTCGGACGTCCGACACCGCTTTATTTCGCGGAGCGTCTGACCCAAGAGTTGGGTGGCGCAAAAATTTACTTAAAGCGAGAAGATCTGAATCACACCGGCGCGCATAAAATATGTAATACCATCGGTCAAGCGTTGTTAGCCAAACGCATGGGTAAACCCCGGGTCATCGCTGAGACCGGCGCCGGCCAACATGGTGTTGCCACCGCGACGGTTGCCGCGCGATTGGGGTTGAAGTGTGATGTGTATATGGGCGCTGAGGACATTGAACGCCAGAGTCTTAATGTCTATCGAATGAAGCTCTTGGGGGCCAACGTTGTTGCAGTGCACTCCGGCTCAAAAACCCTTAAAGATGCGCTAAATGAGGCCATGCGTGATTGGGTCACTAACGTTGATGACACACACTACATCATCGGCACGGTCGCCGGCCCCCATCCTTTTCCGATGTTAGTGAGAGATTTTGCCTCTGTGATCGGCAAAGAGGCGCGCGCGCAAATCCTTGAGCATGAGGGGCGACTGCCAGATACTCTGGTGGCTTGCGTTGGCGGCGGTTCCAATGCTATGGGTTTGTTTCACCCTTTCATTAACGACACCGAGGTGGATTTGGTGGGTGTGGAAGCAGGTGGGCATGGCCTGTCAACCGGGGCCCACGCGGCTCCGCTCAACGAAGGTTCGGTTGGTGTCTTGCATGGCAATCGCACTTACCTGATGGCTGATTCAGACGGGCAAATTCAGCAGACACATTCGATCTCGGCCGGGCTGGATTATCCGGGAGTTGGCCCCGAGCACGCTTACCTGAAAGATATTGGTCGAGCCCGTTACGACAGCGCGACAGACGACGAAACAATGGCCGCGTTTCGGCTACTCAATCGTACGGAGGGCATCTTGGCGGCACTAGAGACCAGCCACGCTATTGCTTGGGTTATGACACATGCGCCTAAAATGTCGAAAGATAAAATTATTGTGGTTAACTTGTCCGGTCGGGGAGATAAAGACATCAACACAATCGCTAAATTAGATAATTTGCAGCTGACATGACCCGCATCAAGCAATTTTTTTCCGAGAATCCGGAACGCAAGGCATTGGTGAGTTTTTTAACGGCGGGGGACCCTACGCCCCTGCATACAGTGCCAGCGATGCATGCTTTAGTAGAGGGTGGGGCTGATATTCTGGAAGTTGGTGTTCCGTTTTCGGACCCCGAAGCAGAAGGTCCTGCCATTCAGGCCGCAAATGAGCGGGCGTTAGCCAACGGTATGAGCCTAGCTAAGGTGCTTCAGCAGGTTGCACAGTTCCGGCTGGAAGACAGCCAAACGCCGGTCATTTTGATGGGATACCTCAATTCGGTGCTCGCGATGTCCGATTTTGCCGCGCGAGCCCAGCGTGCGGGGGTAGACGGTTTGATTATGGTTAATCTGCCGCCGGAGTCCGGCTCGAGCTTGAAAGAGCAGCTCGAACAGCACGATATTGACCTAATCTATTTAGTGGCACCCACAACCACCCACAAGCGGGCGCAGCTTATTCTCAATCAGGCCAGTGGATTTGTTTACTATGTTTCGCTCAAAGGCATAACCGGCGCAGGTCATCTGGATACGGGAGAGGTAGCGGAGCGTTTAGAAGTATTGAGATCCCAGACCGATTTGCCGATATGTGTTGGCTTTGGCATTAAAGACCCTGCCACCGCGAAACTGGTTGCACCGTTCGCTGATGGCGTAGTTGTCGGCAGCGCGTTGGTTAATCTGCTGTATGAGCATAAAGACAACCCGATTGCAGGCGCGCAGGCGCTGAAAGCAGCGGTTGCCGCTTTGCGCGCAAGTATTGATTGACCAAATTGATTAATTCGTTGCCACAGTGGTTA
Organism: Gammaproteobacteria bacterium UBA4421; assembly: GCA_002389675.1. Lineage (GTDB taxonomy): Bacteria > Pseudomonadota > Gammaproteobacteria > Pseudomonadales > Azotimanducaceae > UBA4421. Next base: position 201,275 of record DGQF01000010.1, read on the forward strand.
GATCACATATCGCAACAGCATAAAGATGTGATAGATCTGGGATTGGATCGCATGTCGATTATGGTTAATCGGTTAGGCTTACAAAAACCCGCGTCCAAAATCATCACGGTTGCCGGTACCAATGGCAAGGGTTCGACAGCGGTGGCCTGTGAAGGGCTCTTGATGCTCAGCGGGGCCCGGGTGGGCACAACACTGTCCCCACATCTTTTTCGATTTAACGAGCGAATTCGACTTAACGGCATAGAGGTTGATAATGAGGTCTTATGCGCCGCATTCAGCGCTGTTGAAGCTGAACGTGGGGGAATCACCTTGACCTATTTTGAGTATTCCGCGTTGGTCGCTCTGTGGGTTTTCAAGCTCAATACATTGGACGTTGTTATTCTCGAAATAGGCCTCGGCGGACGGCTTGATGCGTTTAACGTGATTGATGCTGATGTTGGAATCATCACCAGTATCGGGTTAGATCACCAAGATTTCCTCGGCGATAATCTAGAATCAATTGGCGCAGAGAAAGCTGGCATATTAAGACTCGGGCAGCAGGTCGTGTTGGGGCCTGATCTCCCAAAAAGTGTGCATCAAAGGTGTGAAGAGCTACAAATTATGCCGCAAATCTACGGCGAAGTTTATGCCGCTCAAGCGGAAAGCGGGCACCATGGTTGGTGCTTCAAGCGCGGTTCATCGCGCTTGGTTGGTCATTTGCCTTGGGGACAATGTGCGCCTCAGAATTTAGTTCTGGCTTATTTAGCGGTGCAGACATTTCGTCCTGTTACGCCCGAGGATTTGAAGGCAGCAGCCGTGACGCTTAAATTACCCGGTCGAATGCAAAGCATGAGTTTTGGTAGCAGAACGTGGATGCTGGATGTGGCGCATAACCCCGCCGGCGCAAAATTTCTGGTGGCTCAATTGAAACAGCGCAATGTTGCTCCCGCGCTTGTGGTGTGCGGCATGCTTGAAGGTAAAGATCCTACGGGCTTGTATGCTGAAATAGATGGCCAGTTTAGGGTGCCGTGGTTGTTGGTCAGCACTGCCGGTGAGAGGGCAACCTCGGGGCAAGCACTAAAGCAGGCCTTGGGGCCGGATCCTTCGATCTCGGTTTGTGATTGGAGTGTCATCCTCGGCGAAGTTTATTCGGCAACCAACGAGGGGGATGTTATCCTTGTGTTGGGTTCTTTTAATGTGGTTGAGCAAGCCAATCAAATTCTGTCTGTCATAGGACAAGGTTGAGCGGCGTAAACCCCGATGGGTCTATTGATGACAGCGCACTTGTAAATTGATGAACGAACGCACGCGTTACCGCAGAACAGGTTTGATATTTTTCGCTGCACTAGCCGTGATATTTTTGCCAATGTTATTTGATGGTGCTGGCGTTGCTCTGCAGGAAACCCCACCCATGCCTCAAGCCAGTGTGAGCCCGCAAATTCTTGTTCCTGATTTCACAGAGGTCATCCCCAAATCAAGTATTGTTGAAGATGTGAGTGCGCTTCGAGAGGAAGTGGATGAGCAGGGCTTTAACGCTGAAACAAACAGCTTATTCGGTGAGCCTGTGCTGTCGCCCGTTGCCGAGACAACCAAAATTTTTGCGGTACAAGTCGCCAGTTTTGCCGAACAAAATAATGCGCTGGCAACTCGAAAGCAATTACGTGATGAGGGTTATGAAGCGTTCATTTCCACGATAAAAAAGCAATCAAGGCCTTTTTACCGGGTTGCCATTGGACCGCTGTTAGCGCGCGCTGATGCCCTTTCAATACAGAGCAAAGTCGGGCGATTATTAGAGCTTGAACCCGCAATTGTGGCGATGACACCATGATGGGATTTGCGGGTTTAGATGTCACGATTGCCTGCATAGTGTTATTGTCAGCGACGATTGGGCTGGTGCGCGGCTTGGTTAAAGAAGTTCTGTCCCTGATCGGTTGGATTATGGCTTTTGCAATTGCGGTTTACTTCTCTTCCACGGTTGTTGATTATCTCCCACGGGGGTGGGGCAGTGACGGAATCCGGTTGGCCATTGCATTTGTACTGTTGTTTATTGCCACGCTGATCGGTGCGGCCATTGTGCAATGGCTAATTGCCCAGCTGATTGAAACCACGGGCTTAACCGGTACCGACCGCTTTCTGGGTTTCATTTTTGGCAGCGCAAGAGGATTGTTAATCTGCCTGGTGCTGTTGATCGGTATGCGTGAGATTGTGCAGGATCGCCAGTGGTGGCAGGCGTCAATCTTGCAGAAGGAACTTCTGGCTTTCGAAGGCGAAGTGCGCGAGTTGTTGGGAGAGGCAAAGGATTTGATGGAAGATATGCCCAGTCCATTTTCGGCTAACCTTGACTGGTATGTACCAGCTGAGACATTTGAACTTCAAGGACATTCTTAAGCATGTGTGGAATTGTAGGTGTTCTGTCCCATAAGCCCGTAAATCAGGAAATATACGACGCATTAACGGTACTGCAACATCGTGGTCAAGACGCAGCCGGGATGGTCACTAGTGACGGCGCCAGTTTGAATTTACGTAAAGGCAACGGGCTGGTGCGGGATGTTTTTCGGCAACAACATATGCAGCGTTTGTTGGGACGGGTCGGCATTGGTCACGTTCGCTACCCCACCGCGGGGTCTTCCAGTTCAGCTGAAGCGCAGCCTATGTATGTGAATTCTCCTTATGGAATTTCTCTTGCGCATAATGGCAACCTAACCAATGCAGACGAACTCAAGGCAGGACTGTTTGCTGAAGATCTTCGTCATATAAATACCAACAGTGATTCGGAAGTGCTGCTCAATGTACTGGCTCACGAATTACAGGGCCAACGTGCGCTACACCCTTCACCCTCGGAGCTGTTTGCGGCCGTGTCTGGCGTGCATGAGCGATGCCGCGGAGCTTATGCGGCGGTGGCGATGATCATTGGCACAGGCATTATCGGCTTCCGAGATCCTTTTGGCATAAGGCCGTTGGTTTTCGGACGGCGTGAGCATGAAACTGGCACGGATTACATGATCGCCTCAGAATCCGTGGCACTGGATCTATTAGGGTTTCAATTGATTGGTAGCGTTCGGCCCGGCGAAGCAATATTTATTTCTAATGAGGGCGAAATTCATCGTCAGGTATGTGCTAAACAAACAAAACTGGTGCCTTGTGTTTTTGAGCACGTCTATTTTGCGCGACCTGACTCGATAATGGATGACATTTCCGTCTACAAAAGTCGGTTGCGTATGGGCGAGTACTTGGCCTCACGAATTTTGGCTCATTACAGCCAAAACGAGCACGATATAGATGTTGTCATCCCGATCCCGGATACGGGCAGAACTGCGGCGCTTCCGCTGGCGCACCAGCTCAACGTAAAGTTTCGAGAAGGTTTTGTTAAGAATAGATATATTGGTCGCACGTTTATCATGCCTGGCCAGCAGGAACGCAAAAATTCTGTCAGACACAAACTGAACGCAATTGAACTGGAATTCCGAGATAAAAACGTATTGTTGGTGGACGATTCCATTGTGCGTGGTACAACCACGCAGCAAATTATCCAGATGGCGCG
>DGQF01000056.1 GCA_002389675.1 Gammaproteobacteria bacterium UBA4421
TCAAATTTAGCTTTGGCCATGATTAATTAATCCTGTTTTTCATCCGTTCGTTTACTAATTCGCGTTATCCGGCTAATGAGCCGGCAGCCCAAAGATCCCGGCTACCGGTTGATCATCTTATTGGTCAGGGCAGAAGGCACTTCGCCGTAGTCACTAAATTCCATGGTGTAAGTCGCCCGTCCTTGAGTCGCAGAGCGCAGGTCGGTCGAATAACCAAACATTTCCGCCAGCGGCACTTCGGCGCGAATTACTTTGCCTGCGGCGGTCTCGTCCATCCCAGAGATCAAACCTCTGCGGCGACTGAGATCGCCGACCACATCCCCCATATGCTCCTCAGGCGTGACCACTTCTACCTTCATCACCGGTTCCAACAACACGGCATCGGCATTCATAGCGCCCTCTCGCAGTGCCATGGATCCGGCGATCTTAAACGCCATTTCGGAGGAATCAACTTCGTGGAAAGACCCATCATATAATGTTGCTTTGATACCGATGAGCGGGTAGCCGGCAACAACACCGTTGCGCATTTGTTCTTGGATTCCTTTATTTACCGCGGGGATGTATTCCTTGGGAACAACCCCACCTGTAATTTCATCCGAAAAATCGTAAGCAAATTCTCCAGCGGAATCTCGGTAAGGCGCCAATCTGATCCATACATGCCCGAACTGACCTCGACCGCCTGTTTGCCGAACAAACTTTGCCTCTTGCTCCACAACACTACGAATTGTTTCGCGATAAGAGACCTGCGGCTTGCCAATGTTCGCATCAACACCGAACTCACGTTTCATTCGATCAACGATAATATCGAGGTGCAATTCACCCATTCCCGAAATAATCAACTGGCCCGATTCGCGATCTGTTTCCACTCTGAAAGAAGGGTCTTCTTGGGCCAGCTTAGCTAACGCAACACCCATTTTTTCTTGATCGGCAACAGACCTCGGTTCTACCGCGACGGAAATCACTGGCTCTGGAAAATCCATTTTTTCCAGGGTGATCGGCGCCGACAAATCACACAGCGTTTCCCCTGTGGTAACGTCTTTCAGACCAATAGCCGCCGCGATATCTCCGGCGCGCACCTCTTTGATTTCGTTTCGGTTGCTCGAGTGCATCTGAACCAACCGGCCGATGCGTTCTTTGCGACCTTTGATAGGGTTATAAACTTGGTCCCCTGTTTTCAAAACACCCGAGTAGACTCGGAAAAAAGTCAGCGTTCCAACAAATGGGTCCGTCGCAATTTTGAACGCCAAACCGGCAAAAGGTGCGGCATCATCGGCCTCACGAACGGCCGGGGTAGCCTCATCGACAATCCCCTCAATTGGCTTGACCTCGGTTGGGGCCGGCAGGTAATCAACCACGGCGTCAAGCATCGCCTGAACACCCTTATTCTTGAAAGCAGAACCACACAACGCAGGTACAATTTCATTTGCTAACGTGCGCTCGCGCAATCCTGCTTTAATCTCATCGATGGTAAGTTCTCCATCTTCGAGATATTTGTCCATTAGCGTCTCGTTCGCTTCCGCTGCTCGCTCAACAAGATGCTCTCGCCAGCGAATCGCCTCAGCCTCAGCTTCCGGGGGAATATCCTCTTCGCGACAGGTCAAGCCTTGGTCATCTTCACTCCAGATCAGCGCTTTCATTTTGACTAAATCTATGACGCCTCGAAAATTCTCCTCGGCACCTAAAGCCAGCTGGACGGGGACCGGATCTGAGCCTAAACGCGAGCCAATCTGCTCGACTACCCGAAGAAAATTTGCGCCCTGGCGATCCATTTTGTTCACAAAGACGACTCGGGGAACTTCATATTTGTTGGCTTGACGCCAGACTGTCTCCGACTGGGGTTCAACGCCGGAGGTGCCGCAAAATACAACAACGGCGCCATCGAGCACGCGCAGACTGCGCTCAACCTCGATCGTAAAATCGACGTGCCCGGGCGTATCAATAATATTTATTCGATGCTCGTCGAACTGCTGGCGCATGCCCCGCCAAAAGCAGGTCGTCGCCGCGGACGTAATCGTGATACCGCGTTCCTGCTCTTGGGCCATCCAGTCCATCGTCGCAGCGCCATCGTGAACTTCGCCGATTTTATGGGAAATTCCGGTATAGAACAGGACGCGCTCGGTAGTTGTCGTTTTGCCCGCATCAACGTGCGCCACAATACCGATGTTTCGGTAGCGAGCAATTGGCGTGTTACGCCCCATTAACAGCTACCGACCAAGCAAAAGGTACAAACTTAAAATCAGCAAACCTAGTAACGATAATGGGCAAACGCTCTATTTGCGTCGGCCATACGATGGGTATCTTCTCTTTTCTTAACTGCGGAGCCCCGGCCATCAGCAGCATCCATAAGCTCACCGGCCAATCGAGCAGCCATAGACTTCTCATTTCGCGCACGAGCGCTGTCGACCAACCAACGCATCGCCAGCGCCGTTCGGCGCGAAGCGCGCACTTCGACCGGCACTTGGTAGGTTGCACCACCGACGCGGCGGGATTTGACCTCCACCATAGGAGCGATTGCATCCAGCGCACTTTCGAATACTTCAACGGGATTAGCCGCAGCATCACGTTGGGTAATTCGGCTGAAAGCGCCATACACAATACGCTCTGCAACCGCTTTCTTACCACTCACCATAACGTGATTGATAAATTTCGCGACGGTTTGGTTATGGAACTTCGGATCAGGCAAAACTTCGCGTTTTGCGACAACTCTACGACGTGGCATTCATATTCTCCTTGCTTCAGGTGAGCGTCTTATCGCACCAGTTAAAACCGTTGACGGCCTGCTGATGCCAAAAGGGGTTAACCCTTTTGATCGACCTGCCTTACGCAAGTCGGACCCTTACTGAGAAAAGCTTATTGGTTGACTAAAAAATTTATCCTAACTAAACCCCTTACTTAGGGCGTTTTGTCCCGTATTTCGAGCGGGACTGTTTGCGATCTGCGACGCCGGAAGTGTCCAATGTGCCTCGGATGGTGTGATAACGCACACCAGGCAGATCCTTAACTCGGCCACCGCGAATCAGTACAACAGAGTGTTCCTGCAAATTATGACCTTCGCCGCCAATATATGACGTGACTTCGAAGCCGTTGGTCAGTCGAACACGACATACCTTGCGCAAAGCTGAATTTGGCTTTTTCGGGGTTGTCGTATACACCCTTGTACATACGCCACGACGCTGAGGGCTTGCCTGCAACGCTGGGACGATATTCTTTTCTACTTTTCTTTTACGTGGTTTACGAACCAACTGGCTAATTGTTGCCATTCCTACTTATAACCTCTAATTGTCTTTTTCACCCGAGGGCGAAACCGCAGGGCGCGGCATTGTATGCGCAGACCCTGCATTTCTCAAGCACTTCACGCGACACGCGCGCTGTAAATACTATTCTTCGTCAGACGTATTTCCCTGAGCGGACAGCGCCTCAGCCAATGCCTGCTCAACTTCATCAGCCGAAGGACCTTGACTGACCAGCGTTTCCGTTTCACGTCGCTCTTTGCGTTCCTTGTGGTACGTCAATCCCGTACCGGCTGGAATCAAACGCCCGACCACCACATTTTCTTTCAACCCTCGCAAGAAATCTTGCTTCCCGGTCACCGCAGCTTCCGTCAATACACGTGTAGTTTCTTGGAAGGAGGCTGCTGAAATAAACGATTCGGTCGCCAGCGAAGCCTTGGTGATGCCTAACAAAACGCGCTGGAACTGAGCCAGTTCTCGATTTTCGGCACTTAACTCAGCGTTCACTTGACGGATCTTGGTGTATTCAGTCTGTTCACCGCGGATCAGCTCTGATTCTCCGGAGCTCACAACTTCCACCTTGCGCAACATCTGCCGAACAATGACCTCAATGTGTTTATCATTAATCTTGACGCCCTGGAGACGATAGACCTCTTGAATTTCGTTGACGATGTAACGCGCCAACTCTTCAACGCCTTTCAATCGTAAGATGTCGTGAGCACTCATCGGGCCATCACAGACCGTTTCGCCTTTCTCGACAGTCTCTCCATCGTAGACACCAATGGTGCGCCACTTTGGAATCAAAGTTTCCACTGGGTCACCGTCCACAGGTGTAATCACTAATCGACGCTTACCTTTGGTTTCTTTGCCAAAGCTCACCGTTCCAGAGGCCTCTGCCAATATGGCCGGCTCTTTAGGCTTACGCGCCTCGAACAAATCCGCCACACGTGGCAAACCACCTGTTATATCTCTGGTCTTGAGGGCATTTTGCGGAATGCGTGCGATCACGTCACCAATGCCAATCAATGAATTATCTTCCATCGAGAGAATCGCATCAGCAGGCATGAAATAGTTTGCAGGCACATCTGTACCGGGCAAATTCAACTGCTCTCCTTTATCGTCCATCAAACGCACGGCTGGACGCAGATCTTTGGCCGCACTGGGGCGAGCCGCGGCATCCATCACCGTAATGTTTGAAAGACCCGTGAGTTCGTCGGTTTGACGACGTACCGACAGCCCTTCTTCCATTTCGGCAAACTGAACCTTGCCGGCAACTTCAGCAACAATCGGGTGCGTGTGGGGATCCCATTGGGCAATCACCTGTCCCGCTTCTACCCGATCCTCTTCCGCCACCGCAATAACCGCGCCATAAGGTAGCTTGTAGCGTTCCCGCTCTCTTCCATGCTCATCAGCCACGGCAATTTCGCCAGAGCGAGAAACCGCAACTAATTCTCCAGACAAACGCGTGACCGTCTTCAAGTTATGAAGTCGTATGCTGCCACCATGCTTAACTTGAATATTATCAACCGCGGTTGCGCGAGAGGCCGCGCCACCAATGTGGAACGTACGCATGGTAAGCTGAGTTCCCGGCTCACCAATTGATTGAGCGGCGATCACGCCAACGCTTTCACCAACGTTGACCAAGTGGCCTCGAGCCAAATCTCGCCCGTAACAAGCCTTACAAATCCCATGCACGGTGTCACAAGTAATCGGGCTTCTAACCAGCATTTCATCAATGCCCAACTCTTCGAGTTGTTCCACCCAGGCCTCGTCAATCATGGTTCCGGCCGGAATCAATACTGTCTTTTCATCCACATCTAAAATGTTTTGCGCAACCACGCGCCCTAAAACACGATCGCCCAACGGCTGAACAACATCTCCACCCTCAATGATGGCCATGGTGTGTAAGCCTTGGTCAGTACCGCAGTCAAAATCAGTGACAACCACGTCCTGGGCCACATCCACCAAGCGACGTGTTAAGTATCCTGAGTTTGCAGTCTTTAGCGCGGTATCGGCCAATCCCTTGCGGGCGCCATGCGTCGAAATAAAATATTCGTTCACCGTCAACCCTTCGCGGAAATTTGCGGTGATCGCATTTTCAATAATACTGCCGTCAGGCCGAGTCATTAGACCCCGCATTCCCGCTAACTGACGAATCTGAGCGGGTGAACCTCGCGCTCCTGAATCTGCATACATAAACACAGAGTTGAAGGAATCTTGCTGCTCGTCCTTACCCTCGCTATTGGTCACATTTTCCTTAGAAATGCCTTCCATCATTGACCGCGCGACCAAATCATTCGCGCGAGACCAGATATCGACCACTTTATTGTATTTCTCACCTTGGGTGACAAGGCCTGAGCCGTACTGAGACTCAATCTCGGCAACCTCAGCTTCCGCTTCCTCAATGATGCCGGTTTTGGCTGCAGGAATAACAAAATCCTCAACGCCAATCGAAGATCCTGAAGCCGTTGAATACGCAAAACCGGTGTACATCAATTGATCAGCAAAAATTACCGTGTCTTTCAGCCCACAGCGTCTGTAACAGTCGTTAATCAAATTGGAAATGGATTTCTTGTCCATGGCTTTGTTGACCAACGCATAGGGCAAGCCTTTCGGGACGATATTGAACAGCAATGCGCGCCCAACAGTCGTATCGTACAGCGAGCGTGCCCATCGACTAATGCCATCATCATCGATCACGTGCTCCTCAACTCGCACCTTGACCTTGGCGTGAAGACCCACTTGTTGCGCGTGATACGCTCGGTGAACCTCATCTGCGTCCGCAAAGACTGTACCTTCGCCTTTGACATTGACCTTTTCACGGGTCATGTAATAGACGCCTAAAACAACGTCCTGCGAGGGCACAATAATCGGCTCTCCGCTGGCGGGAGAGAGAATATTATTGGTCGACATCATCAATGCGCGGCTTTCAAGCTGGGCTTCTAATGTCAAAGGCACGTGCACAGCCATCTGGTCGCCATCAAAATCCGCGTTGTATGCGGTGCACACCAGCGGATGCAACTGAATCGCTTTCCCTTCAATCAATACGGGTTCAAAAGCTTGGATACCCAGACGATGAAGGGTCGGCGCACGGTTCAACAGCACAGGGTGCTCGCGGATAACTTCAGCGAGAATATCCCAGACCTCCGCGGTCTCGCGCTCAACCATCTTTTTTGCAGCTTTGATGGTTGTTGCCAGCTGGCGCTCTTCGAGTTTGCCAAAAATGAAAGGCTTGAAGAGCTCTAGCGCCATCTTTTTCGGCAATCCGCATTGATGCAATCTCAGCGTGGGGCCAACCACAATGACCGACCGGCCGGAGTAGTCAACCCGCTTACCCAGCAAATTCTGACGGAACCGACCCTGTTTACCTTTGATCATATCGGCCAGAGACTTCAGCGGCCGCTTATTGGACCCTGTAATGGCACGCCCACGACGACCATTGTCCAGCAGCGCATCTACAGATTCCTGCAACATACGCTTTTCGTTGCGAACAATGATGTCCGGTGCAGATAAATCTAAAAGGCGATTCAAGCGATTGTTCCGATTGATCACCCGACGATACAAATCATTCAAATCTGAGGTGGCAAAGCGGCCGCCATCAAGAGGAACCAGAGGCCGCAGATCCGGCGGCAATACGGGCAGAACCGTCATTACCATCCATTCGGGCTTGTTACCGGAGTTTAGGAAAGCTTCCATGAGCTTCAAGCGCTTGGAAAATTTCTTGATTTTCGTTTCTGAATTCGTCGCCGGAATTTCTTCACGTAATTGGGCGATTTCGGAAGGTAGATCCAAATGCATCAGCATTTCTTGAACTGCTTCAGCACCCATTCGTGCATCAAACTCGTCACCAAATTCTTCGAGCTTGCTGTAGTACTCCTCGTCAGTCAGCAGTTGCCCTACTTCCAAATCTGTCAAACCGGGATCAATGACTACAAACGACTCAAAGTAGAGCACACGCTCTATATCTCGTAGCGTCATATCCAGCAAGAGACCAATCCGAGAGGGTAACGACTTGAGGAACCAAATGTGTGCAGTTGGACAGGCGAGTTCGATATGGCCCATTCGCTCACGACGTACCTTCGTCAATGTGACTTCTACACCGCACTTCTCGCAAATAACTCCACGGTGTTTGAGTCGTTTATATTTGCCGCAAAGACACTCATAGTCTTTTACCGGGCCAAAAATCCGTGCGCAGAACAGCCCATCCCGTTCTGGCTTGAACGTACGATAGTTAATGGTCTCTGGCTTCTTGACCTCACCAAACGACCAAGATCGGATCATCTCTGGCGATGCTAGGCCAATTCGCAGGGCATCAAACTCATCCACGTCGCCCTTGGATTTGAGTAAGTTAAGTAAGTCTTTCAAGATCTTTCTCCTCTACCTAGGGTATACATTATTCAGTTTCAAGTTCGATGTTGATTCCCAAGGAACGAATTTCCTTGACCAACACGTTAAACGACTCAGGCATTCCGGGCTCCATTTGATAGTTCCCATCTACAATATTTTTGTACATCTTCGTACGCCCTAAGACATCATCAGACTTGACCGTTAGCATCTCTTGGAGAGTATAAGCCGCTCCATAGGCCTCTAGCGCCCATACCTCCATTTCGCCGAAGCGCTGACCACCAAACTGTGCTTTACCACCCAGTGGCTGCTGTGTCACAAGGCTGTAAGACCCTGTGGAGCGCGCATGCATTTTGTCGTCGACCAAATGATTGAGCTTCAGCATGTACATATAGCCAACAGTGGTGCGCCGTTCAAAGGGATCCCCTGTGCGACCGTCATAGAGCTGCGCTTGCCCGGAAGTCGGCAAACCCGCCAACTCAAGCATCGCCTTGATCTCCTCCTCAGAGGCACCGTCGAATGCTGGCGTGGCCATCGGCACGCCGCCGCAGAGGTTCTTCGCCAATTCGAGCACTTCGGTGTCGCTCAACGACGCCAGCGCAACGTTAGGATCACCGACTTGGTTGTACACCTTTTCTAAAAAGCCACGCACCTCACCGACCTGCTTTTGTTGCTCAAGCATTTCGTTGATGCGTTCACCAACACCACGCGCAGCCCAACCCAAATGGGTTTCCAAGACTTGTCCAACGTTCATTCGCGATGGCACGCCGAGCGGATTGAGCACGACATCAACGGGCTCACCATGCTCATCAAATGGCATATCCTCAACAGGCATAATCACGGAAATAACACCTTTGTTACCATGACGACCAGCCATCTTATCGCCCGGCTGAATACGCCGTTTGATGGCTAGGTAAACCTTCACTATCTTGAGCACACCCGGTGCGAGATCATCGCCGCTTTGCAGTTTGGATCGCTTATCCGCGTAGTTGGCGTCCAACGCCTCTTTGCGCGCCTGCAATTGCTCTTCGGCACGCTCTAACTGCTCATTCAAGCTGTCATCTTGCATCCGAATTTTAAACCAATCGTCCGCATCCAACCCTTCAAGATACTCAGCGTCAATGGTCAAGCCCTTGTTTTGGCCCGGCGCACTTGCAGCGGTTTGGCCAACCAACGCACGCTTCAAGCGTTCATAGGTCGCTGATTCGACAATGCGGTATTCATCATCGAGATCTTTACGGATTGTCGCCAACTGTGCGTGCTCAATATCTGTCGCGCGCTGGTCTTTTTCCACACCATCTCGCGTAAAGACTTGAACATCGATTACGGTGCCTTTTACTGAAGTAGGCACGCGCTGCGAGGTGTCTTTAACATCCGATGCTTTCTCGCCAAAAATTGCGCGAAGCAGCTTCTCCTCGGGTGTAAGCTGAGTTTCACCTTTTGGCGTCACCTTGCCCACAAGAATATCGCCTGCGCCAACTTCTGCACCAATGTAGACAATACCGGACTCATCCAATTTGGAGAGCGCACCCTCCCCTACGTTGGGAATGTCACACGTGATTTCTTCGGGACCCAATTTGGTATCGCGCGCAATACACGTTAATTCTTGAATGTGAATACTGGTGAAACGGTCTTCTTTCACAACTCGCTCAGACACCAAAATGGAGTCCTCATAGTTGTAGCCATTCCATGGCATAAAGGCGATGCGCATATTTTGGCCAAGCGCCAACTCACCCATATCTACAGACGGTCCGTCGGCCAACGTATCGCCTCGCGCGATAATGTCGCCAGGTCTAACCAACGGGCGCTGATTAATACAGGTATTTTGGTTTGAGCGAGTGAACTTGGTCAAATTGTAGATATCAACACCCGCCTCGCCGGCTTGCGTCTCTTCATCAGACACCCGCACAATGATGCGCGCGGCGTCGACACTTTCAACCAAGCCACCCCGCGCGGCGTTCACACATACCCCAGAATCACGCGCAACGTCTCGCTCCATGCCAGTCCCGACCAACGGCTTCTCAGCGCGCAACGTAGGCACAGCCTGTCGCTGCATGTTCGAGCCCATCAGCGCGCGGTTCGCATCGTCGTGCTCCAAGAAGGGAATCAATGACGCCGCTACGGAGACCACCTGCTTAGGCGATACGTCCATAAAATTCACATTTTCTGCCGCAGTTTTGGTGAATTCGTTCTGGTGTCTAACGTCAACCAACTCGCCTTCAAACCCGCCATCTGCTGAGAGCGGCGCGCTCGCTTGCGCGATAACAAAATTAGCTTCATCAATGGCAGAAAGATATTCAATCTGATCCGTTACCTTGCCATCAACCACCTTGCGATAAGGCGACTCAAGAAAGCCATAATTATTTGTACGCGCATAAGTTGCCAAACTGTTAATCAGGCCAATATTAGGACCTTCTGGTGTTTCGATAGGGCAAACACGGCCGTAATGAGTGGGATGCACATCACGCACTTCGAAACCCGCGCGTTCGCGCGTGAGACCACCTGGCCCCAAGGCGGATACACGACGCTTATGCGTCACTTCCGACAGCGGGTTATTTTGATCCATAAACTGGGACAACTGCGAGGATCCAAAAAACTCTTTAATGGCCGCAGCAACTGGTTTGGCGTTAATCATGTCTTGAGGCATCAGGCCCTCGGATTCCGCCAAACTCAAACGCTCTTTCACCGCGCGCTCGACGCGGATCAGGCCGACCCTAAACTGATTTTCCGCCATCTCGCCAACGGAGCGGACGCGTCGATTACCCAAATGATCAATATCGTCGACCGATCCTTTACCATCACGAATGTCGATCAAAGTGCGCAATACGTCTACGATATCTTCACGCGCCAGCGTACCTTCACCCTTGATCGCTTCGCGGCCCAACCGCCGGTTAAACTTCATTCGTCCGACCGCTGAAAGGTCATAACGCTCGTTTGAGAAAAATAGGTTGTTAAATAAATTTTCCGCCGCTTCTTTGGTCGGCGGTTCACCCGGCCGCATCATGCGATAGATCTCAACCAGCGCTTCGAGCTTGTTACGCGTTGGATCTATTCGCAACGTGTCCGCGATGAAGGGACCATGATCCAAGTCATTTGTATAGATCGTTTCGACCGAATCGACATTCAGCGCCAGCAACTGCTCCAACACCTCCTCGGTGATGACCGTGTTGCAAGCAAAAGCAACCTCTCCGGTAGACTCATCAACGATGTCTCTTGCCGTTACCCGCTCCAGCAGATACTCGTTCGGCACCGTCAGCGTCTTCATGCCGCTCTCGTCGAGCATCCGAACGTGGCGAGCGGTGATACGGCGCCCAAGCTCCACAATAACATTGCCTTTAGCATCGCGAATATCAAAGGTAGCTACATCACCTCGCATCCGCTCTGGCTGCAGCTCAACCGAAACTTCGCCATCCTTCAAGAAGAAGTGATTCTTCTCAAAAAATATATCCAAAATCTCTTCGCTGGAGTACTCCAAAGCGCGCAAGATAATCGTTGCCGGCAGCTTACGACGACGGTCAATGCGGACAAAGACAGCATCTTTGGGATCGAATTCAAAATCTAACCAAGAGCCGCGATAAGGGATAACGCGAGCGTTGTACAGGAGCTTCCCAGACGAGTGGGTCTTACCCTTATCATGATCATAAAACACCCCTGGTGAGCGGTGAAGCTGGGAGACAACTACCCGCTCGGTGCCATTGATTACAAATGTACCGTTCTCTGTCATGAGTGGAATTTCACCCATGTACACTTCTTGCTCTTTCACGTCCTTGACCGCTTTATTGGACGACTCGCGATCATAAATAATCAATCGCACCTTCACACGCAGCGGCGCCGCGTACGTGATGCTCCGCGACACGCATTCCTTAACATCAAACGTCGGCGTGCCCAACCGATAGTCCACATACTCTAAAGCGGCGCTACCGGAGTAACTCACAATGGGAAATACAGAGCGGAACGCAGCATGCAAGCCAGACTCTTCGCGGGCCTCGGACCCACTGTCGGTTTGCAAAAATTTATTATAGGAATCAACTTGAATGGCGAGTAGATAGGGTAACTCCATCGACTCAGACAACTTGCCGAAATCCTTACGGATGCGCTTTTTCTCAGTAAAGCTATACGCCATGCGAATCTCCCACGCTTATAAAGCGATGCATTTGCGAATGAAGGCTGCATATCCGGTTCAACCCAGAATACAACCACAAAATTTCCAACCAGAAAAGGCCGGCTCTATTGCGACGGTAACGCGCAAAGAACCAGCCTTTTATCAACACGAAGAAATCAAATAAATAATCAGTCTACTTGAGCTCTACCGCAGCACCAGCCTCTTCCAACTGTTTCTTAACTTCTTCAGCTTCATCTTTGCTTACCGCTTCTTTTACTGGAGACGGTGCTTCGTCGACCAAAGCTTTAGCTTCTTTGAGTCCCAGGCCGGTTATCGCGCGAACGGCTTTAATGACGTTCACCTTCTTCTCGCCGGGGCCCGTTAAAATAACGTCGAATTCGTCTTTTTCTTCAGCAGCGCCACCGCCTGCGTCTCCGCCACCGGCTGGCGCAGCTACCGCTACCGCTGCCGCGGCTGACACGCCGAACTTTTCTTCCATTGCTGAAACTAATTCAACCACTTCCATCACACTCATCTCAGCGATGGCGTTCAACAAATCGTCTTTTGATATTGCCATTTTATTCTCCTAAATAACCTATTGATTCGATTTACGATTCCGCTTGTTTCTGATCTCGGACAGCTGCCACTGCGCGTACCAATTGGGTCGGCACCTCATTGAGGGTCCTCACCAATTTCACAACAGGGGCTTGCATCACTGAAAGCAGCATAGAGCGTGCTTGATCCAAAGTGGGCAGCAAAGCAACGCGATCGATCTGATCCGCACTCAACAACGTCCCGCCAATGGCCAAGGCCTTAACCTCTAAAGCTTGGTGCTCTTTTGCATATTCTTTCAACAGCCTGGCTGCAGAACCCGGGTCCTCTTGCGAAAACGCCACTAAGGTTGGACCTACAAATGCCTCATCGAGGCAGGCGTATTCTGTTCCTTCTACAGCTCTCTTGGCCAAGGTGTTGCGTACGACCCTTACATAAACCCCTGAAGCACGCGCTTTAACGCGCATTTCGGTCATTTCTGCAACGGTCAGACCCCGATAGTCTGCAACAACTGCCGACAAAGCAGATGCGGCAATCTCATTCACCTCGGCGACAATTTGTCGCTTTTGTTCGAGTTGTAATGCCACTTGCTTCTCCTTATTAGGCCTCTAACGAGCGCCTAGCTAATGTAGTGGTTTGCTTAACCAAACCACGAATACGGCACTTGGATAGCCTCAACAGCGAACGGCAACACCTTTGTCACCTGGTCACTTAGAAGAATCACTGCTGCATTTCTGCAGCTAGCCGCCTGCGTAAGGTTTATCTTTTAAGGCCGCTTGGCCCCTTAACGGTTTTTGACGACCTCGATGCCCATGAGCAGCACCGAGTCTTCAAATCAAATTTCTAAGGTCGACTGATCAATAGATAACCCGGGCCCCATTGTTGTGGACAAGGTTATTTTCTTGAGATAGACCCCTTTCGCTGATGCCGGTTTAGCTTTCCTTAAATCGACAATCAACGCTTCAAGATTTTCTTTCACCGCGTCAACGGCAAATCCCACCTGACCAACGCCACCATGAATGATGCCGCTTTTATCCGTTCTAAACTGAATTTGTCCAGCTTTAGCATTCTGCACTGCGGTAGCAACGTCGGGCGTAACAGTCCCCGTCTTTGGATTAGGCATCAGACCTCTCGGCCCCAGCACCTTACCCAATTGACCCACAACACGCATTGCGTCGGGCGTTGCTATCACAACATCAAAATCTAAATTACCACTTTTGACTTGTTCAGCCAGGTCTTCGAATCCAACCACATCCGCACCCGCTGCACTGGCCACGTCTGCCTTTTCGCCTTGAGCGAACACGGCTACACGAACCGTCTTTCCTGTACCGTGAGGCAACGTTGTTGCGCCTCGGACCACTTGGTCTGATTTGCGCGGGTCAACACCCAAATTTACCGAAACATCAAACGACTCTTTAAACGTTGTTCTTGCCAGTTCTCCCAGCAATGTAACCGCTTCATCAATTGGGTAGATCTTTTGGGGGTCAACTTTTTCAGCGATCGCGCGCGAGCGCTTTGTTCCCTTGCTCATACCAAACCCTCCACCTCAATTCCAGAAGCACGCGCCGTACCCGCAATCGTGCGGACAGCGGCATCAAGATCTGCCGATGTTAAGTCTGGCATTTTCATCTGGGCAATTTCTTCCAACTGCGCGCGGGTCACCTTGCCTACTTTCTGCGTATTGGGCGTTCCGCTACCTTTCGCAATTCCAGCCGCTTTTTTCAACAGAACCGCGGCAGGCGGTGTTTTGGTGATAAACGTAAATGACCGGTCGGCATATACGGTGATGACAACAGGCACCGGCAATCCCTGCTCCATGGACTGCGTTTGTGCGTTGAACGCTTTACAAAAATCCATGATATTAACGCCGCGCTGACCTAGCGCAGGCCCCACTGGCGGGCTTGGATTCGCCTGTCCTGCAGCCACCTGCAGCTTAATATAGGCCTCAACTTTCTTAGCCATTTTTCCTCCTTGGCTCGCTGTATCTACAGCGAGTCGATGGGTACAAACGTATGTACGCAAGCTTAATCACTCGCAACACACTCCCCGTTAACAGTAGTCCTTCGAAGACTACCCCTTTTCCACCTGACCGAAATCTAACTCAACCGGAGTCGACCGACCAAAAATTGTAACCGCCACACGCAGGCGATTTTTCTCGTAATTTACTTCCTCAACAACGCCGTTAAAGTCATTAAACGGGCCGTCCGTGACGCGCACAATCTCCCCTGGCTCGAAGACCGTTTTAGGCGTAGCTTTTTCACTGCCTGCAGCAACGCGATCCAAAATCGCCGCGGCCTCTCGGTCTGACAGAGGCGCAGGTTGATCCGCTTTGCCACCAATAAAACCCATTACTCTGGGCGTCTC
>DGQF01000042.1 GCA_002389675.1 Gammaproteobacteria bacterium UBA4421
GTGTGCACGTTGTTGGGTTGCAGAGTTGGTGTTGCGTCCCGCCACCACTTCGACAGCGGGTAATAGATAAACTGGGTTGAAGGGGTGACATACCAGCATCTGAGGTGCGCAACTGAGTGCCTGGGCAAGGTCGCTGGGCTTGAATCCTGAGGTTGAGGAGGCCAGCACGGCATCCGCGGGCAGCAGATTTTGTAGATTGGCATAGACTGCGCGCTTGACCTCTGCGGATTCTGGGACACTTTCTTGAACCCAATCTGCGCCTTGAATCGCTTCGGTTAACGTGGTGGCATAGGACAACTCCCCCTCAGGTGGCAGATCAGCGTCGTAGAGTTCCCGCAGAGCTTGTCTGGCTCTGGCCAGCGTTTTTTCCAGATGAACAGCGGTGTTTGGGTCGTGATCGTAGACAACTACGTCCCATCCGTGCAAAACAAAGCGAGCGGCCCAGCCGCCTCCAATCACGCCAGCGCCTAATACGGTTGCCTGCATTTGTTAGCGCGGGGTGCGTTTAACGAGGCTTAACTGACGGCGAACTTGCGCCGGACCGATGACTTTGGCGCCAAGCTGTTCGGTGATTTTCACCGCATGTTCGACCAGTTCTGCATTGGTGGCCAGCACACCTTTGCCCAGATGCAGATTGTCCTCCAAGCCGACACGGACATTGCCCCCTGCTAAAATGGCTGCGGCGACATAAGGCATTTGATGCTGTCCTAAACTGAAGGCCGACCAGTGCCAGTCTGGCGGAATGTTGTTGACCATGGCGAGCAGCGTATTGAGATCGTTAGGGGCGCCCCAAGGCACTCCCATGCACAGCTGGACCAGCACAGGTGCTGGCAGAATACCCTCATCGACCAGTTGTTTGGCGAACCAAAGGTGGCCGGTATCAAATGCTTCTATTTCGGCTTGTATACCCAAATCGGCCATCATCTGTCCCATTGTGCGAAGCATGCCCGGTGTGTTGGTCATGACATAGTCGGCCTCTGCGAAGTTCATTGTGCCGCAGTCAAGGGTGCAAATTTCGGGTAGGCAGTCTTTGATAGGCTGCATGCGCTCGGTTGCGCCCGCCATATCGGTGCCGGCTGCGGCTGGCAAAGGTTGCTCTGTAGAACCGAAAACCATATCGCCGCCCATGCCTGATGTTAGGTTAAGCACAACGTCGATACTTGAGGCGCGGATATACTCGGTGAGTTCGCGGTAAAGACTCGGCTCGCGAGAGGGCTCGCCTGTGTTAGGGTCACGCACATGGCAGTGCACTACCGCCGCGCCGGCTTGTGCAGCCTCTATCGCGGCATCTGCGATTTGTTTGGGAGAGCGCGGTACATGATGACTACGATCTTGGGTGGCCCCTGACCCGGTCACTGCACAGGTTATGAATACTTCTTTATTAATGGTCAATGGCATAGTAGAAACGATAACACATTTGGGCATCGGAGCTTGAGATAGACAGCCAACACGGAAATTTAGAACAGGCCTTACGGCAGGCAGAGACGTTATTAAAGGAAAAGCAGTTTGCGGCGGTGGCGCAACAGGTTGCTGAAATTCGCAAGCAGTATCCGCAGCATCCGCAAGCGATTTTTCTGGATGCGGTGGCCCACCGGTTCTTGGGTGACAGTGCCTATGCGGTGAAGCACCTGTCTAAACTCAGCAAGCGACTGCCTGACGCTGCGGCGATTCATTTGGAGTTGGGCATCGCGTTTCGGGCTGAGGGTCGAACAAACGATGCTGTGCGTGCTTTGCGCAAAGCGGTTGCAATTCAACCGCTGCAGTCCAGGGGTTGGCAGTTGTTGGGAGAAATGTTGGCTGACCGGGGTGAAACCGTGGCCTCTGATCAAGCTTTTCGTCAGCAGATGGCGGTGGCCGCCACACATCCGGGGTTGGTCAAAGCCGTTGAATTAGTTGCTGACGGGAAGTTAGGGATGGCAGAGGGGATTTGTCGAGAGTACCTCTATCGTCACCCAACGGATGTGAATGCCATTCGCTTGTTGGCCGATATTGGCTTGCAGCTTGATATTTTTGCAGACGCCGAGAAACTTTTGCGGCGGGCGCTAGAGTTAGCCCCCGACTATCACCTGGCGCGCAACAATTTCGCAAACGCATTGAGCAAAGGGGGCAAATTTAACGAATCAATGGTGCAGCTGTCGCATTTGGAAGCGGTTGATCCTCAGAATTTGGCACATCCGGTGTTGGCGGCTTCTGTTTTGGTCAACGTTGGAGATTATCAGGGAGCAATCACGCGATATGAGCGCGTGCTAAAACAGGTTCCTCGACATTCTCGCTTGCAAATGAGTTTGGGCCATGCGCTTAAAACGGTAGGTCGCCGGGAAGAATCGGTGTCTGCTTATCGCCGGGCTATTGAGATTGAGCCGGCTTTGGGTGAGGCCTATTGGAGTCTGGCAAACCTCAAAACGTTTAAATTTGCGGCGCGCGAAATTCAGACCATGAGGCGCTTGTTGAGCGGCCACGACATTGATGTGCGAGACGAGTATCACCTGTGCTTCTCGCTTGGCAAAGCGTTAGAGGATGTACATTTGTATGACGAATCGTTTGCTTATTATGAACGCGGCAATCGACTTAAAATGCGTGAGAGCGGCTATCGATCGCAGGACAACAGCGCGCAGATGAACGCCATCATGCAGTCTTGTACACGCGAGCGCTTTGCCCTCAGGAAAGACTTCGGACACATCGCGCCCGACCCGATTTTCATTTTAGGTTTGCCTCGCTCGGGTTCGACATTGCTGGAGCAAATCTTAGCCAGTCACTCGCAGGTGGATGGGACGATGGAGCTGCCAAATATCCTTCAGTTTGTCCGTCGCTTAGCCGCTAAAAAGAATAAAAATGAGGTTTCACGATACCCGACTGCCTTGTGGGATCTGACGTCACAGGATTGTGAGGCGTTGGGGCAGGAGTATCTGGAGGCAACCGCAGTACAGCGCCAGGGTGCACCGTTTTTCATCGACAAGATGCCCAATAATTTCCCGCATATTGGACTGATTCACCTGATATTGCCGAACGCAAAAATTATAGACACGCGGCGCGAGGCAATGGCTTCGTGTTTTAGCGGGTTTAAACAATTGTTTGCAGCTGGCCAAGAGTTTACGTACGGGTTGGACGAGGTGGGTCGCTACTATGCAGATTATGTGCGGATGATGCAGCATTGGGATGCAGTCTTGCCGGGCAAGGTGTTGCGGATGCAGTATGAAGAGGTTGTTGATGATGTCGAGGCGCAGGTCAGGCGAATGTTGGCCTATTGCGGATTGCCATTTGAAGACAACTGCCTGGCATTCTACCGTAATGACCGGGCGGTTCGTACGGCGAGTTCAGAGCAAGTCAGACAGCCAATTTACCGAGATTCAATGGACCAGTGGCGGCATTTTGAACGTCACCTTGAGCCGCTGCGGCAAGGTCTCAAATACAACGCAGATTAACCTTTCAGGGAGTGTTGAGCGCGATCTCATCCGTCATCGATTGGCCAAGAACCGCAAACCTGCGTATGGTAGGCACCCCTTTTTTGTGAGAAAGACTGCTTTATGGCGATCGATACCAAGGATCAACACAAGTTTACACTCAAGCCGCTCACCTTTGCGGTTCGCCGTCAGGTGTTGGCATCAACCGGTGCCATGCTATTAGTTTCGGGTGTGGCAACAGCGCCCGGCGCGGCCGCTGACGAATCCCTTGAGATAGAGGAGGTGGTGGTAACTGCGCAAAAGCGTAATCAGAGTTTGCAGGATGTTCCGATCAGCATCGATGTACTTGGCGCGGCAGACTTGGAAAACTTAGGTGTCACGGATCTTGAAGATTTTGTTCAGCTGATGCCTTCGGCAAATTACACCTCTTTGGGACCAGGCACGGGTGATATTTACATTCGCGGTATCTCAAGCGGCGGTGAAAATGCGTTGGGCTCTACGCCAAATGTCGCGGTCTATCTTGACGAACAACCTGTGACGGCAGTGAACTCTTATTTGAACCCGCATATTTATGATGTTGCAAGAATCGAGGCCTTGGCTGGCCCTCAAGGCACTCTGTTTGGCGCGAATTCACAGTCAGGTAGTATTCGTATTATCACCAACAAACCGGATCCTTCGAAGTTTGAAGCGCAATATGATATCGAGGGAAATTCGGTCAAAGATGGCGACATCGGTTATTTGTTTGAAGGCATGGTCAACATTCCTTTGGGAGATCGTGCCGCGTTGCGTGTGGTTGGATTCCACAAAGAAGACGCTGGATTTATCGACAACGTGGCTGGGTCTTATACATTCAACAATGCCAATGTGCGGGCGGGTCTGACCGACCCCGCTCAGATAGCTGAAGCGGCAGACATTACAATCACCAATGAAAATGTTGCCAAAGATGATTTTAATGAGGCGACTACGCAAGGGCTCAGAGCCGCGCTGGGTATCGATCTAACTGATAACTGGACGGTGACGGCAAGTGTTATGCGCCAGGAGTTGGACAGCAAAGGTGTATGGGATCACGATCCTGAAGAGGTGGGTGATTTGGAAGTGGTTCGCTTTCTGCCAGATTCCAACGAAGATGAGTGGACGCAGAGCGCGCTGGTTGTTGAAGGCCAGATCGCGGGTCTGTCGTTGACCTATGCCGGATCCTATATGGAAAGAGAAGTGGAAGGCCGTGCCGACTACTCGCTATACAGCGATTTTTATGTCTCTGGTGGTTTTGTGCAGCGTTACTACTCGTGTTACGTGGCTTATTTTGGTCAGTGTACGGATCCGCGTGAGCAATTCGAAAATCATGAGAGCTATCAACGCAGCAATCACGAGCTGCGCCTGATGTCTGCTCAAGATCAGCGCCTTCGTTGGTTGGTGGGTGCTTTTTATGAAGAAAGTCAGCACCAATTTGACTGGGAATGGCATGTGCTGGGGCTCAATGGGCTCGGTAACGAAGGGGGTACAACCGCGGCGGTCGAAGGCCCTGATATCTACTGGACAACGGATCAAAAACGCGACAGTGAAGAGACGGCGTTTTTTGGTGAACTTGCTTACGATGTGACCGACAAGCTGACGGCTTCAGTGAGTGCCAGAAGGTTCGATTATGATATTTCTCTCAAAGGGTTCTCCGGAACAATTTTCTTTCCGGATCGATTTGGTCCAAGGGTCGAAGACTTCAATACTGACCTAAAAACCAACGACAAAGACACGGTGATTAAGGGTAATCTGACGTACAACATTAATGACGACATGATGGTTTACGGCACTTATTCCGAAGGGTATCGGCCCGGGGGATTGAACCGGGTATTTAACACGTTGATTGGCGGTGTTTATGAGCCTGATTTTGTTGAAAGTTACGAGTTGGGTATCAAGGCAACGGCGCTGGATGGGCGGTTACGCTACAATTTTGCAGCGTATACGATGGATTGGGATGATTTTCAGTTGTCCCGGTTTGATGTGTCGGTCTCTCCGCTAACATTGACTGACAATGTGGGAACGGCGCGAAGTCGTGGGGTCGAGGGTGATATTGCCTATCTGATTACGCCGGACTGGGACATATCATTTGCGTTCTCTGCCATAGAGGCGGAGATCACAGAAGATTACTGGATCAATGAAGCCAGCGTAGGTGATGGCAATCCAGACGCGCCTAAGGGTCGTAAACTGCCGCGCGTGCCGGAGTTGAAATATAACATTTCATCTCGATATTCTTTTCAGGTGGACCAATGGAACGGTTATGTTCAGGGAACGTATATTCACACTGGCGATTCCTACAACACGCTATTTGATGGCAGCAATGAAATCAGAACGCGTGAAGTGCAGAACGATTATGATATCGTCAACTTCGCGATAGGGCTTGAGGATGAGGCCTGGTCGGCAGAATTATTTGTTCGCAACGTTACCGATGAGCGCGGAGAAGTGTTCAAGAACGGCGCCTCGTGGGATAGTCGAGTGACCACCAATCGGCCTCGAACAATCGGATTGCGATGGCGTCAAAAGTTCTAGGTCGATTGCGCTAGAACAGAATCATCTGCGGCCTAAGAGGTCGCAGATGTTGTCTTCCCAAACCACGGGCGCGGGACGTACGCTGAGCTTGAGCACTGCCGGTTTCTCCGCTGAGTAGTTGGGCCAATGAGGCAAACTGGGGCCATTCGGATTGCCGCTTTTAGCAAAATTAACCCAATACTGAGTCATCGAGTCGGTGAGTTCTATATCCCAAGGGGTGGTCGGCAGCCAGTTGTCATGGGTGTCAAAAATATAGGGGATTTCTGCGCCATGATAGGCGCCCAAGCCGTGGTCTTGAGAGCGGGCGGTGGCGAATTCGTACATGTAACTGCTTGAGCCTGCGGCATTGTAATCCGCCCAAATGCGCGATGGGCAGGCGTAGTTGCCTGCTGTGGAGACCGCGTTCAGGCGCGCCCGAAGCGGTTGCCCGGCCAATTCGGATTCGATTTGATTTGCTCTTTGTGGGTAATGACTGTTCAACCAAGTCCACCAAATCGCCTCGGTGACCTCGTCGGGCTGATACATTAAACCTTCGTCAGTGTTGAATCCAATTAATAGGGGACGTCGTGCGACAGCCTCGTTTTCGAACAGAATGGGTAACGCTTGGGGTAGCGTTTGGCCGTCAACAACCGGATCCCAGTAGTGATTGGTGAAGTGTTGTGCTGCCGCTTCGGTCAGTTTCTGGGTTGTCATGGCATAAAGTTCAGCTAGGCCCGAGTGCGCATCTGCAAAATGTTTACCCAAAACAGATTGCGTTTGAATGGGTGCAACCCGACGCACCTGCCAGCCACCGCTCTGTGAAATGGCGCGATGAAATAGAGTCTGCGCCGCGGGTGCGGCGCTGAGGTAGCCGATATCAGCGGCACCGGCCGATTCGCCGAATAAAGTGATATTGTCGGGGTCACCCCCGAACAAGGAGATATTGGTTTGGATCCATGATAGGGCGGCGATTTGATCGAGAAGGCCATAATTTCCTGACCC
The DNA here is from genome assembly GCA_002389675.1 of Gammaproteobacteria bacterium UBA4421. Taxonomy (GTDB): domain Bacteria; phylum Pseudomonadota; class Gammaproteobacteria; order Pseudomonadales; family Azotimanducaceae; genus UBA4421. Next base: position 6,924 of record DGQF01000042.1, read on the forward strand.
CGGCAGCGTAAACTCCGGATGGGCAAGAAATCCGAATACGCCCAGACGGTAAGCAATACTGACCACCACAACACCTTGTGCGGCTAATTGGTGACCGAGGTAGTTGGGCTCATAACTGTAGCCGTTTTTGTTAGAGCCGCCGTGAATCCAGACCATCACGGGAAGCGCTGCACTTTTATTGGGTTGGGGCGTCCATATGTTGAGAAATAAACAATCCTCATCAGCCACCGGGCGGTCAGGGATAACGCTTGCGGGTTGCCCGAAAGCGGCGGCTACCTGCTCGTACCAAGTGGTATTGCCATTTAATTGAGGACAAATGGCGGCAA
>DGQF01000030.1 GCA_002389675.1 Gammaproteobacteria bacterium UBA4421
GTTTGATTGACGACCGAAGTAGTCTCAAAATACTACCTTATATTAGGACGGTAGCGTAGCGTGGGTCGGCGTAAATGTTAGTAATGCTAGATTTTAGCCGCAGGAGCGCTCCTGTTAGGCATGTTTGGGAAGACTAGCTGCGCTCTTTGTGTGATTTTACGCCGCAAAACTGCCACGCTCGTGTAGGGCCGTGCGTATTTAGGCCGGAATGATCCCGCCGCTTGACTTCCAGGCGTGCCTTGGCAAAATGCCGCGCCTACGTCGCCAAGCAACCAACCTGAGATAGGAAGGAAGCCTGATGGCGTTGAAGTAAAAGGTAGCTGACGGGTTGAGCCATTTAGACTCGTTTTGGCAAAATTATTGCATCAGGATTTGCGAGGATCGCTGATTGATTGCAGCGCCGCTGCTTTGAAGATAAGAGGCGCGTGATTCTCAAAACCATGCACCCGTTTGGTGCTTTTTGGCGGTTCTGGCTGTTAAAAATGCTCCAAAAAAGAGCGGGTAACCGATACAAATCATTCTTACGATCGCTAGGAGAATCCATGAATAGTTCATTTTCACTAATTTGTTTGCTACGTGCTGCTATGGTGGCGGTGTTTTTTCTGAGCGCGTTTGCGTCAGCGGAAGAAATGGTTTTCGAAGAAATCTTGGTCACGGCTGAAAAGCGCAGCGAGAGCTTGCAAGATCTTTCGCAGGCGATAACGGTTCTGGGCGCTACGGATCTAGACGAGCGTCAACTGACATCGTTTGTTGATCTCAGTGCCATTGCACCTGGCGTGAACGTTGCGAAAAATGAAGGGTTCAAAACCGTGATCACAATTCGTGGTGTCGGCAACGAAGCGAATCAAAATGCAATCGCCAACCCTTCAGTGTCCTACCATCTCGATGGTGTTTACGTTGCGTCTCCTTTTGCGCTGCAAACGGATTTTTTAGATCTGGAGCGAATTGAGGTTTTGCGGGGTCCTCAGGGGACGCTTTTTGGTCAGAATTCGACCGGTGGTGCGATCAATGTGGTTACGCAGGCACCCTCTACCGAGGGCACGTTTGGCAACGCTGATCTGACGGTTGGGGATTATGGAATGGTTCGCGCCCGTGGGGCGCTGAATGTCCCTTTTGGCGACAAGGTAGCGATCAGAGCCTCGGTGATCTCTAATTCCCGCAACGGCTTCACAGATAACCTCACACTGGACCAAGATCTTGATGATGCGGACAGCGTCTCCGCACGCGTCCGGCTAATTTATCTTCCAAACGACACCTTTTCAGCGAATCTCACCGCTCAGTATTTTGATGAGAATCGCAATGGCGCTGCTCAGAAGGGGCTTCTGGATCCGACCCCGAAAGCGCGAGAACTGCGCCAAGACTCAATTGCCGAGTATAAATTGACATCCGAACTTTACAGTTTGGTGCTGGAGTGGGATCTGGATGTTTTCACCGTTAAGTCGCTGACCAGCTATCAAAATGACGACATCCTAATCCGGCGAGACAATGATCGAAATGACCTGGCGGTGCTCCCTCCGTTTGCACAATTACCCAGTGAATACGACCCTGAAACGAATGAACAGACGACGTTCACGCAGGAAATAAATTTGATCTCGAACCAGTCGCTGTTTGGCAAACTGGACTGGGTTGCCGGTGTATTCTATCTCGACACAAAAGTTGATATTAGTATCCTTGAGCGTCTTGATTTCGGGTTTGATGGCACCTTTGACCCGTTCACTTTAGAAGATATCTTTGCTTTCGGTGGTGATGTTGGGTTTATCTCCGACTCCAAACCAAAGAGAACTTCCAGTTCAGTGTATGGCCAAGGGACATGGAATCACAGCGATAGCTGGCGTACTGTTTTTGGTCTGCGTTACACAGAAGATGATGTCGATAGCGAAGTGACGAATTTTTATGGTCGCAGTGGTACTGACATTCTAAAAACTAGCAGCGAAAAACTAACCGGGCGACTGGTGGTTGAGCATGATTTTAATGATAGAACCATGGGTTATATGTCCTTCACGCGAGGGTTTAAGCCCGGGGGATCAAATTTGACCTATGGGCGCGAGAACGTCGTTGCTCCGATCGTGGTGCTGCCTACCTTTGATGAAGAAGTCGTCGACGCCTTCGAAGTGGGTTTGAAGACCGATCTGGTTGATGGTCGAGTGCGGATAAATGCGGCGGCGTTCTATTATGATTATGAAGGCTTGCAGTATCAGGCGACGGATCCAGAAGTTTTTGAGGGTGGCGTTGGCAATATTCCAGAGGCAGACATTTTTGGCGCAGAGCTTGAGTTGTCATCTTATGTCACCGATTCGATTATCTTAGATGTCCGTTTGGCTTGGCTGGAGACTGAAATTAGCGACGACTATCTGGCGCTGGATAACGTTCAGTCAGAAGCCGCTGGCAACGCGTTGTTGGCGCAAGGGTTCGGGCTTTTCAGTGATGAAATTCAAATTGCACGGGCTGCACAAATCCAGAATGTCAAAGGCAACGAGTTGGCCAAGACGCCGGGATTTACCGCTAATCTTGCCCTTAATTGGGATGTTGAGATCGCTTCGCAAGGTCAATTGCGGAGCACGCTGCAATACACTTATCGAGGCGATTTTCAGCACCGCATCTTTAACAACAGCGTTACTGACAACGTAGCGAGTTATAGCGTCGTAGATTTTGTGGTTGGTTTTCATTCCGCAACGTCTGGTTGGCGCATGGAACTGATTGGTAAGAACTTAACCGATAAGGCGGGCATTAATGCGCGCTTTACTGATGTATTCGGTGTGGGTGCGACCGGCGATGAGTTGATCGGGCCTCGTCAGTATATGTTCCGCTTGGGTTTAGACTTCTAGTGATGACTCAGCGTTTTTCATCGATGCATTAAGACGTGTTTGCTGCTGCTAATTATTCCTAGCTCTGGCGCCACCGATGACTCAGTTGCGTCGAAAACAGCGGCGGAAATAAGGGTTGGCGCAAGGCGGGATCAGTCTTTCTGGACCCGCTTGCCGAAGAAGGATATCTGCCAGAAGCCCCCCCACCGGTTGTCCGGTCGAATAATATTGCGCTATTGGGCTGTTGTAGCCGTGTTTATCCAGTTGTCCTCCTAATTAGCTGTTGGTTACGCCGCCAATGGCCACGAGCAGGTTTACTTTCCTTGGGGCGGTTGGCGC
>DGQF01000037.1 GCA_002389675.1 Gammaproteobacteria bacterium UBA4421
ACAACTGACAACTGACAACTGACACGCGGCGCCGTGGTAATCAGCCGCGCTTGCTGTTAATTCGAAACGGGGAGACGCTAAATTGACCGGCTTTGCGGATAGTTAACCCTTGTGAAAGAGATTTTTCCCGCCAGATTGATATAGCGGTTGCGTTGCTATGCAGCGCAAGTGGGTGGGCGTGTCGGTATCTTAAATAGATCATGCGCTCAGATACCGGCTGACAATATCAAGTTAAAAACCGTTGGCTGCAATACGGCCGCGCAAGGTCGGCTTGCAGAGCAAGTGGTGGCGGCGACAGCGCGAGCAGCAATTGCTACCTTTTCAGGGTGAACAACCAGCTCCGTCACGATCAGCGTGCAAATGCCGGGTACTTTTGCATGCTGAATATTTTGCCCACGACTCACTAACCCGTGTTGGTCAAGGAGCGGATACTTGCTTGTGGGTGGTAAATCACGTGATGCACCAGTGGATACCAAGGCGCCAGGCAAATTAAAACACCAGCAGTGGAATCCGATTTCTCATTCGAGCGGTGGTGTCAGTCGCCAGACAAGTTGCGGGCAAAGGCTAGAGCAACGCATTGTCAGCGTGTATCTATCGATTGCATATTTGCTGGGTATGTTGGGTGCCTGCATGGCGGGCACCATAGAGAGTAGCGCCAAGAGTGGCTTGGCGCGTTAGATAGACTGGGTTAACTGGCGACTAGCGTGGCAGTATGTTGTACGCCACTCTGGCATAAACAGACCATTCATTGATCTTGGGTCTGCTCTCCAACAGTAGCTCATCCTCTCGCCCATAGTAGCGTCCACCAAAATCGAAGGAGAGCTTTTTGCCCGCTTGATAGGTGAGCTGTATATCTCCGGCAAATGTTTCGGCGTCTTCATCGACCTCGGTGAAATCTTCTTTGATATAACTGAAACCCAAAGAAAATCTTATTTTTGGATTGAGTTGGCGCGCTAAATCAACGGTATAAACCATACGATCGGTATCTTTGATGATATCAACATAATCTTCGCTATCGTATGTGATGCTCGCATCAATGGTTGTTGCCCCGCCAAGCGTGCCGGTGACCTTGGCGCTGTAGCGCTCATTGATAAAGACTTCGTTGAGGTCAGATCCAGTTGGCACGTCCAACTCGTCGGCGAAGCTGCCTTGAGATAGGCTCGTACTGCGATCCAAGAAATCTCTAGATGCGTTCAGACCAAATGATGTATTCGCGCCGGATTGCCAGCTCACATCGGCCCTGTAGATAAAGCCGTCTGCATCTTCGCTTTGCTGATCTCGGTCTGTCACATTGTAACCACCCATCAATGAAACGGTGGTGGTTTCCGACAACTGTTCCCAAGTCAGTTGTGCTCGCTCGTAGGTGATGTCGGCGAAATTAGACCCATCGTAATCGACCTCGCTATTGATGGCGGCGAGCGTGACGGTTGTGTTCGGTGAGGTGGGCATGACATAGCTGATTGTGGATGTGTTGGTCTCGGCATCATTTACCGATTCCTCAGATGTTCTTTTGCCCCACAGGTGCTGAATCAAAATGAGATCCGAGCCTCTTGGGTTAAAGAGCAGAGTCGGGCCTAAAGAGGTGTCAGAGGTCTCGACGAGGTTATCTGGGGTGACCGCCTCATCCGCACGTACAGCGGTCTGAGTTCGATGATGATCTGCTGTGAAAGTCAGGCGTTCGGGAAGTGCATCCCACACCAGACTCGCGGTTCCGACTGCTTCGTTGCTATCGTCGTAGACGTCTTTACCATAAATGCGGCGCACGAGGGTGTAGTCCACCTCCAAGTCAAGGTCGGGTCCAGCGTGATTCGCGGTGACAGTAGCACCGGGAGAATGCGTCCAATCCGAAATCTCTTCCGACGTTGCTCGCGTTAAGTTATTGGTATATTCCGACTCCTCGAAAACCGTTAGACCCACTTCCAGAGCATTGACAGGTGCGGCAAGCACTGTGATGAATGCGGCCGCAGCAGCTTTAGTAACGTAACGCATGTGGGTCTCCTTAGACGATCGAATTTCTTCGGTCTGTGAATTCACGTAATTAAAATAAACGTTCGGGAACGGTAATGACATCCCCTGGCATGACGCTGTAGTTTGTGGTCATGTCACCGCGATTTAAAATGCCCTTCAGATCGAGCTTAATAGGTTCTACGTTTTGGCGATAGAGTGTTGCTTTGGATGCATTTGCAAACTCGCTTAGGCCGCCGGCTTCAAGTACCAGGTCAAGAACAGTCATCCCCTGGCGGTAAGGCGCGGATAGCGGCCTGCCGACAGCCCCGGTGACGCGCACGCGTGATCGGTACTGATCGCTGCCGATATTGGTCACAATGACGGTAACGTAGGGGTCTCGAATATATTTGGCCAGTTGTGCTGTAATGGTTGCACTGACCTCAGTTGGGGTTTTGTCGCCAACGTCGACCTCACCTGCCAAAGGCGCAGAAATTTTGCCGTCGGGTCGAACGGGTACCTGTACACTGAGATCGTCGTTTCGCCATACGTTAATGGCCAGTGAGTCACCGACGCCGATACGGTATTCATCGGCAAAGCCAACATCGTTTGTTGTTGCCACCGTGGGCGGTGCACCTGTTGAACTGCATGCTGTCAGCGCTGCAACGCTGATAAAAAGTAAAAGGTTGCCCAACGTAGTGGCATTAAATCTGAAGAAATTTTGGTTTGTACTCATGACGCTTGATCCAATCCCTGTTTGCTCAAAAGCTCAATTGCGAGTTTACCCGCTTTTCTAGGGTGATAGGGGTAGTCTCACAATTGTTTACAACTGCGTCACATTTATCCGACAGGTTTTAAGTGAGGGGTCACATTTGTAGGGTCGACTGCAACAACAGTGGTTTTATAAATTGTGTGGGCGCGGGTGAGAGGGGTTCGCAAAACGGGCATTTTATTTGGGCATTCACTTGCTTGAGCGCGATTGGTTGAGCTGTTGTTTGATCTCCCGGGCACGCTTGATCAGATGCTGCGCGCGAGCCAGATGAGGAATATCAACCATTTTGCCTTCAAAATTTAGTGTAACGAGACCCGCCGATTTTGCCTCTGCAAAAGCCTTTATGAGTCGTTCGGCTTCTTCGACTGCCGCAGGATCAGGTGAGAACGCCGCATTCACAACATCTATTTGTTTGGGGTGTATCGTGATTTTTCCAGTGAAGCCCATCCAAGCAGCTTCTTGGCATTCTTTAACTAAGCCATCGTGGTCCTCTAAATCTACATACACGGTGTCCATTGGCTGAACCCCGCCAGCCGCAGCGCTCAACAGCGTCATCGTGCGACAGTAGTTATAAACCTCCAGATAACTGCCGTCTGGGCGACGATTCCTGCTCCCGCCCAGGGCAGCAGATAAATCTTCGGCGCCCCATGACATTGAGACAACGCGCTGATTGTGACTGAGTGTGGGCAAATTTATGGCACTCAGGGGCGTCTCTGTGGTGATTAAAATTAAGCCGACCTGGCCTTCGGGATGCCCATAAGTTTTTTCCCAGTGGGTTAATAAGGTGCCGATGGTCGCGAGTTCGTCGAGGGTTGAAATTTTAGGTACAACATAAACGTCTGGGGGGTATTGCATGGTTACTTCGAGATCATCCAACCCCCAAGGTGTGTCTAGGGGATTCATACGCACGGCCCGTTCTTTGCCGCAAAAATCGACGTCACGCAGCCATCGGGCAACGGTCTCACGTGCGTCCTTTTTTCGATCTGGCGCGACCGCATCTTCGAGATCTAGAATTAAGCAGTCTGCAGCGGTGGCGATAGATTTGTGTAACATTTTTTCGTTCGCTGCAGGCACAAAATGTGCTGATCTTCGCAGTCGATTCACTCCCGGTAACCGATCAATCATTTTTTGCTTTTAACCTCGTCTGATTTTTTGTTCTAAGGGTTTCTTTTGAGCATCATCGCGCCTCGTCTGCAACTGCAGACCACCTCTCCACGTTGGTTTTTGGCGATGTGTTCGAAGGTGACGATACCCCGATCTGGTTTAGTTTTGCTTTCTCGTTTGTTAATGACGTTGGTTTGCGCGGTCAGTGTATCGCCAATAAATACCGGATTTGGAAAAAGCGTTTGATCAAAACCCAAATTGCCCAGCGTGGTGCCCAGTGTTGTATCGGCTACGGAGACGCCAACAACAAACCCTAGGGTGAAAATACTGTTGACCAAGATCTGTCCATGCGGCGAACGCTTGGCAAATTCAGCGTCTAGATGCAGGGGCTGGCTGTTTAGCGTTAGGCTGCTAAAGAGCAAATTGTCGGTTTCTGTGACGGTGCGACTGGGTTGGTGCTCAAAGTGGTCACCTATACTCAGCTCATCAAAATATTTACCGGGCATGTTTATCGCCTCCGATGGTTGTCTGCTATATAAGTATGGCTGTTGCTGAGCGCACAGCATAGAATCGAGCTTGGTAATTATCCAGCAACTTGTTTTGGGCCTTTTGCCATGAATTTTGAATTGACCGAAGAACAACATCTGATTCAGGCGTCTGTGGCGAAACTGTGCGCCGCATTTCCCGACAGCTATTGGTCGCAGAAAGATACTGATCATGAGTTCCCGTGGGATTTTTACGCGGCGATGGCCGAGGCTGGCTGGTTGGGCATTGCCATACCGGAAGCATATGGCGGTAGTGGGCAAGGCATCACTGAAGCCAGTCTAGTGCTTGAAACGGTGGCTGCCAGTGGTGCCGCGATGAATGGTGCCACGTCTATCCACCTGTCGATATTTGGTATGCACCCGGTTGTCAAATACGGCTCTCAGGAGATGAAAAATGCCTATTTGCCGCGTGTGGCTTCCGGAGACCTGCATGTGGCATTTGGGGTGACCGAGCCGGACGCAGGAACAGATACTACCTCAATCACCACGTTTGCGGAGCGTCGGGGTGATACCTATTTTGTGACCGGTCGTAAGGTTTGGACAACCAAAGCGCTGCAGTCGGAAAGAGTGTTGTTGCTGGTCAGGACAACACCCAAAGACGAGGTGGCAAGAAGAACCGATGGCTTGACTCTTTTGTTGGCTGAATTGCAGAAGCCCGAAGTGTCCATATCAGCGATTGACAAAGTTGGACGTAATGCTGTTGCCACCTGTGAAGTGGTTTACGAGGACTTGCCTGTACTTGTTACTGATCGAATTGGAGAAGAGGGCAAAGGGTTCCGTTATATTTTGGACGGCTTAAATGCCGAGCGTATTTTGATTGCTGCTGAAGCTTTGGGTATCGGTAAAGCTGCCTTGCGTCGTGCGGTAAATTACGCCAACGAACGGGTTGTTTTCGGTCGGCCAGTGGGCAAGAACCAAGGTATTGCGTTTCCTCTGGCTGAAGCCAAAATGCGTTTAGAAGCCGCAGAGTTGATGATTCGCAAAGCCAGTTGGCTAATAGATCGTGGTGAGCCATGTGGCGCGGAGGCCAACATGGCAAAGTGGTTGGCGGCCGATGCGGCTTTTTTTACGGCTGATCGCGCCATGCAAACACACGGTGGGTTTGGCTATGCCCGCGAGTATCATGTTGAGCGTTATTGGCGCGAAGCCCGGCTGATGAAAATCGCGCCCATCTCCCAAGAAATGATCCAGAATTATGTGAGCGAACATGTCTTGGGTTTGCCAAAGTCTTATTGAGTGGCTGCGAATCCGAGCTGCGATTGGCGGGTGATGGCCCGCTAAGATTCGTGAAATTGGCTGTGCCCGCGTTTTAATGCTGTTGTGACAAATCGTCGCAGCGCAGGTGTTAGCGTTGCCGCGTTGGCGTTTGAGTGTATCGGCTGCCCAATCTGCATTTGATAGCGCTGCCCTGTTTTATTCAGCAACTCTCGAAACAAGGTCATATCTTTGAGTTCGTTGTTCAAAAACCAGAAAAAATAATACAAGGGACTGTTGTAGCCTTTGATATGCATCGGGATGATAGGGCATTGATATTTTTGCGCAAGACTAACGCCAGATACTAGCCATGGTCGCTCGATTAACCCCAGTGGGGTGGGTCGGGCCAATCTGCCTGAGGGAAAAATAACAATCAAACGTTCGTCTTTGAACGCTTGTATCATCGTTCTTACGGTTTCTTTGCGCTTGGCGTGATTACGTTTTTCCTCCATCCACTCGACGGGGATGATAATTTCAGTGAGATTTTCTTGGCAGCGAACGGCGTCTCGATTGGCAAAAAATGTTAAATCGGGTCGAATGGATTTAACCGCGTCGAATACCGCTATGCCATCTGCGATGCCTGCCGGGTGATTGGGCATTAAGACAGCGCGTCCTTTTTTCGGCAGGTGCTCAATGCCTTGCACCGTGACCTGCATGCTCAATAAATTGCTGAGGTGCTCAAAAACGGCGTATCCAGAAAGCCCTTGAACGTCGTCAATGAGTTTGATCGTCTGTTGGTAGCCCAGTACAGGGTATAAGTATTTTTGTACATATTTCCAGACGTAGGGGTGTTGTTGGAGCTTTTGGGCACGCTCCTCAATTAAGGTGTCGACGATATGTTTCAAGGGGTGTGTGACGCGATGAAATTGCAGGCGGCTTGATTGAACGCTGCGCTATCCTGCATGTTAACTGCGTGCCCGGTATTAAGTTCAACGCTGTCAAGATAAGGCATGTGTTGCAGCGCCCATGTTTTTAACGCTGCGAAGCGTGACTCCTTCAAACCAACGCATAAAAGCGCGGGTCTGCGGTTTTTATGGGCAATTCTGCGCACGCTTGCATCTGGGATTGTCGCGAGCAATGTATTGGCGATGCCTACGGGCGAAAGACGCTCAGCATCAGCGAGCAACTCATCATAAATGTCTTGCGGAAGTTGTTTTGCATGTTTGGGGTGAACGGGGATTCGCTCGATGGCCGCTGCACCGGCCTGCAAAATTTTTGGTGCTGTGTGCACCGCATCCTCGCGCCACGCCTGCTGTTGTTTTGCGGTGGCAAAACCGGACGAAGAATTGGTAAATAGGTGCCCCAAAACATGGTCCGAGTGTTTGATGGCATAGCGTACGGTGATGCCTGCTCCCAAAGAATAACCGCACAAGAACCAATGTTGAATTTTTAGTTTCTGTCTTATCTGATCGAGTGCGTTGACGTAGACGCTGGGGTGGTATTGATCCTCATCTGGTGGCGCTGGCGAATGCCCATGACCCAATAGGTCGATAGTCACGGGCCTGCAAACCAAACTCAGTGCGCCTAAATTGTGCGTCCATTGACGGGATGATGATAAAAAGCCGTGCACCAGCGCGAGGTGTGGGCCGCGGCCAGGATGAACGGTATAGGCAAGCGATGGCGTTCCGGGCAATATTTTTCTTGGCGGCTGCTTGTATGGCTCGCATGCTAACATGCTACATGTCGTAAGGTAAAAGCGGTTTGCCGTGATCCCTTGGCAGGCAGCCTTGTTCACAGCGACTGTGGATGGGTACGATTAAATATATTCACCTGCAAGTAAAGGGGAGCAAAATGTATGACCTTCTGATTCGTAACGGCACGATTGTTGATGGCTCTGGTGGGGCGAGATATCCCGCTGATTTGGCAATTCAGGATGGCAAGATAGCCGCGATTGGGCGCATCAACGAAAAGTCCAGACAAACCATCGATGCTGAAGGCCATGTGGTCTCACCGGGCTTTGTTGACGGTCATACGCACATGGATGCCCAGGTGTTTTGGGATCCGTTAGGTGCGTGTTCGTGCTATCACGGCGTGACCAGCGTGGTCATGGGGAATTGTGGATTTACGCTGGCACCGTGTAAGCAGGAAGATGCTGATCTGGTGTTCCGCAATTTAGAGCGGGCTGAGGATTTGTCGCGCGATGCCATGCTCGCCGGCATTGATTGGTCTTGGGAAACCTTTCCGCAGTTTTTGGACGCCGTGGATGGACTGCCTAAAGGCATCAACTATGCGGGATATATTGGCCACTCGGCGGTTCGAACGTACGCTATGGGAGAACGTGCTTTCACAGATCAGGCCACTGAAGCAGATGTGAAGATGATGTGTCACGTGGTCAAAGAAGCCGTACAGGCCGGGGCGATGGGTTTTTCGACGTCTAGAACGGTGAATCATCTGACTGCGGACGATCGACCTGTTGCCAGCCGTGTGGCGCATTGGGACGAAGTGCGGGCGATTGTTAATGCGGTTGGCGAAACAGGAAAAGGTGTTTTTGAAATTGCGGGAGAGGCGCCTGGCCGAGATCCCGAGCGAATTCGGGCGTATCATCGTCGATTGCGTGATTTGGCGGTAGAGTCCGGCGTCACCCAGACCTGGGGTATGTTCAGTCTGCGCGTTGCGCCTGAGTTATGGCGACCTTATTTTGATCTTTTAGATGAAACCGCTCAAGCCGGTGGCCGTATGTTTGCCCAAGTTCACAGTCGCGCGCTGAATACGCTGTTGTCATTTGAAAGTCATACGCCTTTCGACAACTGGGAACTGTGGTCAGATATTCGCAGTCTTCCGCTGGCGCAGCAGCAGCAGAAATTGCGGGACCCTTCGCTTAAGGCCAAGCTGGTGGAGATTGGTAGCCGCAAGTATACCGGACCACGGATTGTTGGCGCAGAGCCCAGGCCACCCGAATGGGATTATGTCTTTCCGATGGCCGATATGCGTGAAGGTGCGCCGTCGATGGCCACTTTGGCGCGTGAAAAGGGCGTTAATCCAGTTGAGTTGATGATAGATATGGCGCTGGAGCGGGATTTTAAGATGTTTTTCCGGCAGCCAATAGCAAACGAGAATCAGGACCATGTGCTGGAGATGATGAAACATCCGCGATCTGTGGTCACTTTCTCCGATTCTGGTGCGCATGTTGCGCAGATAATGGACAGTTCATTACAAACGCATTTACTCAGTTATTGGGTACGGGAAAAGCAGGCTTTGAGTTTGGAAGAGGCCGTTCGCCAGATCACATACAACACGGCGACCCTTTGGGGTTTGCACGATCGTGGTCTGCTTCGTACTGGCATGGCAGCAGATGTGGTGATTTTTGATCCGGACACTGTGGGTGCAGGCTACCCTGAAATAGTTGCTGACCTGCCAGCGGGGGCGAAGCGTCTAAAACAAACGGCAAACGGCATGTTGAGCACAATAGTCAACGGTGAGGTACTGCTAAGCAACAATATTCACAGCGGTGCGCTGCCCGGACGTTTATTGAGGTGCTAGATATTGCCGGTCGTGGGTCATTTGCAGGTTGATTCGGCGTCCTGCCTAGTGCAACATGCGCAGCCTTGGGCGCCCGTAGCTCAACTGGATAGAGCACCAGGCTTCGAACCTGGGGGTTCGGGGTTCGAGTCCCTGCGGGCGCGCCACTTTATGCAATGTCTTTTGACGAGACATAGCGCAAGATAGCGCTTCCAGCACAAGCCGCGTGATGCTGGCGCTCCCAGAAGAGGGCGCTACATTCCAATTGATTAGGGCGCCGCGCCGAAATTTAAGCCGTGAACGAGAAAGCACATGACTGATGTGAAGTTTAATACTATAGAAGAAGCCATAGGTGGTATCGCCGCCGGAGAAATGATTGTTGTCGTTGATGATGATGATCGCGAAAACGAAGGTGATCTGATTATGGCGGCGAGCAAAGCCACGCCGGAGGCGGTCGCCTTCATGATCCGCCATACCAGCGGAATTTTATGTGCGCCCTTGTTTGAAGATCAGGCCACACGGCTGCATTTGGATCCGATGGTCGCCCGCAACAATGCGCCGATGAGTACCGCATTTACGGTGTCTATTGATTATAAACATGGTCTGACTACGGGTATTTCCGCGGAAGAGCGAGCCGCTACGATTCAAGCCCTTACGAACAGTAACGCCAGTGCCGAAGACTTTGTGCGTCCGGGCCATATATTTCCTTTGGTGGCCAGACAGGGTGGAGTTCTGACCCGATCAGGTCATACAGAGGCAGGCGTGGATCTTTCTGTCTTGGCTGGATTGGAGCCGGTCAGCTTGCTTGCGGAGCTGGTCAATGATGACGGGACCGTGCAGCGATTGCCCCAGCTGGTTGAATTTTCTGCTCAGCATCAGCTGAAAATTATAACCATTGCGGATTTGATAGCTTATCGTCAAACGCGTGAAAAACTGGTTGAGCGATCGAACACTTTTACCGTGAATACCTCTATCGGTGAAGCGAAAGCATATTCGTATAACACTCGCTTTGAAGACGCTGAACACTTGGCGTTGGTATTTGGTGAGCTTAGTCAGCTCGATGCTGTGCCGGTGCGAATTCATCGCGAGAAATTGGTCGACGATTTGTTTGGCCCCCAGACAGATCACGAGAAGAATTTGTTGAACGCGTCACTTGAGCGTATTCAGGAGCTGGGCGGCGGTGTGCTCATCTATCTGCGAACGGGCTTTGTGGGTGTGCCGCATGAAAAGCTCAATAATGCCTCCAAAGAAGAGGAACGCCGCAGCCAGTGGCTGGAAGTTGGCGTAGGTGCGCAGATACTCCGAGATTTAGGGGTTTCTCGAGTTCGCTTGATTGCTGGGCGAGAGGTGGAATATGTGGGTGTAAGCGGATTTGGTTTGACCCTCGAGTCGACTGAGATGCTTTAGGGTTCAGCGCTTTAACCGGGGTCGGTAAGCGTGCGCGCATAGCGGAACCCGGAGGCTCGCCCTGAACTTCCCACATAGACGATGCGCAAGGTTTGAGTCCGGGTTCGGCAGCGACCACAAAACAAGCGCATTCTGACCCGATTAACAGGGTAGGCAGGTCCTTCCTGGGCAATGAGTTTGGCAAGGTCGATCGGTGCTACCCGCTGACAGGTCTCACAAACGGCATAAATTCTGAAGGCATGCGCTATATCCTGTAAGGTTTGCACGGTGTTATTGGTCTTTTGTTGGGAACAAGGTCGAAGCATGAAATATGTATATTTATACAGTATTGCAATCTTAATCGCTTTAAAAAAGGGCGCATATGAAGCCGTTGGCCATTACGCTGGGAGACCCTGCAGGCATTGGTCCTGAAATTGCTATGAAAACACTCGAGGCTCGTCAAACCGATGAGCCGTGGTTGTTTGTTGGGCCGCGCTGGGCGCTATCCACTGGCGCAGAAGCTGCGGGCATACCTGAGCCTGATTTGCCCTGTGTTTCTGAGCCGGCGAGCTTGCACAGCGGGGTAGGATTGCTCGAGATTGACTTGCCAAAACCTCGCGGCTTTGAGTTTGGTCAGGTTCAGGCTGAGTGCGGGCGTGTTGCTGTGATGTCTGTTGAAAGGGCGGCGCTGGCGTGCCTGCATCAGGAGGTGGACGCCATGGTAACCTGCCCGTTGAATAAAGAGGCAATTCATGCGGCGGGTTTTGTGGGTGATATTGGTCATCAAGAAATCCTCGCGCGGCTCACAGGAACAGACTCAACAGCCACCCTGCTCATGACACCGGGTTTGCGTGTGGCGCATTTGTCGACCCATAAATCGTTGATCGAAGCTGCACGCTATGTCAAACAAGATACGGTGTTGGAGAAACTTCATCTGATACATAAAACTTTTTCAAAGTGGGGCGTGCCTTATCCGCGGATTGCCGTGGCTGCTCTTAACCCGCATGGCGGTGAAGGTGGTATGTTAGGTCGCGAAGAAATAGAGGAGTTGATACCTGCCGTGTCGGCAGCGCAAACGGCGGGTTTAAGGGTCGTAGGTCCGATACCAGCTGACTCTGTCTTCACCCGTGCGGTGGCAGGCGAATTTGATGTTGTGTTGGCGCTGTATCATGACCAAGGGCATATCGCGATTAAAGTTCATAATTTCCATGCGTCGACCACTGCGACTATGGGTATCCCTTTTGTGCGTACTTCAGTAGATCACGGCACTGCGTTTGACATCGCGGGGCGTGGACAAGCTAATCCGCAAGGTTTGATTGCGGCGATTGCAAGCGCGCGAAATATGGTTGCTGGAAAATTGCTATAGCCGCTATTAGCGGTGACCGAAAAATATGGCACACTGGCTGGGTCGCAGGATCACTGTCCAGCATTAAGAATAGGAAATCTAAGTGAAAGCAGCCGTATTTCGTGAAGTGAATGTCCCAATGGAGATAGAAGAGGTAAGCGTCTCTAAACCGGGCCCGAGGGAAGTTTTGGTGCGTACATCTGCCGCTGGCATCTGTCACAGCGACATGCACTTTTGGAACGGCACGTACCCGGGGCAAGTTCCGATGGTGCTGGGTCACGAGAGCGCGGGTATTGTCGAGCAGGTGGGCAGTGACGTTCATTATGTTAAACCCGGCGATCATGTGATCACCTGTCTTTCTGTCTTTTGTGGTCATTGTGAGCAATGCCTTACGGGTCATATGTCACTATGCCAAGAACCCGAAACTAGCCGTTCAGCAGAGGATGAGCCGCGTTTATATCAGGCGGCGACGCCGGTTGCGCCCTTTGCTCAACTGGGATCTTTTGCTGAAATGATGCTGGTGCACGAGCATGCCGTGGTGAAAGTTCGCGAAGATATGCCAATGGATATTGCCGCGTTGATTGGCTGTGGTGTTACCACCGGTGTGGGTGCTGTGATTCATACCGCCGCTGTGGAGCCCGGTGCCACAGTTGCTGTGATCGGTTGTGGTGGCATTGGTTTGTCGTGTATCAATGGGGCCGTTATTGCCGGGGCTGCCCGGGTGATTGCGGTTGATATGGTGCCTGCTAAATTGGAATTAGCCCGTAAATTTGGCGCCACTGACGTCGTTAACGCCAGTGATGGTGACGCGGTTGCCAAGGTCATAGAGATGACAGGTGGCGGTGTTCACTACGCGTTTGAAGCCATTGGTTTAAAGGTGACCGCGGAGCAATCGTTTCAGATGCTGCGCAAAGGGGGAACAGCAACCATCATCGGCATGATTCCGCCCGGAGATATGGTTTCGGTTCATGGTGTAGATTTCCTTTATGAGAAAAAAATACAGGGCTCGATGATGGGATCTAATCGTTTCCGTGTGGATATGCCCAGGTTTGTTGATTTTTATTTGCAGGGTCGTTTGCATTTGGACGACCTCATCTCCAGTCGTATTAAGTTGGCGGATATTAATGCGGGTATGGCGGCACTAGAGAGCGGTGAAGTGGCCCGTAGTGTGATTATGTTTGATTAGACTCAGCACTACTTGCAAGGCTACTTGCCAAGCGTATGAGGGGAATTGAGTGCGTTGGTTGTCTTTTGAAAATAATAATCGCCTGACATTCGGTTATGTCACCAACGATGGCGAGGGTGTGGTTGATTGTGGCGCGCACTCTGAATTTATGGGGTTGCGGCAAGCCATTGAGGCTGACGCATTGGCAGGGTTGGTTGCGCAGACCGGCCACCGGCCTGATCTGCTGTTAGCGGATGTGGTCTATGCGCCCACTATTATTGATCCTCAAAAAATTCTCTGCGTAGGCCTCAACTACAGGGCGCATCAGCAAGAAACCGGTCGCGGTGGTGAGGGCGTGCCGACGTTATTTGTTCGATTTGCGGCAGCACAAGTTGCTCATAATAGCGCAATGATTCGGCCGATTGAGTCAAGAACTTTGGACTTTGAGGGTGAAATTGCCATGATCATTGGCCAGGGTGGGCGCCGCATATCCAGAGTAAATGCGCTAGCCCACGTGGCGGGCTTTGGCATCTACAACGACGGTAGTGTGCGTGAATATCAGCGCCAGACCAGTCAATTCACGCCCGGGAAAAATTTTACTGCGACGGGCGGTTTTGGTCCTTGGATGATGACCATCGATGAAATTGGCGATTTATCGCAGATGGAGATTACCACGCGACTGAACAACGTGGTGATGCAGAATGCCAAAGCCGAGTTGATGGTTCATGGGTTCGCGGAGCTCATTGAATACTGTTCGACCTTTATAGAGTTAGCGCCCGGTGACGTTATTGTGACCGGCACGCCGGGGGGCGTTGGAGCGGCTCGTCAACCGCCAGTATTTATGGATGATGGCGATGTGGTCGAAGTTGAAGTCAAGCCGATCGGAACGTTGGTCAACCCGGTGGTGGGCGAATCCTAGCGGTTCACAGCTGGTGATTTTGCAGGGTGGTGATCGTGAGAATCACAAGAACCCGGTATTTCTATGACAGTTTGCTCGGGTCAATATAGGGGTGCCGCGCAACTGCCTCAGGTTTAAGTGCCAACGCGGAATGAGAGTTTGTCTGTATGTGCAAACCGCGCGAAATAATGTGTTCAACAGCGGTGGTGTGAGAAGGTGCACCCCAGTAAGCTTAGGCGCATGACGGCATTTGTTCGAAGCACTTCACATCTAAACGATGAACTCAAAGCAACCATTCAGTCGGCCTATCGCGCATGGTTGGGTGCTCGTGGCTTTAGTCCACGACGTGGGCAACGCGAGATGATTGCACACGTTGCACGTACATTGACAGGCGAGACGAACCGGATCGCGGTTATCGAGGCAGGCACCGGTACAGGCAAAACGGCAGGCTACTGCTTGGCGGCCATCCCCGTGGCTCAGGCGTTAAATAAAACCGTGGTGCTCAGCACCGCAACGGTGGCCTTGCAGGAACAAGTCACCCTCCATGACCTGCCTGATCTCAAGCGGAGTGCCCAGCTAAAATTTACGGTCAGTCTCGCTAAAGGGCGTGGCCGCTATCTGTGTTTAAAGCGGCTTGACGATCGTTTGAAATATCATCAGCAGCAGGATATCCCGCTGTTTGAGCTAGACAGTGCTGATCACACCGTTTTGTATCAGGCCATGCTGGATCGATTTGGTCAGGGTCATTGGGATGGAGAGCTCGATAGCTGGTCTGAAGAATTGCCGGACGGGGCTTGGGCAGGTGTGACTACGGACCACCGAGGTTGTAGTAATAATCGCTGCGGCTTTTTCAAATCCTGCCCATTTTTTAAAGCGCGAAATACCCTAGAAGGGAGCGACGTTATAGTTGCTAATCATGACCTGGTTTTATCGGATTTAGCGCTTGGCGGTGGTGCGGTTTTGCCTGATCCGCAAGAGTGCATTTTTGTCCTTGATGAAGCCCATCACCTGGCGGATAAAACACAAACCCATTTCTCGACACGCACGCGCGTGCAGGGTACGCAGCAATGGCTGGATCAGGTTAATACGGTGCTTGGGGGGGTTACCCAGCGATTTGCTCGCCCGCAGGAATTGGTTTCCTTGGCAACCAGTGTTGCCGCCGAAGCGGGCGCCCTGAATGTGGCTTTGGGTGATCTGGCGTTGGGGCTGCAGGCTTTAACGTACACCCAACGAGACGAAGATCTCGAAACTCACCGCTTTATGTTGGGGGAGGTGCCGGAAGAAATTCGTGCGCTTGCTGCGGCGGCGCGGCCGCCTATGGAAAAATTAGCCGAAGATATTGAACGCACGCATGAAGCCTTGAAGGCGGCTGTTTCCGGAGAGGTTAATTGGGAAAATATACATGAAGCGGAAGACTGGCTTGTTCCTGTGGGTCAATTGCAGACGCGGGCTGAGGCGACTTTGGCGCTGCTTGAAGATTTTTCTGGGGAGTCCGTCTATCGGCACGCGCGGTGGGTGAATCGAACACCGTATGATGTGGAATTGGTGAGTGCCCCCATCGAGCCTGGACACATCCTAAAAACCCACTTGTGGCAACGCGCCTACGGAGTGATCTGCACGTCAGCGACATTGAGTGTGATGGGCCGCTTTGATCGTTTTTTCGAGCGCACTGGTCTTGATACTGAGGTGCTCAGGACGCGCATACCTAGTCCCTTTGACTATCCACGCATTGCGACATTTACAGTACCGGATATGGCTTCTGAGCCTCGTGACTTCGAAGCGCATACGGCTGAGGTTGTGCAGAGGTTGCCCAAACTGCTGGCGCAAGAGGTCAGTGCGTTAGTGCTGTTTACTTCGTGGCGGCAGTTGAACGCGGTGGTGAAACAATTGCCCGAAGCGCTCAATAATGAATTATTGGTTCAGGGTGAGGCGGCAAAACAGGTTTTGCTTGCATCGCATCGGCAGCGCGTGGATGACAAACAACCGTCTTACTTGCTGGGCCTGGCCAGCTTTGCTGAAGGGTTGGATCTGCCAGATGATTATTGCCGCCACGTGATTATCGTTAAGCTGCCGTTTGCGGTACCCGATGACCCAATAGATCAAGCAATGGCAGAGTGGGCTGAGGCGCGAGGCCGCAACGCCTTTTATGAGATTTCTGTGCCGGATGCGGCCCTCAAATTGGTACAGGCCTGTGGCCGCCTCATTCGGCACGAGAACGACCATGGGGCAATCACAATGCTCGATAAGCGTATTGTGACCAAACGCTATGGGCAGGCGTTGCTGGACTCATTGCCGCCGTTCAATTTTCAGTTGACGGCGTCAATTGACAGACCTTCCTGAGACGACTGAGTCAGGTGTCGGCCGTTTGTCGGCACATCGCTAAATTTACCCTGAGTGAAGACCAGCAGGCGACGGGTTTTTAGGTGGTCTTGCAGGCGGAACAAGAAAGCCTCGACGTCTTGCTTTTGTAAAAGCTTAACCCGTGCTGCCAATTGTTCGATGCTGTCAAAGGCGTAGTTTTCATCCTTCAGGTCAGCCCAATAACTTTGCGACTGTTCGTTAAGATTTTTGGGCGTTTGCGTCAAACGATTGATTAAGCCGGATTTTTGCTGCTCAAAATCTGCGTCATTCAGCGCAGGCCATGCGGCAATAAACGCGTCGATGAAGTCCAGTGTCGCCGCCTCTAACTCCGCTGCTGAGGTGTTGGGCGATTGCACAATAAACGAGATACCTCCGCGTTTTGCGATCGGCCGGTTGGTGACGCTGACGACATAACCCAGTTGTTGTTCCGTGCGCAGGTCCATGAAGTAAGCGGGTTGCAGCAGTTGTGCCGTCAAAGCACTGAGGGCACGACTGTCAAAGCTTTCATCGGGATCTTGGACGTGAATAACAATGGCCGCGTCGTTGTGATCAACAGGCAATTGCAGCAGCTGTGCATCATTGACCGTATCGACCACGGGTCGGATAAACGCATGGTTAGCCACAGGGACGGCGCGCCGAATGACGGCTTCGATAGCCTCAGCGTCAGCGCGGGTGACGTTGCCGTGGAGGAGTGCGCGAACATTCGTTGCACTGAATTTTTCATCTCGCCAACTGATCAAGTCTGCGACCGTTACTTCTGACAGCGCGTCAATGAGTATGGGCCGCGGCCAACGCCCTTCCCGAAGCGTATCGTCCAAAGCTGAGAAAGCCTGGCTGTAAGGGCGATCTTTGGCGCTATTTCGCCAATCCCTGAGCAGTGAGCTTTTGATCGCAGAAAATCTTTCCGCTTGCAGTTCATTGTTAAATAAGGTGTCCAAAACGGAGGCTAAGAGAGAGGCCTGTTTATCTTGATAACCACCAATCGTGACCTGAAAGCCGGCATCTGGAACAGAAAGGTTGTAGCCCAGTCCGGCTAAATATGCAGGGTATATAAGCTCGCTGAGGCTATCTTCTACGAGCCTGCGATACAACTGGGCCATACCGCGGTCTTTAGCCGAGACGAGACCGCCTTCGACGGCGAGAGCGAGGTACAGGTTGGCGCGTGGAATACCAAAAGAGGTATCGGTATCGAGCCACAATGTAAGTCCGGGGTCTTCGATCAAGGCTCTGACCGGGGTGGTATCTTCCTGAGTCAGGCTTAGATTTTCAGGTAAATAAGGATTGACCTCTGGCAAGGTGAAGGGTGCCTGCTCAACATTGGCCAGGTCCAATGGTTGCAGAGAAAGGTTATAGGGGACCTCAAACCAGGGTTCTTGCATTTCTCCGTCGATATCGGGCGCAGTAATCTCGATCAATACGTTATCCAAGGTTAGCTCGTTCAGAAACTTGGAGATGGTTGTGGCATCAAATTCCTGCATAAGATAAGGAGCAACCAATAAATCTTCGGGCGGATATTCGTTAATCCGCGGCGCCAATTGGTAAACCAGTCCGGTTGGACGTGATTTTTCTTGAAAGCGAAAGCCGAGTTCGGCCACCTGAGCCTGTTCCTTGAAAAGCCAATATTGTGGCGGGGTTTTTTTGATCAAATCAATGTACTGAAAGACGTAAGCGCTGATTTCGCGGATGTGCGCGCGACCTGCTGCGGTAAGGTCAATCGAAATGCTCAGCGCGCTGCTGTTATGATCTAGATCCCCAACACTGGCCCCCAGACTTTCGATCCAGCCAAGATTATTCAGGTATTGGTAGAGACTGCCTTTGCCTTCATGTCCGATTAAATTTGTAAAGTACTGTTCCGGCTTGTTGCGGTAGTGCTCGCGAGCGTTGGGTAACGGGAATAAATAACTGACGCTGGCACCATCACGCAGTGATTGAATCTCTAGTTGTGCGGGAAGTTGAGCGTCGGTATACATCGCAACGGTGGGGTAACTGGGACCGATGTCTTTGTCTAGGATTTTTCCGAACAGCGGGCGGATAAGGGCCTCCATGGCGTCCAGCGTGCGATCGGAGATCACCACCAAACCCATTTGGTCTGCGGAATATTGAGTGTCAAAAAAATTGATAAGGTCCTCATGGATATCACCAGCTAGGGTATCCAGCGAACCGATTGTAAATTTTGCGCCGGGATGTGCCGGATTTAACGCTTGCTTGCCGACCATATAGCCGCGCCAACCATCATCTTTGATTTGCATTTGATATTCAGAATGCACTGCGTTTTTTTCGCGGGCTGAATATTCCGCGCTGATTACGGGGTCGATGAAAAAGTGCGCGAAACGAGCAATGGCCTCATCAAAGCCTGAGGGCTGCACGTCAAAGAAGTAGTTGGTGTGATCCAAAGCCGTGTAGGCGTTGGATTGTCCACCATTGGCGCTGATAAAATGTTGGAAACCGTCTATCTCTGGATAGGTTTCGGTTTGGATAAACAGCATATGTTCCAGGAAATGTGCCAGCCCGGGTTTATCTGCCGGTTCGTGGAAACTGCCTCTGTATACCGACAAGGCTGCCGCGGCCTTTTCTGTGGTTGGATCTGAGATCAATACCACGCGCATTTGGTTGGGCAGTTCTGCGTACCGATAAAGGCGAGCATCGTTGGGGCTTTTGCGTATATTGTCTGTGGCGGTTGGTGTGTTGGACAGGTCCGATAAGCGGGTGTCGAGGTTGTTTTGATGGCAACCGCTGACCAGCATCAGCGATAAAGCCAAAGATGGGATGAGATAAAGGGAATGGATCAGTCGATGATTCACGGTCGTTCCTCTGCAGCGTTGTGCGCAGTTTACAGCAGCGGCAAGAACATCGCGTGAAGGCGTTCAAAAAGATGCAGATATCCTGAAACGTTTAACGGGCAGCAATCGCACCTGCGGTGCGGCCGTCATATTGCGGTAAAATAATTAACCCAAAAGCACTCAGATATTGCAGGAGGTTGGACGGTTTGGTCGATATATCTCAGCTTAAAATACAAGCGGAAACGATGTTTGCCACCCAGTTGTCACTGGTGGACACGCCGGCAAGTGGATTTCAGGATTGGCAACAGATCAGTCAATTGGTTGCTGCGCTTGCTCGGCGCATGAATTGGAAGATCATTGGTGTCAGTGGTGCACAGGGAACTGGGAAATCGAGTCTGTCCGCAACGCTCGCGCAAAGTTTGCAACATATGATGTTGGCGCAATCCTCTGGTCTTTCTGTGCGCGCGGCGTCTATTGACGATTTTTATTTGTCCCGGCAGCGCCGAACTGAGCTAGCCGCGCGGGTGCATCCATTGTTGCAAACACGAGGTGTGCCCGGCACCCACGATACCAAGGTTCTAAGTGAGGTGCTGACGGGCGTGTCTGCCGGCTCGGCACGGATTGGCCTGCCGCGCTTCGATAAGGGGTTGGACGACTGTGTTGACTCGCTGCCATTAGAATCGGTTGATGTTCTGATTCTGGAGGGTTGGTGTATGGGCGTCAAAGCAGAGCCTCTTGAGGCGTTGGCCGCGCCTTGTAACGAGCTGGAACGGACCGAAGACGCACAAGGGGTTTGGCGCAATTGGGTAAACGAGCGAATTTCGCAGGATTACGAGCCTTTGTGGCCGCAGGTAGATTTTTGGCTGCATCTTCGCGTCCCCAGCTTTGCTCAGGTGATGAGCTGGCGCAGTGAACAGGAGCAGCAGATACCGGCACATCAGCGGATGACATCTGTGCAGATTGCTCGCTTTATTAAGCACTATGAGCGGCTGACTCGCTGGATGTTGGAATCAGAGGTCATGGCGCCTGGGCTCAGCATTAATCTTGATGCGTCCCACCGGGTGGCGCAGTGTCGGTTTGTGCTGCCTTCGGATCGGTCAGCATAAGTCCGGTGGTGTTCATATCGCGTTCAGTTTAGGGCATTAACATAGGGGTTGATTTTCCTCAGAGCGAGAATGCTGATGACCTTATGCAGAAAAACCCCTAGCAGACATGTTCAAGTCAAACCCCGTCGAGTATCCCTTTTTTGGTTGACCTCAGTAGCCGTGCTCCTCCTGCCGGCGACGGTTGTGGCCGCGCCGCATTATGATCAGGCCCAAGTGATCGGAGTTGAGCCACTTTACAAAACCGTGAGCTACGAAACGCCGGTAGAGACTTGCCAAATGGAACGCGTACCCTACGCTTCCTCAAACGAGCGCGGTTCAGTTACAGGACCGATTCTGGGTGCGATTATAGGTGGCGCTTTAGGCAATGCCGTAGGACACAAAAAGCGCAATAAGCAGGTGGGTGCAGTTGTGGGTGCGGTCTTGGGCGGTTCAATTGGGTCTGATATTGCGCGCCAACAGCGTCGCGGTCGTTCCGTTGGGGTTAAGTACCGCGATGAACATGTTTGCCAGGTTGTGACACAAACGCATCAAGAGGAACAATTTGCGGGTTACAACGTTCGTTATGTGTATGCGGGTGCGACCTACAACACGGTGATGCCTCAAGATCCCGGCCAGACGATGCGGGTTCGAGTCCACGTGCGCCCAGCGCAATAGATTCAAATGACGTGTAAAGTAGGGGCTCACGAGTGAGGTGAGCACCTGCGATGACAACAGGCGAAAATCAGATGAACCGGTGGGTTATGCAGCGGCTACGCACCCTGTCGGTCATTCCTTTGACCTTTTTACTGGCTTCATGGGCCGCGGCTCAGGAGCGTTCTATTGATTTGCCTGATCTATCACCACCACCGGCCAGCCAAGGATTTGCGCCCGCCCCGGGTCTGACTTTGGACAAAGCCACGGCGATTGCGCGGCGGTCGGTGGGCGGGCGTGTGCTATCGGCGACGCCTGACCAACGCCTTTCTGGTCGGGTTTATCACGTGCGTATGTTGGTTGAAGGCACCCGGGTGGTCACCGTAACCGTCGATGAGCGCGGTCAAGTTAAACAAAGAAAGTAACTGCCTTTATGGCAGACAGTGAACCGGCTAAAGAATGTTAAGGAGCTCTCATGCGGATGCTTGTTGTCGAAGATGAGGCGGCGTTGCGCAATCAATTGGCGGTACATCTTAAATCCCAGGGATTTGCCGTAGATTGCGCCAGTGATGGAGAAGAGGGTCTCTATTTTGGCCGGGAATATGACTACGAGGTCGCGGTAATTGATTTGGGTTTGCCCAAGTTGGACGGTTTGGCATTAATTGCACAGCTACGCGCAGAACAGCGCGGATTTCCAATTTTAGTCCTAACGGCCCGTGGTCATTGGCAGGACAAGGTTCAGGGGCTAGAAGCGGGTGCGGATGATTACTTAGCCAAGCCGTTCCAGATGGAAGAATTAATGGCGCGTCTGAATGCGCTGATTAGACGCACAGCCGGATACGCGTCTCCAGTCTTATGTCAGGGTGCATTGCAGCTGGACACGTCGAAAAAAGAAGTCCGTGTTGCTGATATCTCTGTTGAGTTGACTGCTTTTGAATATCGGGTGTTGGAATATCTGATGCTTAACCCCGACCGAGTGGTGAGCAAAATCGAGTTAACGGATCATTTGTATGATCAAGATTATGATCGTGACAGTAATGTTATCGAAGTATTTATGGGCCGTTTGCGCAAGAAGATAGCACCGGTTGATCTTATCCGTACGGTGCGTGGGCAGGGGTATCGATTTCTGACGGACGCCGGGGATTGAAACACTCGATACAGGCTCGGCTGTTGTTGACGACAACCTTTGTGTTGGTGGTATTTTTAACCTTGACCGCAGGAGCGCTCGATAGAGCGTTTCGGGCCAGTGTGGTCGCGGGGGCAGAAGAGCAGTTACGTTTGGTAATCTACTCGCTGATGGGATCGGTTCAACAAGAAGCCGGCCAATTAACATTCAGTCAGGGTATTTCCGAGCCGCGTTTGACGCAGCCCGACTCAGGCCTGTACGCGCAGGTTGCTAACGACCTTGGCAGCGTCGTTTGGTTGTCACCCTCTGCGTTGACCACCGACGTTAATTTTCCGCGCGGCTACAGCGCTCCCGGGTTGTTTGAATTCTCGGAAATTGATGCCCTAATTCCTCGGTTTCAATTGAGCTACACGGTGATATGGGAAGGTGTTGACGCAGAATATGTTGTGTTTAGCGCGGTTACGGACCAGCGTCCCTATCGAGTAGCCATTGCGGAGTTTCGTCGCAGTTTAGGGTTGGGTCTGGGTGTAGCGATGCTGCTGTTTATTCTCGTCCAATTTCTGGCTTTGCGCTGGGGCCTGAAGCCGTTGAGAATGATGGCCGCAGAGGTCCACGAACTTGAAATGGGTCGGCGTGAGTCGCTCAGTCAGCGTTATCCAAAAGAGTTGCTGGGATTGGCGTTAAATCTTGATCATTTCATTGTCCATGAACAACGTACCCGTGCTCGCTACCGGTACGCCCTTGATGATCTTGCCCATAGCCTAAAGACACCGCTAGCCGTGGTGCGGAACAGCCTTTCCGATTCAAGCGAAAATTCGTTGCTGGTCAGCGAGCAGCTTGAACGCATGGAGACCACCGTTTTGCATCAACTGTCTAAGGCGTCCGCTGGGGGGCCGGTAATGGGTGGCAAAACCATTGTTTTGCGGACAGTAATAGAGCGCTTGTTGCGAGCGTTACAAACGGCCTATGTTGATCGTGGTGTGCATGTCGAGCGTCAGCTCCCCGCCGATTTGGTCATTCGGGGAGATGAGCGAGACATTATGGAGATAGTGGGCAACCTGCTTGAAAACGCGTTTAAATATAGTCGGGGTGCCGTGCGGGTAGAGGTCAGTTCGGTCGAAGGCGGGGCGTTGAAAGCACAAATTGTTGTTGAAGACGACGGTCCAGGTATCCCGCGGGCGCTGCGCGATGAAGTGGTGCGTCGTGGCAAACGTTTGGACGAAATTGAGGCTGGACAAGGGATTGGGTTGGCTGTTGTGGTCGAATTGGTTGCGCTGTACAACGGCTCGCTGGACATCTCTGATAGCAGATTGTTAGGGGGTGCTAAGCTGACCGTTTTACTGCCTTAGAAAGGGTTCTGCGCACCAAGCCCCAGTAAAGCGCGCCCCACTTGTTCGTTGATACGATCTTGATGGGCGTTAATGTGCAGGGGCATGGCCTGAAAATCTCGCAGACGTCGCTCAAAATCGGGTCCTTCGCGTAACCCATTTCCTCCCATGACCCTAACCAGCAAGCGCATGGCATGGTCGCATAATTGCAGTGCCGTAGATGCAGCGGCCAGTTGGCGCAGGTAATCGTCTTCGTTTGGAATTTGTGTTTTTTGAATGCGATTGTCCGCTTCGCGAGCGGCGCACTCAGTGGTATCTCTTGCCGCATATAGATTTGCTTGGGCTTGCCCTAGGTTCACTTGTACCATGGGTCGCTCGGCCATCTTCAGGCCCATGATGGCTACTCGCCCTTTGATACCCTGACAGACTTCCTCGAGGGCGCTTTGCACAAGGCCAACGGCCATCGATGCCAACCACAAATTAGAAAGGCCGACCCAATCTTCGCGGTAGCGGTGATTGACCATCGGTCGTTCAGGGTTGCGAAACGCGAATCGATATTTGAACGGAAAATCAACAATTGCAGATGCCGGCACCGTCGCGCCGCTGTAGGATACTGTCTCTGTTGCGCTCGCCCGAAGACTCAGGGAGGCCCAATCACGTGCTATTGAAACCCCGTCTTGCTTCAGGCTCACCAGCGCAAAACTGGGTTTTGAGGCTTCGTCTGTGATAAAGGAGGCGCCTGCCCAGTCGGCATAACGCGCGCCCGACCCAAATGCTCCCTTGCCATGTAGGCTTATTTGATCATTCTCTGGTATGCCTTTGATGGCGGTGCTGGCACCGGCTGGAAAACAAACCCACTGTTTTTGGGTGACAATATGCGTTAAGAAACTCTGCTGTTCGGGCCCCAACAGACCGGCGAATAGGTGAAAAGTGCATAGATGATTCCACAACACCCAAGCGGTGGATGCACAGGAACTGGCGACGGCAGCGAGTTCTAAACCGGTATCGAGAATGCTGGCATTGATTCCGCCAATTTCTTGAGATGCGGTAAACCTCATGATTGGGTTTTCTTTAATTTTTTCGATCAATTCGGGGGGTAGCGCGCGATTCTGATCGGCTGCAGCAGCACCCGAGGCTATCTCAGCTAGTAGGGGTGCGACCACTGGTTCATAGGCGAAAGGGGATGCTGTCATGCGCTAAATCCGATGCTCTAAAGCGGCAAGGAACCGTTGGCGTAGGATATCGCTGAGGTCGTTTTTGGGTCCAGCGGCACACCAACGGTGTAGGAGATCTTCATAGCCATCAGCGGATAAGTCACGGATACCGGCATTCATGAAGTGTATTTGCAAAGCCATGCGCGCGCTTTGATCTTCCGCAGGGCTGGTGATTTGTGCGGCGAGTTCTGCCTCCAAGACCAGATTTAGCCAGTCCTGCGGTTCGGCCTGTCCATTGGCGCGGTCGGCAAAAATTTTGTGCGGAGTGGGAATATCCAGCTGATTTTTTTCTGCCAGGGAAACTTGCTGGTCCCAGTCCAGCATCTGTTTCAGTTTGGCTTTGGCCACCAACCGGTCTTGACCTTGGAGTGCTTGCTGGTAAGCCCTCTGGGCATTTTCAATGTTTTTTTGCTGGGTCTGACTGAGATCTATGTTCTGAGCGGCCAAAGTCAGTGCTTGATTCAGTTCCGCCAGCTTTTTGCGGCTGGCCTCACCGTCGGTGACGGCTTGATTTAGCGTTTTCAGGGCGATATCGAGTTTCAGGTTCCGTTCATTGGAGGCAACTTTTAATGCCTGGTGCTGCGCGTCAAGTGCGACAAAAACAGCGTCGCAGGCGGTTCGAAATTCCCGCCACAAGCGTTGGTCGGGGCCGCGTGGTGTTGGCCCTACTGCCTGCCATTGCTTTTGTAATGTTTTTACGATGCCGACCGCTCCCTGGCCAGGCCCGTCCTGATCGATCAATGCTTTTGCGGCTTCAACGATTGCGCTTTTTGTTGCAATGTTGGCGTCCCAAGCGCGTTTTAAGTGGTCATAGAGCGTTTCCTGTAATCCGTTAAAGCGTTCCTGCACTGGCTTTAACGCCTGTCGATCACATGGATGGTGTAGTTGCCATTCCGCTCTTGCGTGGCGAAGGATTTTATCCGCGGCGCGAATGTCGGCTGTAGGCCAATCGGTTTGGTTGATATAGGATTCTAGCTGTTCGCACAGACCAATGCGTTTGGTGAGATTGGCACTGCGGTTCTCTCTCTGCTGGGCAAAATATACCCTGCATGGCTCAAAGGCGGTTTCCGCAAGTTGGTCAAATAGCGTGTGTAGTTGAATATCTGATGCGCTGTTGGGTCTACCCAGCTCACGCCATTGCTGACGTAGCAGCTTCAGTTGGTCGGCTTGCTCTGTTGGCGCCAGGGGCGTTTCAGCAATTTTTTTGATTTCGTCAATTAATGTCTGTCGCTTAGGACTGGTTGCGAATTGTTGCCAATCGCGAAGTTCAGCGACTTTTTTGCTCAACCCGGTGAGTTCTTTTTCCGCGCTTCGGATGCCTATTTTTTGTAGCGCACGCGCTCTGCCCAGTTGCTGTTGCGCGGATTCAATTTGACCTTCTTCGATCGCCTGAGCGGCTGCACTTAGGGTTTCGTTTAAAGACTGTTCGGCCTGCTTTTGTTTTCCGACGATGATTCTGATTTCTGACTCGATGCGGTTCAGGGTTTCAAGTAGCGCGGCAAACTCTGCGGGTGGTTGGTGCTCTGCCGGCCAATGGAGTTGACCGATTTTTTTTTGCCAGCGTTTGTGCCATTTTTGGCGCGCGGCGAGTTCGATGCTCAGTGCCTCATTATAAGCTTCGGTAGACACAAGCTCTTGAGGTGCTTGAGCACGGGATTCAGCAGTGGCCGCAAGTTGTGCGCAGGCACGGCGGTAGTTCGTGAATTGGTGCGCTATAGCGGTGACTGTGGCGTGTTGTGCTGTATTGGGTGTGCGCGTGCTTATGAGGTCAATCCAAGCGTTTTGAAACTGCTCATAGGCTGGTGTGATCTTCTGTATCGGTTCGCCGAGTCGCATTTTTTCAGACAGTGAGCTGACCTCGCCCAACAGTGCTGGAAATAGATCTGCGGCCGGTTGTGGTGCGGTCAGTTCAACTCCCTTGAGTGGATCTTCAGGAATCGATAAAGCTTGTTTGGCATCAAAATGGTTTAACAAGGGAATCAAAGACTGGTACTCGTCGGCCGCCGCGCGACGTCTGTCCGCCAAGATGATTAGGCGCTGGTGTTCGACCAGCGTATTTTCACCCGATTGATTGGCTTTTTCGATTGAGCGGTCCAGCTCGGCGATTCGCAAAAAAAGCGCGTTAGCGTCACCGCGTACTTTTTTAAGGCGCGCCAACTCGGCTCTTGCGTGGCGATAGACGGCTTTATCGCGACCACGCGCTTGTTCCACAAGCTCGGTCAGTCCAATTTCGGTCTGTAATAAAGGGTGTTTTAAGATTTTAGTTTTGGCGTCATCTCGAAGACGAATCGCGAGCGTGGCGCATTGTGATGCTTTTTGCAGGAGTGGCCACAATGTCTCCAGTTCAGCGCCCTCGGCGGCGTTGATCCGAGCGTTGATGACAACAGGATGATGGCTATAGGCTGTTGTGCCATTTGCTTTTAATCGTTGTGTTATGCGGTGAGCCACGGATTCCGCCAGCTCGGCGTGCTCAAGCAGCGTTGCCAAAGTGTCCACGTTCGAAACTTTGGCGATAGCCGCTTTTTGTACCCTTATATCGGGATCGTTGAGCGCAAGTTGTTCAAGATAGGCTTGTATCTTTTGCGCTTGATGGTCATTTGAAGAAGCTATCGCCGTCAAGCGTACGGCTGGATCGTCATGCTCGAACGGACTTTTCTTATGAAACCATCGGCTTAACATGATGGCATTAACCTAACGCATTGTGGGCACCATCACAAAGCGGTGCATTGGCGGTGTGTTTGCAGCCACAAAAATAAAGGGTTTTGTTTTCTTGGGCCTTGTAGGACAGCGGTAAAATGTCAGTCCCCTCGTGTGAGCCGTCACAAAAGGGTTGCTTGGCGCTTTTGCCACAGGCGCACCAGAAATATTTTTTGTCCGCCTCAACTGTGACGGGGTAGGGTGCCTTTTGGGCGACATGTGGTTTGCTCATAGAATTCTCCAATTTTTTACTGAGTCAGTTGTTGTTATGAAAATTTTTGCTCGTCCCACCAAGGGAAATAGTCTGGCATATCGCTGGATACTTTTGCCGTGAATTCTGCTGGGCGTTTCTCTAAAAAAGATTCCACACCTTCTTTGGCGTCGGGGGATCGTCCGCGGTGATAGATGCCGCGAGAATCTATTTTGTGTGCATCCATCGGATGGTCTGCAGCCAGCATTCGCCACATCATGTGGCGTATCAGGGTGACCGAAACGGGCGCGGTATTGTCGCGAATGTCCTCGGCTATAGCTTTGGCTTGGTCAAGCAATTCGTGTTGGGGGTAGAGCGCTTTGACTAATCCGCCTTCCAAAGCCTCCGTTGCCGGAAAAACTCGACCCGAATAGCACCACTGTAAAGCCTGGCTTATGCCCACCACGCGAGGCAAAAAGTAGCTTGAACAGGCTTCAGGAACGATGCCCCGTCGAGCAAATACAAAACCAAATTTTGCGTTATCCGCAGCTAGCCGGATATCCATGGGTAAGGTCATGGTGACACCGACGCCAACGGCAGCCCCGTTAATGGCGGCAATTGTTGGTTTTTTGACTTCGTAGAGCCTCAGGGCCAGCACGCCACCGCCGTCTTGCTGCAGACCGCTCTGTCTGTCTCCTCGTGTATCTGCATCGAACGTACTGCCTCCGCTGGACAAATCCGCCCCTGCGCAGAATGCGCGACCGGCTCCGGTAAAGATAATGGCTCTGACAGCATCGTCAGCATCCGCACGGTCGCAGGCATCGATCAACTCAGCCTGCATTTCGCGGTTATAGGCGTTCATTGCCTCCGGGCGGTTGAGGGTAATTGTGAGAATGCCCTGCTCAAGATCGTACAGTATTGTTTGGTAGTCCAAGAAAGTTCTCTGATTGTATAAGTACGTTGCTATGTTGCCTTGGTCGGATTGATTTTGCTACGTGCTAAAGTGGCTTCTGTTATTGATAGGTCGGTGTGAGGGTCATGAATCGATATTTTGGTGCTGATATGGACGCTTTCTCGGATCGGGTGGACACTTTTATTGAGCGTTATTGGCCAAGTGCGGCTCGGATTGTTTCACATGCCGATGTTCAGGTCTGGCGTGCGGCACTGGTTAACGCCGGGTGGTCGGTGCCGCAGTGGCCTGAACATCAGGGGGGTACGGATTGGAATCCGACACAACATTATATTTGGCGGCGAGCGTGTTCGACATATGGGGTCCCGGATGCTGATGAGGTTGGCACCAATCTTGTGGGTCCGCTGTTGATGGCACAGGGCTCCGCGGTGCAGCAGGAGCTTTTTTTGCCTGAGATCGCAGCGTTAAAAAGTTGGTGGTGTTTTGGATTTATGGAGCCGCATGCAGGCGCCGAGGTGGCGGCAATGACAACGACAGTTTTCGAAAAGGACGGCGAGCTTCGTCTCAATGGCTGTAAAAATTTTGTCTTTGATGCTCTGCGAGCAGATTTCATGTGCTGTCTGGCGCGTCGAGATGATGGGTTTGCGTTTTTCCTGATTGATATGCGCGCGGACGGAGTGTTGGTGAAGTCGACGCCAACTCTGGACGGTCAAGACACGATGGCACAAGTCACTTTTAATGACGTGATGTTAATGCCTGCCAGTCAGATTGGATTGGTGCGACCAGGGTCTGAGTTCGAGCGGTACCAATTTTCCGGCGTATTTAGCACATTGGCGCGTAGCGCCCAAGCCCGTGCCCAGCTCAATATCTTAGACCGAGTAATCAGCGATTTTGACCCCAGTGATGACATTCATCGAAAGCGCAACGACCTGGCTGTTGACCTCAGCGTATTGGAGGCTTTGGAGCTGCGCTACCTAGATGCGCTGCAAAGGGGCGTACAGGTGCCGTTTTCCCTGATAGTATTGCGCCTGAAAAGTCGAAAAATTCTCCTGCAACTTGGTGCGCTACAGGTGGAGAGTTTCGGGTATTATGCGCTACCATTTGCGGATGATGCGCTTCTGCATAACGAAGGACCAATTGGTCCTGTAGCGGCAGCAGCGAGCGTAAGGCAATCGCTGACGCAGCAACTGAGCGCGATATATGAAGGCAGCACAGAGCAATTAAAAGACGAAGCGTGGCGTCATTTGGGTCACCAGAAATAATAGGGGTTAGGAATGGATTTTTCGTTTACTGAGGAACAAACGCTCTTAGAAGACAGCGTGTCGAAATACATACAAAACGACTACGATTTTGACAGTCGCCAAAAACTGGTGAGGTCCGAGCAGGGGTTCAGCTCTGAAAACTGGTCGCAGTTTGCTGAACTGGGCTGGTTTGGTGTGTGTTTTACCGAGGCCGAAGGCGGGTTTGGTGGTGGTGCCATTGAATTGATGTTGATGGCAGAGCAATTTGGTAAAGGTCTTTTGGTAGAGCCTTATCTGGCGACGGTAGTGCTGGCTGGTGGTGCGATTAAACATGGTGGCAGCGAAGATCAGAAGGCTAAATATTTGCCCGGTATTATTGATGGATCCGTTCAGGCAGCACTGGCTTATGCAGAGCCTCAAGGGCGATTCAATTTGGCAGATTTGACCACGACTGCGCAGCGAGACGCGGATGGTTATGTGCTCAAGGGGTATAAAGCGGTTGTGCTCAATGGCCCCGCGGCGGATCTATTAGTGGTTACCGCACGCACCAGCGGAGAGCAACGCGATACGAGCGGCGTGTCTGTTTTTGTTGTTGATGCAAACGCTGAGGGCGTTAGTCGCCGGGATTATCCGACGGTAGACGGTTTACGAGCATCAGAAATTACATTTGATAACGTTAGACTGAGTGCCGATGCCCTCTTGGGCGAAGAGGGTCAAGGCTATGCCATCGTTGAGCGTGCGGTTGATGACGGAATTTTGGCCGTTGGCGCAGAGGCTGTAGGCTGTATGGAAGTGCTGTACAAAGACACCGTTGAATACTGCAAAACCCGTGAACAATTTGGTCAGCCCATTGGCAAGTTCCAAGTACTGCAGCACTGCATGGTGGATATGTTCATGGAGCATGAACAGACCAAGTCTTTGATGTACATGGCAGCGATGCGGATGGACGAGGGCTATGGCGCTCAGGCGCAAAAAGCGGTCAGCGCATTTAAAGTGCAGGTGGGTAAATCAGGGCGTTTTGTGGGCCAAAGTGCTGTGCAGTTGCATGGCGGTATGGGTATGACCGATGAATTGAATATTGGTCATTACTTCAAGCGGTTAACAATTATCGACACTTTGTTCGGTAATGTTGATTTCCACTTGAAGCGTTTTGGACGCCTATAAGGCCTGACTAGAGGGCTGCGTAACCGCCGCTGCGACGTTTTACGAATGTTTTCGCGCGGTTACGTTTGTTGTTGCACCCTCTCGGGAGCAGTGGCATTGGGTGGCGGTTATTGTTTCATGCGTTAGCAAATACGGTTCGTTTCGTCGCCACTGAGCGCTCAGTGTCATCCTAAAGCCTCGATTCTGGTGCACACCTTGATCGGGCTCAGTGATTGGCGGGGTCAGACGCCCTATAAAGATTGAGCGTCTAGAGGTTGAGCTGGGTCAATCAGTCCCAGCTTAGAGCGCCACCGGTTTGATAATCCGTCACTCTAGTCTCAAAGAAGTTTTTCTCTTTCTTGAGATCCATGATTTCTGACATCCATGGGAATGGATTTTTAACGTTCGGGAATTGTTCTGCGAGTCCGATCTGCGCTAATCGGCGATTAGCTATGAACTGGAGATATTCTTCCATCATGTTTGCATTCATACCCAGCACGCCTCTTGGCATAGTGTCTCGCGCATACTGAATTTCGAGTCGTGTACCATCTAGAATCATATTACGTGCTGTCGCCTGTAAGGATTCATCCCATAGATGAGGGTTTTCTAGTTTAATTTGATTGATGACATCAATGCCGAAGTTAACATGCATCGACTCGTCACGAAGGATGTACTGAAATTGCTCGGATGTGCCGGTCATTTTATTTCGACGGCCCATGGATAAAATTTGTGTGAATCCGCAGTAAAAGAAAATACCCTCGAGTACGCAATAATACGCAATCAAGTTCTTCAACAGGGTTTGGTCCGTGTCGAATGTGCCAGTCTTAAAGGTAGGGTCTGAAATTTCTTGTGTGTACTGTAATGCCCAGGAGGCTTTTTCAGCCACGCAGGGGATTTCGTGGTACATGTTGAATATTTCACCCTCATCCATACCCAATGATTCGATGCAGTATTGGTAAGCATGGGTGTGTATGGCTTCTTCGAAGGCTTGGCGAAGTAAATATTGACGACATTCTGGATTTGTAATCAGTCGGTAAATTGCCAGTACAAGATTATTGGCTACTAACGAGTCGGCAGTGGAGAAAAATCCTAGGTTACGTTTGACGATGGTTCGTTCGTCATTGGTTAAGCCGTCATCTGACTTCCACAAAGCGATGTCAGCAGTCATATTGACTTCCTGTGGCATCCAATGATTTGCACAGCCATCAAGGTATTTTTGCCACGCCCAGTCGTATTTGAAGGGCACCAGTTGGTTGAGATCCGCTCGGCAGTTGATCATTGCCTTCTGGTCTACTGTGACACGTTCTTGACTGGCGGGTTCAACCGGTAAAGCAGGCGGCGGAGCGGCAGCAACTTCCGTATTTGGCCCGTCTGAGCTCACCGCAGTGGGTTGTGTTTGTATATTCTGTTTTTCTGGCGCCGCAGGAGTAGCAGGAGTAACTGTTGGTTCGTTAACCTGTATGGCGGGTTCAGCGGTCAATGCTGGCGGTGGCATACTCCCAGCTGATGGTTGTGGTTCATTATAGTCATCCCAACTTAACATGCTTTTTCCTTGAGATTTGATTTATTGACAGGCTTCACAATCGGGGTCATCGATTGAGCAAGCTAAAGGTATGGCAGCTGCTTGACCGAGCTGCAGGGTGGCGTCGTCAGTCTGGTTTTGGGGCTCTGGTGCAGCACTTTGCTGACTTGAGCTTTGCTCACCTTGTGCCGAAACGGCGTTGAGCGTGCCCTGCGTCAACGTCGACTTTTCGGTGCTGGTTGCGCTTAATGCGCGCAGATAGTAGGTCGTTTTCAGGCCACGCTGCCAAGCCATACGATAAGTAATATCGAGTTTCTTGCCTGAAGCTCCGGCGATATACAGGTTCAATGATTGCGCTTGGTCTATCCATTTTTGACGCCGACTGGCAGCGTCAACCAACCAACGGGGCTCCACTTCAAATGCTGTTGCATATCGTTGTTTAATGGCTGCGGGGATGCGCTCGATGGCTTGTAAGCTACCGTCATAATATTTCAAGTCATTAACCATGACCTTGTCCCATAATCCGATCTCTTTTAGATCTTTGACCATATATGGATTAACAACGGTAAACTCTCCTGAGAGGTTCGATTTAACATACAAATTTTGATAAGTCGGCTCGATAGATTGAGACACGCCTGTGATGTTCGCAATGGTTGCTGTAGGTGCGATAGCCATCACGTTTGAATTGCGCATTCCCCT
Organism: Gammaproteobacteria bacterium UBA4421; assembly: GCA_002389675.1. GTDB lineage: Bacteria > Pseudomonadota > Gammaproteobacteria > Pseudomonadales > Azotimanducaceae > UBA4421. Next base: position 32,820 of record DGQF01000037.1, read on the forward strand.
GCTTTTTACTTTACCGCGTAATTTATCCCAGTCCAGAGTAGTACTGCGCTCGACATCTAGAAACGCCTCTCCCCGTTCTTTTTGCAGCATATTTATCGAATCGTAGGGTAGGATACCTTGACTCCATAACGATCCGGAAAAGCTTTCATACGCGCCTCTTTCCTTGGCCAGTTTGCTACTTGATTCAATGGCATAATAGCTAACGGCTTCCATGGATCGATCTGCAAATTCAACAGCGTCGTTTGATGCGTAGGAGTAACCCATCTTATAAAGCGCATCTTGGAACCCCATGATGCCTAGTCCGACCGGACGGTGGCGCATATTAGACGTGCGCGCTTGTGGTACAGAGTAGTAATTTATATCTATAACGTTATCGAGCATGCGTACTGCGGTGCGGACAGTTTTCTTTAATTTCTTTAGATCCAGGCGCCCATCTTTAACATGCTGAACAAGATTGATAGATCCTAGGTTGCAGACAGCAATTTCTTCTTCAGATGTGTTTAGGGTTATTTCGGTACATAGGTTAGAGGAATGCACTACCCCGATGTGTTGCTGTGGAGACCGCACGTTACAAGCGTCTTTGAAGGTGATCCACGGATGGCCTGTTTCAAATAGCATTGAAATCATTTTGCGCCATAGCTCGCTTGCTTTAATTCGCCGGTAAAGCTTGAGATCTCCGCTTTGCGTCAGCGCCTCATATTCAGCATATCGTTTTTCAAAGGCTTGGCCGTACAAGTCGTGAAGGTCTGGTGTATCGCTGGGTGAGAATAAGGTCCAATCGCCATCTTCCGTGACCCGTTTCATGAATAAATCTGGAATCCAGTTTGCAGTATTCATGTCATGGGTTCGGCGTCGATCGTCGCCTGTATTTTTTCTTAGCTCAAGAAATTCTTCTATGTCCAGGTGCCAGGTCTCTAAATAGGCGCAGACCGCCCCTTTGCGTTTGCCGCCTTGATTAACCGCAACGGCTGTATCATTGATAACCTTTAAAAATGGCACAACACCTTGAGATTTTCCGTTAGTGCCTTTGATATAGGATCCCAATGCGCGCACGGGTGTCCAGTCGTTCCCTAAACCACCGGCCCACTTGGATAACATGGCATTGTCATGAATCGAATTGTAAATGCCGTCGAGATTATCCGGGACGGTAGTTAAAAAGCACGAAGACAGCTGCGGCCGCAGGGTACCCGAATTAAATAAAGTGGGTGTGGAGCTCATATAGTCGAAGGACGAAAGTAAGTCGTAAAATTCTATGGCCCTTTCGTTTTTGTCAACTTCTGCGGCGGCAAGGCCCATAGCGACCCGCATGAAAAATATCTGTGGTAATTCGAAGCGGACTTCATTGCTGTGGATGAAATAACGGTCGTAGAGTGTTTGCAGCCCCAGATATGTGAAATCGAGATCTCTCTCTGGTTTAAGTGCAGCGCCTAACAGGCTGAAATCGAAATCTAGAAGATCCGACGCCAACAATTCAAGTGCTACACCCTTGTTGATATACGCTTCAAGTGCTTGCGGATATACCTTTGTCATTTGTGCTTGGGTGGCACTTTGTGAGGTCCCGCTTTGGTCTATATCAAGAAATGTCAGCGCTTCGGTTCGCAATTCGTCCAGCAATAAACGGGAGGTGACAAATGTGTAATTGGGCTCTTCCTCAACGAGGGTTCGAGCCGTTATGAGGACTGAGGTTGCCACATCGGTGGTGGAGATGCCGTCATACATATTCTGCATCGATTCTTTAATGATCCGCTCTGCGTCTACATCAGTCAGGCCAGCGCAGGCCTCGGTAATGATCGTACGCAACCTTGGGATATCTAGAGGTTCGTTGAGCCCCTGTGCGTTGACTACAGTCAGCGTTGCTTGGTTGTCTTGGGACGGGCTTTCGTCTTTTTGCTTGCGTGCTAGGGTACGCTCTTCCCTGTAGAGCACATAAGCGCGAGTGACTTTATGTTCGCCAGACCGCATTAATGCCAATTCTACCTGATCTTGTACGTCCTCGATGTGCAGCGTTCCACCGGAGGGCAGGCGTCGCAAAAAAGTAGTTGATACCTGTTCGGTTAGCGCCTTTACCAGTTCACGTATACGTGGCGAGGCGGCTGCGGTACCGCCTTCGACAGCTAAAAACGCTTTGGTTAAAGCGATCGCAATTTTATCGTCGGTGTAGGGGGCTACGGTTCCATTGCGTTTGATTATTTTCAGTTGGCCCGGCGCAGTCGCTGTTAATGACGGTGTAAGTGTTGCGGTCAGTGCTCTGTCATCGGCTACTGGCGCTTGTGTACCGCTTTGTGGTGCTGCCTGCCCATCAGTTTGCATAATTTTGGTCCTTTGTCATGACGTCACGATCTGGCGTTTGGTGGTGTTATTGTGCTTATAAATTTTTGTAATCTGCTGCGATTCTCAACACACAGGAGCTTAGAGGTTTCTTGATCTGTTCGTGCTTTGCGAAGATGCATTTTTGCCTTGGACGCGTGAGCAATTTACGAAATAAAACTGACAGAGATCAAGCGTGGAAACCCCACATGTTGTTATTTTCCTTCCTACGAAACACAAGATAATGGGAATTTTAGCGCATTGCAACATTTTGTCTGTGGATAAGTTGTGGGTGGCTACTGTATGTTTTGTGTGGCGTTAGAAGTGGCTCATTCCCCGCTCTGATAAGTCCTGCGGGGCGTGACATGCGGATAAAAAAGGCGTTAGAGGTTAACCGCTGGGTGTATTATGTCGAGCAGGAGTCAATTATCGGAGCTCAAGGGGGGACGCATGCCGTATATCATGTCGCTGGATCAGGGTACGTCAAGCAGTCGGGCGGTTATTTACTCGCTGGATGGCCAAGTGATTGCGGTGGCTCAGCATATGCTTGATTTGCTTCATCCGGCTGACGGGTGGGTTGAACAAGATCCAGAGGCGATTTGGCAAACAACCTTAAAGGCCGGGCGGGAGGTGATAGGTCAAGCCGCGATCGATCCGGCGGATATTGCCTGTATCGGTATCACTAATCAGCGAGAAACCAGTCTGATGTGGGACCGAGAGAGCTCTGCATGTGTTTATAACGCGATCGTTTGGCAAGATCGGCGAACGGCTGGTCTGTGTGCAGATATGCGAGCCGATTCGCTAAACGGACAGCCCTTAGAGGCGGCGTTGGTTGAGCGCACCGGGTTGGTGATTGACCCATATTTCTCATCCACTAAAGTCGCTTGGATGGCACAAAATATAGAGGGTGTGCAAGAGGCAGCGCGCAGGGGTGATTTGGCGTTTGGCACAGTCGACAGTTTTTTGATCTGGCGTTTGACCCTAGGCTGTTCCCATGTCACAGATGCGACGAATGCAAGCCGAACTCAGCTATTTGATATTCGCCAACAGCGCTGGAGTGAGGAGTTGCTCGCTTATTTTGACATCCCCATAAATGTGTTGCCCCGTGTGTGTGATAGTGCCGGTGTGTTTGGTGTTGCAGACTCCCGATGGTTTGGCGCTGAAATACCCATCACCGGTGTTGCTGGAGATCAACAGGCAGCACTGATTGGTCAAGGTTGTTTGGCCTCTGGTCTAACCAAAAGCACATACGGCACGGGTTGCTTTGTGATGGCCAACACCGGCCAAAATATGATTCTGTCGTCAGAGAAGCTGTTGACGACAGTGGCCTTTCGAATCGGCGGTCGAACGACTTACGCTTTGGAAGGCAGTATTTTCACTGCCGGTGTGGCCATAAAATGGTTGCGGGATCAATTGGGGTTGATCGAGACGCCCGCGGATACGCAGGCGGCGTTCGACAGAACCAATGGCGATGCGCAAGGTGTCTTTGTAGTCCCGGCGTTCACCGGATTGGGCGCGCCTCACTGGCAGCCAGATGTTCGCGGTTTGATTACGGGTCTGAGCTTAAGCACCAACCGTGACCACCTGTTGACAGCATTTTTACAAAGCGTTGTTTTTCAAACCCAAGCATTGTTGGCCGCCATGGTAAAAGACGGCGCTGTCATCGATCGTCTGCGAATTGATGGGGGCATGGTGATCAATGAGGCGTTGTGTCAATTTTTGGCCGATATTATAGACGTGCCGGTCGAGCGGCCGGCAAATATCGAAAGCACTTCGCTGGGCGCCGCAATGTTAGCGGGCGTCGGCCATTCGATTTATCCTGATTTGCTCAGTGCCTGGCCATCTGATCAAGGGCACCAAGAATTTTCGCCGCAACTCGAAGCGCATCGGCGGGACGATCTGGTTGGTGGTTATCAGCAAGCGGTCGCACAAGTTCTTGCAAATATCTAAAGAGCCCTAATTTCAATTACAGATCGGTTACAGTTTGGTGCGTTGTGCGAGATTCCATTCCGTAAGATAGGGGGATGGATAATCGGCAATCAACTCAACCCAGACACCCCAAGCAGAGATTAGTCACTGCGGGTATAGCCTTGATGGCTTGTTTGGTGCCTGTGGGGCAGATTTTTTCTGAAGGATGGTCTAACCCGCTCATCGGTACCCATCTAGTACAAGGTCTGGCATGGGCGTTGGTTTTGATTGGCATGGCGATTGCGGCTGAGAAATACCATCAGCTGCGCGGTCATGATTTGCTGGTGTTGCAAGTGCTGTGGTGTAATTTGGGCGCAATCACGTTTGCCGGTGTCACTCCGGAAGCGCTGCGTCCGCTTCTTTTGATCGTTCCGCTGGTGGGTGTGATGTACGCTGCGCTTTATGTGGCACGCAGGCAATTAATCCTACTAATGGTGCTGACTTTGCTGCTGCATGGGATAGCAGTCTTAAATGGACTGTCCTTCCCAGAGTTCGATTTAAGCATCTCGATTTTTTCTAGTTTGGTGTATCTTTTATTCATGGCGGCGTTTTTTGCGATTTCCACCACTTTACAGGGGTTGCGCGACGGGTTGATAGAAAGTAACCAGAAGCTCCACGCCGAGGTAGAAGACTTCCGGGAAATGGCGCTGAAAGATGAATTAACTGGGCTCGATAATCGTCGCTCGGTGATGGAATTTTTGGCGCGCCAGATTGCACTGGTCGATCGCGGGCAGGTGTCATTTGCGCTGTGTTATGTCGACATTGATCACTTTAAAGCGATTAATGATCAGTTTGGTCATTTCGTTGGAGATGATGTACTACAGCGGTTTTCGAAGTTGGCAAAATCGGCTGCACGCAGCGCTGATATAGTGGCTCGTTTTGGCGGCGAGGAGTTTGTAATTGTGCTTGTCGGCGGAACAGCGGAAACGGCGAAGCAGTTTGCGATTCGGTTGATCGCGCAGGCGCGCAATTTAGCTATCGCCAGCGAAAGCCAAAACGTTGGGTTCACCGTGTCGATCGGTGTTGCTCAGTATCTTCCCGGTGAGGGGATAGATAGTGTGATTGCGCGCGCTGATGATGCGCTTTATGGAGCCAAACGAGCAGGTCGAGATGGCGTTCAGGTGTCCTCATCTATGCCGTTAAGAGCGATCAGATAATGGTCGAGGCCCATCAGGCATTGTCGTGGGCGATCACGGCGTGTTTTGCAATGCCGGTAGGTAAGGTATTGTGGCAGCGTTGGCTCAGCAGTTTGTGGAAAAGGATGACACAGCTTTGAATCGTCGCAAGCATATTAGGCAACCGGCGCAGCTGCCTGCCTTGGTTCACCCGCCCAGAGGCCGTTCTTGGCTTTGTTCGATAAGAGATTTTTGTGAAAACGGTATGCTCCTTGTCGGCAACGAGGGGTCACGATCTTTGCATTCCAGCGGAATATCTATCGCCGCTGGAGATGAGGTTTCACTGCATTTTTCAGTGCCCACTGCCAACAATCTGCAGAGTTACCGGTTACCAGCCAGGGTGGTTCGGGTGCTGGGCGCAGGTGACGGACTGGGCGTCTTTTTTGCAAAGGCGCTGCAGCGGGAGGTTTTTTCCGCGCTGGCGGCGTCGGCCGCTGAACAAGCAGCTCAAGCACCTGTCTTTAGTGAGCCAAGTGTCGCGGAATTGCCTGATGTTCATCTCAACAAGCCAATGCGAGCCTCGCGACCCGATTCCGGGTTGTCACCAGATCAGGCGAAAGAACTGACCCAGAGTATACAAGCGCTCATCACACGCGCGCTGGCGCCTCTGAGCCAACGGTTTTGCGAAGTGGCCGCGCAGGAGATGTTGATCAGTGCTCGTGATGCGTCGTCTAATGATATGCAGACATGCTATTTCGGTGGTTTAAGCGCGTTGGAAACCCGTGCGGCCAGTTTTAGCGAAAAATTTGCAGCTGGCATTGCCCTCCAACTTCAAGAAGTGTCGGATGTCGAGGCGGTTTTAGAGCGCAGGCGTAAGCGGGACGCAAGTCAGGTAAAAAGTAAAACGCTACAACTGGTCGATACAGCTGAATTCGAACAGTGGTTGGTAGTTGCGGAAAAAATTTCGAAGACTGAAACCCGTTTTAAAGAGGCTGTTTTGGACATGCGCGCTCAATTTGGTCTGATTGCCAAGCCTTGGACTCACAAAGATGTGATACCGGTCGGTCCAGCGGCATTTTGGTGGGCATTTGATGATGCCCAGCAGGTTTTCGATTTTGACGATAGGTTGCGCAAACCGATTTTCACTCTATTTGAGGATCAGCTACATCAAACGCTGGGGGTGCTGTATCAGGAGTTGAATCAATTATTTGAAGCTCATCAAGCAATGCCCGCACTCGAAGGGTTACGTGACGAGCTGCAGCCCAGAGTTGTTCGCCCCGATCCGGCAGATGATGGCGTGGCACTTGGATACGATCAGCAAGTGGACCCACCCGTCCAGAAAACGCCGGCGAGCGTCGATGTGACAAGTGTCGGCACATCATCACAGCTGTACACGCGGAGCTCCGCATCCGGCGGTGTGTCTGCCTATGAACGTGTGCGAGGTATTTTGGCGGGTCGCGCAATGGCCGGCGAGAGCGGATTGACGCAATCTGTTTTTGGTGCCGCTGCGCCTGCGACAGAGGTCTATGGGGCAGAAGATATTGTCAACGCGTTGACTGCGCTGGAGCAAGAGCCCGTGGTTCAGGGTGCTGCGAGGGGTTCGTTGGGGCCGCGGTTAATAAACACACTAAAAGCGCAATTTGGCGAGAATAAAGGCTTGAGCAGTGACGATCTTGAAACGCTGCAGGTCATGCAAGGGTTGATGGACTCTCTTGTTGAGGATCCGTTGATCACGGAGGGCGTTCGCCAATGGGTCCAACGTCTGGAAATCACCCTCAACAAACTGGCGGCCAGAGAACCGGAATTTCTTGCAAGTGATTCGAGCTCGCCGCACAGCGCGATGCAAATGTTGAATCAGCTGGCCCGGTTGGGCGGCAGTCAAGACGTGATAGCGGGTATCGACCGGAATGTTGGGCGTCGGGTTGATGAGTTATTACAGCGAGTAGTGCAGGAGTATGACGACAACCCGGACGTCTTTGCCGAGACCGTTAAGGCGCTGTACCCGTTAATTGACCTTCAGGCAAAGGGTTATCGTAGCAATCTCGAACGTACTGTTCGGGCAAGTGAAGGCCAACAAAAGCTGCAGCGTGCTCGTGGGGCAGTAGTGCAGGCCGTCGGGGAAATTATTGCTGATCATGACGTGCCCCAGGTGGTGTTGAACTTACTCAACCCAGGATGGCGTAACCTGCTCGTAAATACGCATTTAAGACAAGGGGGCGAAGGCGCTGAGTGGTTGGATCGACTGGCGGTAATTAGTCAACTAAATAGGCAGATGACGGGCGCGCTTGGGGAAGGTGGACAGGACTATGTTGAGCCTGAAGTGTTGCTCAGGGTTGTCTTGGAAGGTCTCGATAGCATTAGTTTTGACCCGAGTAAGCGGGAGCCTTTGATTGCACAAATGTCGAACGTACTCGTTGGCGATCCGACAGGCCAAAAAATTCCTCCTGAGCTGGTCCGAGTCTCTCCTGATATGGTTGGTGCGGTGTTGGGTTTGAGTGAATCGGAAAATTTTTCCTCGGAATCTAAGCACGAAGAGGATCCGCCGGAGGTTGACTGGACTCGCTGGCTAGAGAGGGTTCGCCAACTGCAGGTTGGCGATTGGCTGGCTACCTCTGATCGTTCCGGCCGCCCGCAGCTTTTGTCGCTCGGTTTTGTGGCGGATGACGCGTCTTTTTTTGTTTGGGTTAATCGCAAAGGCGTCAAGACACTAGAGTATACATCCAAATCGTTAGCGCTGGATCTGAGTACGCAGCGCGTTAAATTGCTCGACGATTATGAATTGCCCCTGCTCGAACGCGCCTCCCAACGTATGTTGGATAACTTGCATCAGCAGCTGGCTTTTCAGGCAACACATGATGATTTAACTCAGCTGATCAACCGTAAAGAGTTTGAACGGCGTATTGTCCGGGCCGTGGCGCGTTCGAAGGTGCAAGGTATAACTTACGCGCTGTTTCACTTAGACCTTGACCAGTTCAACCTGATCAACAATATCAGCGGTCAGGATGCAGGCGATGCGTTGCTGCGCGCCGTAAGTGCTGCGCTGGTAGCCACGTTTAAGGGCGCCGCCTACACAATCGCGCGCCTTGGTGGCGACGAGTTTGGTCTTTTGACCGAAGGGGTGGAAACGGCAAATGTTGGCACCTTAGTGGAGAAGGTTAGGTCGACCGTCAGCGATACCGAGTTTGTTTGGCAGGGGCGGCCACATAGCGTTGCGGTCAGTGGCGGGATGGTATTGATTGATCAGCGGTCGAAAGATGTTAACAGCGTTATGCAATATGTGGATGAGGCTCGCCATTTTGCCAAAGATGCTGGTCGTAATCGAATCAAAGAATATGAGTTTGACGATGAATCGCTGATAGAGCGGCACAACGCCATGCAGTGGGTTGCGCAATTAGATTCCGCGTTGCGGGAAAACCGTCTGGTGCTCAATGGTCAGAAAATTCAGCCGGTGGTTGATGGTAGCGACGGTGATAGGTCCCAAACGCATTATGAAATATTGCTCACTCTTGTAGACGAGTCTGGCGCTTTGGTGCCGCCCGATGAGTTCATAGCGGCAGCAGAAACCTTTAATCGAATGACTATGATAGATCGCTGGGTGATTGAAAATTTATTTCAATGGATGGCAGAAAACCGAGCTTGCCTCGATGATTTTGGTGGTTTTTCGGTAAATGTCTCGGGTGCTTCGGTCAACGACGCGTCGTTTCCTGATTTCATTTTGGAGCAAATGGCACGGACGGAAGTGCCGACATCTAAAATATGTTTTGAAATTACAGAAACGGTGGCCATTGGGAATCTAGATAATGCGGTCGACTTCATGAACCGTTTGCGAATTGTAGGGTGCAGTTTTGCGCTGGATGATTTTGGTACCGGTCTTTCCTCTTATTCGTACTTGCGAAATTTGCCGGTCGACTATGTGAAAATTGACGGCGTTTTCGTGAAGGATATGGTTGATAACGCAGCCGACCACGCGGTGGTGAGATCGATCAATGAATTGAGCCATCATATGGGCAAACTTACGATTGCTGAGTATGTTGAAAGTCCTGCGTGCTTGGAGGCGCTGCGAGCACTAGGTGTTGATTATGTGCAGGGTTTTCAGATCAGTCGGCCAACACCTCTGAAGGATCTTGTGATAGGCGACTGAATTAACGCTTTCTATTATCAGTATCCAACCGGGCCTAGCAGCAGAAACTCCAATAGCGCTTTCTGGCTATGCAGTCGATTGCCCGCTTCATGGTAGACCACTGCGCGCGGATCATTTAACAACGTTGCGGTAATTTCTTCGCCGCGATGGGCAGGCAGGCAATGCATAAACAGAACATCTTTATTGGCGGCATCCAAGAGTTGCTCCGACACCTGATAATTGGCAAAGACTGCGCGGCGATTGTCAGTTTCCACCTCATGCCCCATGGATGACCAGACGTCGGTGACGACTAAATCGGCATTTTGCACCGCCTCATAAGGATCCTCCAAGAGACGCGCGTTGGCTGTGCTTGTGAGTATGTTTTGATGCGGGTGGAAGCCCTGAGGGGCAGCGATATTAAGCTTGAAATCCCAACGATTGGCCGCGTTGATGTAGGAATGGCACATGTTATAGCCGTCGCCGATGAAGGCAACGGTTGCGCCGCGGATGGAGCCGCGCAGCTCCTCGAAGGTCTGGATGTCCGCCAGAAGCTGACACGGGTGGAGCAGGCTGCTCATAGCATTAACCACAGGCACCGTTGCATGAGCTGCCAACTGTTCAATGTCGCCATGGTTTGCGGTTCTGATCATTACAATATTGACCATTTCCGAAAGGACACGGGCGAGATCTTCAATAGGTTCACCGCGGTCTATCTGGGTGTCTTTGGTGGAGAGAAATAGTGCGTGCCCGCCCAGCTGCGCAAACCCGGCCTCAAATGCGATGCGGGTTCGGGTGCTGCTCATTTGTAATATCAGCGCACCTGTCTTGCCGCGCAGGGGCTGATAAGTGGTGCCAGCCGTATGCATTTGACGCATCGTCTTGCCGCGTGCGATGAGATAGTTTAGATCTTCAAAAGAGAAATCCAGCAGCGACAGGAAATCCTGTTTAGCCATATCAATAGACCTCGGCGTGTTTTTTATCGGTGTAAGAGGGTGGTAACCCGAGTGATTAAATCTTCGGCTTCTGAGTCGGTCATCGTCAGCGGGGGTAAAAGACGAATTGTATTACCTTGTGTGACGTTGATCAGCAAGCCTTGGTCCAGGGCTTTCTTGACCAAATCAGGTGCATCATTGTTGAGCTCAACAGCAATCATGAGACCGTGACCGCGTATATCTTTGACCTCATTATGGCCAGCAAGACTGTCGTGTAGTTGGCTGACAATGCGTTGGCCTAGGATGCCTGCTCGCTGGCATAGATTTAGATGCTCAATTTCATCCAGTACGGCATTGGCGGCGGCACAAGCCAATGGATTGCCACCGAAAGTAGAGCCGTGGTTGCCAGGTGCAAACAGCTGGGCGGCTTCCCCTCGTGCAAGACAGACCCCAATTGGCATCCCATTTCCTAAACCTTTTGCCGTGGTGACGACATCCGGAATGCAGTTGCTATGTTGATAAGCAAAGTACTGCCCGGTTCTGGCATTCCCACTTTGCACCTCATCGAGCATCAACAGCCAATTGTGTTGGTCACAAATTGTGCGCAGCGAAGTGAGGTAGTTGTTGTCGGGAATCTGAATGCCGCCCTCGCCGAGAACGGGTTCAACCAGAATGGCAACTACATCAGAATTATTCTTAGCGATCACTTCAATGGCGGCGATGTCATTGTAAGGGGCGCGCACAAAACCAGAGAGCAGGGGCTCGAAACCGGCATGCACTTTGCGGTTGCCCGTGGCTGTGAGCGTGGCCATGGTGCGGCCGTGAAAGCTGCCGTCCATGACGACTGTGGTCGGTTTTTTGATGCCCTCTTTGTGCCCCTTCAAACGTGCGAGTTTGAGGGCCGCCTCATTGGCCTCGGCACCTGAATTGGCGAAGAACGCACGTTCCATGCCAGATAGTGTGCACAGTCTGTCTGCTAACTGGGTCTGCAGCGGAATTTCATACAAGTTGGAGGTATGGGTCAGCGCGCTGGCTTGTTGTCCGATGGCTTGGGCGACTCGGGGGTTTGCATGGCCGACACCGACAACAGCGATACCGGTGAGCGCATCAAAGTATTGCTGGCCCTGTGTGTCGTGCAAATAAACGCCGGCGCCGCTTGTGAAAGCGACGGGTAGCCTAGCATAGGTGTTCATCAAGTGGTTCACGTTACCATCCGCGTTTAACTGGCTGGAGAAAGCAAAATTCGCGCACTCCAGCGTCCGACAAAGACCGGCCACGATACGCGAGCGATGGGTTTGGTTCAATAGGCGCGTGGAGCGTCGTTGAGGGCTTTTTTCAGGCGATCGAGGCCTTCATGTAGGGTTGATTGTGGGCACCCGAAGTTGAATCGAATAAAGTCCGGGTCGCCAAATTGTGCACCAGGCGAGATCCCTAGACCGGCTCTGGCGAAATAAGACTCGGGATCTTCAAGGGCTAAATCTTTAATACTGATCCAAGCAAGATAGGTGGCTTGAATCGGGCTCAAGCGGTCGCCAACAGCGCTGCTCAAATCGGCTAAATTTTGACGCAAGTGCTGCATTAATTGTGCAACCCAGTCGGTACGATCTCGAAAAGCGGCTTCAGATGCAACATAGCTCAGGGGACTGATGCCTGGCAGTAGCCCAGCTTTTGCTTGAGTAAATTTTTTGCGTATCTGTGCATTTGGGATGATTGCGGCAGCGCAGGTAAGGCCAGGTATATTGTAGACTTTGGTTGCGGCGTAGAGGCTGATGGTCCGGTCTGCAATTTCAGGAAATAACCCGGCTATCGGGTAGTGCCGAGCGTCGGGTGACAGCAGGATGTTGCAGTGAATCTCATCCGTCACCAGCAGCAAATTGTGCTTTTCGATAAATCTCGCAAGCGCGCTCAGTTCGGCGCGTGAATAACATCGCCCGGTTGGATTTTGAGGATTACATATCACCATCATTTGGGTCGCAGGTGTCAGTGCGGCTTCCATGGCGTCAAAGTCCATTTGCCATAATCCCCGAGCGTTTTTTGTTGCTGTTAGGGGGATTTGTAGGTCGGTGATACCAGCATTTTCAGCCAGGCGCAGAAATGGGTAGTACACCGGGGTGGGAACCAGTAATTGTCCATCTGGCGCTATGGTGCGGGCAGCTAGATTTAGCATCGGAACCACGCCGGGTACCCAGACGATCCAATGCGCAGGAACTTGCCACTGGTAATGGTGTTCAAGCCAGTCTGAGAAAGCCTCCGTCAAACTCTCTGGTTCGTCGGTATAGCCGATGATCGGATGCTCCAAGCGTTCCCGGATTGGATCCATGACAAAATCGGGTGCGGCAATGTCCATATCAGCGACCCAAAAAGGCAGAGTCTGTGGGTTAAACTTTGACCATTTGGTGCTGTGAGTATTCTGCCGGTTGATAATCTGATTAAACTGATATGACATAAGACTGGTTCGGTGGCGCGTTACGGGAGTCTACGATAAAGGGATAAACAAATAAGGATCAAGTCGTTACACTACGACGCAGATATTAACGAGAAAAGAATATGTCCGAAGAAGTATTAGGCGTAATTAAAGAACAGATCCAGGAAAATCCAATTCTTCTGTATATGAAAGGATCGCCGCAGGCACCACAATGTGGATTCTCGGCGCAAACGATCCAGTGTATGGTGGCTTGTGGTCAACGTTTTGCCTACGTCGATATTCTCTCGAATCCTGAAATACGTGCGACCTTGCCGAGCTATGCAGATTGGCCGACTTTTCCGCAGCTTTGGGTTGACGGTGAGTTAGTGGGAGGCTGCGATATTATCAGTGAGATGTTCGAAGCGGGTGAACTGCAAACATTGTTGGAACAGACCTCAGCTAAATTTGCTCAGGAGGAATAATCTCTGTTTGGTGCGACGTAAAGTTCGATCGATTGACGATGTAGCAGAATAGGTGAGCGGTGCGCTCAACGTCGTATGCGGCGCTATGAGCTTGTGTAGGGTCAAAGTTCAACCCGGCGCGGCGGCAGGACTCTTGAAGAACAGTGTGGCCGACAGCCACTGCTGCAAGGGACGCGGTATCCAAGCTGGAAAAGGGATGGAATGGGTTGCGCTTGATGCCCGTTCTAACGCAGGCGGCGTTCAGAAAGCCCAAGTCGAAAGAGGCATTGTGGGCAACCATTATGGCGCGATGACAGTCGGCCTCCTTCATGGCTTGGCGCACGCGCTTAAAAAACTGTTCCAGTACGGTGCGCTCATCTTGTGCCGAACGTAGCGGATCGTCGAGGTTGATGCCAGTCACCTGTAAACTGGCGGGGTTGATGACCGAGCCCGGATGCGGATCAATCGCCCACGCGGTCACGTGGTCTAATGTGATGATGTCGTTTTGCCAAGACAGAAAGCCACAGGCTAACTCCAGCAGCGGATTGACGCTGGCATCAAAGCCACCTGTCTCGAGGTCCACCACAACCGGCAGATAGCCGCGAAATCTCTCGTTTAATTTCATCCTGATACCTTAACAACATCATGGACTAATTTCCGGTTTTTGCGGTGAGCAGACCGCCTAAACTTGCATAACCCGTCTGCTCGCATAATATGTGCGCCCCGAAGACAATGGACGCATGCAGTGTCTGAAAAAATGAAAATTGTTTTGGCTTATTCCGGTGGCTTAGATACGTCGGTGATTTGTCGTTGGTTGCAAGAGACCTATGACGCGGAAGTGGTCACGTTTACTGCGGATATCGGTCAGGGTGAAGAGGTGGAACCGGCCCGTGCGAAGGCTCAGGCAATGGGTGTCAAAGAAATATATATTGAAGACCTGACAGAAGACTTTGTGGCTAATTATGTCTTCCCAATGTTTCGGGCCAATACAGTTTACGAAGGCGAATATCTGCTCGGCACCAGTATCGCACGGCCGTTGATCACGCGCCGTCTTGTCGAAATTGCGCAAGAAACAGGCGCGCAAGCTGTTGCGCATGGAGCAACCGGTAAAGGTAATGACCAAGTTCGTTTTGAGCTTGGTGCGTATGCATTAGATCCCGACATAAAGGTCATTGCACCTTGGCGAGACTGGGATCTCACCTCCCGAGAGGCGCTTATGGCGTTTTGTGAGCAGCACCAGATTCCTGTGGATTATCAGCGAGGACAGAAATCGCCTTATTCGATGGATGCAAATTTGCTGCACATCTCATACGAAGGTGGTGGTTTGGAGGATCCGGCTCAACCTGCTGACGAGGCAATGTGGAGATGGACGGTGGCGCCCGAGCATGCTCCGGACGAAGCGGCGACCATTGAACTGGGTTTCGTAGCCGGAGACCCGGTTTCGCTTAATGGCGTGCCCATGTCGCCGGGTGCCTTGTTGTTAGCGCTGAACCAAGTAGGAGGGGCACACGGGATTGGTCGAAGCGATATCGTTGAAAATCGCTTTGTTGGTATGAAATCCAGAGGGTGCTATGAGACGCCTGGGGGTACGATTCTGTTAAAGGCACACCGTGCGATGGAGTCGGTAACCCTCGATCGCGAAGTGGGGCATTTGAAAGATGAGTTGATGCCCCGTTATGCAAAGATTATATACAACGGCTACTGGTGGTCGCCAGAGCGAGCGGTCTTGCAGGCCCTGATTGATGAATCACAGAAAGTGGTGAACGGCACGGTGACGCTGCGACTGTTTAAAGGTGCGGTTTCTGTAGTGGGTCGTGACTCATCGACAGACAGCCTTTACGATGCAGATGTAGTGACCTTTGAGGACGATCAAGGTGCTTATAACCAAGAAGACGCCGGTGGTTTTATCAAGCTCAATGCCCTGCGTCTGCGGCTTGGGGCGAAGCGCGGCCGAAAGTATCTTTAGTTAAGCGCCTAGCTGGGCGTTGTAGCAAATACTTGGCCAGGTGCGGGCGCGGCTACCAGCGAGAAGAGGCGATCTGAGCACAGGGTATCTAAGTGACGAAAGACAACACATTGCCGATAGGTGTTTTTGACTCTGGGATGGGGGGACTCACCGTGCTGGCTGCCCTCAAGCGGGCACTTCCACAGGAAGATTTTTTGTACCTTGGGGATACTGCCCGACTACCCTACGGTACCAAATCCCCAAAGACGGTGCGCCGTTATGCCGCTCAAGCCACTCAACTATTGGTCGATCAGGGAATCAAGTCTCTGGTCATTGCCTGCAATACAGCCTCCGCCTATGCACTGCAACATCTCGAGCAGGTATTCGCGCCATTACCGGTTTATGGCGTCGTAGAAGCTGGCGCGCAGGCGGCGGTGACAGCCGCGGGTAGCAGTGGCATTTGGGTAGTTGCCACCGAAAGCACAATCGCTTCCGGCGCTTATCAAGGCGCTTTGACATCGCTGGCGCCGCGGCTGGCTGTTTATGGGCGCGCGGCCCCCCTGTGGGTCACGCTTGCTGAGCAGGGCGGGCAAACGTCTGAATTTGAGGGGGCGGTACTCAGGCATGCATTGGGCGGCTTTGAAGCAAGCGGGGCAAATACGTTATTGCTGGGTTGCACGCATTTTCCCGTATTTCGCGATGCGCTGGCGGCGTTACTGCCCAGTAAAACAGTCATTGTAGACAGCGCGCAAACCACGGCGCTAGCGGTTGCCCAGGGTTTAATAAGCGCGCGGTTGAATCGTGCGCACGGTGCTGGCCGTGTCACCTATTTTGCGACAGACGGAGAGACTCGTTTTCGCCGGGTGGGCGGCTATTTCTTAGGTGCTGCGATTGATCAGGTTACGTTGGTCGATTTGTAGATTACGGCTGCACAGCGGGTTAATCGCCCACTTCTACTTTGTCTTTAAACTCGCAAAGATCCTCAATCAAACAAGCGCCGCATCGTGGTTTGCGGGCGACACAAATATAGCGGCCGTGTAAGATCAGCCAGTGGTGGGCGTCTCGGATAAAAGGCTCAGGTATGACTTTGAGTAATTTTTTCTCAACTTGCATTACGTTGGCGCCAGTGGCCAGTTTTGTGCGGTTGGATACGCGGAAGATATGCGTGTCGACAGCCATCGTTGGGTGACCAAATGCAGTATTGAGGACAACGTTGGCTGTCTTGCGGCCTACGCCCGGTAGCGCCTCCAGAGCGGATCTTTCCTGCGGCACCGCACCGCCGTACTCTTCGTGAAGTATTTGACAGGTTTTGATCACGTTGGCGGCTTTGGTATTAAACAGTCCAATGGTCTTTATATAGTCCTTCAGATTTTCAACACCAAGGTCGTAGATGGCTTTGGGTGTATTGGCCTTTTCAAAAAGCGGCCCGATGGCCTTGTTGACGCTGACGTCGGTAGCTTGTGCGGAGAGAATGACCGCGATCAAGAGTTCAAAAGGCGTGGTGTAGTTGAGTTCGGTGGTGGGATTTGGGTTTTGTTCTCGTAGACGAGTAAAAATTTGGGTGCGTTTTGCGGTGTTCATAACTGTTTAATCTTGGATTAATGATTGAGACTTTGGGGGTGGTATTTTTTTAAAGCTACGCAAGGTTCTAACACATGCAAATAGAAGTCCTGCCACGAGAAATGCGCCTGGAGCATATGCGGCCAAAGGTAATAGACCCTGATCCATCAGCTGGATTGTCCAGTTGTTGGCGGTGGGGCCAAAAAGGGTGTGGGCGCCCGCGAGCAGCGTGCCATAGGCTAATATTTCGCGGACCACACCGAGCGACACCAGCGCCAGAGTGAAACCGCAAGCCGTGCCCAATGCATCGAAGAAAGTGGCCGTGATGTTTTGTTTGCTCGCAAAGACTTCGGCGCGACCCAGAATCATGCAGTTGGTGACGATGATTTGAACAAATAGTGCAATTTTTATGTAAAGCGTATAGGCAAATGCTTCTAAAACGAGCGTCGTCATGGTGGTAAAAGTTGCAATAATTAGCACAAAGCAAGGCAGTCGAGCCGCATCGGGAATAATTCGTCGTAATGCAGAAATACAGACGTTGCTGCCAATGACCACAAATGTGCTGGCTAGGGCTAAACCGATGGCATTGATTAAGGTAGAACTGACTGCCAACAAAGGGCACAGTCCAAGCAACTGTGCCCAAGCCGGATTGCGTTGCAATGCGGCCGTGCTGAAAGTTTGGGCCACGCTATTCACAGAAACGCTTAAAGTTTACGGAGGCCGCGGTTGCTGCGGCGCGCAACGCGTTGGTGGTGACGGTTGCCCCGCTTACGTTGTCTATATTGGCGTGTGCCAATGGCTCCATGCCGTCGTTTTTGGTGATCCACTGATCTCTGGTATGGTCAATGAAATCGCCGATACCGGGTGTTTCTCTGTGGTCGGTAACTCGTATGGTCATCGTGTTTTTTTCGCGCTCCCAAAGTACCAGCCATCCTATATCGCCGGCGTAGCCGTTGGTGGTGATGTGTTGAAATAACCAATTTGCACAGGAGCCGTATATCGGGTTTTCGATATTGATGTCTGCCGGTATCGGTGCGCCCAACATTTGCGCCGCAAGCGCTCGGGCGTTGGCCTCGCGGTTCAGTCGTATCGGCTCTGCGGTGAAAATATAGGTTCCAACGAGCAGGATGCCGCAAAGACCTCCAATCAGGCAAAGTGAAAGCGCGCGTCTAAGCATCGGGCTTTGGTGTGGTTGTATGGCGAGTCGCCATGCGGTTCATCAGTGGTGTCAAGCAATTGGCGAATAGAATTGCAAATGCAATACCGTCTGGAAAAGTCCCGTAGGCGCGTATTAGGTAGGTCATCAAACCTACGGTGAATCCAAAAATGATTTGTGGGCGCGCGCCGCGAGGATGTGTCACCGGATCCGTGGCAACAAAAAAAGCCGCTGCGATAAAGCCCCCGCTGGTCCAATGGAATACAGCTGACCCTGAACTCATTGAAGAGCCCTGATCGTAACCGAACAATGCGGCAAAACCCACACCTGCCAGCATACTCACCGGTATCCGCCACGCGAGTAATTTTTTGACCAGTAAAAATAGACCGCCGGCTAAAAAGCTGTAAGCAATGAGTCGCTGGTCTTGAAGATTTGGGGCGAACAAGCTTGTAAATTCGGTTGTTGTTATCCCTACGCGGTAACGAAAATCAGAAAGTATGGTTGCGCCGGTCAGATGATCTATGCCGCCATCGCTGGAGGCTGGCCAAAGTGCAAGATGGCTGGGAAAAGAAACCAGTATCACCGCGTAACCGACCATGGCGGGGTTGAAAATATTCCTGCCCAAGCCGCCGTAGGCGTGCTTAGCCAGGCCGATTGCTGCCAGCCCAGCCAGGCTTAGAATGCCAAAGTTGGTGAAGGGTGGCAGGCAAATGGCAATCAACCAAGCCGTCACTAAAGTGCTGCCGTCAAACAGATGGCCAGACCATTTTTTCACTGTGTTTTCGCCGGGAGCGTTGCCTAAGGCCTGTTTAGCAAACACAGCGGCTGCCTCGGTGGCAAGACAAATGATGCTGAGCAAGGCAACGTTATAAACAATGCCGATTCCCCAGACATAGGTCATGGCGCCCAACCCGGGCAGCAATGCGACGAGGACCCAAGTCATGACGTGGGGTGTCCTCACGACCACCGTCCTGCATTTTTGAGTCGTTGCTCGCGTTTGCTCAAGGATGTTTGCTCTTCTCTGGCGATGCGCGCCAAGTGGGCGTGGTAGCGATTTTTGTAGTGCTGTTTGGCTTTATCTTCCAGCTCGAGGGTTGCTTCTATGTCTTTAGCTTCGGCAAAGATATGAGCTAGCGGGATTTGTGAAGGGCAAGCACGGTCACACAGGCCACATTCAATGCAATTCATCAAGCCCAAGTGATTGGTAGCAACATGCCTTTGGGATGTATTTAAAGCCTGAAAGAGTTCTTGTGCGGACAGGTTGACGGGGCATACGGGGTTACATTGGCCACAATTGATACACCCGTGGGAGACGGTTGTCGGACGTTCAGTAGAGCGCTGATTGTTTGTCGAAAGCGTTTTTTTGGCTGTCAGCCGTGGCTTTTTGTGTCGAGTGTTGATCGCTCTTTCTGGCGCGGGTAAGAGCGTGATGCAATCGACAGGGCAGGCGGGGATGCATAACTCACAGCCAGTGCATTGATCTTTGACCACGGTATGCATGAGATTGCTTGCGCCAACAATGGCGTCAACCGGACAGGGCGGTAAACATAAGGTGCACCCGATACATTCATTTTCATTGATGTATGCGACCATTGCGCCGGACGGCTGCGGTGCCAGCGTGGGTTCCGTCTCGCCAATCAATTCGGTCAGGGCGATGTGAACCTGTTGGCCGCCCGGTGGACACAGATTAAGCGCTGCGTGCTGGTGCACCACGGCTTCTGCGTAGGGTCGGCATCCTGGATAGCCGCATTGTGCACACTGGGTTTGCGGCAATAAAAGGTCGACGGTGTCCACCAGAGCATCTGTTTTGAGCGGGTAAGTCTTCACCAGGCGGGCATAGGCAATTGCAAACATGAGTAATGCGGCAACCAGTAACAGTGGGGTTATCCATAAGGTCACCCGGCTAATCCTTGAAAACCCATAAACGCCAAGCTCATTAGTCCGGCGGTCACCAGTGCCAAAGGGGTGCCGCGAAATGCTGCCGGCACGTCGTCATGGTCGATGACCTCGCGTATGGCGCCAAACAGCACCATGACGCCTGTAAATCCGCCGGATGCACCCAAACTGAAGATCAATGTTTCTAGTGTGTTTAAATTGGCATTAATTGCCAGCAAGGCAACACCCAAAACAGCACAATTGCTGGTGATCAAAGGTAAATAAATACCCAGAAGCTGATGAAGCACTGGAGAGGTGGCCTGCAGATAGTATTTGACTAATTGCACAACGCCTGCGATGACCACTATAAACAGGATGATGCGCAGATATTCCAGGCCCAATGGCGCTAAAATGCCGTGGTACAAAAGGTGCGCACACAACGCGGAAAAGGACAGGACAAAAGTGGTGGCGATGCCAGTCGCCAGCGCGGTGTCGTAGCCTTTGGTAATCCCCATAAATGGGCACAAGCCCAAGAACTGAGCCAGCACAAAATTATTCACTAGCAGCGCGCCAATTAGCAGTAAGGCGAGGTCAGCCATGCCAAGATGCTCCGGTCAGCCGACGTCCATCCCCGGTGTTGCGCCGGTGTCTGGGTTGAGTAAAAACAGGTCGCTGCCGCCAGGGCCGGCCGCCAGTATCATGCCTTGAGAGACCCCAAAGCGCATGGTGCGTGGGGCAAGATTGGCGACAACAATTGTCAGTCTGCCAATTAGATCTTGGGGGGCATAAGCTTCGCGAATACCCGAGAAAACCTGCCTTTGGTGATCGCCGACATCGAGTGTCAATTGCAACAATTTGTCTGCTCCTTGAACCTCTTGCGCGTCGATAATTCTTGCAACTTTCAGTTTGATCTTGTCAAAATCTTCGATGCTGATGGTAGATTCAGTCAACGTCGGCTCAGTTTGTGTGCGGGTTGTCGCGGGTTGACTCTCTGTTTCCTGACCTGATTTTGCGGAGGCCTCAACCAGCGCGTCAACGGTTTTAATGTCCATGCGGGTGAGCATTGCAGAGAAATTGTTGATGCGGTGTGCGCGCAGTGGCGCGCGCACATCCTGCCAGGTGAGTGGCGCGACGTTCAGAAAAGCCTCAGTTTTCTCGGCCATGCTTGGCAAGACAGGCGCAAGATAGATGGCCAGCGTGCGGAACATATTAATGGCTTGACTGCAAACGAGTTGTAAAAGTTCGCTCTGGTCAGGATCCTTATTGAGCTGCCATGGTGCATGCTCGGCGATATATTGATTGGCCAGGTCTGCCAGAGCGGTAACTTCACGCACCGCTTTGCTGGTATCGCCCCGCTCGTAGTGCTCTGCAATGATGTCGGCTGTGTCTGTGAAGGTGCGCCATAAATCTTGATTGTGAATTGTTTCGGCTAGTTGCCCTTCAAATCGTTTGTTCAAAAAGCCCGCACAGCGGCTTGCGATGTTGATGACTTTACCGACAAGATCCGAGTTCACCCGTTGTACAAAATCTTCCAGATTGATATCGATGTCATCTGCCGAGCCATTGAGTTTTGTGGCGTAGTAGTAGCGCAGGTAGTCGGGGCTGAGATAACGTAAGTAGTCTGCCGCGGTGATAAAGGTGCCCCTGGACTTTGACATTTTAGTGCCGTTTACGGTAATGAATCCGTGTGTATGTATCCGGGTCGGCGTTCGAAAATCGGCGCCGTCCAGAACAGATGGCCAGAATAAAGCGTGAAAATTGATGATGTCTTTGCCGATGAAATGATGCACTTCGCAGTTGCTTTGTGGGTTCCAGAAATCGTCGAAGTTAATATTTCCGTTGCTATCGCAGAAATTCTTAAAACTGGCCATGTAGCCAATCGGAGCATCCATCCAGACATAAAAATATTTATCTAAAGTGCCTGGGATAAGAAAGCCAAAGTAGGGTGCGTCTCTTGATATGTCCCATGCTTTCAGGCCACCCTCAAGCCACTCCGAAAGTTTATTAGAAACCTCTTGCTGCAGGGCAGATGATCTGGTCCATGCTTTGAGGTAGTCCGTATATTGTGCGAGGTCAAAAAAATAATGTTCTGCTTCACGCAGTTCCGGTTCCGCGCCGGAATAAACAGATCGTGCGTTGCGCAGATCGGTGGCACTGTAGGTCGCTGCGCAGGCTTCACAGTTGTCACCATATTGATCTTGGGCGCCACATTTTGGGCAGGTGCCGATGACAAAGCGATCTGCGAGAAATAGTTTTTTCTCGGGGTCGTAGAGCTGCTCTATGTGTTTGGTGAAAATTAAGCCCCGCTTTTGGAGCCGCTCAAAAATCTGTTCAGCAAAAGCGCGATTTTCGTCTGAGTGGGTGGAATAGTAGTTGTCGTAGACGATGTCAAAGCCGTTAAAGTCCCGAAGATGATCCTGGCGCATGCCCTCAATCAATTCTTCCGGCGCAATGCCTGCTGCCTCAGCGCGAATCATGGTTGCCGTGCCGTGGGTGTCGTCGGCGCACACATAGTAAATTTCGTGGCCGCGCATGCGCTGAAAACGAACCCAAATGTCCGTTTGAATATGCTCCAACATGTGCCCTAAATGGATGGGGCCATTTGCGTTGGGCAGCGCGCTGGTTGCCAAAATTCTGCGTGCCATGAGGGTGATTTCTGCCTGTGTGATTAAAAGGAGCAAAAAGAAGTAACACGCTAGTCTAACCAAAGCGGCTGTCGGCAACAAAGTCTTTCACCGATATGGCTTGATCTTGGCTCTGCAGTGCAGTTTAGATTGAGCTCAACACAGGCATGCATATACTTACCGCCCTGCAGCGAATCGGAGCATATTGAGTACGATGAAGGTCGAAGAATTTATAGATCCATATCTCGGGAAAAGCTGGGGCGAGCTGGGTGCCCGAATTTTAACCAGTGGTAAGCGTATATCGGTTACGTTGGGTTATCCGGCTTTGGGATATACACAGCAATTGAGTCGCCAATTGGCTCAATTTCTCAACAGCGATGACGTCGAGTTGGATGTGCAGTTTAGTGCACCGGCAGGCCCGGGTTTTGAGCAGGTCAAACACATTATCGCAGTGGCGTCAGGCAAAGGCGGCGTAGGGAAATCCACTACTGCTGTTAATCTGGCATTGGCTTTGGATGCAGAAGGGGCCAAGGTTGGTTTATTGGACGCAGACATCTACGGTCCCAGTCAAGGTATGATGTTGGGAGTTGCTGGCGGTAAGCGTCCGGTGGTCAAGGACGGAAAATATTTTGAGCCGATTCGTGCACATGGGCTCAAAGCCATGTCGATGAGTTTCATGGTGAATGACGATACACCGATGGTTTGGCGCGGCCCCATGGCCAGTGGCGCGCTTCAGCAGATTCTGACCCAAACGCTTTGGCAGGACCTGGACTATTTGATTGTTGATATGCCGCCGGGCACGGGTGATATTCAACTGACGTTATCTCAGAAAGTGCCGGTGTCGGGAGCGGTGATTGTGACGACACCTCAAGATATTGCCCTGCTCGATGCGGTCAAAGGGATTGAGATGTTTGCAAAGGTGGATATTCCGGTACTCGGCTTGATTGAAAATATGAGTGTCCATCGCTGTGCCGAATGTGGGCACGAGAGCCATTTATTTGGACAAGGTGGTGGTAAAACAATAGCGGATCGCCTGCAGGTGCCGCTGCTGGCCGAATTGCCCCTAGATCGGTCTATTCGCGAACAAGCTGATGGCGGTATGCCCTCTGTGCGGGCAGCGCCAGACTCAGCCATTAGCGCGATTTATCGTGATGCTGCGCGTCATTTGACGGCGCGTCTGTGGGGTGCTGAGCAAACTGGTCCAGCCATTTCCATGGCGGATGACTGAGAGGTAATTATGACGATAAAGGCAGATCGCTGGATTATTGAGCAAGCGGAAAAAGGCATGATTGAACCTTTTGAGGCGGGGCAAGTGCGCCATAGAGGTGACCAAAAAGTTATTTCATATGGTACGTCCAGCTACGGCTACGACGTTCGCTGTGCGCCACAATTTAAGGTGTTTACGAATATCCATTCCGCCACGGTAGATCCCAAGGCGTTTGATGAGCGCAGTTTTGTGGATGTGGAAGGTTCATTTTGTATCATCCCTCCAAATTCATTTGCGTTAGCCAGAACGGTTGAATATTTCCGCATTCCCGAAGATGTATTGACCATTTGTCTGGGCAAGTCGACATATGCCCGCTGTGGCATAATTGTCAATGTGACGCCTTTGGAACCAGAGTGGGAAGGGCATGTCACGCTGGAGTTCTCCAATACAACCACGCTGCCGGCAAAAATCTACGCGAATGAAGGTGTTGCCCAAATGCTGTTTTTTCAGTCAGACGAGCGATGCCATACAACCTATAAAGATCGCGGTGGTAAATATCAGGGTCAAGTGGGCGTGACGCTGCCGCGTCCTTAGCGCAGCGGCCCTGATGCCGCATGATTGTGCATCACATCAGTAGCAATTCGTTGGGCGCGGGGGTGTGGGATTTAGAGACAATTTCGCCGATGACCACTGGTTTTTCGCCACTCTCGGCCAATTGGTGCATGGCGGCGTCAGCACTCTCTGCGCTAACGATCATCAAAAACCCGATGCCGCAGTTGAAGGTGGTAAGCATCTCTTGATTCGCGATATTGCCGTTTGTCTGCAACCAATTGAATAGTTCGGGCCATTGCCAGGAATCTCGGTTAATCAATGCGGCATGATCCGGATTTTTGAGGACTCGTGGAACATTTTCGTAAAAGCCGCCCCCGGTGATATGCACCATCGCATTGACGTCGACCGTGTCATCCTTTAGCAGGGCCAGTACCGGTTTGACATAAATTCGGGTAGGTGCCAACAACAGGTCTAACAGCCTGTCATCAAGGGGGGGGGATTGATGGTCCAGGACCCGCCGAATCAGAGAATAACCGTTGCTGTGCGCGCCTGAGCTCGGGAGGCCGATAATGATGTCACCGACGGTGACGTTGTCGCCTGAGATAATCTTACTTTTTTCGACGACGCCGACACAGAACCCGGCGAGGTCGTATTCTTCTCCCTGATAAAATCCGGGCATTTCCGCCGTCTCGCCGCCTGCTAGAGAGCACCCAGCGAGCAGGCATCCGTTTGCAATGCCGTTGATCACCTCTGCCGCGGTGTCCAAATCTAGAGTGCCGGTTGCATAGTAGTCTAAGAACAGAAACGGCTCTGCACCTGCAACGAGTACATCATTCACACACATCGCGACAAGATCTTGACCGACACCACTATGTCGCTGATGGTCGATGGCCAGCTTAAGTTTGGTGCCTACGCCATCTGTACCGGAAACCAGCACGGGTTCACGATAGCCGCTGGGAATTTCCGTCATAGCGGCGAACCCCCCGAGTCCTGTCAACATCTCAGGGCGATGAGTGGCTTTGCAGGCGCTACCGATACGTCGCACCAATTCGGCTCCGGCATCAATATCTACGCCGGCCGATTTATAGGTCAGGCCGCCGGTTGGGTTGGCAGTACGGTCTTTTGACAACGTGAGATCTCCTAATGCAAGGGTCGACAAGAGCAAAACAAGTTTAGCAGATTTGCGGCCTTGTCATTTTCTATTTTTCCCCGAAAATCGCTATGCTGCGGGAGCCGTGGCAAAATTGGCGAAAACAATTAGAGGTGGTGTGCTATCGGGGGGTTAACGTTGATGATCAGGCTGGCGGCGAGCGTTTGCTTGCTGATTTTGTGCTGGCTGCCCATTAGAGGGTTCGCTCTGAACGATGCGGCTTGGCTGTATACAGTTGAACTGCCGGTAGAGGCGCAGTCTTTGGCGGAACGCAAGCGAGTATCTGCAGAAGGATTGTTGGTGGTGTTGACGCGATTAACGGGCTTGGTGTCTGTGCCCCGCAGTACGGCAGTCCTAACGGCGCTGGCAACCCCTGAAGCCTACTATAATCAATTTGTATTTATCTCTCGTGAGTTGCCCTCCGGCGTGCAGGCGCGCTTCTTAAAAGTGACGTTTCAAGAAGCTGCGGTGCAAAACCTGATTAGCGTTGCGCAATTGCCGGTTTGGTGGGCGAAACGACCGAGTGTATTGGTTTGGATGGTGGTTGAAGAGGCAGGTGAGCGAGTGGTGCTAAACGGTGCCAGCAACCATCCATTGATTGAACACCTAAGGCGGCGCTCTGCACAACGTGGCTTATTTTTAACCTTGCCGTTGATGGACTTGACCGATACGTTGACGCTTGGATCAGCCGATGTATGGGGCAAAATTGGATTGTCTTTAGATGCGGCGTCTGCGCGTTACAAAGCGGATTACGTGCTGGTCGGGCGCGCCAATTTTGATCGCAACCGTCTCGTCACAGGCCGACCCTATCAGGGCGATTGGGAAGTGTGGGTTGATGGCGGGGTGGTGGCCGAGAACTTTGCCGGCGTCTCCGCTCAAGAAGCGGCGAACCGGGGCATTGATAGTCTCGCGGATTGGTTAGCTGAGAAGTATGCTGTTCTGCCCAGGCCATTGCAGGCCCAAAAAGTGTCGATTACCGGCTTGAGCAGTGCTCAGGATTATGCAGCATTAATGTCATATCTGGAAAATTTGGAGTTCATTCAGCGAGTGGCGATTAAGGGTTTAGAAGCGGGTGTTATGCGAGTTGCGCTGAGCAGTCACGCGGAGTTGGGGCAACTTTTGATGTTGCTCACCGCAGAGGGTTATTTGGCAAAAGATGGACAACACAGGGGGCTTGATTTGCAGCTCATCTGGCGAGGCTAATCGTGTCGAACTTACCCAATATCATCACGATCTTGCGTATTGTGCTTGTGTTGCCTACGGCTTGGATGCTTTGGGAGTCGCGTTTTTTGGAGGCGTTTGTATTGATGGTAGTCGCTGGCGTTTCAGATGCGCTTGACGGATTTTTGGCACGCCGATTTGGTTGGATGAGCAAGTTGGGGGCATCGTTAGACCCTCTGGCTGATAAGTTTCTAGTGGCGGCCATATTTATTGTCTTTACCTATCAAGGCCATATCCCTGTTTGGTTGGCTCTGATAGTGCTTTTTCGAGATTTTATGATCGTGATCGGCGCAGGCGTATTCAAGCTGCTCTACGAAGAGGTGGAAATTTCTCCGACGTTGTTGAGTAAGGCAAATACCGCGATGCAATTTGTCACGCTTTGTTTGTTGATGGGCAGTTTTTTGCCGTTGGGTTTAGTGGCCGATATCGCTGCAGGCGCCACGGTCCCTTGTTTTTATATTCTGGCGGTATTGGGCGTGAGTTCGGGTCTGGACTATATGGTTATCTGGGGATCTAAAGCCCATCGCGCTGGACAAAAGCGCAAGCTGTACAAGCACGGCCGCGGCGCTTTTCGTCGTCTTGATTGACGTGTGCGGGCGGCGCCAAGATGTCTAGACCGCGTCAGTATACGTTGGCGATCGATTTGCCTTTGGAACAGCGACTGGATAATTTTGTACCGGGACGCAATGCGGAATTGCTGGCGGTTTTGACGGCACAAAACGCGTCATTTCAGGGTGTTTGGCTGTTTGGAGGGCATGGCAGTGGTCGAAGTCATCTACTCAAAGGGGCCTGTCTGCAGGCTCAGGAACGGGGTGAGCAGGCGGTTTATATTGCCTGTGCCCAATACGCTGAGGACCCTGACCGGTTGGTTTCGCAATTGCAGAGCGCAAGCCAAGGCGGGGATTTGGTTGCTTTAGACGATGTAGAGGTGCTTATAGGTCATCTGGAACTTGAGATGATGGTTTTGGCGATATATCAGCGCCTGCTGTTTGCGCAAGGCCGGTTATTGGTCACCCATCAGCAGACAGCGTCGAGCCAAGAGTTTGTGACGCTTGATGTATCCTCGCGCATGCGTAGCCTGCAGCACTTTCACCTGCGCCCGCCGCAGGATGGTGAAAAAATGCAAATATTATCTGAACGGGCACAGCAGCGCGGGTATGTTTTGACCCGCGCAGTCTTGGATTACTGGATGGCGCGTGGCCCGAGAGAGCTTGGCGCATTGCTGGCAGATCTGGATCTCTTGGACGCGGCCTCGTTAGTGGCGCAGCAAAAAATAACCATACCGTTGTTAAAACAAGTGTTGGGTTATTGATGCGGATTCTGATGGTAGGCGGGGGATCTGCCGGTCATGTGCTGCCGGCCCTGCCGCTGATTCGCGCTTTGCGTGAGCAGGGAAGTGAGGTGTTGTTTGTGGGTACTCACTCCGGCGCCGAAGTTGGCTGGCTAGAGGGTAGCGGTATTGATTGTGTTGCGATTTCTGCGGGAAAATTAAGGCGCTATTTTTCTTGGCAAAATTTCACGGATATTGGGCGCACGCTGCGCGGGATTGTTCAGGCCTATCGGTTGATTGGTCAATACCGGCCGCAGGTCGTTTTTTCAAAGGGTGGCTTTGTGTCGTTTCCGGTAGTGTTTGCTGCCTGGCTGCGGCGGGTGCCGGTGGTCGCACACGAAAGTGATCTGACCCCGGGGCTCGCGAATCGTTTGGTTCTGCCTTTTGTCAAGACGCTTTGTTTGAGTTTTATCTCCACACCCGTGCGACATCGGCGCGTTCGAGTGGTGTACACGGGCAATCCGGTGCGGTCAGAAATCCTCAGTGGAGACAAGCAGCGTGGCCGATCCCGTTTGGGGTTTGATGGTCAAAAACCAGTATTGGTGGTGACCGGCGGAAGCCTTGGTGCAGATGCGCTCAACGAGGCGGTGCGAGCGGCGTTGCCGCAGTTGGGCCGGCGCTTTGATATCTTGCATGTGTGTGGTCGGGGAAAAACTGATCAATCGAGCAATCCGGGGTACGTTCAGCGAGAATTTATCGATAAGCATTGGGGGGATATGTTGGCTGCCGCTGATGTTGTGTTGTCGCGCGCCGGGGCCAACGCTTTTTTTGAGCTGCTGGCTCTGCACAAGCCGCACCTATTGGTGCCTTTGGCTGCGAAGGTGTCGCGGGGAGATCAATTGGCGAACGCCGAATACGGCGAAAAACACGGCTTCAGCGCAGTGCTTCAAGAGCAAGATCTTGCCCCGGAGACTTTAGTGGAGGCGCTTGATCGCGTATTGGCCGCTCAGTTACAGTACGTAAGCGTAATGGCACAATCGGCGACGAACGACGCGACAGCTTTGTTGTTGGATGAATTGAATCGATGGTCAGGCTGAATGCTTCAACCTTGACTTTTTAAGGGGCTCCCCCTACCGTGCGCCGCTCTCGAAATCTCCCAACATCACGGTCAACATCATGTATAACATTCGCACTTATAACGCCATAGCTTCGGTGGGCCTCGAGCGTTTCAGTCCTGCCAAGTATGCCGTGTCGCCAGATTCTGGCGATCCGGATGCATTGTTGTTGCGCAGCCACAAGCTCAAGGTAGAGGAAATCGGCAGTCAGGTTTGTGCGGTTGCTCGAGCGGGCGCAGGTGTGAACAACGTGCCTGTTCAGGCCTGCTCTGATCGCGGCATTGTGGTTTTCAATACACCAGGGGCCAACGCAAATTCGGTTAAAGAATTGGTTCTCACCGCTTTGTTATTGTCCTCGCGTGATGTCTATGGAGGCATTGATTACGTGCGTAGCCTCGCCTCAATCACAGATGAAGCCGACCTAAATAGTCGCGTTGAAGCTGAAAAAAAGCGATTCAAAGGCCGAGAATTGGTGGGTAAAAGCTTGGGTGTTGTTGGACTTGGCGCGATCGGGTCCATGGTTGCTAGAGCGGGTTTGGATATGGGTATGCGGGTCTTAGGCTATGACCCGGCATTGTCTGTGGAGGCCGCCTGGCGAATTCCCGCCGAAGTTGAGCGTATGGAAAATCTGGCCGGACTTTTTGCGCAAGCCGACTTTGTGACAATACACGTGCCGTTGATGCCCGCGACTGAGGGTATGATCAATGCAGAAAGTCTGTCGGCCTTCAAAGACGGTAGTGCACTGCTAAACTTTGCTCGGCAACCGATAGTTGACACAGGCGCGCTAACCGCTGCGCTGGCGTCGGGCAAAGTAGGTAAATATGTTGCGGATTTCCCGGTTCCAGGTCTGATCGATGATCCCCGGGTAATGTTGACCCCTCACCTCGGGGCCAGCACCGAGGAAGCAGAAGAGAACTGTGCAGTGATGGCGGCGGAGCAACTGATCCGTTTTTTAGAGACAGGCAGCATTACAAATTCAGTTAACTATCCCGCGGTCAGCATGGAATCTGTCAACGGTTTTCGTATTGCGGTGACCAATCGGAATGTGCCTGGTTTGCTGGGTCAAATGACCTCTGTGTTGGCGGAGCGAAATATCAATGTCATTGATCTGATCAATAAGAGCCGAGATGATGTGGCTTACAATTTAATCGATTTAGAGGCGCGGCCCGATCAGGGTTTGTTGGACGCCATCGGTGCAATTGAAGCGGTGATTAACGTTCGGGTGCTTGCTGGTAAAGGCTAGTCGGCGTTAGGCGCAGCGATGTGGCGATACCCTCGTCTGGCCTGACGTTCCGCAAAACGTTGGGGTTGCAATATTTTGTAAATCTGAGTGTTTATTGGCGGTAGCCAGCCAAGTATCTCGGCGCTGACGCAGGCAGCCGCCAGCGGCGCAAGGCTGCATCCAATAGAACCAAAAGCCGTCGCTAGCCACACAGCTGTGCCGGCATCATCGTCTACTGGGCTTTTTTCAGGATTGAGTCGACCTACGATGGGGTTGCGGTCACTGGTGGTTGCGCGAGCGCCACGTGTGCTTCGGATCCAGGTCATCTGCGCGGGTGTTAAAAGGTGCTGGTTGAGTCTTAGGTTGTGAACGATGGCCTCAGATTGTGTCCAGGCAGTTCGCTCATATGACGCGCCCACAAAACATCCGTTCGGAGTGGGTATCAGATAACCATTGCCCACTACGGCGATACCGCTGATGGGATCAGGGGTGCGATAGTGATCGATTTGACCAAACACATCGGTGATTTCCAAATGTTGGCACCCGCCAAATTGACGTGTGGCGGTAGCGGTGCATAAAACGTTAGGGGCGTCTGCCAGCCTGCCGGCTTGATGATTGTGCACATGAATCGCGGGATGCTCGAGTAAATCTGAGCACGCTTGGGGTGTGTTGAGGTAACCCGCGCTGGGGAACAAAAGCGTCTCTTGATGTATTGATGCGTTGGCGATCTCTCGGCTTTGTTCCGCGGATAGATGCTGAATCCAAGGGGCTTGATCGGGGTTTTTTGCCCCGTATAGCGCGCTGATTTGGTTCATTTTTTGCGGGCT
Organism: Gammaproteobacteria bacterium UBA4421; assembly: GCA_002389675.1. Lineage (GTDB taxonomy): Bacteria > Pseudomonadota > Gammaproteobacteria > Pseudomonadales > Azotimanducaceae > UBA4421. Next base: position 63,851 of record DGQF01000037.1, read on the forward strand.
TAGCGTCGGCCCTTGAAGTTGTAATACACCCCCGGGGTTCCAGCCCTTAAAACGAGGTAGGTAGTTGCTTGCATAGTGAAAAGCGCTGCATCGCAGGTCCGCGGTGAGGCTCTGATCTGCCATCAGACGTGAATGGACGACTGACGCGGGTATGCCAGAGGCGCCACCGGCAATGCCATTAGGATCGTAAACCTCGACCGTCACACCGGCTTCCGCGAGGTGTCGAGCGACAGTGGCGCCGCCGATACCTGCGCCGTGTATGTGCACGCGTTTTGGCGGTGTTGATGCCGCACGATCATGCTCTAAGCTATAGAAACCGGCCAAAGAGTGTCGTTTTGCGCCGGTTTGGTCCACGCGCCGCATGGTAAAACCAACATTTTGCAGACCCCGGCGAACGTGGCCTGCAGCGGTGAAAGTAGTGACGGTTGTGCCGAAGTCTGATAGCCGCGCCATATTGCGATAGAGCTCGCAAGTCCACATGTCTGGATTTTTGGTGGGTGTGAACCCATCTAAAAACCACATGTTTACTGGATTTCTCTGTCGATCACAAAGATCTTCAAGGCCATCGTGAACGTCACCGTGGTACACCGTTAGGGTAATTCTTCCGTTGGCCAGTGTACGTTCGTGCCACCCTGTTAGGACAGGCAGGGGCTGCGTTAATAATTCTGCATAGACGGGGAGTTGACGCACGCGAGTGCTAACGACTTTCTGCCAATCCTCGATGCTCAATGGATGCTTTTCGAAGGCAATAAATCTTAATTTTGCCTGCGTCTTATGCAGGATGGTTTCGGCGCTGACCGCGAAATTGAGGCCGGTGCCGAAGCCCAGTTCCCCAATGCAGACACATTGGTCTTTTTGTGCGCGCTCAATTAATTGACCTGGACCTGTAAAGACCCGTTGGCTTTCTTTGATGCTGTCGTCACTGGAATAAATGTCGTTATAGTCCGATGAGCGAGGTTGATTCCTGTGCCAGGTAATCTTTGCTGGGGTTAAGGGCTTCAATGAAGGGTATCGGTTTTAATGGGTCGGCCCTTATCGGTAATCCATCCACTCCAAGACTCAGCAAACAACTGAGGCTCACGCAGGCCTGCAATGCACATTGCTAGAATATTGTGGGTCGCAGTAACTCCGGAGCCGCAGTAACAGACAACGTCGTCTACTAGATGTTCCAGATCACCTGTTTTCCCGGATGTCAGCGCGTTTGAAAACCGCAGCCGAAGAGTCTTTGCCGATTTAAAGTGACCGTCAGGGGTCAGGTTGTCTTGAAAAGGCAGGCAAAGTGCCCCGGGAATGTGACCGGCGGCCGGGTCAATCGGTTCTTCCTTTCCAGCCCAGCGCGTGTGGCTGCGGGCATCGATTAATCGCGGGGTGTCTTTTGTTGAGATTCGTGAGGCAAGCGACTGCATAGTGATGGTTTGAGTCAGTGGAGGCTTCAAGGGCAAATCACCACGAACTGCTGGGTCCGCTTTTCCGGAAATCAACGGTTCGGACCACGTCGCAAGACCACCGTCCAGAACGGCAACCTGGGCATGTCCGATCCACCTGAGCAACCACCAGGCGCGTGCCGCCATGGCGCCCCCAACGTCGTCATAGACGACAACTTGACGGCTCGAGGTGATACCCCAACTTCTGGCCGTGCGCAGAAATTTTTCTCGATTTGGCAGAGGATGCCTGCCAGCAAGTCCCGGTGGACCGGATAGATCTTTGTTTAGGGAAACATAATGCGCACCTGCAATATGCCCCTGCAGGAAAGCGTTGTAGCCCCAATCAGAATCTTCCAGCCGAAATCGACAGTCCAGAATGACCGGGTTGTTAGCTGTTTTTAGCGCGTTTGCAGAAATTAAATGGGCGTATTGAGGCATGGGTTTGTGCGGGGGTTGCTAATTTGGTGAGTTACCTCAATAGTGTAACCTATCAGAGAATGACATCTGGCTGTACTCCAGCGGCTATTACACTGTAGGACAGCAAGTTGCCTTGGATGTCTTATCAGCCCTCGACTGGTATATGGTGCGCACAATGCGGCTCCGATGTTTTCGACGGTTAGCCAGAACACAAAAAGGAGTATTGGGTGGTGGGTATTTTGGATTGGTTGCGTGGTGGCATCTTAGATCTCTCGGTCTGGCAACTGGTGTTGGTCGCGCTGGTAGTGACGCACATTACCATAGTGTCTGTGACGGTATATTTGCATAGGCACTCGGCGCATCGCGCCCTGGAGTTACACCCCGTATTGAAACATTTTTTTCGAGCTTGGCTATGGTTAACCACCGGCATGGGGACACTTGAATGGACCGCCATTCACCGCAAGCACCACGTTAAATGCGAAACAGAAGAAGACCCGCACAGCCCGGTTCAGCAAGGCATCGGTGAAATTATGTGGTGCGGTGTCGAGGCTTATCGCAAAGAATCAAAAAACCAAGAAACGCTTAAGAAGTACGGCAGAGGATGCCCGGATGATTGGCTTGAGCGCCATCTATACAGCCGATTTCCGATGGCTGGTATTGTTAGTTTGTTATTTATTAATGTGGCTCTTTTTGGGGTCTTGGGACTGACGATTTGGGCGGTGCAAATGCTTTGGATACCGCTGTTCGCCGCCGGCGTCATCAACGGTATCGGGCATTGGTGGGGATACAGAAATTTTGAGTGTCCAGATGCGGCACGAAACATTTTGCCTTGGGGTATTCTGATTGGCGGTGAAGAGTTACATAACAATCACCACACCTATCCTAATTCTGCAAAGCTGTCTGTCAAAGCCTTCGAATTTGACATTGGCTGGTTTTGGATTCGGCTTTTTGCGGCGTTTGGAATGGCAAAAGTCATGAGTACTGGGCCAGTTGTGGAGCGTATTGAGAGTAAAAAAACGTTAGATAAAGAAGCGGCGTGGGCACTATTGAATGACCGATTTAATGTTATGGCGCGTTATTCGCGGGAGGTTGTGGCGCCTGTGATGGAGCAAGAATATCGCAAGGCAGACGCTGCGCGACGCAAGATGATCAAGAAAGCTAGAAAGGTGCTTTGCCGCGAGGCGATATTGGTAACTCAAGACGGCCGGAACCATATCACTGCGGCGGTGCAAAGCAGCGAGAACATTGCTCTGATTCATCGGCTTCACGAGGAGTTGTTAGATATTTGGGCAAAACGTGGTGGAAATATGGACGAGGTTATTCAAGCGCTGACGTTATGGTGCAAAGAGGCGGAGGCTTCAGGCGTTGAAACCCTGCTGGACTTTTCCGAGACACTTAAGTCCTACGCTATGCCCGCCAGGCCCGCGTTGGGATAGTGCCGGGCTAGTTACATCCTATTGGGCACGTCGATGCCCAATAACGCTAATCCGGCTTTGAGGGTGCATCCGGTCTGGTGGGCGAGCACCAGTCTCCTTTCGCGTATCTCGCCTGCACTGGATAAGATCGGACACAGCTCATAAAAGCGGGTGAATTGCGTGGCCAAGACATAAAGGTAGTTGCATAGAAGGTGTGGGTAACCTTCTGTGCTGACGGCACGTAACGTATCGTTGAAGGCCGCGATCGACACGGCCAGCAAGCGTTCAGGTTCGTCTACCGCCACGGTTTGTTTGGGTAAAGCTTCCGCGTCAATGCCGCCTTTAGTGAACACACTTTGTATGCGGGTATAGGCGTATTGCAGATAGGGGGCGGTATTGCCTTCAAAGCTGATCATCTGATCCCAGTCAAACAGATAATCGCTTGTGCGATTTTTAGAAAGGTCTGCGTATTTGACGGCACCGATGCCGATTATTCGACTCAGGGTTTGGATCTCTTGTGGATCCAGCTGTGAATTTTTTTCTTTAATTAATTGGGCCGCGCGCAGCTCCGCTTCATCGAGAAGTTCGGTTAATTTTACAACACTGCCGGCCCTAGTTTTAAAGGGTTTACCATCAGCGCCCAACATGGCACCAAAGGGCATATGTTCGAGTTGCGCACTGCTGCGGTTAAACCCGGCTTCTGCCGATACAGCAAAAATTTGTTTGAAATGCAGGGCCTGGCGTGCGTCGGTAAAATACAGTATTCGATCGGCGTTTAAGGTTCCCGTGCGGTATCGAATGGCAGCCAGATCGGTGGTGGCATAGAGATAGCCGCCATCAGACTTTTGCACAATTACGGGCAGGATTTCACCTTTTTTAGTCTTGAACTGTGACAGGAAAACACATTGAGCACCGTCAGATACGACCAGCAGGCCTTGAGCTTCCAGATCCTCGATCACGGCCGGTAAGTCGTGGTTGTAGGTCGATTCTCCCTGAGTATGTTCCGGCGTAAGCGTGACGTTCAAACGCTGGTAGATGCTTTGGCAATGGGACATGGAAATGTCGATGAAGTGTGCCCAAGCTTCGCGTGTGTCTGGGTCTCCCGCCTGTAAGGCCACCACGGCCTGCCGGCTGCGGTTTGCGAAGTCTTGATCCTGATCAAACTGTGTTTTTGATTGTCGATAAAAAGATTCGAGGTCCGCAAGGGTTTGTGAACTGGCGCCACTGTCGTTGAGATACGTCACCAGCATGCCGAACTGTGTACCCCAGTCACCGACGTGATTCTGACGGATGACTTGGTGCCCTTGAGCCTCTAAAACTCGGGCCATGCAATCACCGATGATTGTGCTGCGCAGATGGCCAACATGCATTTCTTTTGCGAGGTTTGGCGCAGAGTAATCGACAACAACGGTTTGGCTGGTTGCGGCTTGGTCGATCTGCGCGGCATTGACCGTTGCCAGATACGCAGGCGCTAATCTAATATTGAGAAACCCCGGTCCAGCGACCTCGACACTGCTGGCAATGTCTGCGATGGATAATTTTTCCAGCAGGTAACCCGCCAAGTCGCGGGGGTTTTTTCCTGCTCGCTTTGCGGCAGACATCACTCCGTTGGCTTGATAGTCGCCATGCTCCGGCCTGCTAGAGACCTGCACCATAGCGCTACCTGCCAGTTCTTGTTGCGCGAATGCGGCTTCAATGCGCTGACTTAACGTTTCTTTAATGTGCATAGTGGACCGTCAATCGATGCCTTTGACACCCTCTGCCTGATCGCCCTTCTCAAGCTCGGTAACCGTGAACGTGACTTTTTGGCCATCGCGCAGTACCGGTCTTTGTCGGTTGTCATGGGTTATGATGGAGCGTTGGTGGACAAAAACCTCGTCTCCGTTTTCGCGCACGATGAAGCCGTAGCCTTTGGAGCGATTGAACCATTTAACGGTGCCTTCTTCTTCAGGTCCGGTGTTGGCTGCTTCTGATTTACCCGAGTTGCCTCTTGATCGGCCACGACCTTCGCCATCGTTGGCTTTTGATCCATTTTTTCCAGAGGACGCCCGTTTGTTGTCTCGAGCTTTCGAGTTGTCCGGTTGGCGTCGCTGCGTGGCTTTTTGCGGACGGCCCTGACCTCGAGGCTTGGGCGCTGAGTTCACTTGGCCCTGCCGCAGTCGGGCATTGAACAATCCGTTGATCAATAGGGCGACGAAGGTGATTGCAAGCAGAGCTATCTCGCTGTCGGGCCAGACATACTGTGATGTTGCGGTAACCAGAGCGGCAAGGAGGAGTGCACTTGCCGATGCGATGAGAAGAGTTGGCATGATGGTGTCTTATGCGTTGGAAAGCCGCGCATTCTACATCAAATCTGCTGGTTTGGTGTCAGGCTATTTTTCTCTGCGGGCATGTTGGCATTAAAGACGAGTAACGCTGATGATGACAACAGGCTCTTCTGGAACTGCCGCCATACCGTTTTTCAGGTGTGTGTCCACAAGCTCTATGGCCTCGACAACGTCCATGCCTGATATCACTCGCCCAAAGACCGTATATCCCGCGTTGCCGCCGCGGGCGTCGAGATTGCTGTTGTTTTGTACGTTGATGAAAAACTGAGAGTTGGCTGAATCGGGATCAGCACGTCTTGCCATGGCGATGGTCCCCCGAGAATTTCGCACGCCGTTGAAGGATTCATTGCGGACGTTTTCTGGTGCAGGTTTATATTCCAGCGCTGGAGTATAACCGCCGCCCTGAATCATGAAATTGGCGATGACGCGGTGGAAAATGAGCCCGTCGTAGAACTGGTTATCAACGAGTTTTAAGAAGTTTTCGACGGTTCGCGGCGCCATTTTTTCAAGCAGCTCAATTTCGATTGTGCCCAAGTCGGTGACCATGGCGACCCGAGGATTGGCTGCGTGAGCTGTGCTGAGCGTTAACGAGAGCATCAGCGCTAAAGCCGCTATTTGTGCCCAGTTTAACAATTTTGAAGAGAACAATTTCATGGTGAGCGCCTCGCGTTAATAAGGAAGATCTTAGCCCAAAGCAGATCAGATGCAAAAGGCTGTATTGGTGATTGTGCAACACTGCACTGCGATCATTTGGTGAGTACCTTGACGTATTCTTTCACCGCTGTTGCTAGTCCCCTTTCTAGGGCATCGCTGATCAGAGCGTGTCCAATTGAAACCTCTTGCACTGTGGTGAAGCTGAGAAATGCGGGAAGATTTTGCAGGTCCAGATCATGGCCTGCGTTGACTCCTAACCCGATCTTTGTTGCAAACTCAGCAGCGTGTTGATAGGTCCGCAAACTGGTCTGCGTGGCTTGGTGATCGGCGCCGTAGCTCCAAAATAATTGCGCGAATGGCCCCGTATACAGCTCGATGCGATCGGCGCCATGTGCTTTAGCCTGCTCAATTTGACCAAGGTCAGGATCCATAAATAGGCTCACCCGGGCCCCGTGGCTTTGATAATGAGCAATACGTTCAGCCAGTTCCGTGTCGAACCGGCTGAGATCAAAGCCGTGATCAGAGGTCAGCTGGTCGTTGCTGTCGGGAACCAGCGTGGCCTGAGCTGGCTGATGGGATTCGACGAAGGCATCAAAGCCTGGATATCCCTGTGCATCGGCCGCAGCCATTGGGTTTCCCTCGATATTGAACTCTATTTCAGGATGCTTATTGGCCAACAGAACGGCTAAATCATGAACATCGCGGGGGTTGATGTGGCGTTGATCTGGTCGCGGATGCACGGTGATACCCTTGGCGCCAGATTGAATGGCGATGCTGGCCGCTTCGACGACGCTAGGCCGATGTCCGCCGCGTGAGTTTCGCACCCAGGCAATCTTGTTCAGGTTCACGCTCAGTACAGTCATTTTTTCAGCTCCAGGCGCTGCGCTGAGGGCGCGCTTTGATAAGGGCGCCGGTGATTAATCCCAGAAGCAGCAACGCGCCGCCAATCATGAACATTTGATTTTCTGTATTGTCTGAAAGTCGTGCGTGACTTTCCGATAAATCGTCCAGTTCCTCCCTCAGGCGGGCGTTGATTTCGGTGAGTGTGAGATTGTTCTTGTTGATATCCAGTGTGTTAGCGGAAATCCGTTTAATCTCGGCGAGCTCAATCTCTAAAGCGTCAATCTTTGCCTTATTTTCGATGAGTCGTTCTTCCTGTTGCAGACTGCGTTGCGAGAGGGTGTCGATTTCTGTGTTGGCCTCCCGAAGTGCTTTATTGGCTTTTTTCAGGTCATCTGCGGTGCTCAACAGGCGAATCCTTGCGATGGGTTGCTCGACGAGGTATTGGGTTCGCAGCCACCCCTGTCGGTTGTCAGAGGTCATGACTTCGCTGAACCCGCTTGCTTGGTCGGTATTGAGAATGTCTAACTGTGTGCCGCTGGGCAGGCCTTTATGAATAATACGATATTCGGCAGAGGGGCCGCTGCGCAAAGGCACCCGCAACTCGTCAGAGATATAGGCGGCTTGCACCGTTGATGCCAACAGACTGGCGAGTCCAAGCAGCAGAATATTTGCATGGTTTATGTGGCATTTAAGGATCATCAGTAGTGACTCTTTTCGGGTTTAATCAGACTTATGGATGTCGGCAGGATCTTTATCCTGCGGGTTAGGCAGATTAGCTTCGCTCAACAAACCGCAACGATAAAGGTAGGTGAAGGTGCACACCAGTAAAAACAGGTTGATCACCAACATGCCCGCAAATTTAAAAGTGACCCAAGTTTCCATAGAGTAGGAATATGCGACCCATAGGTTGAGCCCGCCCAGGGCAAAAAAGCTCAAGGCCCAAGCATAGGTGAGGACGAACCAGTTGTGGTCCGGCAGGACCATCGCGCTAGCTAACAATTTTTTCAGCAAAAATATTCGTCCGATTGCGTGGGCGCCCACAAGCGACAGCCCCAACAGCCAGTTAACAATTGTTGGCTTCCACTGGATAAATTTTTCATCGCGTAAGATCAGGGTCATGCCGCCTAAAATGATGCTGGCCCAGAACGTGATTTTAAGTTCGTTGCCTATGGGTTTTTTCAACAACCAGTATGCGACAACCTGTATAGTCACGCCTGCCATCAGGACACTGGTGGCTAAGAAGACGTCCTTGGTGATAAAAAAAACGATGACAAATGCCAATACGGCGATGTAATCCAAAAAGTTTTGCATTGGGGCGTGCGTCCTGTTTGTGTTGCAGTTGAGGCATCGGGTGCGAGTAATCATCCGCAGGGCAACGATGATAGAAGATTCATGCGGTTGGTGTAACTAATGTGACACAACCACAGGTAGGCAGGAAAGACACTTGAGCCAAATATTGGAGGTTCATCCGCAAAATCCTCAGCGCCGCTTGGTGCAAATTGCAGCGGATACGTTGCGGGCAGGTGGGCTGGTGGTTTACCCCAGTGACACAACCTACGCGCTGGCCTGTCATATTGGGGATAAGCGCGCGTTGGAGCGGATTATTGCGTTGCGTCAATTATCGAAGCATCATCAGTTTACACTAGCGTGCCGAGATTTAAGTGATCTAGGGACGTACGCGCGTGTCGACAATACAAATTACCGGTTGTTGAAAAGGGCAACCCCGGGGCCATTTACATTTATTTTGCCGGCCACCAAAGAAGTGCCGAAACGACTGGTGCACAGTAAACGGCGGACAATTGGCATTCGGGTGCCTGATCACGCGGTGGCGCAACTATTGCTTGAGTTGATGAATGAACCAATTATGACGACAACACTGCGTTTGCCGCTCGGTGAGTACCCGTTATCGCAGGCGTATGACATCCACGAGATGTTGGGACGTCAGGTAGATGTGATCCTCGATGGAGGTGCTTGTTCTCTGGAGGTGTCGACAGTGGTGGACTTAACGTCATCAAATCCCGAAATAATGCGACAAGGGCTTGGCGACTTAGATGCAATATAGCGCGTGTGCACCGTATACTGTGCAGTTCATTTCAATTTTAGGGCGCTCGATTGAGCAGTAACGACTCCAGCCAGAGGGTTCTCTCTGGCATGCGTCCCACCGGGCGTCTACATTTGGGCCATTTACATGGCGTTTTGAAAAACTGGGTGCAGTTGCAGAACGAGTACGAATGTTTCTTTTTTGTGGCGGATTACCATGCATTGACTACGCAATACGATGCCTCCGAGAACATCGAGCAATTCACGTATGATACGGTGGTCGATTGGTTGGCGGCGGGGATTAATCCTGGCAATGCGACGCTGTTTGTGCAAAGCAGGGTGCCTGAGCATGCAGAATTACATTTGATGCTTTCGATGATTACGCCGATGAGTTGGCTTGAGCGCGTGCCGAGTTACAAAGATCAACAACAGAAGCTGAATGATAAAGATCTGTCGACCTACGGCTTCTTAGGTTATCCGCTGCTTCAAGCCGCAGACATTTTGATCTATCGGGCTGGATGTGTTCCGGTGGGTGCGGATCAGGTGGCACATGTTGAGCTCACGCGCGAGGTGGCTCGGCGCTTTAACCACATATACGGGCGAGAGGTTGGCTTTGAGAATCAGGCCGAAGCTGCGATTAAGAAAATGAGCAAGAAAGCGGGCAGGCTATACCGTAACCTGCGTAAAGCCTATCTTGAACAAGGTGATGGCCAAGCGTTGGAGCGTGCGCGCGCGTTATTGGGCGAACAGCAAAATTTATCGGTGGGTGACCGTGAACGCTTATTTGGCTACCTTGAAGGGGGCGGGCGTATCATTCTCCCCGAGCCGCAGTCACTGTTGACAAAGACCGCCAAGATGCCCGGGTTGGACGGTGAAAAAATGTCCAAGTCCTACAATAACTTTATTTCGCTGCGTGAAGCACCGGCCAGCGTCGAAGAGAAAGTTCGCACTATGCAGACCGATCCGGCGCGTGTTCGCCTAACTGATCCGGGCGATCCGTCGAATTGTCCGGTTTTTGCGCTGCATGAAGTTTACTCAGATGACGCAGTTCGCGACTGGGCTACGCAGGGTTGTCAGACCGCGGGTATTGGTTGCGTCGACTGTAAAAAGCCATTGATTGATGCAATTAATGCGGAGCAAAGTATTTATCGCCAGAGAGCGGCGCAGTTTGAAGAGGACCCAGATTTAGTTAATGCGATTTTGCAGGAAGGGTCGGAGAAAGCGCGGACCATAGCGCGTGAAACTATGGAAGACGTGAAAGACGCGGTGGGTATATTGCACCGCTAGCGCTGGCGAGTCTTGTTTTACAAGAGGTAACTGTATGGCCCCAACGACGATTGAACCCTCTGTTCGGCTCGAGCAAGCGCGGCTGAGCGACCACAATACAGTAGCGGTTGTTGCTGGCGAAGCTTTAAGCGAGGTGCCTAAAGATCTGTATATTCCGCCGGAAGCACTGGAGGTTTTTTTAGAAACCTTTGAGGGGCCGCTGGATCTGTTGCTGTACCTTATCCGCCGACAAAATTTAGATATTCTGAATATCAAAGTTGCTGATATCACTCAGCAATACATGCGCTATATTGATTTGATGCACGCGCTGCAATTGGAACTTGCAGGTGAGTATTTGCTGATGGCGGCGATGCTGGCTGAAATCAAGTCTCGCATGCTTTTGCCGCGCCCGGAGTCTGCAGAGGATGAAGAGAGTGATCCGCGTGCTGAGCTTGTGCGCCGGCTGCAGGCGTACGAGCAAATAAAAACAGCCGCTGAGCGGGTGGATAATCTGCCGCGCCTGGAGAGAGATCTCTTTCGGGTTGCTGCTGGCAAACCGGAGCGGGTGCGCGAGCAGGCCGATCCTGACGTTGACCTCAAAGAGCTACTCTTGGCCTTGTCCTCGGTTTTGCGGCGCGCTGATATGTTTGCGAAGCATGAGGTGCAATCCGAGCAGCTTTCAGTGCGTGAGCGCATGAGTGATGTCCTGGCGCTGGTTGGGGCGCAAGCGGATTTTCTGTTATTTCAGAGTTTTTTTAAGGCGGAAGAAGGGCGTAAGGGCGTGATTGTGACCTTCTTGGCGATGATGGAGTTGGTGCGAGAATCGATGATTGAATTTGTTCAGAGCGAGCCTTATGCGCCAATTTACCTTCGCGCGGCAACACGGGTGGCAGATCACGCGCCGGTGTTTGACGTGCACTATGGTGGTGAGGAGGACACGTAGATGGAAGCTGATGAGATACGCCAAATCGTGGAGGCCGCTTTGTTGGCCTCAGATGGCCCGTTGACCGTGGCCGGCCTAATGAAACTGTTTGCGGAAGGCGAACTTGACGAAGGGGCGCCTGCGGAGCAAATCCGTGCGGCCCTGCGGTACCTTGAAGAAGAGTCAGAGCATCGCGGTGTTGAACTTAAAAAGGTCGCGTCTGGTTACCGCTATCAAGTCCGACAGAGCCTGAGCGTATGGGTGCGCAGGTTGTGGGATGAAAAGCCGCCCCGCTATTCGCGTGCGTTATTGGAAACGCTCGCCTTGATTGCATATAAGCAGCCGGTGACGCGCGGTGATATAGAACAGGTGCGCGGTGTGAGCGTGGGTCAAAATATCATGCGTACCTTGATTGAGCGGGAGTGGATTCGTGTGGTTGGACAAAGAGAAGTTCCCGGTCGTCCGTCGATGTACGGAACAACCCGCGCGTTTCTAGACTATTTCAATCTTAAAAGCTTAGATGAATTGCCGCCGTTGGCGGAAATTCGTGCTCTGATAGAGCCGGCTTTGGTGGTGGACGAGGTGCCGGTGGAAAATGACCCAGCGACGCCAGCGGATCCGCATCCCTCTTTTACCCCTTAGGTGAGGAATTTTTAGTGTCAAATAAACGTTTGCCGGCAAGAGGGCGCGCAAATCCTCCGGTTGTTGCTGAAAAATTGCAAAAGCTGTTGGCTGGCGTGGGTCTCGGATCGCGCCGCGAAGTTGAGGGTTGGATTGCTGCCGGGCGTGTGGCGGTCAACGGTGAGGTTGCGCATCTCGGCCAGCGGGCAACTTCCGCCGATCGTATCCAAGTAGATGGCACCAACGTCAGCTTGCGGCAAAGCCCAGCGCCGCAGGTGATTGTTCTGAACAAGCGCAAAGGTGTGGTTTGTAGCCGTAAAGATGAAGAGGGCAGGCCAACTGTTTTTGATGAGCTGCCGCGATTGCGCAGTGGTCGCTGGGTGAGTATTGGTCGTTTAGATATGCAGACTACCGGCCTTCTTCTGGTAACCAGCGATGGTGCGTTGGCGCATAAAATGATGCATCCCTCAACTGGTTTGGATCGCGAATACGCCGTCCGGATAAATCTTCAGTTGGAAGATCAGCAGATTGAACAATTGCGTGCGGGTGTCATTGTGGAGGGTGAACGCCTGCGTTTCAGTGATATTCGATTTTATGATGGCAGCAGTCGTAATTTCTGGTACCACGTGGTGCTAATGGAAGGTAAAAACCGTGAAGTACGCCGGCTGTTTGAAAGTGCTGGTGCAACTGTGAGTCGCTTGAAGAGAGTGCGCTATGGGCCAGTGATATTGCCTTCGTGGCTGAAAGAGCGCCAGTGGGCCTATCTGTCTGCGGAGGATCAAAGCGCACTGTATGGTCTGCTGAAATTGCCTTATGCAGCGCCTAAACAAGCGCCAACGCGGCGCGGAGGGCACGTGGCTAAGGCCAGTTGTCTATTGCCATATCCCGAGCTGGCAGCCCGTCGTTAGGTAGTGTGCCGCTCACGGGCCTTGCCAATTGCGAGCCTCGAGTTGGGAGCCGGTGGGCGGTAGCGTTATGTCGCCGGTGGGTCCTTGCATTAGATAAAGGTAAAGGTCCATGTGCGCTTCAGCTGCCGGCACCGTGGCGGGGTCTTCGTTGGGGTAGGCTGCGTTGCGCATTCGAGTGCGGGTTCCGCCGGGATTTACACTATAAACTTTGATCCGGCCAGCATGTTCTGTTTCGTCAGCCAGCAGCGCGCTGAAGCCCTCGGTTGCAAATTTTGAGACGGCGTACGCGCCCCAGTAGGCGCGTGCCTGTCGCCCCACTCCGGAGGCGGTATTGATAATGCAGCTGTGGCTGGGTTTATCCAAAAGGTCAAATAGAGTCTTGGTCAGCAGGAATGGCGCGTTGACGTTGGTCTGCATGACGCGCATCCATTCATCGGTTGCATAATGAGCCAAGGGTACCCGTGGTCCAAGCCGCGAAGCGTTATGCAGTAAGCCGTGCAATTGGCCGTAAGTATCACTCACAGCGTCGTGTAGTGCGGTTAAAGCATCTTCGCCAAGATGTTCTAGATCGCACGGCACGATAACAGCTTGGGTGTCGGTATTAGCCTCAATCCAATCAAATACAGCCTCTAATTTTTCGCGGGTCCGCCCGACAAGGATCACATTAGCACCAAAGCTGGCGAAGGTTTTGGCAGCAACGGCACCAATGCCATCGCCCGCTCCGGTAACCACCAGATTCCGCCCGGTAAGCGCATCCGCTGGCGGTGTGTAGCGCCAATGTGCCGCCGCCGCGGTAAGCTCAGGGTAAGCTTTGGCCCCTTTAGGTTGTTTCATAGTGGTTTTTTTGCGTGTACGAGGTAGTTGGCGCCAACGTCGTCGCCGATCCTGCAGGCGCGTGTGAAGGGGTTATAGGTCATGCCTTTGATTTCTTGAACCTCTAAACCGGCTGCGCGAATGGCGGTGCAGAGTTCGGAGGGCTTGATAAACTTTTGGTAGTCGTGGGTGCCCCGAGGCAGCAAGTTGAGTACATATTCGGCCCCGAGAATCAGCAAAGCATAGGCCTTGGGGTTACGGTTTATGGTCGAAAAAAACAAATCGCCACCCGGCTGCGTTAACGCTGCGCACGCGGCCACTGTGGAGGGATAGCTTGCCACATGTTCAAGCATCTCTAGGCAGGTTACGCTGCGAAAATGGGCGGTGTGGGTGGTGGCGAGTTGTTCAGCGGTGCCCTCTTGGTAATCAACTGTTGTGCCGCTCTGCAATGCATGCAAGCGAGCGACGCTCAGTGCCTTGCCCGCCATGTCTAGGCCGGTAACCTCTGCTCCTGCTGCAGCCATGGCCTCGCTGAGGACGCCGCCACCGCAGCCAATATCGACCACAGGGCCGGCCAGTAAATTGGTGCGTTGCTGGATGTAATCCAAGCGGATTGGATTGATATCGTGCAGTGTTTTGAAATCGCCGTTTTTGTCCCACCAGCGGTGTGCAAGGGCATTAAATTTTTCGATTTCTTGAGTGTCGACGTTGGCTGTATCGTTCATTTACTGAGGGTAACCGGGTGGAGAGAATTCGTTAATTTGACCTTATGCGAGCGCAGAGTGCCATGACTTGACGCGATGTGCTAATTCGGGTGGTGAAAGGCGGGTAAATTGGCGGTTTTTGATCAGTTGCTCGCCATTTACAAATACGTTGTCAACGGCTTTTGCGGCATTTGCATGCACCACAGCGGCGAAGGGGTCGTGTAGTGGCAGTAAACCCAAATGCTCCGTGTCGAGACTGATGAAATCAGCAGCCTTGCCGGGCTCAAGAGATCCGGTGATGGTGTCCATGCCCAACGCGCGTGCGCCGTCGAGTGTGGCCATACGCACCGCGTCGGCGGCTTTTCCTGCTGCCGCGTTTTGTTCTTCATGTTTAGCCAAAAGGGCGCTCAGGCGCGCCTCAGAAAACATGTCTAAGCAATTGTTGGAAGCGGCGCCATCGGTACCCAAGGCCACACAGACACCTTTTTTGTGCAGTTCGCCGACTGGGCAGTAGCCCGAAGCCAGTTTTAAGTTCGACGTCGGGCAGTGGACAACTCGAGTGCCGCTGTCAGCGATCATGGTCATCTCGGCGGGAGTGACTTGCGTCATGTGAACGGCCTGCAGGTTGGGGCCAAGCAAGCCAATGTTGTGCAATCGCTTGATCCAGGATTCGCCAGTTGTAGCAATGGCGTTTTCAACCTCCTGCGCGCTTTCGTGTAAGTGAATTTGGACCATGATATCCAGTTCATGGGCATACATGCCGATGCGTTCCATATCTTTTGCGTTGAGGCTGTAGGCTGAGTGAGGACCAAGGGCGACCTTAACCAGGTTGGAGTGACGCAGTGCGTGGAAAAGCTCCAAGCCTTTGTGCAGCGCGTCATTGACGTCTGTGCTCCAGGGGTTGCTGAACTCGATTAGCGGAAATGCCAGTTGGGCCCGAATCCCTTGTTCGGCGCAGACATTGGCCACCACCTCTGGGTAAAAATACATGTCGGAAAATGTGGTTGTGCCGCTGGCTAGCATTTCGGCTACGCTCAGTTCCGTGCCCAGACGTACAAAATCAGGGCTCATCAGGGCTGCTTCCATGGGCCAGACCGTATCGTTTAGCCAAACTTCCAGAGGTTGGTCCTCGCCGGCACCACGCAGTAGAGACATTGCGGCGTGTCCGTGCGCGTTGATCAAGCCGGGCATGACGATATGGTTGTCCAGATTGATGGTTTGCTGCGGGTGATAAGTGGCTTGTATCTCTGTTTTAGGCCCGATCGCGGTTATGACGTTGCCGCTGATGGCCAGGCTGTGGTGGGTCAATACCGTGTTCACCGGTGCAACCGGTAAAATCCAGGCAGCGTTGACTATAAGATCGCATTTATTCATGACGTCAGTATAGCGGTACAACGGTCTAAATCGTGTTAACATTTGGGCTTTTATTGCGCTAGTTTTCTATGTCCGAAATAGGTTCCGAAGACAACAGAGATATTCTGCCCGTCAACATCGAAGACGAGTTGCGTCAGTCCTACTTGGATTACGCCATGAGCGTGATTGTGGGTCGCGCTTTGCCCGATGTGAGAGACGGACTCAAACCGGTACATAAACGCGTTTTGTTTGCGATGAGCGAACTCAACAATACGTTTAACCGGCCTTATGTTAAGTCTGCCCGCGTGGTTGGTGAGGTGATTGGTAAATATCACCCGCATGGCGATAGCGCTGTGTACGACACTGTGGTGCGAATGGCGCAAGATTTTTCGCTGCGTTATATGCTGGTGGACGGTCAAGGCAACTTTGGCTCGATTGACGGCGACCCGCCGGCGGCCATGCGCTACACCGAAGTCAGAATGTCTAAAATAGCGTCCGAATTGCTGGCGGATTTGGATAAAGATACCGTCAATTTCGTCGCCAATTATGACGATACGCTGACAATGCCTGACGTACTGCCGACCCGGCTGCCAAATTTATTAGTGAACGGCAGTTCAGGGATTGCCGTTGGTATGGCCACGAATATCCCGCCGCATAATCTTACCGAGGTGGTGAACGCGTGCTTGGCTTTGCTGGATGATGGCGAACTTTCTATTGACGACCTAATGCAACACATCACGGGGCCTGATTTTCCCACCGCGGGGATCATTAACGGCCGAGCAGGCATTGTACAGGCCTATCGCACCGGCCGCGGGCGCATCTATGTGAGAGCGCGAGCTGAGGTTGAGGACAATAAAGGACGGGAGCGAATTGTTATCTCGGAAATTCCTTATCAGCTCAATAAGTCGAAGCTGATAGAGAAAATTGCTGAACTGGTTAAAGACAAAAAAATCGAGGGAATCAGCGAATTGCGCGATGAGTCGGACAAAGATGGCTTACGCGTAGTGATCGAGGTGCGCCGGGGTGACTCAGGAGAAGTCATTCTGAACAATCTGTACAGCCAGACACAGCTGCAATCGGTTTTCGGTATCAATTGTGTCGCGTTGGTTGACGGTCAGCCAAAGTTGCTGAACCTGAAAGAAATGCTGGCGGCATTCCTTCAGCACCGTAAAGAAGTTGTCACCCGTCGCACGCTTTATTTGTTGCGCCGTGCGCGTCAGCGGGGGCATATTTTGGAGGGGCAAGCGGTTGCTCTGTCCAATATCGACGCCGTCATTGAGTTGATCAAAGGTTCAGCATCTGCAGCTCAGGCGCGAGATGCATTGATTGAGCGCCGCTGGTCGGCTGCTGCGCTTTTTGATTTATTGGAAGAGGTGGGGTCAGATGCTTGCCGGCCGGATGGGCTGAGCTCGGATTATGGCTTTACGGATGGTTTGTATCGCCTGACGGCCGAACAAGCACAGGCTATTCTCGAAATTCGCTTGCATCGCTTGACGGCGATGGAGCAAGACAAGCTCATGGAAGACTATAAAGGGGTCTTGGATGAAATTGCTGACTTGCTGGATATTTTAGATTCTCATGCCCGTTTGTTGTCGGTCATTCGTGACGAACTAACCGACGTTCGCGACAGTTATGGTGATGAACGCCGAACCGAGATTGTTGCCAGTCATCAAGACTTGTCGGTTGAAGACTTGATCACAGAGGAAGAGTTGGTGGTGACGGTTTCGCACCAGGGCTATGCGAAAACTCAGCCGTTGGATGCTTATCAGGCGCAACGTCGCGGAGGACGTGGTAAGGCCGCGTTGTCGGTCAAAGACGAAGACTTTGTCGAGCACCTGGTGATTGCGAATAGCCACGACACTTTGCTGTGTTTCTCGGATCTGGGCAAAGTCTACTGGATTAAATCGTTCCAAATCCCGCAGGGCAGTCGAGGCGCCAAGGGCCGGCCGATCATAAATATTCTGCCGCTTTCAGCGCAAGAGCGAATTACTGCGCTATTGCCAATCAAAACATTCGATAACGACCACTTCGTGTTCATGGCGACAACTAACGGAACCGTCAAGAAAACCCCACTGGAACAGTTTTCTCGACCTCGCAGCAGTGGATTAATTGCAGTGGATCTAGAAGAAGGCAATACCTTAGTGGGTGTGGCAATCACTACCGGCTCTTCTGACGTTTTGTTGTGTTCCAGTGCCGGCAAGGCCGCGCGGTTCAAGGAATCGGATGTGCGCGCGATGGGTCGTACAGCCAAAGGCGTGCGGGGAATCCGTCTCACTGCAGAGCAAAAACTCATTTCTTTGATCATTCCGGCTGAGAACGGGTATGTTTTGACGGCCAGTGAAAATGGTTACGGCAAGCGTACCCCGGTCAATGATTTCCCTGTTAAAGGGCGTGGCGGTCAAGGGGTTATTGCGATGCAGTCAAGCAGCCGAAACGGCCAGATGGTCGGCGCCGTGCAGGTTTTTGGCGGCGACGAGCTGATGTTGATTAGTACCATGGGAACATTGGTACGTACCGCCGCGGACGAGGTCTCCGAACTCAGTCGCAACACTCAGGGTGTGCGGCTAATCAATGTGAAAGAAGGCGAATTGGTCAACAGTGTTGCCCGCATCGCTGAACAAGAGGACATCAGTGACCCAGGCGCCGATGCGGACAACGGCGATGAAGCCTCAGATGAGACCGATTAACCGCAGTTGAATAAGGGAGAGCATACTTTTGGCGAGAATTTTTAACTTTTCCGCCGGTCCCTCGGCGTTACCTCAGGAGGTTCTTGAACAGGCACAAGCTGAGCTTTTAGATTATCAAAGCACTGGCATGTCGGTCATGGAAATGAGTCATCGCAGTGATGTCTTCGTTGGCATTGCGTCGCGTGCTGAGGCCGATTTCCGGGATCTGCTGGGTGTCAGTGATAATTACCATGTGCTGTTCCTGCAGGGTGGGGCGACCACTCAGTTTGCTTCGATTCCTTTGAATCTTACTCAGGTGGGGGATACGGTCGATTACCTCGACACCGGTGCCTGGTCTTCAAAGGCTGTCAAAGAGGCGGCAAAATATTGTCATGTGAACGTGGTGGCCAGCGGGAAATCTGGCAACTACAGCTCGATACCGGACGTTGCGCAATGGCGGCATGGCAATAACGCTCGGTATCTGCATATTTGTTCTAATGAAACCATTGGTGGGGTGCAGTTTAAGCAGTTTCCCAACGTGTCGGTTCCGCTGGTTGCGGATATGTCATCAGATTTCTTGTCGCGCCCAGTGGACGTGGATCGTTTCGCTGTGATTTACGGCGGCGCGCAGAAAAATATTGGTCCTGCTGGTTTGACACTGGTGGTTGTGCGCAAGGATTTATGTGGCTCAGCCCGTGTTGAAACGCCGGGGACCCTCGATTTTGCCGTACAGGCTGGCGCCGATTCAATGTCCAATACTCCGCCTACTTTTGCTTGGTATCTGGCGGGCCTGGTTTTTGAGTGGCTTAAAAATCTCGGCGGTTTGCCGGGAATTAACGAGATCAATGAGCGAAAAGCCGCGAAACTTTATGACACCATCGATGCGAGCGATTTTTATCAGTCGCCGGTGGAAGCGTCGGTGCGCTCGACGATGAATGTGCCGTTTACAATGCCCAAGCCAGAGTTAGATAAACTGTTTGTCTCTGGGGCTGAAGCGATCGGGTTGTCTGGCCTGAAGGGGCATCGTAGCGTGGGCGGTATGCGGGCAAGTCTCTATAATGCGGTGCCAGAGGCCGCGGTGGACGCGTTAATTTCATTTATGAACGAGTTTGAGCATGAGCACGGATGACAGCAAGCTCCAGCCTTTGCGGGATCGTATCGATGAGATAGACCGCAGTTTGCTCGGCTTGTTGAATGAGCGAGCGCAGTGCGCGCTAGATGTCGGTGAAATCAAGAAAGGCCGCAGCTCCGAAGATCCGCCGGTGTTCTATCGTCCGGAGCGAGAGGCTCAAATATTGCTGTCACTCATGGCGCAAAACAAAGGCCCGTTGCCAGATCAGGACGTGACTCGTCTGTTCCGCGAAGTGATCTCGTGCTGTCTCAATTTAGAACAGCCTTTAACTGTGGCTTACTTCGGGCCGGAAGGAACCTATACCGAAGCGGCGGCGATCAAACAATTTGGGCACTTTGCAACCACCCGTCCGCTGGCCTCGATTGATGAGGTATTCAGGGAGGTGGAAGGGCGGTCGGTGCACTATGGGGTGGTCCCGGTAGAGAATTCTACTGAAGGCATGGTGAATCAAACGTTAGACTGCTTTCTAACTTCTCGCGTGAAAATATGTGCGGAAGTGGAATTGCCGATACATCATGCGTTTTTGAGACACCGCGAGAGTTCCCGTGAGGTCACCAAAATCTTCTCGCATGCGCAGAGTTTGGCGCAGTGTCGGGGTTGGTTAGACCGCCACTATCCTGGTGTTCCGCGAGTGGCTGTGGCCAGCAATGCGGAAGCCGCAAGGCTTGCGAAAGACCAAGTTGATGTGGCTGCGATTGCGGGTGAAGTCGCTGCTGATCATTATGATTTGAGGGTGCTCTCTACTCGAATTGAAGATCAGCCCGATAATAAAACTCGGTTTTTGGTGTTAGGGAATCAAGAGGTTGGGTCCAGCGGCGCGGATAAAACATCGATTTTAGTCTCGGTGCGTAATGAGCCCGGTGCTTTATTGCGCGTTTTGACCCCTTTCGATCACCAAGGGATCAGTCTGACCCGCATTGAAACGCGGCCTGCGCGATCAGGAGACTGGTCATATGTTTTTTTCATCGATTTTGACGGTCACCTAAATGATGCCAATGCGAAGCGGGTAATGGACGCCATTCAAGAGGTAGCTTTTGAAGTGCGTCCTTTGGGTTCCTATCCTAAATCCATCGGTTAACTCAAATTAGGAAGATATGCATGAATCGCTCTGCACTGCAAAACGTTCACTCAGGGATTGCCAGCCTGCAGCCCTACCAGCCGGGCAAGCCGATTGAGGAAGTGGCCCGCGAATTAGGGTTGACCGATATCGTAAAGCTGGCCAGCAACGAGAACCCAATGAGTCCAGGTGTGGGGGTGCGAGAGGCGATTGCAGGTGAGTTGGCGTCGTTGTCTCGATATCCGGATGGCAACGGATTTGTCCTAAAGCGTGCGCTTGAAAAACATTTGGGTGTTCAATCGCAACAGTTGACCCTGGGAAATGGCTCAAACGATGTTTTAGATCTGGTCGCGCGTGTTGCGATTGAGCCTGGATATGAGGCGGTGGTGGCAGAGCATAGTTTTGTTGTTTACCGCTTGGCGGTGACAAGTGCCGGCGGCCGTTTGATTGAGGTGCCCGCTAAAAACTACGGTGCAGATTTAGAGGCGATGGCGGCTGCGATCACCGACCGTACCCGCGTGATTTTTTTGGCTAATCCGAATAATCCGACGGGCACGTGGGTTGAGCACGATGAGTTGGTGGCATTTTTAGACCAGGTGCCCAGCAGCGTTTGGGTTGTGTTGGATGAAGCCTACGCGGAGTATTCAGAGCTGCCCAACTACCCGCGTGCGTTAGAACTGCTGGAAAATTACTCGAATTTAATCGTGACGCGCACTTTTTCTAAGATTTACGGGCTTGCATCACTGCGGGTGGGTTACGGTATATCAAGTCCTATATTTGCGGACATGTTAAACAGAGCACGCCAGCCGTTTAATTTGAGCAGTATTGCTCTGGCGGGTGCGGCGGCGGCTCTGGATGACGATGAATATGTCGCCGCCAGTGTCGCCATGAACCGCGAAGGTATGCAGCAGATGACCGCTGGGCTAGATGCCTTGGGGCTAAGTTATATTCCTTCTTTGGGCAATTTTGTCAGCGTTGAATTTAAGCAAGATGCGGCCTCGATCTATGAGGGGCTGTTGCGCCAAGGAGTGATTGTCCGCCCAATTGCCGTTTACGGCTTGCCGCGCCACTTGCGCGTGAGCATTGGATTACCTGCTGAAAATAACCGTTTTTTAGAAGCTTTAGCCGGCGTCATAGGTTAGCGAGCAGGTCTATGCGGGTTCAAAAAATTGCCATCTTGGGTGTGGGTTTAATTGGTGGGTCTTTAGCGGCAGCCTGGCGAGCTTCACAATTCGCGGGTTCAATTGTTGGTATAGACGCCGACTCGAACGCGGCGCAATCTGCATTACGGGCTGGGTTGGTTGACGAAATTATGCCGCGGGTACCTGCTGATGCAGATCTCATTGCGGTTTGCACGAGCGCGACCCAAATTGCGCAATGTGTATCGGACTTAAGAGGACACGGCGGCGTCATCTTTGATGTGGGCAGCGTTAAAGAGCCGATTATTCAAGCTCTGGAAGATCATAAGGAGGGGGTGCCCGCGCAGTTTGTGCCCGCACATCCAATCGCAGGCTCTGAGCTGAGTGGACCTAAGGCTGCACAGGCTGCTTTGTTTGAGGGCGCTACAGTGATCATTACGCCGCTCGAAAATACGGCGCCGGCAGCTAAACAATTGGTCAGGGATGCTTGGTGCGATGTGGGTGCTTCGGTGATCGAGTTGACGCCAGCAGAACACGATGAAGTACTTGCTGTGACCAGTCACCTGCCGCATTTACTCTCTTATGCTTTTATGCTTCAAGTCGAGGACCAACAGATGGCTTTTGGGGGCGGCGGTTTTCGCGATTTCACGCGCATTGCTGGGGCGAACCCCGATCTTTGGTGGCAGATTTTGAGTCTTAATAAAGACCAGGTGCTGGGTGCTGCTGGGCACTTCGAGAGCAATTTTAAACGTCTAATCGAGGCACTGGTTAATGATGATCGTGACGCTGGTCTTCGTTTATTGCGTGATGCTGCCGGTCGGCGGATTGCTGCTGCGAGCGAGTCTTTGCATCCGGGCGCAGATAAATGAATTCGAACAGCATCCCGGTGATTACCATAGATGGCCCCAGCGGCTCCGGTAAAGGGACACTAGCCAGAGCGCTTGCGGATAGGTTGGGCTGGTCTTTGTTGGATTCTGGCGCGTTATACCGGATCATTGGTGCTCAGTGTCTTTCTCGTGGAATCAATTTTGATGACGAAACCGCGGTGGCTGATTTGGCTCAGGTTTTGGATATTCGTTTTGTTGGCACAGCCGTATGGGTCGAGGGGCTGAACATGACGGAGGAGATTCGCACCGAAGATGCTGGCGTTAATGCCTCTCGGGTGGCGCATTGGCCGGCGGTTCGCGATGCCGTGCTTGGACTGCAGCGCAGTTTTCTACAGGCACCCGGGCTGATTGCGGATGGTCGTGATATGGGGACTGTTGTGTTTCCCGATGCCGCACTTAAATTTTTCTTGGATGCAAGCGCGCAAGAGCGCGCTGAGCGCCGCTATAAACAGTTGAAAAACAAAGGCTTAAGTGTTAGTTTGCGCGGCCTTCTCGAGCAGATCCAAGAACGTGACGCACGGGATCGAGAACGTGCAGTGGCACCGTTGAAGCCCGCTAGAGACGCACTGGTCGTCGACAGCACTTCAATGTCAATAGAACTTGTACTGGAAGAGGTGATGGCCGAGGTCAGCAAACGCGGTTTAAACCTTGTTCAGTAGCTACTGCATCTAATATTAACTAACCAATGGAGTGCACCGCTTGTTGTCACCCGGGCTACGCCACGGGCACAAGGGGCGCAAAATTTATGAGCGAATCTTTTGCCGACCTTTTTGAAGAAAGTTTACAATCCATCGAGATGGCCCCTGGGTCTATCGTTACCGGCACGGTGGTTGACATAGACGATGACTGGGTGGTGGTCCACGCAGGTCTGAAATCTGAAGGCGTTATTCCTAAAAGCCAATTTTTAAACGAGCAAGGACAGTGCAATCTGTCTATCGGTGACCAGGTCAAGGTGGCCATGGAGGTCGTCGACGATGGTTGGGGTGAAACCCGCCTTTCCCGAGAAAAAGCGCGCCGCGCAGAATCGTGGCAGTTACTGGAAGGTGCTCACGAAGGTAGCGAAGTGGTGATTGGTATCATCAACGGAAAAGTCAAAGGTGGATTTACCGTAGACATTAACGATATCCGAGCGTTTTTGCCCGGCTCACTGGTTGATATCCGACCGCTGCGCGAAACCGCGCACCTAGAAGGCAAACCCCTCGAATTTAAAGTTATCAAGCTCGATCAAAAGAGAAATAACGTGGTTGTTTCACGTCGAGCGGTATTGGAAGAAGAGAACAGTCACGAGCGTGAGGCATTGTTGGCTTCCATGCAGGAAGGTCAAGACGTCAAAGGTATCGTCAAAAACCTCACCGATTACGGTGCGTTTGTTGATCTTGGTGGTATCGATGGCCTGTTGCACATCACCGACATGGCTTGGAAGCGTATCCGCCACCCCTCAGAGATGGTCAATGTGGGTGATGAAGTCAATGTCCGCATCCTGAAATTCGATCGCGAGAAGAATCGCGTTAGCTTGGGCATGAAACAACTGGGTGATGATCCGTGGTTGAACATTGTACGTCGTTATCCAGAAGGCTCACGCGTTCTGGCGACGGTGACGAATCTGACCGACTACGGTTGTTTTGCTGAAATCGAAGAAGGCGTTGAAGGCTTGGTTCACGTTTCCGAAATGGACTGGACCAATAAGAATATTCATCCCTCTAAAGTGGTCACCGTAGGGGATCAGTGTGAAGTGATGGTATTGGACATTGATGAAGATCGCCGTCGCATTTCTTTAGGTATCAAGCAGTGCAGACCCAATCCTTGGGAAGAGTTCAGCGTACACCATGCCAAAGGTGATCGTATCTCCGGTAACATCAAGTCGATTACCGATTTTGGCATCTTTATCGGTTTGGATGGTGGCATAGACGGACTGGTGCACTTGTCGGATATTTCCTGGAACGAACAGGGTGAAACTGCCGTGCGTCGATACTCCAAGGGAGAGGAACTGGAGACGTTGATTCTTTCGGTTGATCCCGAAAGAGAAAGGATTTCGCTGGGTATCAAACAGTTGGATCAAGATCCCTTCTCCGATTTTACCGCGGTTAATGACCGAGGTAGCATCGTCACAGGCACAATTACCGAAGTAGAGCCCAAAGAGGTGGTGATTGAGCTTGCAGAAGAAGTTAGCGGTACTTTAAAAGCCTCCGAAATTTCTGTGGAACGCGTTGAAGACGCTCGAAGCCTGCTGAATGTTGGCGATGAGATAGAGGTGAAAATTGTCAGCGTTGATCGTAAAAACCGCACCATTGGGTTGTCAATCAAAGCCAAAGACATTGAAGAAGAACGCCAGGCTGTTCGTGAGCATCAGAGATCGGAGACGGATAGACCCGGAGCGGCAACGCTGGGTGACTTGATCAAGGCTCAGATGGATCAGCAAAGTGATTAGGCTTTGTTCTTGTGCAGATAGGTACTCTTGTTGATGCGCTGTGACAGCGTAACCAAATCGGAACTCATAGACCGGATTGTGGCAGCACAAACTGAGGTCTCGAGTTCCGCTTTGACCAGCAAGGATGTTGAATTAGCGGTGAAGACCATGATTGAGCAGATGTCACACGCCTTGGCCAGTGGCAATCGGATAGAAATTCGGGGGTTCGGTAGTTTTTCTCTACACTACCGTGCGCCTCGGATAGGCCGTAATCCCAAAACGGGAGAATCAGTTGGTTTGGCGGGTAAACACGTCCCGCATTTTAAGCCCGGGAAAGACCTTCGAGATAGGGTGAACCTTGGGTTGTCACAGGAGCGCTGATAGCAGCGAAAGCAACCTACTCCCGCGCGTGTTGTCCGCAGGCCATCGCAGGGCGGGACATAATGTTAAATTCGGTTTAAGATTTTTTGCATGAATGGGTTTAAGTGGTTCCTAGGGCTTTGTTCTGTGTTGATGGTGTTTGTGCTGGCGGCGGTGGCCGTGAACCAGCAAGAACTGACCTTGTCGTTTGCGCTATGGCAAACGCCCTTTGCATTGTCGATGTTTTGGTGGTTGTTGGCCGCCTTTTTACTGGGTTTGTTTTTTGGCGCCTTGACCTTGTTGTGGGTGAGTGGAAAATACCGGTTCCGGGAGCGTCAACTAAGGCGTGACCTCGAAAAAGCGAACGCCGACCTGGCGCGCTGTAGGGGCGAAATTGCCCCCTCGATTAAATGAATACCCACATGGCGGTGAGTCGAATGCTTAGCGCTGTTGATGCCTGCGACCGACAGTTCCTTTTTGGTTGCTCGAGTAAACTTAAGATCCTTTCAACGAGATTATACGAGGGTCTTTATGTCTATATTATCTAAGCTGTGTGTGGGGTGGGTGATCGCTTTTGCCGCGCTGCTTTTCAGTCAAGCCAGCAACGCTCTGCCGGATGGAAAAATCAATATCAATACGGCAGCGGTGCATGAGCTTGCGCAAGGCTTGAAAGGGGTCGGGCGGATGCGTGCTCAAGCCATCGTAGATTATCGCGAGCAGTTTGGCGACTTTGCAAGCGTGGACGCGCTAACCGAAGTGAGTGGTATTGGTTCGCATGTTGTGGTCGCCAATCAAGATCGAATAGTGTTGGCGGATGACGCGAATTAGCTGTTTTAAGCTGACCATAGCCCGTGTGAGCACGCTGGTTGTGGTCGTTATCCAAACAATATTAGTTGGACCGATGCGCTTCATTTTGAAGAGTTCAGGTTGCCCGTGAAGACCGTATTGGTTACGGGCAGCGATGGGTTTATAGGTAGACATCTTGTTGATCATTTGGCTCAAGCGGGTTGGCGTGTCATGGGAGTGGTTCGCCGCGGCTCTGGATCGCCAGCGCTGAGCGCGATCTGGCCTGATCTAAAGTCAGCCGGAGAGGCACTCCAGAAAAATCGTGTAGACGTTGTCGTGCATTGCGCCGGGTTGGCGCATGCTGATGCGCAGGCTGCAGACGCCCCAGCACTGACAGCGGTGAACGTGGACCATACGCTTGACTTGTATCATCAGTCGATCGCCGCAGGTGTTGGATGCTTTATATGGCTCAGCTCTATAAAGGTTTTAGGCGATGTCAGTGCGCACTCTCTTGGACTGGGCTCGCCTTATAGTCCCAACGGCCCCTATGCTCGAAGTAAGATGGTCGCTGAGCAGCGGTTGTTGGGCATAAACGCATCCGGTACGTCATTGCATATCGTTCGCCTGCCGTTGGTCTATGGGGTTGGAGTGAAGGCAAATTTTCTGGCCTTGTTGGGTGCAGCGGCTGGACCTTGGCCCCTACCTTTGAAAAGTGCTTCGGCGCCGCGGGCCTGGTTAGGCGTAGATAATTTATGCGCGTTCCTCGCTGCGCTGGCTGTGAGCCCACCGGAGGCGGTTCCTCTGATTTGGCATGTAAGAGACCGAGAGCAATCCAGCGTCGCTCAAATGGTGCAACAGATACGAACTGTTTTAGGCCGGTCGCCGCAATTATGGAGTTTCCCGCCTGCTCTGGCGCTGGCATTGGCCAGTGTTGCCGGCAGAAAAACGACAATGCAACGTTTGTTCCTGCCTATGTCAGTTGATATGAGTGAGACACAACGTCGATTGGGTTGGCAGCCACCAATCACTCAATATGAGCAATTAGAGAAGACAGCAGCATGGTTTCGCACGTTTTAATTTTTCTGGGCGCGCTGATTTGCGCGCTGATCTTGCAGTGGGGTTTGTTGACATTGGTAGCTCGTCCAAAATTGTTAGCGATGCCAAATCAGCGCAGCTCTCACCGACGACCCACCCCGACCATGGGCGGGGTGGTCGCGGTTCTAATGGTTTTGGTTTTTTGCGTTTCTTTAGCTCAGACAGACACGGTATTGGGGTGGGGGCTTTTTGCAGGACTCGTGGGTGTGGCTGGGATTGGTCTATGGGATGACCTGCAGCCGTTGCCCGGCACAGTGCGACTGTTAGTGCATATTTTGTCGAGTACCGCGGTGCTCTTTGCATTGCAGACGCAATGGCCGCAGCCGCTAACAGGACCGATTGCAGCAGTGGCTGTTTTTTTCTTGGTATGGTCCACTAACCTCTATAATTTCATGGACGGAATAGATGGATATGCGGCCTTGCAATGCTTAAGTTTTTGTCTGGGTGTTCAAATGATCGGTCTTGGAGTGCCCGGCTGGGCAGGCGATTTAGTGTGGCTTCTGTCTGGCGCAGCGTTGGGTTTTTTGGCATTCAATTGGCCCCCGGCAAAAATATTTATGGGTGATGTCGGCAGTGGTTTTCTGGGGCTGGTGATTGGTTTGCTGGTCTTGCATCTTTGGCAAACGGACATCGTGCCGTTAAGTGTAAGTCTTATCCTGCTTGCAACTTTTTGGTTTGATGCCTCGTATACGCTGTTTGTTAGATTAGTGACGGGGCAGCGCGTCACGCAAGCACACCGTTTACATTTGTATCAGTGGCTGGCGATGCGGCGCGGACACTTGTATACGAACGCAGTATTTCTTGTTTTCTCAGTATTTTGGCTGATGCCGCTGGCATGGTGGGCATTCCCCGCAAGCCGCACGGCGCTAATGTCCAGTGCGGCGATTGTGTTAGCTATTTTGCCGATGCTGTTTGCTTGCTGGCGCTTTAAAGTTGGGCTGCCTGCAGGGGAGGATGTCGCATGAGTGAGATCATGACCCGAATTGCACAAGCGCTATCGCGTGCACAAAAGCAGCTGATCTGGATGGCAACAGATGTCGGACTATTATTATTAGCCATGTGGTTCGGGTTTGCTTTCCGTTTGGGCGAGTTCGAGCTTTATATTGGTCAGTTTTGGCCCGCATTTGTATTAGCGGTTGGTGTTGCATTGCCTGCACTTAAGCGCTTTGGGCTGTATCGCCAGGTCATTAGATACTCTGGTAACCATGCGATGATTGCGATTGTGAAAGGTACGGCGCTTGCTGGCCTTGCCGTAGCGGTTCTGCCCTTTATGCAGCGTCTGGACTTTTTCCCTCGTTCGACGCCGATTATTTTTTGGTTTTTATCGGTATTATTTCTGGGCGGATCGCGTCTTCTGGTGCGAGAAATGATGCAAATGCGTGATGCAAGGCAGAAGCGAGAACCGGTGATTATTTTTGGGGCTGGCCTTAAAGGTGCTGAACTGGCAAGGCTATTGAGTAAGCAAGGCAAATATGAGCCGGTTGCTTTTCTCGATAATAATCCCAGCCTTCACGGTAGTGCCATTAATGGGTTACAAGTGTACGCTCCGGCGGCGATTGATAGGGTTTTGCGTAAATCTTTGGCAAAGCAGGTTTTGGTTGCGATTGGTTCAAATCATACAACCCGTCAGGAAGTGGTTAATTTCTTAGCGAATTACTCTGTGCGGGTGAGATTAATACCCGATGTTAACGATGTATTGTTGAGCGAAGGTGGTTTGCTCAACGTTCGAGATGTTGGCGTTGAAGATATACTCGGGCGAACCGAAGTGGGTGCGTTGCCCCATCTATTGGGTCGATCGGTCGCCCATCAAACTGTCCTGATTTCGGGTGCCGCTGGCAGTATCGGTTCTGAATTGTGCCGACAAATGTTGCAGCAGCAACCTACAACGATGATTCTATGGGATCAATCGGAATTCGGGCTTTACGAGATTCACCGAGAATTGTCTGCGACGGTAGAAAAAGAAAATTTGCCGTTAAAACTAATCCCGATTTTGGGATCAGTAGCCGACGAAGCCTTCGTGTCTCAAATTTTTAACCGTTATGAGGTTGATACGGTTTTTCATGCCGCCGCCTATAAACATGTCAGCCTGGTCGAGAATAATGTCATCCAAGGCTTAAAGAACAACGCTTTGGGTACTTTTTATTGCGCTCAGGCTGCAGTCAGTTGCGGTGTTAAGAAATTTATTCTTGTGTCCACGGACAAAGCGGTTCGAACCACGTCGGTGATGGGTGCGAGTAAGCGAATTGCCGAACTGGCTCTGTTGGCATTGCAGGGGGTTAACACCGCAACCTGTTTCTCGGTAGTACGTTTTGGTAATGTCTTGGGTTCCTCCGGTTCGGTTGTGCCTTTATTTGCTGAGCAGATCAATGCAGGCGGACCGGTGACCCTCACTCATCCAGAAGTCACGCGATATTTCATGTCGATAAGTGAGGCAGCGCAGTTGGTGTTGCAAGCATCGAGTATGGCGCAAGGGGGTGAAATTTTTGTTCTGGATATGGGGAAGCCTGTCAAAATTTTCGATTTGGCGATTCGTATGATTAAGCTCAAGGGGTTCAGTGTTAAAGATGCCGATTCATCAAAGGGTGATATCGAAATTATGCTGACGGGCCTGAAGCCAGGGGAGAAATTGCACGAGGAGTTGCTGGTCAATGGAGATGTTGTTGGTACCGAGCATCCGAAAATTTTGCAAGCGCAGGAAACGTTTTTGCCTTGGGTTGACCTCTCCTATGGGATAAAAAGCTTGGCGGTGGCGTGTGCGACGTATGATGATAGGGCCGTTAACGAGGCGGTGGATAAGCTTCTAAAAGGTGCCGCGCGTGTGCCGGCTTCAAATAAAACTAGTTCGTCGCAGAACCCGGCTTTTTTGCTCCCTGATCAGAAATCGGATGACCTTTAGAGGCCTGTATGTTGCCGTTGCAGTTGTTGTAGACTGGGCCTGAGGCGGAGCAATTCGGTGAGACAGTCAACGTGACTTACATTGCCGGATCGCCATGGATGCCACAAAACAAAGCGGGAGAAATCGTGACGCGGCAGCAAGAACAATTAATCCTTCGTCTCTGGAAAGATTGGTGTGGCTTGTGGCCGGAGTTAAGTCCTGAGAAAGGTGCTGTGCGAAAAGGTGCCCAAGTCTATGATCCGACGTTTGATCTGATCCCGGTGCGTTTTTACAAGAAATTCTACATGGAGGTCGCTTGTGAGCATCCGTCTCTTAAGGGTGTTTCTGTATTTGAGGTCATTGATGTAGCTCTAAATCAGACGAAAGCGCCAGAGGGCGATCTCGTTCCGGCTGGAGAGGGGCTATTCAAATCAAAAGCAGGTCCATCTAGAGCAGGTTCAATACTCGATGTGGCTGACACAAAAAAAGAGTCTGACCCCAGTGGCTCCTCTTCAAGTGGTGAAATTATCGGGGCAGAGGATTAAGTGGGGTTCGATTGCGCGAAATATCGCAAGCCGCGTTATTTTTTGTTGGGTAAAAAAGTGCGGTATTGCGTCTGGTTGTTGATCATGGGGTGTTTCGCAGGATGTGCAGGTATTGATTTAGACACAACCAATACAGGCGGGGTGACGCTAGAGGGGACTTGGTTGATTGACTTTACTGCGTCCGATTCGCTGCTCGATGCTCGTTTGACTGGAGAATCTGCGGGCAGTGGTCTTCGTTCTCGTGGAAGACGTGGACAATTGCAGGCACGCGCTGGGGGGTCTGGGTTGGCTTTCGTGGCGCATGATTTCCACATACTCAATGCAGACAAGCTGGTAGTTGAACAAAATCCAGATTCAATGGGCGTTAATTACCAACCTGGTGTCTACCGTGATATTTCGTGGGGCGAGCGGCGTCGCGGTTTATGGACGGTTAACGCCGGCTGGCAAGAGCGCACGTTGGTAATTATCTCAGAGGCGGACGATCTTCGGGTTGAAGAGCGTTTCGACCGGCAAGGTGATCGATTGGTGGTTAAGGTTGTCGTAGAGGCCGACAATAAAGAAACAATCTTGAATCGATTTTTTCGTTTGATGCAATGAAACCATTAGGTTGTGCAATGAGGATGTGTTGCATAAGAATTGTTTACCCCATTGCTTTAGCAAGGCTTGCATTTCATGTTTATCGCATTAGAATTGGCGCCCTCGCGAACGCTTGCTTAAAGCGGTCGTCGAACGATTTTCTACTCCGTCTTAGCTCAGTTGGTAGAGCAGCTGACTGTTAATCAGCGGGTCGCTGGTTCGAGCCCAGCAGACGGAGCCATATCTTTGAGTCACTCACACACTTCTGAGCTTTTCCTGACTTCCCCATTGTGGTTATTCTGCGAGGGCGATCTTGCGCGAACCGCGCAGTATCACTAATTCAGGTTGTATTCCATTACGGTCGCTGCACGAGGTATTGACAAGTTAAACATTCGTAAGGCTCGGCGGATTCGACAGATCAGGCTTTTAGGTGCGCTTCTTCAGCGGCATGCCGGCACAAGCCTGACAGCTCGCTGCCGCATTCAGCGAAAAGCCGTCGCGCGACGGTGAAGGGCTTGCTGGTGTTGGCGCATGTTGTGGTTCCGGGGTTGCGCAGGGTAAGTACCCGGCTGCTGGCGTTTGCCCCGAGAATGACCCGATATTGCAGCAATTTCCACTTACCTTCGCCTTATCTACTAAGGGTCTATCTAGCGGTTATCTAAAAAATATTGACTAAATGACTGAAAAAGTTAAATTAGTCAGTATTATGACTGAAGTTATTGATCAACTATTGGGTGTCCTCCAGGCGTTTCTCTGGCCTCAAGAGCGAGAGAAGCAACGCAACAAGCGACAACGGGTCATCGTTGCTGCCACTCACCATTTTTTACGCTATGGCTATCAAAAGGCCAGTATGGATGAAATCGCGATCAAAGCAGGGGTCAGCAAAGGCGCGCTTTATCTATACTTCCCTAGCAAGTTGAACCTGTTGTTTAGCGCCCTGGCCTACGAAGGGGAGCAGTATTATCAACATCACCTCGCGGTGAAGGATCTCCAGTGGACCCCTCGTCAACGTCTAAAGTGGATGATTGGACAAAGTTTTGCGCATCACGAGACGTCGCCGTTAAGTACAAAAATGCGGTCTCAAACAAGCGACTTCAGTTTAGTAATTGCTGATTATTCTCAAGAGAGGGAGACCTCTGAGGCTCTTCGACACGCTGAGATGAATCTTTTGAAGGCGCTCATCGCCGACTTATTGGGCAGCTCATTTGACGAAGCGGAAATCAAGATCATCAGCGGCATGACCTATGATCTCATTACGGGTTTGTTGCTGGTACCAGAGACCTTACGCCAAACACCGCTCAGCCAATTCGACCAAATCGCTGAATTGATCATCAGCGGACTTGAGCATCTAAAGCCTGGCGCGCTGCTCGAGTCCAAGAATGGTGAAGCCGAGCGCTCAAATCCGATCTTGGCTGATGTCAGTCAAAAGAACGTGGTCAGACAATAACCAGAGACTTCAATCGCGAGGATAGACCGGGCGCTCGAACGCCTGCAGCAGCGCAAGAAAAGGACAGTGATCTCATGATAGAAACGCAAAAATCGAACCGTTGGAATCCCAGAAACCCCCTTTCGGAGAAATCTTCGACGCGAACCCGCGCCCCGCTGAGGGCCATCCAAAAGCTGGGCTCATGGGTCAAAGTTTTTATCCTAGCGGGTCTCGCGATCAGCCAACCGACCCTGGCAGACGGTACCCATAAAAATCCCCTGGATATCATTGACCAAATGGAGCAACTCTACCGCGGCTCATCGAGCGATTCGAAAATTACGATGGTCATCGAAACGCCGCGCTATCAACGGTCGATGCAGATGTCGGGTCAATCGATGGGACGGGAATTCGGATTTTTTCGCATTCTTTCACCCAAAAAAGATCGCGGTATTGCCACGCTCAAACGCGATGAGGAAATGTGGAATTACTTTCCGAAGATTAACAAAGTCATCAAAGTACCGCCGTCGATGATGATGGGATCGTGGATGGGCAGCGACTTCACCAATGACGACCTCGTAAAAGAGACCCAACTAATTGATGCCTACGACATCCAAATGACTGAGACCGATGACCAGTACCGCTTCACCTTGACGCCCAAGGAGCAAACCGTGACGGTCTGGGGGAGTATTGACTACGTCGTCTCAAAGTCGCCCTTATTGCCCCTTTCGCAAAGTTTTTTTGACGATCAAGGCGAAAAAATCCGCGTCATGACTTTCAGTGCGCCCAAAGAAATTGGAGGTCGGCTCATGCCGTCCATCCTTGAGATTGAGCCGCTGAACAAACCCGGACACAAAACACGGGTCATCTACGATGAAATCGTCTTCGACCCACCCGGCATCACAGAGCAGACGTTCTCGATGCGCAACCTTAAATCAAGATTTTAGCCATGCTCACCCTGAAATTAGCCTACAGAAACATCTTGCGGCAGAGGCGTAGGAGTTTGTTGACAGCCCTCAGCATGGCAGGGGGCTATATGCTCTTCGTGTTCTCAATGTCCTTGCTTGAGGGCAGTTGGTCCAATGTGGTGGATATCTTCACGCTGGATCACACTGGGCACATACAAGTGCACAAAGACGATTATGCGAAGCGGCCCAAGATCCATAAGACCATCGAAAATCCAGCAGTCGTTGAGACGACGCTCAAAAATCATGAAGACGTCACCGGGTGGGCACCGAGAGTCTATTCCTCCGCGCTGGCCTATGGCGGCAACAAGACCTCCATCGCTCGAATCTTCGGAATCGACCCGGAGCTTGAGCCCACCGTGACTCGGATATTACAAAAAGTCAGTGCAGGGCAGTATTTTAGCGCCCAACCCAATGCCGATGGTTATTTTCCCGCAATGATTGGTCGGGGACTGGCCAATTCATTGCGATTGGATGTTGGGGACGAAATCGTTCTGATTTCCTCAGGTGCCGATGGATCAATTGCGAACGATATCTTCATCATCACCGCCATTATTGGTAACACCACCTCGTTTGATCGACTCGGCGTCTTTCTGCCGCTCACCGTTGCCCAGGAGTTTCTATCGATTGGTGGTGAGGTTCACGAATTTGCCTTACTTGCGCGCAACAAGCACGATAACGAACAACTGGCAGTCGAGCTGCAAAGTTTGATGCCCAGCCTGAATGTCTCACCCTGGCAGCAGATTGAAGCGACTTTTTACCGAACCATGCAATCCGACAAACAAGGTAATTATTTTACGATGGCATTGATTGTCTTCATCGTATTTATCGGTGTTCTAAATACAGTACTGATGTCGGTGCTTGAGCGAACCAAGGAGTTTGGTGTCTTGAAATCAATCGGTTGTCGTCCGTCAGAGCTTGTCAAACTCATTTTTATTGAAACGGTGATGCTCGCAAGCATCAGCATCAGCGTGGGCCTCGCGCTCATTCTTCCGGTGATTGTGTGGTTTACCGAAGTTGGCATAAAACTCGATATCTCGGTGGACATGGGCGGAGTTGTTTTTGACACAATGAAAGGAGACCTCTCTGCCTATGTCGTATTCATGCCCATGGGCTTTATGCTGCTGACTGCAGCACTGATCAGCCTTCCTCCAGGATTGAGAGCCGCGCGCATACTGCCCCGCGTCGCGTTGGGGAGTCACTGATGCTGAGTTTGAAGCTAGCGTGGCGTAATTTGTTTCGAAATACCCGCAGAACCCTCTTAACCTGCATGCTCATTACCAGTTCACTGGTGGTGATTATTCTTGTCGACGGCATCATGCTGGGCATGATCGACGTGATGGTTGGCGGGATCACCAAAACGCTTGAGGGAGAGGCGCAGGTGAATCAAAAAGGATTCCGGGAGAACTTTGAACCCGAGCTTTTCCTCAACGATCCCGACGCCATCACCGCCGCCTTGGCCGCCGATGAACGCGTCTCGGGCCACGCGCCACGGGTGATTATTGGGGGCATGATTGCCTCGCCGTACAACACCACTGGCGGCCTAATTTATGGGGTTGATGCAACTTCAGAACTGGGAGTCAGCCGTCTCCAAGAGGCCACGATTGAGGGCGAATACTTAACCGGCGCAAAGCGAGAGATCCTCCTCGGAAAGCTAATGGGGGAGCTGTTGGAAGTCTCGCTGGGTGATCGGATCATTATCACCGCCGCACAAGTGGACACCGCTGAGATCACCCAGGAGCTATTTCGGGTGACCGGCTTTTTTGAATTCGGGCCAGAGGAGATGGATCAAACCCTCGCCTTCATCAATCTCAGCGCAGCCCAACCTTTACTGGGAATGGACGGGCATGTGCATCAGATTGCGGTTCAATTTGTTGATCCCGAAGATGCAAAAAACAAAGCTCTACCGACATTAACGCGTCTCAACCAAGGCAATGTCGAGGCACTGGGCTGGCTCGACCTACAACCTTCTATCGGTGGCATGATTGAGATGAGCAGCTACGCCTCTGCAATCGTGGGCGCCGTATTATTCATCCTGACATCCCTCGGGGTTATCAATTCGATGTTCATGTCGATTTACGAACGCATCTACGAATTTGGGGTCGCTAAAGCCATTGGCACAACGCCTCGCCAAATCATTGCGTTAGTCTTGTTCGAAGCCTTTTTTCTCGCCTTAATGGCCTGCGCTTTTGGGGTTCTGCTGGGCTACCTTGCCTCGTCTTATTTTGAATCAAATGGTATTCCCATGGGACGTATGGAAATGTCGGGCGTGCTCTTAGACGGCAACATGCACACTGAGGTACGCGCCTATCAGTTTGTTGCCTTCCCGATCTATGTCACGCTACTCACCGTCGCCGCGGCGATTTACCCTGCTGTTTTCGCTTCCCGAATCGTGCCCAGTCAGGCACTGCAACGCGCCCTTTAGGATCAGATTAATGAAAACTGTGATTGAAACCAAAAACCTCGTCAGAAAGTTCGGTGAAGCCCAGACCCAGGTCACCGCGCTCTCCAACGTCAGCACCCACATCGAAGAGGGCGAGTTTACAGCCATTATTGGTCCATCGGGGTCGGGCAAAACCACCCTGCTACAACTTATTGGAGGGCTTGATGAGCCGGATTCTGGCGACGTCTTTTTGTCGGGCACGAACATCGCCAACATGTCTGGGAGGCAGCTATCCGATTTTCGCCGTGATCATATCGGTTTTATTTTTCAGTCCTATAACCTGATTCCTGTGCTGTCAGCGCAAGAGAACATCGAGTACATCATGCTGCTGCAAGGCATCGATGAAAAAGATCGCAAAACCCGGGTTCAAGAGATGCTCGCATTGGTCGGCCTTGAGGGACTGGGCGACCGGCGACCGGCACAACTCTCGGGCGGACAGCAGCAACGCGTTGCTGTGGCCAGGGCGATGGCTTCCAAACCCGACATTATTCTGGCCGATGAACCCACGGCAAATCTGGATTCGACCACAGGCATCGCACTGCTCGATATGATGCGGGACCTCAATGCGCAGATGAACATGACCTTCGTCTTTTCAACCCACGATCAAAAAATCATGGATCGGGCTGACCGTTTGATCCATTTGGAGGACGGGATTGTTCACTTGGACGAAATTCGTAATTCGTGATCTCTTCCAACTCAGCGAAGACGTCGCCCCAAACATCGATTCATCGTTCCAGCTTAGCAACCTTAAGGAGGATTGGTGCACGCACCCGCGCATACAAAATTTGAATTCAAGTTGCCGCGCTTAAACCTCCAGCGGGCTTTGAGGTGAGTTGAGGTGAGGCAAGAATGAATTCTAACGGTTATGCGCGCATCGTTTTAGGGGTATTCACCTGCTTATTTGCCTGTCTTGCGCATGCAGAACCGGTGCTTGTGTTGGGAAGTTTCGTCAATGAATCTAACGCCGCAAAGCACCTTCAAAGGATTGAGGCCCGGCTTAACGAGCAAGGCGTTTTATCTCAAATCTCCCTCAAAGGGACGCCTTACTACCGGGTTATTTTGCCGATCAAAGGTCGACCCATTGAACCCTTAAAGCAACGCGCGCGCGCTGCCGGCTTTGAGGGCGTATGGACTTGGGAAACGGATTTGGCGACCCCGAAAATGCCCAAGACCGAGCTAGCAACTCGAGCTCCTTTCATTGAAGCAGCGCCGCAAGCGCCGCGGGAGGCCTCATCCGCGCGACGCTCTCTCGCACCGGTCGCTGAGCCGAGTGCACCCGATCGTTCGCCTCGCGCTCAAACCAATATTTCGGGTTATTTGAAAACCTATGGGGTGATCCAAGATTCGGTCGCCAACGATTTTTTCGAAACGGACTCCATCTATCAGGCGCAAACTAGTGGTCGCCTCATGGTGGAATCCTTCACCGACTGGATGGTCTTCCAATTTCATTACGAGCTAAGCTCATTGTCGGTCTCGCGATCCATCGGAGGTGATTTGCAGGCCTTTAATATTGTTGGTGACAGCTATCGGGTCGGTGACCTCAAAACATCTTTAACCAGCGATGCAGCAAGCAAAACCCAAGTCTACCAAAACCTCGATCGCCTAAATTTTCAAGTGCAATTAAATGCCGGTGATTTGACCGTCGGCCGCCAGGCCATCGCTTTTGGGGCAGCACGCTTTATCAATCCGATTGACGTATTTTTGCCCTTTGACGTTAGAACGTTCAACACAGAGTATCGTACCGGAGTCGACGCGATCCGCTTCCAAAGACCCTGGGGCGAGCTGGGTGAAGTCGATTTTGGGCTGGTCCTAGGCAAAGACGCAGATCAATCAACCTCTGCAGCATTCGTCCAGATACGTAACAACATGGGCGGCAGAGACTTTAATTTTTCACTGATCGAATACGCCCAGCAAACCCTCATTGGCGGCGGCGTGCAGTCTGAATTGGGTGATCTAGGCTTTTGGCTTGAAGTCGCCTATGTCGATGGCGACTACGACTATGCTAGGGTTTCGACAGGTGTGGATTATGCCTTTCAGGAGAACATTTTTGGCATGATTGAGTACCACTACAATGGTGCGGGTAGTCAAAACCCCGACGACTATCTATCGCTTTATCAAACCACCCCGTATCAACGCGGAGGGGTTTTCTTACTGGGCGAGAACTACTTGATACCCAGTATTTCTGTTCAAGTATCACCGCTACTGTCAGTCGCTCTAATGGGAATTCTAAATCTCAACGACCAATCTGCGTACACCTCTATCGCAGCGGAGTACAATGTCGCGGAGAACTTCTATATGGATTTCGGCCTATATTTATTTTCTGGCAAGGACTTAGGCATAAGCCCTGACCAAACCCTCATGCTCGGGTCGGAATACGGCGCCAACCCGAATCTGTTTTATTCCAGCTTGCGCTGGTACTTCTGATCGGCTTGTGTAAAAAGCTACTCGCCGGCCTTTTGTAACCATCCCCTCATCGACGCAGTCAATCGGCTCAAAGTTGAACACGCTCTGATTAGAGTTCTTGGTGGGATTTCAGCACAACATCAAGACGGAGCACCTGCATGCCTTTCAAGATGCGAGGTGTTTCGAAAAACTGCGGCTCGACCGCCATGGATTAATTGGCTTTGAGAANNCAGCCGCAAGCTACAAGCCCTGACAGGGTTTAGCCATTGCCCATGCAAATTGTTACACCGTGACTAGAAATACGGCGCGGAAAGAGACTTTGAAATTATGATCCAATGCCCATCAAGAGATTTTGTATGTCTGAGCTGCCCTGAGTGTTACTGCCTACCCTCATCAACAGTGATCACTCCAGTCCGCGCGGCACAGCTGCGCACCGATTGCGGCATGCCACGCTCCAGATAGGCCCTCATTAATCACCCAAAATCCCATAAGAAACATCATCCTTGGCCTGCGTTCCGCGATAGATCAAAGTCTCAAACAACTTGTTGGGATCATCGCCGGTGTACTCGGCGGTTCGGCTCCAATCTATGACGTATTGACGCAGACTAATCCGCCAGTCATCGTCTCGGCATTCGTATCGGTCGATGTATCGGCCAGCGACAAGATATTCGTGGCCGCCTTCTGATTCGCTCTCCTTGTATTGATCCACCGCCATCACATCACCGGCCTGGGACATAGAGAGAAAGGCTAGAACATAGATCTCGCCGACGCCGGTACCGGCGCTCGCGTCTATATCGAAATAGTGGTTCACAACCGTGTGGGTCGTGTAGTTCATAGCCAGGTGACCGGCAACAACGTTTTCACAGAACTGCGCGTAGTGGCCATCGTAGCTGCCGTACTTTACCTCGGCGTCCAGATGAAAGGCAGATTTCAGGATATCGATGTCGCACCGGTCGGCGCCTCTGGAATAACAGGTGACTGCTTTTCGAATGGCCTGCTCTGCCAGTAAATCTTCAACTTTCTTCACTTTTGCCATAGTTAAATTCTCGTTTCATCTAGTGGGGATATCACTAGGATTAAACACCGTTCTCAGCCTGGTGGGTAGTCACGGCCAGCCCTGTTCGCTGACCATAGACAAGATTGATGCTCCCGCCTGAGCCCCATAAACTCGGTCATTTTGACAGTTTCGCGTAATGGGTTTTAAATCGACGGGACTAAGAGATAACAACAGGTGATTCATGACGAAGGTTGAACCGCACCCTTTGGCAATGGATGGTAAGGATCCGGGTAACCTGCGCGGTGACCCAATTCCCAGGGAACGTTACTACGATCCAGCTTTCATGAAAGAAGAATGGGAACACCTGTGGACCAAGATCTGGCATGTGGCTGGACGCGAGCAGCAACTGGAAGAACCTGGCGACTACATCGTGCATGATTTTATGCATGAGTCCGTCATGATCGTTCGTCAAAAAGACCAATCACTCAAGGGATTTTACAACGCTTGCGGCCATCGCGCTGCAAAACTCGTCTGGGATAACAGCAGCCAAGACAGTTTCTTCTGCCCGTATCATGGCTGGCAGTGGGGTCTTGATGGCGTTTTGGAAGCGTGTCCGGATCGCGATGATTTTCCCCAGGGTGATCCTGTTGGCAATTTGAAACTCCTCGAGGTGCGCGTCGACACGTGGGCAGGACTTGTCTGGTATACGATGGATGATGAGGCGCCAAGTCTCATGAAATATCTGGAGCCCACCCCCGAATTATACAAAGGTCATCAGTTTGAAAAAACGGTCCGGGCACACTGGCTACGCATTGAGTTAGATGTAAACTGGAAGTTCTGGTCTGACAATTTCAATGAGTCTTACCACACAAGAGTGGTCCATCCTCAAGTACCTCCACTGATTGACCAGGATCATTTTACTTCCCGATATGAAATGTTCCCTATGGGTCACAATCGAATCATACAAATGGGTCGCCCTTCGCTGCGGGACCGTCTCCCGGAAGGGGTGCCACATCCCTTCGATGAAGAATTACGAACCTGGGATATCGATCCCGATAGCTACCCCGATTACGAAACCAAAGCGATGCAGGGTTGGCTGGATCTAAAAGCCAATAAACGCAAGTTGTGGAAAGAAAAAGGCTATCTGCACTACGAACACCTCAACGATGAAGATCTGACAGAGAGTCCCTTTGGAGTGCTGTTTCCCAATGTCGCCATTGCGCCGGGCGCCGATTCATTTATAGTCTGGCGTTGGGAACCTCATCCCACCGACCCGGAAAAATGCTATTTCGATCAGTGGTCAATGTTTTATCCGGTTGAAGGCAAGGAAGGCTTCGTGAATCGTACGGCGGAAGTCGAAATGGCAGTACAGGAAGGTGAACTGGATTATCGTGTCTACGGCGACGGTTCAACGGTGCAGGATCTTTCTGATCAGGTTGTGTTCCAAGACTGGCAGTTAACGTCAGGGCAGCGAACAGGCTGGAAGTCCCGGGGCTATCAGGAACCTTACTTTGCCGCTCAGGAAACCCGAGTACGCCGCTTTCATGAGGTACTTAATGATTACCTCGCCGGCAAGCCGCCCGGCCGCGATTGACGCGGATAAGCAACTGGTTATCCCAGTTGCGGCAATTCCATTTGGTCAATAACGCGGGTACCGGGCCTCAAAGTCGTATCGTAGACCTTTCAGCTCTGCGCCTCGAAGTGGCTTGGGGTGTTCGAGGTACGAAGCATAACGTCGTTATAAATGCGTTGATAAATCCCCCCGGCTTGCCGTCGGGTCATCGGTTCCAATATCCCGATAGTCCGCTGCTGATATTACGGGGTTTGTGCGCCCAACTCGCCGTTCAGGAGCGCGGTGGTCGGGTTCTTCGCTTCATGGCGTCACTCACGCTGCCACCAGATATCTTGGTTACCCAAGCAAGCGTGTGTCTTATCGTCGGTGCACAATAACCGGTAAATCGGAGTAACCCTTTACGAAGTTGGAATTCACATAGGTAGGCTCACCGACGACTTCCACCGCCTGAAAACGATTCAATATTTCTTCCCAGAGCACTCGAAGCTGCATCTCAGCCAGACGATTGCCCATGCAACGATGGATACCAAAACCAAAGCTCAGCTGTTGACGAGCTTTCGGCCGATCGATCCAAAAGCGGTCAGCTTGATCAATCATGCTGCTATCTCGATTTCCCGAGACGTACCACATCAACACGCGATCGCCCTCTGGGATCAATTTGTCTCCCAATTGTACGTCTCGGGTTGTGGTCCGCCGCATATAAGCAAGTGGTGTTTGGTAACGAATGATTTCGGGCACCATATTCGGAATCAGGCCCGGGTTCGCCATGAGTTTTTGGTATTCGTCTGGAAATTGGTTCAAGAAACGGACACCCCCGGAGATCGAATTGCGCGTCGTGTCATTGCCACCCACAATCAACAGAACTAAGTTTCCAAGATACTCCATTGGCCCCATATTTTTTGTGGACTCGCCGTGCGCTAGCATTGAAACCAAATCCCCAGCCGGCGGTTGATTCACCCGCTGATTCCAAAGCTCTGTGAAATAGCTCAAGCATTCGCCTAATTCCTCACGACGTTGCTCTTCACTGTCGACAATGCCGGAGCCCTCATCTGCAGTTGCAACATCACTCCACCGGGTTAGTTTGCGCCGATCTTCAAAGGGAAAATCAAAAAGCGTCGCAAGCATTTGAGTGGTTAGCTCGATCGACACCAAATCGACCCAATTAAACGTCTCTCCCACGGGCAAATCTTCTAAAATCTTCTGAACGCGACTTCTGATCGTTCCTTCCATGACCGCAAGATTTCTCGGAGTCACTGCGCCGTTAACTTCTCGACGCTGCTGATCATGCCTTGGCGGGTCCATTGCAATAAACATCGGCAGAGGGAAGTCTTCCTCTTGATCGGTGACAATGATTGAGCCTTCCGACGAGAAGCTCTCGTGATCTGTATCAACTGCCATAATGTCTTGATATTTTGTGACATTCCAAACAGTGCCAATCTCCTCGACTTCCTGACGATAAATTGGATCTTCTGCGCGCAACCGTTCGAACACTTTGACATGATAATCATCATGGAATAGATCCGGCAGCATCAGATCTAATTCGTTCAAAGCAGCAGTATCTGGATCGGGTCTTGTCGGCATTTGCAGGGCTTCGCTCATCACTTTCCACCATTTGGTCTTGCTCAGCAGTCTATACAATATGACATAAAATCAATGTCAACGTGCAGCTGCGGGCAAACCCGTTTTTCCTCCAATCCCTTGGTTTTAACCCAACGAAACCGTTACTACATACTAAATCCCGTCACCCAGAAACCAGTGGTGATTGGGGCCTGAGATCCTTGAGTTTGGCCCCGCGCGTAAAAGGGTGCTCTGCAGATCCTCAGGAATCGTGCCGACTGCGTCCTGCTGATCAACGCTGTTTTCATTGTCAACTGGAGCAAAGCTATCCTGTAAAACATGATTATCCTGAGGTTGAATCTCTCGGTTGTTAGCGAGATTGTTGATATCATTGGTCGCGACTTGTTCCTTAGCCTTGGGCTATGTTGACTGAATTCGCAAAATACCCCAGGAAAATGCTTACGCTGTAAATATTGATTTGATATGAGCTACCACAAAGAAAATCTGAAAGAGCGACTCATTGAAATTGCATGGGAAATTTGCATTACGGAGTCGTGGCACCAAATCAATATGCGATACGTGGCAGAGAAAGCGGGCGTCTCACCGACTGCGTTTTATAGACATTTTAAAAACAAAAGTGATCTTAAAGCAGAGTTGATCCGAAGAGGTTACGAATTGATTAATGAAGGAAGGGAGAATGCAAATACATTTTCAAGTTACGGTGCCCACTACATAAAATTTGGATTGGGCTACCCGCACATCTACGATTTGATGTTTGGGAATATAGATTCAGACATGTCTCGGTATCCTGATTTGGAGACACGATCCGACGCAGCCTTTAATGGTGTAATTGAAGGACTGAAACCTTTTATGCCTGATGCGGCAGAGAAAGATATCAGGATAAAAGCTGTGCATATTTGGGCGTCTGTACATGGGTTAGTTGCGCTGTTGAGGCGTGGGGATTCCCAGGATAGTAAATCCGAAGAGCTAAAATGGATTGAAAATAACTTAGAAGAGTATTTGGAAATGACCACCTTTAGTTGAGCGGTAGGAAGTGTTAACTGCTTGACCGGCTGCATATAGTTCAGCCCCCATGCGTGCTACTTGTCCCGGTGGCAGCAGAATCCAAGAAGACGCTTGCCCCTGGTCCCAATGGCAGGTCTAGGATAACCCAGCCTATGGTCATAGCTAAACCGGCAACCATAAGAGCCAGTGAGTAGGGGAGCATAGTTGCGACCAAACTGCCCAGACCAAAGGTGCTTTGCCAGCGCTGACAGAAGATCAAAATCAACGGGAAATAGACCATAAGCGGCGTGATAATATTCGTAGCGCTGTCGCCGACTCGATAGGCGGCTGTGGCCATTTCCGGCGAGATGCCCAAGAGCATAAGCATTGGCACCATAACTGGGGCAATGAGCGCCCATTTGGCGCTTGCTGAGCCAACAAATAAATTCAGTAGAGCAGAAACCAAGATAATTAAAGCGAGCAAAACCGATGCGGGCAGATCGGTACTGCTGAGAAAATTCGCGCCGTGTACGGCCAGAATCAAACCCAGATCGGACCAGGCGAACATGGCTACAAAGTGTGCCGCAGTGAAG
The DNA here is from genome assembly GCA_002389675.1 of Gammaproteobacteria bacterium UBA4421. Taxonomy (GTDB): domain Bacteria; phylum Pseudomonadota; class Gammaproteobacteria; order Pseudomonadales; family Azotimanducaceae; genus UBA4421. The sequence continues at coordinate 108,042 of DGQF01000037.1, forward strand.
GCGAGCACTAAGTAGTAAGCAAGATCCTCCATGGCGCCAGTCATCATGCGCACCAAATCTCGATGATCACAAATCGTGCCTGCACCCTTGCCGTATGCCCAGCCCGCAAGTAGAAACAGTAGGAAAAAGCCCGCAACTAAGCTTTTATAAAATGGCGCGAACTGAGCTTCCTCAGCAGCGCTTTCGTCGATCAGAGGTGTGCCAGGACCAAAGGCAAAGAATATCCACAATCCCACAACGGCCAGTGCTGCCCATCCAGCGTACGCTAAGCCTTTTCTCTCAGGGTTAGTAAGAGGCTGATCGCTCTCGTCCCCAGCGCCGGTGGCTGCGGCAAGGGAGGGGTCAAATGACCCGAGGCGTGGTTCAATGATTTTGTCTGTTACAAACCAAATAACTGGCAAAAAGATAAACGTCATCGCCGCGATGAAAAACCAATTACCCGCAATATTCACGGAAAACTCGCCAAATACGGTTTCCACGCTGGCCTCGGTAATGCCAAACAGGAGGGCGTCGAGCTGGCCCGGTAATAGATTGGCCGAGAAACCGCCGGAAACCCCAGCGAAGGCAGCAGCGATCCCGGCAATTGGATGCCGGCCCGCTGCATGAAAAACAATACCTGCCAGCGGAATAAGCACCACATAGGCCGCGTCCGCTGCTAAGTTACCCATCATGCCTGCTAGAACAACAATAGGGGTTAGTACCGCCTTTGGGCGATTCCGCGCGGCAGCGCGCATACCGGTGCCGAAAAGGCCTGCGCGCTCTGCAACGCCAGCACCGAGCATAACCACCAGAACATAACCAAGGGGATGAAAGTGGGTAAAGGTTGTGGGCATATCAATCCACAAACGGGCTATGTTGTCAGGCGACAGCAGGCTCGATGCAACAATAACCGCATGAGTTCCGGTAGCTGGATCAATCGCGGTGGGGTGAGTCGCAGACAGTCCAGTTAGACTGGCAATTACAGAGATTATGACCAGCCCTAGAATCAACCAAAGAAAAAGAAAAACCGGATCTGGTAGCTTGTTGCCGCTTTTTTCAATCCAGCCAAGAAAGCCGCCAATTTCGTTTTGCTGGTCGCCCGAATGCAACTGTGATGATTGCATGACTCAGTCCTTATAACGTTCTTTGGTAAGATCAAATGATAGCATCGTGTCGATGATATGGGAGTGATCCCAATATCTGCTATTAATTAAGCGCTCTAGAATTGAGTTGTCTATGAACAGCAGACAGCATTACCGGACCAGCAGGTATGGTGCAGACAGTGCGTTATCATAAGTTGAGCGGACTGGTTTCAGGCGACTCTAAAGGCAGCAGTGCGTCGAACAGATTTTCCGGTTTCGAGATGCCAACGATATAAACTATGCGTTGGGTGACCTTGCCTTCAGCGTGGATTGCACCGGCTGGAATTTCCAGTTTGTCGCCTGCTTGCAGGGGAATGTGCTTACCATTTTCATCGATCACATAGCTGCTGCCTTGCATGACATAGCCGCAGTTGTCGACGCAATGCCAGTGCGGGGGTAGTTCTTCCATCCGTTCGGAGACATAAACAGTAGGCCACAGATCGAGCCGTTTGATGTCCTCGAGCACTTCAGCTTTTGTTTTGTGGAATCCGTGAATGACTTTCATTGGACCAGGAGAAAGGCTCATTTGCGATCCTTGATTGGTTGGCGACCCCCCTACTATGTACTGACGCAGGTGTGATTGCGAGTTCGTCAGTTGAGATGGATCCGGCACTGGTGAACGGGCCCGGCGGGGGACGCCCCCCGGGCCTCGTGACTCCAAGAGCCTGTGCTGATTAGGGGTGCTGGCGTGCAGCGTGCGCCGTGGTGGCGTCCGCGGTGGTGGAGGCAGGTTTGCAGCCACCGCGCCAGCGGGGGCAATGATGTTATCCTGCAACACGCCTGTGTGTGGTTGGAGAGCCGTGAGTTGGCGCTTTTTCTCTACTGTGCTTTAGGTCTAAATGGTTGGGCGCGGTGCAACTGTGATTCCGCCCCGGGGTTTTGGAAAAGGTGGTGCTAGGTCAGTGGGTCGGTGAAGAATCAGGTCGAGTTCAATCAATGCCAGATGGCTATGCGATTACTGTTGGTGGTCGGGATGATTTTTTTAGTTATCTCGTGTGGTAAGCGCCAAGGCCAAGTTGGCGTTTTGCCAGAGGCTGGCGGTGAACAGGTCGTGCCTTTTGAGGTTTGGTTTCCTGACGGTCGTGGACATCATAAGGGTTCAAAACGCCCGCTTGTGCTTCTCAGTCATGGTAGCGGGGGGGAATATGCTAATCATAGCTGGCTTATCAGCGCCCTTAGCGCCAATGGTTTTATCGTCGCGGCGTTAAATCATCCGCTGAACACCACACGAAACAATACGGACCAAGGTGTAATCAGTGTTTGGCGTCGCCCGGCGCACATTAGCGCTTTATTGGATCATCTGTTAGCAGATGAGCGCTGGGCGGATCTTATCGATCAAAAACAGATAGGTGCGGCGGGGTTTTCGTCGGGGGGATATACGGTCCTTGCGTTGGCTGGTGCGATCTATAAGCCTGAGTTGATGAATGCCTACTGCGCCGGTGAGGGGGGAGCTGATTGTGAGCTTGCGACCGATTCTGGTGACGTGGATTTTGAAAATGCGTCAAGTTCTTATTTGGATGAACGAATCACGTCAGTGTTCGCGATGGCCCCGGCGGTGGGCCCGGCAATCACTCGTGAAAGTTTGGCGAAGATAGATTTGCCCGTGCTGATTATGGCTGCAATGGATGATGAATTGGTGAATCCCGATTTAGGCGCCGCGGATTACGCAAAGGCCATTCCAGGAGCTGAACTGGTGATGCTGCCTAGCGGTGGTCATTTCATTTTTCTTGAATGTAATATCGTAACGAGGATCGTTGATCGGTTTAATCATGAGCTCGACCTGTGTGGTACCCAATTTAACATCGATAGAGCCGCAACCCGCGAGATTGTTTCTGATCGAGCGGTGAGCTTTTTCAAGAAAAATATCTCGCCAGACGGGCGCTAGGATTTGGAGTTGTCGGGCGGCTGTTTAAGGAGTGCCGGCTAGCCGCTAGTCGACGAGCTCGATGAGGTGACTGTATTTTCCTGTGGCCATGCGGATGGTGGTGATTTGACCGCGAGCGCCCATAAATCGTCCAGTACCACCGACTACGGCGCGTGTCTGAGGGTCGTCGGCAGTGAGCTCAAAAGCCTGTGAGCGGTAACGGGAACGGCCACCGACCACCAGCGTATCGGTGGCGCCAAAGTCGATGACGATATCAACCAGGCGGTGATGGACTTCACCCCCTTCTAGGCTCGCGGCATCTACTGTGGTGATAAAGCCCTCGATAACGCCTTTGTTACCCTCTTTTGTGCGAAACGCTGCCTCAAAAGCCGAGATGTCACCGTGCGAATGACCGTCGTTGCCTAGGTCGATTTGAACCAACTCAGGTGCATCCTGAATGATCTCAATAATTTCATTTGCTTGTAGGTTTAGTGGGATCAGTGCCGTTGCTAGTGCAGCTGCTGCCACAGCGGCTATCCGTTTGAAGATGCCAGGCTTATTTTGGTATTGCATATTCTTTCTCCATGATGGGGATGACACATCTTGTTTTTGATCGTCGTTTGGGTGTTTCTCGCGTATTTCAGACCGAACCAAGTTGCAGAGCTTGTGCCAGTTGTCAGTATCTTTCAATGAAAAATGCTGCGGTGCGATCAAAAACACCACAACAGATGCGTGTCATAGCTAGGGTGCTCCGTGGAATATAGCCACGGCTCCGATAAATGGCGGCATCGCTGGCCCTTTGCTGCACCGCACTCTATAGTGCGCGGGCTCCAATCTCGGCCGACGGCCCATCCAATTGTGCGCTGATCGGCGGCCCCGCTTTCTGCCGTATCAAGTCAGCAACTGGACCATCGTGCTTATTGCGCACCTTTTCCCGATCACTCGGGTACGCTTAACTAGGATATAACATGCTTCTTTCTTCCACCCGGCGAGACTGGCTTGGGAATATTCGTGGTGATTTTCTTGCTGGCATTGTTGTCGCCCTGGCGCTTATACCTGAGGCCATCGCTTTTTCTATCATTGCGGGTGTCGACCCCAAAGTGGGGTTGTACGCCTCCTTTTGCATTGCGGTTGTTACCGCCGTTATGGGTGGTCGACCAGGCATGATTTCAGCAGCCACTGGCGCGATGGCGTTGCTAATGGTGACCTTGGTGAAAGAGCACGGTCTGCAATATTTGCTGGCCGCGACAGTATTGACGGGGGTTTTTCAGTTAGTCGCGGGCTATTTGAAACTCGGAGAGCTCATGCGCTTTGTATCACGCTCCGTGGTCACTGGTTTCGTAAATGCTTTGGCCATTCTTATTTTTTTAGCGCAGATACCAGAGCTTATTGATGTCACGTGGCACGTTTATGCGGTTACTCTTGCAGGGCTTGCGATTATTTATCTTTTCCCTCTGATCAACAAGACAATTCCATCGCCGCTGGTCGCCATTGTGGGTTTAACCTGCGCTTGTATTTATTTCGGAATAGACATCCGCACCGTTGGTGACCTGGGTGAGCTTCCAGACACCTTGCCGATATTCCTGTTGCCTGACGTACCACTGGCATGGCAAACGCTCACGATCATATTGCCCTATTCTGCAGGTCTGGCCATCGTAGGGTTGTTGGAATCGCTTATGACGGCCACCATCGTAGACGACCTGACTGATACCTCGAGTGACAAGAGTCGCGAATGTAAAGCACAGGGTATAGCTAACATAGGTGCTGGATTTTTGGGTGGCATGGCCGGTTGCGCGATGATTGGGCAGTCGGTAATTAACGTGAAATCCGGTGGTCGCGGCCGGCTTTCCACCTTAGTGGCTGGGAGTTTCCTGTTAACTTTGGTTGTGTTTTTTGAACAACAGGTCTCCTTGATCCCTATGGCTGCTCTGGTGGCGGTAATGATCATGGTCTCCATTGGTACATTTAACTGGAGTTCGATTAGAAACCTGCGTGATCACCCATTGTCTTCGAGCAGTGTCATGATCAGCACCGTGATTGTTGTGGTGTGGTCACACAACTTAGCTTATGGCGTACTCGTGGGAGTGTTGCTCGCGGCCTTATTTTTTGCCAATAAGGTGGGACATTTTATGTACGTGATCAGTGAATTTGATGAGAGTACAGATACTCGCATCTACAGCGTGATGGGGCAGGTCTTTTTTGCATCTGCAGAAAAGATGCTGGCGACGTTAGACTTCAAAGAGGCGGTAACCAATATCGTCATTGACTTAACGCGTGCGCATTTTTGGGACATCACCGCTGTTGGCGCGCTTGATAAGGCGGTGGTGAAGTTCAGACGGGAAGGTGCTTCGGTGCAAATTATCGGACTCAATAAAGCCAGCGAAACAATTATTGACCGCTTTGGTGTGCACGATAAACCCGAAGAAATAGAAAAAGTGCTCGGAGGACACTGATGAGTGATCGACATGTTGTGGCCTGTATTGACGGTTCTACACATAGCGCAGCTGTATGTGACTATGCCGCATGGGCCAGTAAGCGGCTGACAAAGCCATTGACCCTACTGCACAATATTGAGCCCGCCTATGATCCGGTGGTCACCGACTTTTCCGGGCTAATGGAGCTTGATGGTCGCGAAACACTGCTTGAAGAACTGACCTCTATAGAGGAACAGCGTAGTCGTTTAATGCTCGAGCAGGGTAAGTTTATCCTTAATGCTGCCAGACAACGGGCGGTGTTCGCAGGCGCAGTCGAGCCGCTCACCAAGCAGCGCCACGATGGTTTGACAGAATCGCTGATCGAGCTGGAAGACGGCATTGAGCTGGTGGTTCTGGGTATACGCGGTGCGGATCATGAGAAGGACAACCAGCACCTTGGTGGTCATTTGGAATCCAGTATCCGCGCGGTGCATCAGCCGATTCTGGTTGTGAACAATACCTTTAAAAAACCGCAAAAAATCATGCTGGCTTACGATGCCAGTGAACCCTGCGAAAAAGCGTTAAATTTACTATTGACCAGTACATTGCTAACAAAGCTGCCGGTTCACTTAGTCACCAGTGGCCAGTCGCGGCGCGTCACCAAGTTGTCCCAACGAGAAGCGCAAGAAAGTCTCGCAGCGGCTGGGCACGAGGTTGTTGCAGTTATGGTTGACGGTCCAGTTGGGGAATCCCTGCACCAGTACCAGAGAGATAATGATATCGACCTTACCCTGATGGGCGCGTTCGGGCACACGCGTTTGCGTGAGTTTGTTTTCGGTAGTGTCACCGTTAAAATTCTATTGAGCGCAAATCGTCCGCTTCTTCTTGTGCGTTAAGCGATGGGGCGGGTGCCCTGACCGGGTGTCGCGAAAACCGCCCGGCAGCGTGGCAGCCCTCCCAGATTCGCAGGGGATCCGCCTTCAATTGACCATCGTGCGTCGAAAGTTATCCAAGATTTGAAACACAGGCATCGAGCTTAAGTCTGCTTGGCATTAGTCAATGCCTCTTCGACCATTTTTTTCTCGGAGCCGTCCATTCTTGCCTTGAGGCCGCGCAGCATTTCTTCAATGATTTTTGCTGCGTGTGGATTTTGTTTGATGCGCGCCCAGTAGGCGGTGACCTTTGGATGACCCTCAATTGGATTCGAAACACCTAGGCGCGGGACCGAACTCTCACATAAAAAGAGCGCGGGTACGATTGTGCAGTCCGCGCGTGTCAATGATGCACCTGCAGCGTAGGCGTCCTCGCCTATGTGCTGTTCAAGCGCGCCCATGCCCCGTTTGACTTGCCCCATGAGCAAATCAACAATCGCTTGAGATCGGCTGTTTGGGTCAAGCTGTCCGAGTGACATGAAAATATTATTCATTAAATAGGTGTCTGCAATGCGCGAAAGTACGCGGACATTGGCCCGTTCAAATGGCGTTTTCCCGACCATAGCGCGGTCAGGATATAAATCGTCGAGATACTCAGCAATGACCTCTGATTCGGGAATGATCCCCTCTTGGACTTCAAGAGCTGGAATGCGGCCGATTGGAGATAGCTGACGGAAGCGCCCGCTGAAAAACAGTGCAATTGGCAGGTCGAATTCGAAGTCGTCACGAATGCCCATTGCATATATTTGCATGCGCACTTTCGCAGAGTACGGACTTAAATCACCGGTATAAAGTTTCATGAAAAATCTCGCTTAGTTTCGCTCTCAAAGTAGCAGACGTTTGCGTCTAGAGCGAATTTTGTTCACCTACCTTTAACGCCGAACCGCTCAGAAACCGGGTGACAATAAACGGCTATCGCGGCGGTGCGCGCCTGTTGCGGTGACGTTATGGTGGCGCCGGCGCCTGAGCCGCAATTGGGGGTGAGGCGGTCGCCGCCAATAATCATTGAGCGTGGCCGCTTCTGCAGGTACAACAAATCAGTTAAAACATCAGTGATGTTCGGTCCTGTGGCACGTTTTAATGATTGGTGTATTCTCAGGGTCAGATGCGCCAATCTATAGAGGAATTTATTCATGCAACATGACCTAATCATTCGCGGCGGCTTAATCGTTGACGGGTCAGGTTCCGAGCCCTACTTTGCCGATCTCGCCATTGATGACGATACCATCGTTGCGATCGGTAAAATTGAAGGCAATGGCGTTCGAGAAATTGATGCCAAAGGCCACGCGGTGACACCCGGTTTTATCGATCTGCATACTCACCTAGATGCACAAGCCGGCTGGGATCCAAATTTGACCCCGATTGTTTGGCACGGTGTAACTACAGCTTTAATCGGCAATTGCGGGGTTACGTTTGCACCTTGCAAACCCCAAGATCAAGAATACTTGGCGCAAATGATGGAGTCGGTAGAGGACATACCTAGCTCGGTCATCCTCAACGGACTGCCATGGGACTGGGAAAGTTACGGCGAGTATCTTGATTCACTCGAAAAGCTGGAGCCTGCGATTAACCTTGTGGGCATGGTTGGCCACTGCGCTATTCGCACGTACGTCATGGGTGAGCGGGGAGTTGACGAGGAACCCACAGCAGATGAAATAGCACAAATGGCGGCATTAGCCGGAGACTCAGTCGCCCAAGGCGCAATTGGTTTTTCTAGCAGCCGGCTGGTTGCCCATAAGATGCCTGACGGGCGCAGCATCCCGGGCACCTTCGCCACCCGTGACGAAATGGTTGCTATCGCGGAGGCGGTGGGCAACCACAACGGTCTGGTTCAAAATGTCCTCGAATATTCTCGTCTAGATGCTGAAATGAGCTTGCTGCGAGAGCAGGCTCTGGCCGCCAAAACCAGGGTCATTTTCACCGCACCGCACATCCCGAGTGCATCGGGAAAGGCAAACGCGTACAGCGATATTATTGAGTCAATGAAAGCTGAGGGCATTGATATTACTGGATTGGCTTTGCCCAGATCTTTTGGCTTTCTGTCTGGCCTTAAAACCAACATTATGTTCATGTCGCCGGCGTGGAGCGCTTTGACTGACTTAGAATTCCCAGCCAGGCTGCAAGCGATTCAGGACCCGGAAACGCGCGCAACCTTGATTCATGAAGCCGACGAAATGGGCAAAGACGGCAGCACCGCGCCACTATCTCAATGGGTAAGTAATTTCTATTGTCTTGGCGCCGGTGACTCACCGCAGTACACCAAAGGATTAGAAGAAAGTTTGCCGGCGATCGCCCGCGCGGCTGGCGAGCATCCCGCCGAGACTTGGTTGCGCTTTATGTTAGAAAGCGATGGCGAAGCCCTGTTCCATGTTCGTTTTGGCAACCACGACTATGAAGCGCTGGAGGAATTTCTCAAGAACGATTGGATATTGCCAAGTTTGGGTGACACGGGTGCACATTTGACCCAAATTATCGATGCTGGCTGGGCAACGTTTATGCTGTCGCACTGGCACCGCGAAAAAGGTACGTTCACCCTTGCAGAAACCATTCGTTTGTTGACCAGCGCTCAAGCGCGCATTCTTGGTTTTGCTGATCGGGGTAGACTTGCGGTAGGCATGAGAGCAGACGTAAACATTATCGACGTAGACAACGTTCTTGAAGCACAGCCAACCCTGATTCGAGATTTTCCTGAAGAAACGCCTCGGTTATCGCAGAAAGCTTTTGGATACCTTGCCACCATCTGCAATGGTAATGTGATCGTCGAGAATGGTGAGTTAACCGGGCAAAGGGCGGGCCGGGTGCTGAGAAACCGGATGCAGAACATCGCTTAAGCCTCTGCTTGTAAAATACAGCGATGCGCTCACTTCGACATGT
>DGQF01000041.1 GCA_002389675.1 Gammaproteobacteria bacterium UBA4421
CTGCGGTGCATCAGGTGCAGCCGCAAGAGTGGCTGGAGCTTCAGCAACCGGTTCTTCGCCGCCACCACCACCACCAATGGTCAAGCCGCCGTGAGAAATATCATCCCAGTAAAAAGACACGGCTTCGCCCACACCTGCAGTACCGAAGTTCCAAAAAATAACAAATTTGCCATAAGACGCGAACGGATCAATGGCCCCCGCAGCAGGATTAGCCATATCAAAATAAAGGGTTTCCCAATTCTGAGACACGGTCGTTACTGCATCAGCCTCAACAAAGACATCGCTATTATCCGCTTGCTCAAGCTTCAGCTTAACGGTTCTACCTGCCTCAGGACTCCAGAACTTAACCGAAACGATGGGGTCACCCGCCGTTAGGTTCAATACAAATTCAGGTGCAGCCTCGAGGCCCGCCACAACCCAAGACCCGCCCCAGACTTCAGCAGCTGCGTCTTTCTGAGAGGCCAATACTCGGTTGCTAGGATCTGTCGGATCGACAACTACCGCTGTCGCCGCTGCCGTTCGCCCTGAATCACCATCAGGACCAAAATCAGCAAAAACGAAGGCGGCTGTTGGGTCTTCAAAAGTCAGTTGCGTGACCTCTTCTGAGCCACAATCAACACCGCCAACCCCACCGTGGGTAACATCGTCCCAATAGAAAGACTGAGCACTACCGGTGCCGGCAGTACCGAAATCGTAGAACAGGACAACTTTTTCATAGTCGACAAAAGGGTCGATCGCGCCCGCAGCGGGCTGCGACATATCAAAGGTGAGCACTTCCCATTCGCCGCTGGCGGTAGTCAATGCATCTGCCTCAACAAAGATTGATGCATCGTTCAAATCTTCAAACTTTAATTTTACCGTCTTTCCCGGTGCAGGGCTCCAAAACCTAACCGAAACAAAGGGGTCGCCGTCGGTCAAGCTGATACTCTTATCCGCAGCTGTTTCTGTCCCCTCAATCACCAAAGAGCCACCCCATACCTCTGCAGCTGCATCCTTTTGCGAGGCCACAACCATGCTCCCGCCTAACACCGGATCATCAACTAACATGGAAGCAGCGGCTGTTCGGCCACCGTCTAAATCGGGGCCAAAATCGATCAAAGTGTAGGTCTGGCCAGCATCTTCAAAATCCCAAACGGTTTGCTCTGGCAGCTCACAAATTTCCGCGCATCCTTCAATGCAATAGGTCAGGGTGGATCCGTCGGTGGACTCTGTAATCGGATCCGCAACTTCGCCGCTTCGATCCTCTAATTGAATCGAAAATGAAACCTCGCCCTCGGTATCGGTTTCGGTCATCGCCCGCGTCGCAGTCCAAGTTAAATTGCCACCCTCCACCGTAGCCGGCTGGCCGCCAATCAACACCACGGGAGTCATGACGGTCTCGCTGGTTTCGAAACGCAGCAAAACAACCTCATCCAGCGCAACCGATTCTGACAGGTCAGCATTGTTAACAATGGTTACCGACACTGCGGCCGGGGGTACACCGTCCGGACCCGGAGTCGCATTTGTGTTTTCAGTGATTTTGTCGTCGCTGCCGCCACTACACGCGCCCAGCAATAAGGCGCTGGATAACGCCAGCCAGCGACCGATCCGCTTAGTAGTTGAAAACCGGAGTGGCGAACTCTCGGGTTGAAGCAATGAATGGCTTTGCATAACGTCCCCTGTGAAACATAGTTGGAGCATCCCTAGCAGGGATTTTTAACGTTCGGATTTTGTCCTGCCGCATTCAAGACCTCCAGCCAGATTCGTTGAATCGGTCAAATTATGCGATAAGTAGGAAAAGCGGGGCACGATTTCATGCAAGAGAAACAGTACCATAATTTCCGTCCCTGAAATGAACACTAGGTAAGCAAGGTCGGCTTCAACACTATGACGCTATTTCTCAGTCCCCCAAGACAACAATCGTTCGCTCTGTTGCTGATCATCTTTGTATTGCAAGGTTGCGGAGGCGGGGGGTCTGGATCAAACCCGTCGGCACCAGTGGCCGCTCCCGACCAAACAGCGCCCGTCATTACCCTCAACGGAAACACTGCGTTACAAATCGCCGGCGATGAAACCTACGAAGAGTTGGGCGCAACCGCCCAAGACAGCGTCGACGGTCAAGTTGACGTCGAAATTAGCGGCGTAGTTGGCAACAACAGCGGCACCTATGAGGTGACCTACTCAGCCACTGATGCTGCCGGCAATCGCAGCGAGGTCACTCGAACCGTGGAGCGCTTGGAAATGCCTGACGATTCACAAACCCTTGTCGTGCTAGAACAAGCACTTGCAGGGCCTGCTTGGGATCTCGGGTTTAACGCTTACGACGAGGGTATCGAGTTCAACACTTGTGAGAATGACGGTGGCGACGGCTGCCCGAACATTACGTGGGGAACAGCAACGGATTCACAACGAGGTGCTGTACTGGAAATCATCCATTCCAACGCCGGGCAAAATGCTGGATTTTTTATCAAGACCTCTCAACCTCTGGATCTAAGGGCCTACGCAGGTGGAACCCTGCAATTTGACGTTAAAGTGCTTAGCGGGGACAGCCGCTTTGCAATGAAAGTCGACTGCGTTTTCCCTTGCAGTTCAGGCACCGTGGACCTTGGCGACTTGGCGCCAGGTGACGAAAATGGGTGGACCTCGGTAAGCGTTGAAGTCAACACTTTGGTTGCTCAAGATCTTGAATTAAGCCAAGTAGATACTGGCATCGTAATCTGGGCAGCCAACTTCACCAGCACTCGATTTCTTCTGGACAATGTCCGTTGGGTCGCCAACCCCGAAGGACCAATCACAGACACCCCATCAGGCGGTGGCAGCGACTTTGTCAATCCGGGCTATGGCGGGTATGAAAGTCCGTTGACCTACGACAATTTCGAATTGGTGTGGTCTGATGAATTCACCGACACCGTTATTAACCAGCAAGATTGGAACTTTGAAATCGGACGAGGCTCCGGAGGCTGGGGCAACAATGAACTCCAGTACTATCAACGCGACAATACAACGCTGCTCGACGGCCTGCTGGTGATTGAAGCGCGCCAGGAGGATTTTTCCGGGGCGCAGTACACATCATCACGCCTAACAACTCAGGACAAGTTTGAATTCCGTTATGGTCGCGTTGACGTGCGCGCAGCACTGCCCAGGGGTCAAGGTCTGTGGCCCGCATTGTGGATGCTAGGTGCTAACTTCCCAGAGATCGGATGGCCGATGAGCGGAGAAATTGACATCATGGAGATGATCGGCGGCGCGGGGCGGGAAAACACTGTTTATGGGACCGCGCACTGGAACAATGGAGGGCCCTCTGCGGCTTACGCTCCGGTAAACTTTGGTAGTCCAACTCAAAGCCCGGCTGGTGAACCGAACTTTTCTCAGCGTTTCCACGTTTTTAGCATTTTGTGGAGCGCAAACGAAATCACCTGGCTTGTCGACAATGAGGCGTATCACACGATGGCATTAGACAACAGCGTCGATTTGGCACCTTTGCGAGAACAATTTTTTCTAATCTTTAATGTCGCGGTGGGCGGCAACTGGCCAGGGTCGCCAAATAGCAATACCCAATTTCCGCAGCGCATGCTTGTAGACTACGTCAGAGTCTTCCAAAGCGCGCCCTAGTTTTTGCTCAAGTTACCCGGGCAATACTGCGCAACGAAATCGGCATGCTTGGGCATGTTAACCAACGCCTGGTCTACTTTAGCGCGCTGCACAGCCATAAATTGTTCGAACTCCGCCGCCTGCATCATGTCGACAATGGGATGGTAGGTTTTCGGTAGGATGCCCTGGCCCATCATCACCTGGGTCCAGCTGTTTTCACCGAATACGTCCCCCTGCTTTTGGAAAACGTTACCGGTCTCGCGGAAGAGATCCAAGCGATGCTGCAATGCCTCCGGCACGCTCATATGTGCCAAATCCGACCAAAATGGTGATTCATCTCGCCGATTCAGATGATAATGCATAATAATAAAATCGCGGATGAACAGAAATTCTTCACTCATTTGGCGATTGAACTCATCCTCATCGGCTTGCCTAATCCCCATGGACGGAAACATTTGCATCAGACGTATAATGCCCCTTTGGATCAGATGTATGCTGGTGGATTCCATAGGCTCTAAGAAGCCTGCGGCCAAACCCAGGGCAACACAATTTTTGGCCCAGTGCTTGACCCGCTGACCGGTGCGGAATTTAATCACTCTGGGTTCAGTCAACACGCGGCCTTCAACTGAGTTTAAAAGCTGATGTCGCGCCTCGTCGTCACTCAGACTGTTGGCATCAAAAACCAGTCCATTACCGACTCGGTGCTGAAGCGGAATCTGCCATTGCCACCCAGCGCTACGCGCGATGGCTCGGGTATAAGGGACAGACGGACGCACCGCCTCGGTTTGGACGGCAACCGCACGGTTACACGGCAACCACTGAGACCAATCGTCAAACGCAGTGCCCAGCGTCTTATCTGCCAGCAAGCCATAAAACCCACTACAATCAATAAAAAAATCGCCGTTAATGCGGGTTCCGCTCTCTAGTATCACCTCTTTTATAAAGCCGCTGGCATGCTGGCCTACCGACACTATTTTGCCCTCAACCCTTTTGACCCCAGCGCGCTGCGCTAAAGACCTGAGAAATTGAGCATACTCAGTAGCATCAATATGATAGGCATAATTTAACGGATTTTGGCTAGATAGACTAAACCGATTGTCTTGCAGAGCCATCATTTCAGGGGAATATCGCCCATACGGGTGACTCATCCCTTGAACTGAGCCACGCGTCCAAAAATGCTGGAATCCCGCTGCCCAGCAGCCCTGGCCCGTATAACCAAACGAATGTACATAATCGTGATCAGCCCGCAGCCAACCCTCAAAGGATATGCCCAGCTTAAAAGTCCCATTTACGCGGGCCATGAATTCCGCCTCATCGATTTTTAATAAACGATGTAGCGTTAAAAATGTTGGTATGGTGGCTTCACCGACGCCAATTGTACCGATGGCATCAGACTCGATCAGCGTAATATCTAAATTAGCACCAATCAATCGCGAGACCGCTGCAGCCGCCATCCAACCTGCGGTACCACCGCCGACGATAACAACTTTGTTTATCTGGTTTGAATTCAATGACCTAACCCTCCTGTCCTTACGATTTCAAACGCTCACGCAACAAAGCACGCAGGTTTTGCGCCTGCGATTCATCCAGAGCAGCCAGAATGCCACGCGCTTCCTCTGGAATATGAGCAAACCGGGCGAGCGAGGCGTCAAAAACATAATGATCCAAAAGGCCCCGCCAGTGGGCGCGTTCATGATGAGGTAAATCCTTCAAACCCAGCAAAGCATGCAACAAAACATTTAGCGGCGCCCCCAAATAAGCAGGGCTGTCACGCCACCAATAATTAACCAAGACATTAAATGAGCCGGTCGCCTCAACATGATGCCACCACATTGACGGCACAACCAAGGCATCTCCGGGAGCAAGTTCGATGGTAGTAGCCGCGGCCAACGCGGCACTAAAACGTGGGAACCGACTAAAATCAGGAGCCGCAAAATCAACCAGACTTATCGGTTGGCCTGCCGGCGTGAATTCCACAGGCCCTACATATAAATTATCTATTTGATCTGGAGGAAACAACGTCACGGTGCGGTGGCCGCTGACCGCGACCATCAAATTACTGGGGAAGTCAAAATGAGCCGCAACCGTTGTGCGTCTACCAAACCAGATACTGACCAGAGGATTAAGGTGCTCAAGAGCTAGATCATTGTCAGCTCTGAAGCCTGGCATCCAGTGATCAACGTTTGTTGAACCAACATACAACGTTGAAGGTTGCGAACCGGTTTTTTCCGCTGCAATTTCTTGCAATGCAGTTTGAATACTTAATCTGACTCGGTCAAAGTTGAACCCACTCAGGTCATCTGTATAGAAAATTCGCCCGCCAGCATCGGGCGCAACGCGCAACGCCGTCACGGGATTACCCGAGTCAAATTGGGCCAGATAGCGCATGATCTCCTCATCAGAGGCACCCGCGCGAGCCACTGACGGCCACCCGCCGGCAAGCCCTTTCAACAACGTCGGCTCGGACGCTTTGAGCACCGCGTCAGTCAACCGCGGATCAAAGTTGCCCACATCAGCCTCGCGCATTGGCCCAACCAGTGCGGCTAAACATCTGCCGTCGGACGACCGGCATTGCGCCTGGCAATCAACGCTCGTAATTGCGAAAAAGAAGCCAACTGCATAAAAATCGCCTGAAGATACCCTTGCTTATTTAACGACGCCAGGGTGTCACCGGGCAACTTGTACAGCACTTCCTCGGCAATAGTGTAGAAAGTGTCTAACTTACATTGAGCGCCATCGATAAAGGTAATTTCTAAAGTAAACGATTCGATTAAATTATGCGCCAGCAGAGCTGCGACAAATTGACTCCCATGCGCTAGGCCTTGATGCAGATTCTCCAGTTTTTCGATCGCCGTTTTTAGAAATTGAGTTTGGCCTCCCCGCTCATCAAACAAGCGCTCTCCGCTCACGCTACTTAATTTTGGGTGATCCATATCAATCGATACCATTGCACTTGGTTCGGGGTCACCCGGTGCAGCTGGTGGCGGGCGAGCAATTAAAAATGGCTGACGGCTCACGCTCAGTGGAATATAAGTCGCTTGCCATGCATCGTCCTTCAAAAATAGATTTTGCTCAGGTTCAAAACCAAACAAAGCGACTGGATAAAACTGACCGGTCTGCGCGTCCTTTGTGAAAAAAATCGGATAACAGGACTGCACATCGCGAAATTCCATAGGAAAGGTCGGTGAGTACATCACCGAATCGCCGAGTTGAGGACTGTATGTGGTGATCACCCCGAGTTGCTGATGCTTCTCGGCGTTAAGAATCTGAAAATTTTGTGCGGTCATGCCAGTGGCTCCCTACGACTCAACGGTCGAGGTTTAGAGGGTTTGAAATCCATACTCAACTACCTTATCGAGCAATGCCCGGTTCGACGGCATCGATTGTTGGAATTTTGCTTGCTGGGCCGCGCTTTCAGCAAACAAACGCCCGGCCCAATCCGTCGATTTATTTTGAGAACGACGGTCAGTGCTTGCCACCGCCGTCGAAAACCCCATGCCATAAAGGACATATTGGAAGCTTGCAGATGGGAAAAGATCGTCAACGTTAACTGCTTCATGATGCCAGGGTGCTTGATGCCGCCACCGGGCCAAATTCTCTCGCAAAGACTCAGGCTGAGTGGTGCGCAGTCGATGATCCTTCCAGTATTGACTGTCTTGGCGCTCACTCACCGCATAATGCAGCTTGAGAAAATCGATGATGCTGCTCCATTGCTGACTAAATTTTCGGTTGAATCGCTTTGCAATGACATCCATAACGGTTCGATTTGAAGGAAGCTCCTCAGCAACAAACCCCGCAAATTTTTCCACAAGCACCAACGCAGATGCTTCCAGAGGCTCAATAAAGCCCGCCGACATACCAATAGCAACACAATTTTTATGCCAGAATTTAGCGCGATATCCTGGTTGAAAATTGATTTGCCTAGGACTGAGATTTTTTGTGATCTCAGCAGGGGCAAGCGATCCAAGATAATCACGCATAGCAATCTCGGCATGATCAACCGAAACATGATGAGACGAAAATACATACCCAACACCGCGACGGGTAGGTAATCCGATATTCCATATCCAGCCAGCAGATTGCGCGGTGGCCAGCGTCGCCGAAGCAATCGGCGCCTGTGGATCCGGATAATCCAGCTGCACCGCCAAGGCGGTGTCATTGAATAATATATGGTCCTGAGCGACCAGATCTATGCCGTAATGGTCGCCCAACAACAATGCGCGCGAACCGCTGCAGTCGATAAAAAGATCGCCCGATATGGCCCCCAAGCTGTCCGTTTCCAATGAGGCGATATCACCGGTGGGTGAAGCATTCACACTGATCACTCGGGTACTCAGGTGACGCACTCCAAGCACCGTTGTGGCGTGTTTGCGCAAAAACCCAGCGAACTTGCCCGCATCGAGGTGGTAACCATAGTTCGCGTTGAACGCATATTCAGGCGTGGTGATGTCTTTTGGCGCCAAGTCACCGGCCAACAAGCTGGCCTGCGGACATACCGATTCCGCAAAATCTGCATCAGGGCGCGTTTCGCGCCACCACAGGGCTGGATTCGCTTCCTGATAACGATGGGGTATCGTAAAAGGGTGCGCGTAAGTATCTCCAGCGCCGCAACGCCAGCTTTTAAAAAAAGTACCTTGCTTGAAGCTGGCATCACACTCGCGGATAAAATCCGTTTCGCGTACACCAATTTTTTTTAACGTATTTCGCATCGAGGGCCACGTGCCCTCACCCACACCAAGCGTTGGCACATCGGGGGACTCCAACAGCGTCACACTGAACGACTTTTCACTGCGTTGTTGAACGCAATGCTCCGCAGCAATAACAGCGGCAGTAAGCCACCCGGCCGTGCCTCCGCCGAGAATTACAATATCCTTTATTGGACTACTCATTTCGCGCCATAGTATCTTTTTCAACCAAAGTGCACCTGCCAGCGCCCGGCTCCAAGCGACGACTCTAGCAGGCTAAACGAAAAGAAGCCGCTATTTGCGGCTTCTGTCGAACACGTTTTAATACTTTACGTCTAGAACGTGTAACGCACACCAAGGTCATAGCGAGGCCCAAGTTGGATCGCCTGAAGCACTTGATCCTTCGTTAAACCATAAACATGCACGGTTTCGTTGGTCAAATTCAAGCCCGAAAAATACACCGTTAGATGGTCGGTCGCTTCGTATGTAATTCCAAGGTCTAACTGGCCATATGCCTTAACGTTGGTCGGATTTGTATTCGTGCCCTGGCCCTGTCCGGCGCCTGCAAGAAAATCGTCTCTCCAGTTATATGCCAGACGAACCTGAATACCGTTTTTATCGTAGTAGGCAATCGCATTGGCAGAGTCGCTCAGCCCATTGAGTACAAACTGCCCCTGGTCCGGCGTTGCATAATTATAGCCAACATCAGCATTGGCAAATGTGGCATTGACAATAAATCCAAACCCGGTGTCACCCAATGCATGCTGCAAATTCACTTCAACGCCATCAACATCGGCTTTCCGCTGGTTGACCGGCTGCGACAGGTTCCAAACTAACGTTGGATCGCCAGGCTGGCTGGTAATCGTCACGCCATCTACATAGGGACTATCCTGATAATTTTCTTGGATATATTGTCCGATTAATGAGTACTGGGTGGAATCAAATCCACCGTCGGCAATCGCTTGATTCCACAGTTGGCCACCAACAACGTTGCCCAGATCAGCGAATAACTCAACATCATTGAATGCGGTGCCGATGAAATTATCGACTTCCTTTTGGAAATATCCGATAGAGAAGTAGCTGTTGTCCGCGTAGTACCACTCCAACGATACGTCAAGATTGTCCGACTCGATTGGTTCCAAGGTAGGATCACCAGCGCTCAGAGCCGGCGGTGTATTGGTGCGGTATTGAATTCGACCCGCCGCCGCAATACCACCCTTTATCGCGTCATAACTCGGTCTGGTTACGGTTTTGCTGTAAGAGGCGCGGAAGACAACATTCTCTAAAAACTCGATGTCGAAATCGAGACTTGGCAAAAACATGTCGTATTTACCGTCAAACGCTTGAAAACCCTGCACGTTATTACCCTGGGCATCAACCTCAGGAATCACCAGCACCTCTTCGCCGCCAATCCAAGACGTTTCACCAAACAACAAACTCTTCTGCGCAGACTCTACTTCTGTCTCCTCATAGCGAAATCCGACGTAAAGGTTTGAGGGCATATCTGCAATAAAACCACTCCAATTAAAGCGAATGTATGCCGCTGTCGTCTCCTCGGTGGTGCGCAAATCACTACCCCAATCCGTCGAAGCACAGTACCCAGTTCCGCAGTCCCCTATGTTGGCGTACTCACGCCCGGTTGCCGCATAGTTAGCTTCACCGGCAGCCTGCAAATCACTTAACGATGCCGAGAAAAATTCACGCTGCAGATAGGGGCTGTCATGGCCGGAGAGCTCATCAAACTGATCTTCGATAGTCGATCGCACCACAATATCCGCAATTTCGCCCGGCGCAGTGATACCACCCCAGTTATCCAGCTGGACCGTGCTGGAGGTGGTTCTGTTGTCCACTTCGGTCATTTCAACGCCAAAATCGATACTCGAGCTTTCGTTAAAATCGAAATGCCCGCTGAGCTTAGCCTGCTCTATGTCCATCTGCGATCGGTCGTTGCTAAATACACTCCCGGTAATGATCATGTCATTGGCGTACATAGGCCGGTTAGCCTCACCCCCAGAATTAAGGTTCAACGACATAATCGGCATTTCGGAGCCCGTAATTAGCGTCTGGCCTACTTTTTCGAAACTGGCCATGGTCACTAAAGAACTGGTTCCGTTCGGGCCAATCGCTCCGGTTTTAGCTGACGAGTCGTGATAATCCAGCGCCAACGAAAGACGGTCGGTCACATCCCATGCAAGGTTGATACCTAAAGATTCGTTCTTATTCTTGCGACCGTCCTCACCCGTTCCCATCGCAAAATCAGCAAAGTTCAGCTCTTCAGTATAGGTCATCGGCGTATAATGCTGGGGCCCGCCACCCCAAACACTGCTTTGTGAAAGCGCATTGGTATTAGAGAACCACGCTGACATATCACTGTAGGATCGCTCTAGTTCGAACTCTGAAATAATGTAGTCCAAAGTCGCCACGACGCCGTCAACCGGCGCCCATTGAACAACCAGTTGCCCGTTCGTGCGCTCGCTTTCAAATTCAGCCATGTTATAAGCCATAGACTGAGGTATCGAGTAAAACGTTCCGGCCGAAGTAGGCCGACCAATTTGATTGGCGTCATTGGGCACAATCGAGTCGCTGGTGCCTTCGCGAGTAAACCATCCACCAGTGCTGGCGGCATTTACCGCATTATTGCGCTCCTGGCGCGAGCCCACCAAGGCAATGCCAATCGTGTCGTCGGCAAAGCGTCCCGTGTAAATCCCCGAATACTCGGGCGTAACACTATCGCCTTCCCGCGTTGAGGTGTCGGCAACCGCCTTCACCGCAATACTTGCCGTCTCGTCGGCAAACAATGGTTTTGGCGTTGAAATATTAATCGTCGAACCGACGCCGCCTGAAGGCACATCCGCCCTACCCGTTTTATATATCTGGACCCCGGCGACACCCTCGGACGCGAGGTCACCAAAGTCAAACGAACGACTCACGCCGTTGTGCGTTGGCATCTGTCGACCATTTAAGGTCACCAAGTTGTACTCTGGGCCAAAGCCTCGAACGGTGACTTGACTCCCCTCCCCTCGACTACGGGAGATTGAAACACCTGTGATTCTTTGCAGGGACTCAGCGAGATTCGCGTCTGGGAACTTACCCATTTCTTCCGCTGAGATCGCGTCGACCACACCCATGCTGTCGCGCTTGATGTCCATCGACCGCTTCAAGCTGCCGCGGATACCTGTGACAATCACCTCCTCGACTATCGCATTTTCAGCAACGGCAACATCTTCATCTGCCGCAGCGGTTACCGAATAACTCGCGACAATAAGAGCAATGCTGCTCGCAAGTGTTTTACGCTCGAATCTCATGCTGATACAACCCTCTTTATAGAAGCCCGATGGGCTTCGCAATTTCCAAAATCCAACCCAATGTACGCGCCTTGAACGCCATTGGTCAGAGTCTCTGGGCAATGGCAGCGGCGCGGAATATCGACCTTGGATCCTAGCGAACCCTTTCGTCAAACTCATCGGTTTTGAGATTAACTGGACGAATATGCGATGACAGGGGCAAATTTCATCCTTTCGCAGCTTGGCCAGAACCTTTTTGCGTTGGTTGACAACGTTGTCAACCAACGCTATAAACTGTCTCACCCTCATTTACGCGCAGCCGATGAGGGGGCGGGGACTTAACCGGGAGAGGAAGCCGAAAAAAATGTACAGCGCTCAATTAGTCAATCAAGAACGGTGGGACCCATCCGCGCGCGGCTTGGTAGCCGCGATATGCAGCCCTGACAGGGATTCGCTGAGTCGCGTTAAGTGTCTTCTCGATGCGCGTGAAGAAATCAACTTCGTTGCCCAGTGTGACGTCCCTTCCCGGATGACACAGTTCTGCAAGATGCAACGCCCAGATCTCATTTATATCGACGTCCGACAATCCAACTTCAATGCCGCTCAACTAGCACTTACGCTAAGCGAAACCTACTCACCACAAATTTTTATGTACATGCGCGATCAGCCGAGCCGCGACAATCCCACGGGGATGTACATTTACGACTACAGACCTATGCCATTGAACGAACGCACCCTAGATGCATCAATTCATCGCAACAGCCACAAGCCAGCGCACGGCGGGTTCGGGGAGTTCTGCGCTAAGACACCGATCAGCGCACCAAAATCCAGCTCGAGCGTCAACAAAAGCAAGCTCCCGCATGAATGGGACACAAACAAACACCGTAAACTAAAGCTCCGCGATTGCGGCATCATCAAAATCTTACCCTTTGATGACATCCATTTCGTTGAAGCTGCAGGCGACTATATGTGCCTACACGTCAATGGCGAAACCACCATCATGCGGAGCACCATGAGGGAATTACTCAAGCGTCTGAACGACCCAGTATTCGCCCGAATTCACCGCTCTACCGTTGTCAATATCACACAAATTGTTGAGCTAACCTCTCTCCCAAAGGGCGACGGAATGGTACAACTGGCAAACGGGAGATCTCTCAAGGTCAGTCGCAATTACATCTCTGCCCTGCAAGAGCAGATACTAATGCACCAAAGCGGTCCCCAGGACACGCGCCCAACCCATCTAGCCTACGTCTAACAGGCGAGCGAAATCAGCCGTCGGCAGCAAGCTATAGAAGACTCTTCACTTGCTTGGCACAATCTTCTGCGGGGCTCCAAAACCAACCTTTAGGATCCCACGCGCGGCCGCATGCCATGTATACACATTGCGTATACGCTTCAACAGCGCGCTCTTTTTCCCCCAGTTCATGGAGCGATCGCGCTTTAGCCCAAAGTGCCATAGAGACATCATTGATCAGATAGTTTTCCTGAATGCGGGCTTTGACCTTTTTGCTGACTCGACCAGTCTTGGGGCACTGTGCGTTGCTTTCGAACATCGCCTTTTGTACATGCCCCGCAGCTACCGCCCAGTTTGAGAAGCAGGCGTCAACATGGCGAATAGCTGCCTGATATTGCCCCTGAGAAAACAGTTCAACAGCCGTTACCGACCACAATGCCGAGTCACCCAGATCTGCGTTTGACGAAACACAGACACCCGGTTGCGTGTTTTCTATTGCCGAAACAGATTCACCCGCCAAAGCTGCAACGGGCACCGCCGTTACCCACGCCAAAATCACTGTAACAATCCGTCTATTCATCACTCGTATCATGCACCCAGCCTTTTGTCTTTTGCCCCAAATTCATCCTCCTCAACTTCACCGCAACCGTTCATGCTTAACCCAGTCTACCTCCATCACCCAGGCCTTTGCGGTCATCGGTCCCGGCTTGATCTTAGCAAAATTGAGAATCGCAAAAAATGGTTCGGGCAGAAGCGCCGCACCCTCTTTAACTCTGTATATTTCTTCACCATCAAGACGAAAGACAAGATCCTCGTTCCACCATTCGACGCCATACTCGTGCCACTGCCCCAAAGCCGCCTGCTGCACCAGCATATTCGCCTGCCAATCGCCGCCTCCGCAGTGCCCCAGGTTTGTGATGATGCGAGCTGCATAGTGATTCGGCCCACCATCGGAGTGGTGCTCAAAGACGTCTATCTCACCGGAGCCTCTTACCGGCCAACAGACCTTTTCATCCGGCTCCTCAAGCGGAGGTTCATTGTTCAAAGCACCCAACAGCCACCAAGCTGGGAACATGCCTGCCTGGCCGCTATCAAACACGCGTAACCGCGCAGTCCAACGACCACCAGAGAACTCCTGGCGGTTCTTCGTCGTAATGCGCCCCGCAACATATTGAGTCGGGGGATGTTGGTTGCCGCTTTTATCCCAATTAAAACACCTGCGCTTCTCGCCAAGATCCACGACCCGCAGCTTTAGGGTTCCGCCACTGACCTCTCTTGTTGCATGCTGGCCTTCCCTTACATAACACTGGTCTTCTTCGTTGACCCAGAGCAACTGATCTTGCCAATTTTGGTGATCAAATACTTCAAAGTCGTCAAAGAAATCAGTTTGCCAATCGGCCTCAACTGGCCCAGCCAAACTGTTCAAACTCAAGAATCCCAGCACTCCAGTAATAATTGCAATTTTTATCATCGTTTTCTCCACTACCTACCGCACAATCGTCCACCGCCCCTGTAGCCGAACCAGTTCTGACAAAGATAAGCCAGCAAAATCAATATTTCGTTTTTCACCATTGGCGCGTCAAGCTAAACTGCGGCTATGCCTTTCAACGTTGTCCTGTACGAGCCTGAAATTCCGCCCAATACTGGGGCAATCATTAGATTGTGTGCCAATACCGGCGCCCAATTGCACTTAATCAAACCTTTAGGCTTTGCCTGGGATGACAAACGCTTGCGCCGGGCCGGTTTGGACTATCTGGCGTTAACGCACGTTACCCTGCACGAAAACCTCGCCGCGTGCCTTGCCATAACGGCACCTGACCGTGTGTTGGCGTGCACTACCAAAGCCAAAACCCGTCATTCCGCGATCGCATACCGACCCGGTGACGTACTCCTTTTTGGGCCTGAAACGCGAGGGTTGCCTGAATCCCTGCTCAATGACCTGCCTGAACAAAATAAACTGAGAATTCCCATGCAGCCTGATTCACGCAGTTTAAATTTAGCCAACGCTGTATCTGTAGTGCTCTATGAAGCCTGGCGCCAAATCGATTTCCAGGGCGCGCTGCCTTAGTGCGTAACCCCGTCCACCTCAGTTGCCTGCTCGGCTTGACTCTGGGCATGCTGCATCGCCTGTTTAAACAATGCTTCAAAATTTACCGGCGCAAGATTGAGTGCCGGAAAACCACCCCGCACGCACAGACTGTCAAGATTTTCACGTAGGTAGGGAAACAGCGCCGTGGGACAAGCAATACCCAGTATCTGATTCAATTGCCCACCCGGCTGTGCACCCTCAATCACAAACAAACCGGCATATTGGACTTCGGCAACAAATGCCACGCGCTCCGAATCGCGCTTAGAGGTCACGGTGCAGGACAGAATCACCTCAAAACGGTTCTCTCCCGCTGGGTCTACTTTTGTGTTGATGTCGACCTGCGTCTCAGGCTTCCATTGCTCACTAAAGATTGTCGGCGAACCTGGCGATTCAAACGATGCGTCTTTTAAGTACATGCGCTCAACACGCATCTGAATTGGCGCCACGGATTCCGACTGCTGCGTTTCTGTGTTCTCACTCATTTTTTCACCACTGGTAGACTTTGACCACGCCATTCAGTGATCCCACCGCGCAGCCGGCTGACGTGCTCAAAACCGGCTTTGCGCAAAACGGTACCCGCAGTACCGGAATGCTGTCCCATTTTGCAAGTGATGATCACATGCTTGTCCTGATATTTTTTTAAATCTCCCAGGCGAGATTCCAAGCTGCTGTAAGGAATATGAATTGCGTCTACAATATGCCCCTGATCAAACTCTGCTTTGTCGCGCACATCGAGCACTATCGCACCTTCTTTATTGACTAAATTTACGACATCTTGCGCGCTCAAAGTTGCGCCACCACGGCTCATTTCATTGCGGATAAACAACGCCAGTAATACCGCAAATGCACCAACCAAATAAGGATGATTGCCGATGAAGATAAATAATTGGTCCATATACTCTTCCGCCCGTTGAAGGGGTCTACGAAAACCGCGCGATTATACACACGGTGAGAGATGATTTTTGCTAGAATTTTCACTGTCGAAAAACTGCACTAAGATATGAGCTGCCCTACTATGCGCCAAGTGAACCTATTGGTTGTCCTAGACGGGTTCGGATACAACACAGACTCCGACCACAATGCAATCGCTCTGGCCAAAACTCCGATCTGGAATCACCTCTGGCGAGAACACCCTCGAACCTTGATCTCTGGGTCAGGTGAAGCCGTCGGATTACCACCGGGGCAGATGGGCAACTCTGAAGTAGGCCACATGAATTTGGGCGCCGGGCGCATCGTTTACCAAGACTTTACGCGTATCAATCGCGCTATCGATCAGGGTGAATTTGTAAAAAACCACGGCCTAAACGCAGCCTTCAAAAAACTCGACCAGTCTGGCGGCGCCTTGCACGTCATGGGTTTATTGTCTCCAGGCGGAGTGCATAGCCACGAGCAACATATTTTTGAGCTGATAAAACATGCCGCACAGCGCGGCATAGCAAAAATCTATTTGCATGCTTTTCTCGACGGAAGAGACACGCCGCCGCGCAGCGCGGAGCCTTCCATTCGGGCAGCAGAAGATCTATTCGCAGCCCTAGGAGTGGGACAAGTGGTCAGCATTATCGGCCGCTATTACGCAATGGACCGAGACAATCGCT
Source organism: Gammaproteobacteria bacterium UBA4421 (assembly GCA_002389675.1). GTDB lineage: Bacteria > Pseudomonadota > Gammaproteobacteria > Pseudomonadales > Azotimanducaceae > UBA4421. Next base: position 16,458 of record DGQF01000041.1, read on the forward strand.
GGGATCGCATTGAGCGCGCGTACAATTTAATCGTTCGTGGTGAGGCGCCTTTTCACGCCAAAAATGGCCTAACCGCGCTTGAAGACGCCTACAAACGCGACGAAGACGATGAATTTATACAACCCACCGCTATTCACGGCCCCGATTCAGTGCCTGTTTCGCTCGAGGCCGAGGACGCGGTCATTTTCATGAATTTTCGGTCAGATAGAGCACGACAACTCACCCGGGCAATGACTCAAGTGACTTTCGAGTCCTTCAAGCGCCGCAGTTTTGTCCCCCTCACCGAATTTGTCACACTGACTCGCTATGCACAGGATATCGAGCTCACCTGTGCATTTGACCAGCAAAAATTCTCAAACACGCTCGGTGAATACATTTCTGCACTTGGTTTGCATCAGTTACGTATCGCTGAAACTGAAAAATATGCGCACGTCACATTTTTCTTCTCAGGCGGAACAGAGTCCACCTATCCTGGGGAAAATCGGATATTAGTTAACTCCCCTGACGTTGCAACTTATGATCTGCAGCCCGAGATGAGCGCTCATAGGCTAACGGACAAGCTCATCGAGGCCATCGGGTCAGGCCAATATGATCTAATCGTTTGCAACTACGCCAACGGCGACATGGTAGGTCACACCGGACAATTAAACCCGGCAATCGCTGCGGTAGAAACATTAGACGTTTGTTTGGGGCGTCTGATGGAAGCCATTAATCAATCCGGTGGGCAAATGCTGATCACCGCCGACCATGGCAATGTGGAACAAATGCATGACAAAGCCAACAATCAACCGCATACGGCCCACACTCATAATCCCGTCCCTTTAGTCTATGTAGGCCCCAGCAGCCTCAACTTGGCCGATTCCGGGCGTCTGGCAGATGTCGCGCCTACCTTGCTCAATCTCATGGGGTTAGAGATACCAGCCGAGATGACCGGACAATCTCTGGCAATGCGCCATCAACCCGACAACGCATAGGCAAAGCACAGTCGTGTCGCACCAACGGCTCAAGATCCAATGCGCGCTCATCGCCACCTTAATTTTTATTACCGGAGCATCGCCACCGTTAGCTGTCGCGGCAACAGAGGCTGGCAAAACCTCTGCACAACTCGCGGCAGTCGTAAAACGTCTGAACGCCCTAGATCAATGGCTTTCCGATGCAGGAGAGCGCCGCCGGTTGTGGCTGATAGAACTACAACGCAAGGACCGGCAGGTCGCTGAAATCAACCGGCAAACCGACACCTTGCGGACCGCGCTAAAGCGTATCGGAGTCGAACTCAGCGCCCTGAACGCCCGGCAGGACAAGCTCAACCGCCTGAGCAAAAAACAAGCCCAACTGATTAACGAGCACATCGGCGCCGCGTATCGTTTAACGGGCCAAGACTTCTTCAAACAACTACTCAATCAAGAGTCGCCCGACACATTTACTCGAATGATTCGCTATCACCGACATTTCAGTGATGCTCGTTTTGAGCTAATTGAGGACTATGAGCAGACGCTTGATGAAATTAAACGCAACAACTCACAGCTCAGTGAACAAAAAACACAACAAATAAAACAACAAGATACGCTCGTCGAAGAACAACGGCTACTGGACAACGAGCGGGAAAATAGATCTGCGCTTATCGCAAAACTTGATCTGGAGACAGCCGACAAAACCATAGAATACGAACAGCTAAAACAGGACCAAACGCGCCTAGCCCGGCTTTTAGCTGAACTACAACAACAAATCGGAGACCTTGACGGAAGCGGATTTATCGCCGCTAAAGGGACCCTGCCAATGCCTGTTGAAGGAAAGATTATCCATGCCTATGGGGCCCAAAGAGCCGAAGGCAGACTTCGCTGGCACGGCATCGATATCCGGGCGAAAGAGGGCACTCCCGTGCGGGCCGTCTATCAGGGTCGCGTCATTTTCGCAGATTGGCTCAGGGGCTTTGGCCTGTTGACCATACTCGACCACGGCAGCGGTTATATGACGCTTTACGGACACGCTGATATTCTCAATAAAAATGTCGGGGACTGGGTTGAAAGCGGCGAACAGTTAGCCGGTGCCGGCAATAGCGGTGGGGCGCAAACCAGCGGCATTTATTTTGAGGTGCGGCATAAGGGACAGACAGCGGACCCGATCAGTTGGGTTGCTCGATGAACACCAGCACAACACGCCTGCACCCACAGGCGTCAAAAAAGTGAGCGCTTAAGCTAATGCCAATGCGCAGCCTAACCCTCGTTGGCATTATCATCAGCATGCTAACCGGCCTTTGCCTAGGCGTTTTGGTTCACCTGAAAAACCGCATCCCCGCCGAACAGCAATCTGCCAAAACCATCAACGACGCCATAAACCAGATCAGCAACCACTATGTTGAATCCGTCAGCCAGGAGACCTTATCAAGCCATGCACTAAAGGGCATGATGCAAGGTCTAGATGAATATTCAAGCTTTCTGGACGCAGACGAGTTCCGCGCCTTACAAGCGACCACCACCGGCAAATTTGGCGGGATAGGTGTGCAGTTAGCAGTGGTAGATGGCTTTATTACCATCACCCGTGTTACCGACGGCACCCCCGCAGCAGATGCTGGCCTGATTGCCCAAGACCGAATCATCGAGTTAAATCAACACCCCGCAAAGGGTAAGCTACTTACCGATATTATTAGCGAGCTGCGCGGCCAACCCGGCACCGACGTTGATTTGCTAATCCAGCGCCAAGATCAAAAAACACCACTTGTGTTCAAGCTGATGCGTGCGGTCATTGAATTGACAAGTGTTGAAGGGCATTTAATTGCCCCAGGATATGGGTATGTTCGAATCGCTCACTTTCAAGCATCCACCGACGACAACTTAACCCAAGTGCTGTCTCAATTGCACAAACAAAGTCCCGCTGGTCTGCACGGGCTGATCATTGATCTGCGCAATAACCCGGGCGGGTCACTGCAAGGCGCCGTCGAGGTTGCGGATCAGTTTCTCGACACCGGGCTTATCGTGACGACAAAAGGGCGCTTAAACTCCAAATCCGCTCGCTATCGCGCCACCAAAGGAGACGCGCTGAACGGTAAACCCATCGCAGTGCTGATCAACGGCGCGTCAGCCTCTGCCGCAGAAATTGTCGCTGGCGCACTGCAAGATCAGGGTAGAGCCCAAGTGTTGGGGGTTCAGAGTTTTGGCAAAGGCTCCGTCCAAACCCTCGTTCCCCTCACCAATGCTCAGGCTTTAAAAATCACCACCGCCCACTATTTCACTCCAAATGGACACTCGATTCACGATCAAGGTCTGACACCCGACATCGTTTTTGAAGGATCGGAAAACGAGCTGCTCGAAAAAGCCATGAATTGGCTTAAAAGCAGAAAAATTGACATTGTGCCTGGTCAACTATAGCTTATTTGTCGTTCCTTCGACTAAGGCTTTTATCCGGCCGAAAACGTTGGCAATATCACACCATGGCTTATCGCCTGACTCGCGCCAAAGAGAGCGAGGCGAACACACAGCACTTGACTTAGGAAAGAGGGATCATCTTGTTAAAGCGATCAAGCACGCAATTAGTACTGCTATGGCTGATACTTATACCGTGGAGCGCACACCCTGCAGAGCTGGCAATTGTTATTGATGACATCGGCTACAACAAAACTTTGGGGGCACGTGCCATCAACCTCCCTGGCCAAGTCACGATCGCCGTACTGCCTTTTGCACCCCATACACAAGTATTGCTCAAACATGCAGTGACCAGCGGTAAAGACGTCATCGTTCACCAACCCATGGAATCTCAAAGATCTCCGCACGCTGTGCGCGAACCGGATTCACTTACCCTCTCAACCGACTCCCAGCGTTTCGAAGAAATGCTGACCGCCGCCTTGGATGCCGTACCGATGAGTATCGGACTGTCCAACCATACCGGCAGCCTGCTTACTCAGCACCACCGACCAATGCAGCAGCTAATGGTCACACTTAATCGCCGAGGCCTATACTTTTTGGATTCAAGGACCACTCCTGAAACTGTGGCCATGGCTGTTGCCTTGGAAAATAATGTTCCGGCAATCCAGCGAGACGTATTTTTAGACCACAACCCCGACCCTGACGCCATCCATGATTCATTCGAATTGGCCCTTAGAGTGGCTCGTGCCAAAGGTCATGCGGTACTCATCGCTCACCCCTACGGCGTCAGCCTCGATTATTTAGAGCGTCGATTGGCCAACCTACCCAGCGATATTGGACTGATCAACGCATCCGCTTTGGCACAACGCGCCGTCAAGCGTCAGGTGCGTCCAACAGCGCTTGCCCAGCTGTCACATCTAACGTTCCTTCATAAATAGCCCGGCCTGTAATAGCACCAAATAACAAATCGGGCTCAGCGTGAAAAGCTACTTTTAACGCAGCTAGATCCTCCAACGTTGTCACGCCACCGGAGGCCACGACCGCCAGCTTGGATGCCTTCGCCAAGGCGAGCGTTGCCTCAATATTCAGCCCGCTCATCATGCCGTCGCGGTCGATATCCGTATATACAATACCTGCGAGCGGCACTTGAGCAGCCGCTATCGCTAAATCTGTCGCCAGGAGCTCGGAGGTTTCGTCCCATCCCTGAGTTGCCACTCTGCCGTTTCTTGCATCTAATCCAAACCACACCCGATCAGGGTGAGCGTGCGCGATTGCCGCTAAAAATTCTGGTTGAACAATCGCCTGAGTGCCCACAATCACACCCGCGACGCCAACATCAAAATAGGCATTGACCACCTCTTGGGTACGAATACCTCCACCAACCTGCACCGGCACATCTCCCATGACCTCAACCATGCTCTGAATTAACTCACGGTTACGAGGTTCTCCAGCAAAGGCACCATCTAAGTCAACAATATGTAGTCGCCGACATCCCTGATCACGCCAATGCGATGCCATGGCAACTGGGTCATCGGAAAATATGGTCGCCTCCGCCATTCGCCCCTGCCTGAGCCTGACACATTTGCCATCTTTAAGATCAATCGCCGGTATCAGTAACATATTTTACAGACTGCCCTTGGTCGATGGCATGATGCCTGACATCCGCGGATCTGGAGTAATCGCCATACGCAATGCGCGACCAAACGCCTTAAAAAGTGTTTCGGCTTGATGATGGGCGTTAATCCCTTTGAGGTTATCCAAGTGCAAACTCAACATGGCGTGATTTACAAAGCCTTGAAAAAATTCACGAAGTAAGTCGACATCAAAGTCACCAATACGACTGCGCGTGTAGGACACCTCATAAAACAACCCCGGGCGGCCAGATAAGTCCACCACAACTCGAGACAGGGCTTCATCAAGCGGCACATAGGCATGGCCGTATCGATAAATACCCGTCTTATCCCCCAACGCCCGAGCAAACGCTTGCCCCATAACAATACCCACATCCTCGACAGTGTGATGGGCGTCGATCTGCAGGTCCCCATGCGCTTGTATATCTATGTCGATCAACCCATGGCGGGCAATCTGGGTGAGCATATGCTCAAAAAAAGGAATGCCCGTTGTCATCGAGCAAACTCCCGTACCGTCTAAATTTAACGTGACCTCTATTTGTGTCTCAGTAGTGTCCCGTTTTATCGTTGCTTTGCGGATGTCGCTCATAAAACCTGCTCGCTTTACCTAGTGCCCTATCGGACGCGGATTCTACGCGCTTGCGCGCAAATGTGAATCCTACCGCTAAAGCCTGTCTAATAGATTGCCATGAGGTAAAAATTTATTGGTACTGTGAGATTTAATCCAACGCGTGACCAACGAGTCATATGCTTGACGTGATTTCAACGTTTTAACAAACAAAATTACCGGAGACTGATCCCCCGCCTGCCAGCCGGGATAACACATTTCTCCCAGCGTAAAGATTCTGATCAGCCCCTTGAGTTCATCAGTAGACAAATCCTGCACCCTGGAAACCCAAAACTTTTGCACTGCAAAGGGCGTAAAATCTATCACTTGCTGATCTGTGAGTGTCAACTCATCGGCCAAAAATCCACACGCCTCATGGCGCAGGTCATTCAGCGCATCCTCATCCAAGGTGTCTGTTAACGCGTTTGGATCAAACGTACCTACCGACATAATTCCACCCCTGATTACTCACTATAAACATCCTATTTGACTCAACGTTAGTACCAACATTCGGCAAACGTCACAGCCAGAAATTAATCTTGCAAAGCTTTACATAGCTACCACAAGTGCGCCAACCGAATATGCTCAAATACACACTATTGTCTCTCGACCAGATCAGCATAGACAGGAGCGTTATCATCAACAAACGTATTTATCTATCCGACGATGACCAGTGGTATTGGCGTCTTCGAGGGGGAGATACCGTCGGGCCATTCGACTCTCAAGAAGCAGCGGAGCTGTCGCTAGCGGAGAAAATGCGCAGCTGGCACAACCCAACAGGAAGACCAATTAAGCAAGCCAAGACTCGTCTGGCATTCTTACTGCGCCGTTCAGCAACGGATTAGGTATAAACCTTTATACTGCAAGCCCAGTTACCATCAGGGCAACCCAATGCCGTTCCTATCGCGAGCATCCATCGGGGCTTTAGCAGTCATTACAATCGCAGTTGTCACGTTTATCTTGTCAATTCAAGACAATGAGCGCATCAGCCTAGGACTAAAAACGGCCATTGAGTCCAACAGTAACTTCACCGCGGAATTCACAGAACCGTTCAAATGGTCCTTCTCGCCCGCACCCACGCTACAAATTTCAGACTTCGCCCTACACGACAAGCAAACCAAAGTATCTATTGCTCAACTTGAGCTGCAGCTTAACTGGTCCGCCCTGTGGACGGACCCCAGCCGATGGCAAATCAAAAATCTCGATGTGACACAGGCGGCTATCCGCCGGGGCTCACGCCAAGCCGATATAGGGCAATTGACCGTGTCTGATTTCGCAGTTGGCCACCCCAGCAGCTTTTTTTTAGCCGCGAGTGTAACCACCACAGCAGGGGCTCCACCCATAAATTCCCTGGTTGAAGGTCAATTTATCGTTGGACATCAAACCAAGAACAACAACCACAGCATCAAATTCACTCAGCTCACCCTTCACGGGCCCACCGCAGAGGGCAAGTGCAAGGGAGAAATCCACAGGCTAACACCGACAAACCATCAAGCCGCAGCAACCAACAACGTCGATCAAGGCGCAACCACTCTGTTGCCTCTCAACGCCTTGCGCCCCTACGACTTTCAGCTCAACTGTCTGCTAAAACACATCCGGTGGGGCGGCGAATCTGTAGGCGTCACGTCACTTGAGCTGGAAAAGGCTGCCGGCCAAATTGCCGCTAGAATTGACGCTCAAGAATTTCTCGAGGGCACTTTTTCTGCTGTTGTTAACATCGATACGCAGCGTCAACCGCTGCATTGGCATATTACACCGCGCCTGGAGGACATCAACAGCGAACGTCTAGTGGCCTACAGTGGCCAGGGGCTCACTTGGGCATCTACCCTTGGCGCTGACAGCACAATTACACTGAGCGGTAATTCAAGAGAGGCACTGTTAGCGTCACTCTCCGCAAAAACTCAATTCAATAGCGGCCGAGGCAAACTTTCTATCGCCAAAATCAAGCAACAACTGGAACAAATCAGTCTATTGAACGGACAAGCTCAAACCATCACGAAGTGGCCTGAGCCTTGGACCTACGCCTGGCTGGGCGGTCAGTGGACCATCGATGGCACTCGACACCAGCTGAAGTTAACAATAGACAACGTCAGTCTTGACGCAAGCGGCACTTACAGTGACACCACAAAGACCTTTGACCTGCTGGGCAATATCACCTTCAAAGACCCCGTCCAAGACAACGGGCTGAAAATCAACCGGTTGCTAATGGGCATACCCCTTCCTTTTCAGTGCAAAGGCACTGTCTTTGAATCTGCCTGCGAGTTCGATAGCAAAGGGGCAAAAAAATTGCTGGCGAACGCCCTGCGACAGGGGGATGATTCTGCTCTGCGGCAAAAACTGGAGACCAAAATTAATGAGAATGTTCCGGAAGCCTATCGAGAAACGGCAAGGGGAATACTGGATTTATTGGGTCGAGCGTTAGAAAACGACTAATGGTTACCACAGAGCCATCCAAGCCTTGCGGCATCAACAACACAAGCCTGCGCTGATGGATTGGTTTGCCCAACATCTGCTTGCCTGGCACGCCGAAAACGGTCGTACTGAGCTGCCTTGGCAACACGATCGATCACCTTATCGTGTTTGGGTTTCAGAAATCATGCTTCAGCAGACTCAGGTAGCCACAGTCATCGGCTATTACAATCGCTTCATGGCAAGATTTCCAACAATCGAAACCCTCGCCGAAGCACCATTAGACGAAGTCTTGCATTATTGGACTGGCCTCGGATACTACGCGCGCGCGCGTAATTTGCATAAAACGGCCATCGAAGTAATCAAGCTTTTCAACGGCGAATTTCCGACGACCCAGAGCGAACTGGAAGCCTTACCAGGAATAGGCCGATCTACAGCGGGTGCAATACGTGCCATTGCAATGCAACAAAGCGCCACCATCCTAGATGGCAACGTCAAACGAGTACTCGCAAGATTTCACGCCGTGCCGGGCTATCCGGGAAAAACACAAGTAGCAAACGGCCTTTGGCAACTCGCAATCAACCACACACCGAAAGATCGCTCCGATGTATACGCTCAGGCCATCATGGACCTTGGGGCCACCATCTGCACCCGGCACAACCCACACTGTCTAGACTGTCCCGTACGCACAAAATGTGAAGCCCGATTGCGCCAATCCGTCTCCCATTACCCAGAACGCAAACCGAAAAGTAATAAACCGCTACGCACCGCTCGCTTCTTTGTAACGTCCCTGCCAGATCACACCACGCTACTTGAGCGACGACCCACCCAGGGAATCTGGGGTGGCCTCTGGACTCCTCCCGAGCGCCCAGCGGATCAATCAGTTACGCAATTTCTTGAGGACATCGGAAGTTCCATGGCTGCGCTTCAACATCATCATTACGCACCCATTTTTCGACACACCTTTACCCATTTTCATCTCAACATAGAACCCGTTTACCTGACCCTAGAAAACCCGCCTGCTTGCACGCAGAACACCGACCATTGGCTTTGGATCAAACCAGAACAAGCCAGCGCCGACGATCAGAAAATTGGTCTGTCAGCGCCTGCAGTTAAATTACTTCGAAGCGTGCTAAAACCACCGGCGCCAATCACACCGCAACCTAATATGGAGACCTAGCAATGAGCAGAACAGTCCTATGCAGTCGCTACCAAAAAGAACTTGAGGGGTTAACACAACCCCCGATACCCGGCCCCAATGGCACCCGTATTTTCGATGAAGTTTCGCAACAAGCTTGGCAAGAATGGCAGACATTACAAACGATGCTCATCAATGAAAAGCATCTCAAACTCAGCGACCCAGAAACGCGAAAATACCTTTTCGACCAGATGTGGCGTTTTTTTGAAAACAAACCCGTGGACGCAATTGAAGGTTATATCCCACCTTCATAAGACCACGAGTATTGACGCGAGCCACTCACCCCGCTTTAATACGCTCCCGCAACGCTGCAGACCCTCAGCGCCTATGGCCAGATAGCTCAGTTGGTAGAGCAGAGGACTGAAAATCCTCGTGTCGGTGGTTCGATTGCACCTCTGGCCACCATCTTCTTCTTTTAAAAGCTTCTAACTACTTGTCCAGCTTCACAATTTTCGTGAGCGAGCTGGAGTAGTAAACAATGCAGTTGACAAAAAAGTGTCCCAAGTATACCTGTCGCAAAGATGGTGTTTACTACTTTTCCAAGGCTGTCCCCAAAGATCTCCTAGATCTTTATTGCAAACCAAGAATCGTTAAGTGTCT
>DGQF01000062.1:0-8050 GCA_002389675.1 Gammaproteobacteria bacterium UBA4421
CGGTCCTAGAATTTCAGGTGGGTGTCCATGCATAAGTTACTGCAGCTCAGTGTTCGTCGAATGATTCAGGTGACGGTGTTCATTTTTCTGGTTCAAGGGCATGCGTATGCCGATCATTCGCAGCAACCAAATGACGCCAAGACGCAAGCTGCGATTACTTCGGCGGAACTGGTTTTGGACGAGTTTATGCGTGCTTTTAATGCCACAGACGTGTCAGCCTGGGCCGATACGTTGCTATTCCCGCATGTTCGGGTTGCCAGTGGGGCGGTGGTGGTTGTTCCCGATAAGCAATCATTTGTTGCGCAAACCGATATGATGAACTTTGCCCGGGTCAACAACTGGGCGCGCAGCGAGTGGGATAGCATTGAGGTTGTTCAGGCTGACCCTGAGAAAGTTCACTTTAAAGTTCAATTCTCGCGATTTAACCCTGCCGGTCAGCGGTATGCCTCATTCGATTCACTTTATATCGTGCAGAAGGTCGACGATGTTTGGGGAATACGGGCCCGCTCAAGTTTTGCGCCTTAATAGGTGTTTGAGAACCGCTGGGAAAAACATGCTTTGTAGATCTTGAAGCGGGTTTGTTTTGTACAGATGACGGATGATTAAAATTCAATTGATGAACTTCCGAGAAATAGAAATTTTTCGCCCTTATGACCACGGCGCTCTGGAAGAAGCGCTCTGCCACGAAGGTTTTCCGGAGTGGCAAGTGCACGAGTGGCTTGCCGCTGAAATGGTTCGGGTTGCAAAGCGGCACGAGGAGGTGCTGGCACTGTATTCGATGGATCCTGGCGATGGCATATGCTACCTCCTGCATGGTGTTTTAGTGGTTCCGAAGTGCCGCCAACAGGGTCTTGGTCGCTGGCTGATGGGCCATGCAATTGGCGTAGCCGAGTCCAAAGGCGCGCGTCGTTTGCGCCTAACAACGACAAAAAATAAAGGTTTTTTCTTCGCGTCAGGCTTTGCGCAGAAGGGTAATGAAGCGCTGTTCGAGTTGATTCCGGAATAACCCTATTGTTAACTGAAGCGACCACCCAGAGATCGAGGAGACAATAAATGGCACGCTTGGAACAGATTAAAGCTGAAGATTGGCCGGACGAGTTGAAGGCCATGATTAAACCAGAATTGCTGACCGATCTTGAACAAGGGCTGATGCGTTATTTTGCACATGCGCCTGCCTTGGTTTCAGGCTTGGCAGCGTTCTCCGGTGGTCTGAAACTCAATCGAACGTTGTCGGAGCGTTTAGTGGAGTTGGTGCGATTGCGTATTGCGTTTTTCAACCAATGTCGCAGTTGCATGGCTATTCGCTACACCGATGCGATTGATGACGGTTTGACCGAGGATTTGGTTTGCTCGTTGGAGCGCCCTGAGGATGCTGAAAATTTGGATGAAGCGGAAAAAGCCGCAATTCATTTTGGCGAATTGATGGCGACTGATCATTTGCGCATTGACGACAATATTTATGCGGAGTTAAAAAAGCATTATAGCTCCGCGCAGATTGTTGAGTTGGGGATGATCTGTGCTTTTTTTGTTGGATTTGGTCGTCTGGCGGCGACTTTTAATATGGTTGACGAATTACCAGAAGCCTTTAAAGACAATGCTCAGGCGCTTTCTCCTTGGGGTAATGAGGCGATTGTGGTGCGTTAATGCGCGCCGCTAAATGTTTAGCGAGGCTCGTTGTCTGTTCTTGCGGCTCGCCCCAGGTAGCCGCCGTGGTGGCGTAAGCCATAGTCTTCCTTGCTCACCCCTTTGGCCTCCATTAGGGCTAGAGCAATTGCATCGCTGATTGCGAGCATAACAGCCATGGATGCACTCGGCGTTAGGCCCAGCGGGCAAGGCTCCTCTATGATGCCCATGTCCAGAACAAAGTCCGATTGTGTGCGCAGCTCGGATTGCGGATGAGAGGTGACTCCGATGATGGTCTCAACGCCAAGGTGGCGGGAGAGCTCAAGTATTTCGATCACCTCACGGCTTTTGCCGCTGGTTGAAAAGGCAATCATCACATCTTTTTGTCCTATCAACCCGAGGTCGCCATGTGCGGCCTCTGCCGGATGAATGAAGTCGGCCGGTGTTGCGGTTGAGCACAAAGTGGCGGCAAATTTTTTGGCGATATATCCGGCTTTGCCGATTCCGGTTGTGATGATTTTTCCTTGGCAGTTTTTTAATGTATGTACGGCTTGGACAAATTCATCGGTGATATCAAGCGCAGCGATGGCCCTGGCTTCTGCCGTCAGCACGGCTTGCATACGCTCTTTGATGTCCAATAGCATTCCCCAGTGATTGATTGCAGGTACGATGTTGGCACGACAGGGCAAACGAAAACAACCGCAGGAGGTGGATAGATTGATGAAGCATAAACAGCAGTGGTTTAAACGCTTGATTCCGCAACCACAGACTGTTCGGTGGATGGCAGCATCGCCTCAGGCTGAGCCCGAGAGCGTGCGTGGTGCGACCCACATCGTTTGGACAGATTGTGAAGATCCGCGGGTTGCGGCGCGCTTGGAGATGTTGTTCGGCGATGTGCGCTTGGGGCAGGTGCGTATTGAACTATTGGAAGTCAGTCCCCGCTATCCCCAATTCGGGGACGATGAAAGCTATGCGATAAAGATTGATCCCCATGGTGTGGTACTGAGTGCGCCGACGACCTGGGGAGCTCTGTATGCCGTCACGAGTCTTTGGATGCTCTACTGCGATGGAGGGTGGCCGTCGAAGCCGTTGAGTGTTTCTGATGAGCCGCGTTTTGGTTGGCGAGGTCTGCTGATTGATGTCGCGCGTCACTTTATCTCGTTAGAGCGCTTGTTGTCGGTCGTCGAAGGTATGGCGCGGTTGAAGATGAACGTCTTACATCTGCATCTGACGGATGACCAAGCCTTTCGTTTGCCCAGTGCAGCGTTCAAGAAACTGACAACAACGCCTGGTTATTCGGTGGCGCAATTGCGTCATTTGGTAGAATTTGCGGCAGCGCGGGGAGTGCGAGTTGTGCCCGAGTTAGATATGCCGGGTCATGTGAACAGCTGGCTTGAGCATTACCCTGAATGGGGTCTGGCACGCGTGGCACGCACAGATAAATTTGGAGTGCATAAAGCCTGTTTAAATCCGGTAAGCGAGGTGGTTTATGCAGCGATCGACCAATTATTAGGTGATCTGACGGATATATTTGTTGATAGATATGTGCATATCGGGGGGGATGAGGTGCATCCGGCTTGGTGGTCGGAAGATCTCGATGTCCAGCAGTTCATGGAGGAGCAAAAGCTGCCGGATATCGTCGCTTTGCAGGCTTATTTCAATCGTCGGGTCTCATCCTTGGTGGCGGCGCATGATCGGCAAGTCGTAGGCTGGGATGAGGTTTTACACGCCCAGATGCCATCAATGCTGGTGCAAAATTGGCGAGGTGCCACCACGCGAGATCGAGTGCTTGAAAAAGGATTAAACGTGCTGGTATCGGCGGGATATTACTTGGACTTATTTTACCCTGCTGAGTTCCACTACAGTTATGAGCCAGAGGCCAAACAAGATCAATTGATCCAGTATGAAGACGGTCTGCGAAAAGATATCCGACTTGAGCACGTGGCTCGAGGTATCGCATGGACCGACCATTGGCGAGCGGATGCGGTTGACCTGGAGTTGGCGCCACGGCCTTTGTCGCGTGTGCTTGGCGGCGAAGCGTGTCTATGGTCTGAATTGGTTGATGATACAAACCTAGAGACGCGTTTGTGGTCGCGCTTGCCAGCCATTGCGGAGCGGCTTTGGTCGGCAAAGGATGTGTGTGATGTCGACGATTTTTATCGTCGCCTGTCATTTTGTGTCCAGCTGCCGGGATTTGAACTGGATGAACGCCAGCATCGCGCATTATCTCAGATAGGTTTAAACGCAATGCAAATAAGGCAGGCTATGTTTTTAGAGCCGGTTAAGTGGTACGCAAGGCTGCTTGGCGATCAGGCCCTCAGTGCGCGTTTGCGTGGCCAGGAAATGCCCCAAGCAAGGCCCTACAATACATTGACGCGGCTGAATAAAATTGTCGATCATATTTCACCAGAAAGTTTATCTGCGCGATCTATTGAAGATCTATCGGTCGAGCAGTTGCTTGGTTTAGTGCGTGATTGGGTTGAGATCAACCCCGCGGGTTGGCCGGTTGATGCGCAGGCTGCGGTGTCCGCTTTGCGCTGCACTGGGGAGACATTAGCCGAATTTTTACACCAAATTCAGATCAAGCCCACCGGTTCACAGCAGGTTTCGGCGCGCTTGGAGGACCTTTATGGACCGCATGGTGAATATATGCTGGCGGTTATTCCTAGTTTGTTGAAGTGGCTTGAAAATGCATCTGCAAAAATTCGCTGAGCGGGCAATTGAAAGTTGGTTTGACCGCGCTCGGTTGCAACGGTTAGGTCGAGGTCATATTCACGATACTTACAGCGTGCAGGCGCAAGCTGGCCGTTTTGTATTACAGAGAGTCAACTGTGGCGTATTCAAAGATCCGTTGCAGCTGACCGCGCAAATTCAGCGTGTATTGCGGCATTGGTCTGCACAAGCAGATTATCGCGTGCCAATGCTTTGTCCCACAAAAGACGGATTTTTTTGCCCGCTGGTTGACGGGCACTACTGGCGTCTTTGGTCCTATATAGAGCCTTCAGTTGTTGTTGATCCCATTGAAAACGTCGCACAAGCTGAACGTGCGGGTATTGCATTCGCCAAATTCCAGGTGTGCCTGTCCTCATTAACAGGTCCTCAGCTTCAGCCCGCAATTCCAGATTTCTTTCAACTGCAGCAATATTTAGACGCCTATGATGCTGTTTCGGTTAGGTCGCCCGGTGATCTTAATGGTTTGATTAATTTTCATAGAGAGCGCTTTCACCGGTTGGAGAGCGTGAACACGCCGATACACGGTGACTGCAAAATCGACAATATTCTTTTTAACGCGCAGCGCACCGAAGTTATGGCGATTATTGATTTTGACACGGTGATGTATGGCCATTGGGCGTGGGATTTTGGTGATTTGATGCGCTCGATTTATTTTTCTCGCGCAGGCATCGATGCGGAAATTTTTTGGGCCTGCCTCAAGGGTTTTGCGCGCGTGCAAACAAAAGTTAATGTCAGTGATGCCGTCGCAGCGCCGGGCTTTGTTGCCTTTATGCTGGGGGTGAGATTTCTAACAGATCACATCAGTGGTGATCAATATTTTAAAGTTGATCAACGCGGCGACAATCTCTTGCGCGCGCGGGAGCAGTTCGAACTCTTTGCAAGTTTGCAGGCACATCGAGAGATTTTGCTAGCAGCCGCCGAAGCTGCGTTAAGGTAGAACCAGATTAACCAGCAGGACGATGGCGAGCACAAAACAGACCGTAAAAGCGATGCCCATAGCAATGAATTGTTCGGCCTTGCCGCGTGAAAAGTCACGGGCTCTATTTTTCTTCGACTGGACACCTATGGCCGCGGCGAAGGTACTGGTAAGGAGCTGCCAGAACGTTAGCGGTGTGTTGTTGGATTTTTTTTGATTTTCCATAAAGAGCTCAATCGCTGTTGTGTCGGTTTTTTCAGTTGCGTTAGCTGTACTCATTTTCGATGCGTGTCAACCAATAGTCGGCATCAAAGGTCTCGTCGCCACTGATGTAACGCCAAAAGTGTATTCTTCTGATAAATTCTAATCGTTGCGTGTCCGCTTCAAACCACGGCTCCGGGGTGGTTAATATAGTGGCCAAGTGATCGGGTGACGCTGCATTTTTTGTCCAGAAAATTGGCCTAGATTGTTCCGATAATGGATCGCGATGACGGTCCCACAAATTTTCTTGTTTTTGTCTTGGACAAAGGCGGATTTTAAAGAGATATCTTAGTGCATCGGACTCGTTTAGTCCGCCACCGTGCCAGAGCCCCATGTGGAAAAGCAAAACGGTTCCGGCGCGACAGACAACATGCTGTTGCCCACGTATATTCTGATATCGGGCCAGTGCCGCTTCTGATACCAGACGAAATTGGCTTCCGGGAATGAATCTAGTTCCACCCATCGCTGGGGTGATATCGTGTGGAAAGTAAAACAGCTGCACATCAAAAGCTTGGCGCGGATCAATGGTTGAATCTTGATGGGTGGGCTGCGCTTGCGGCTGTTTTGATGTGGCCGTATAAAAGCGAGGCGGGAAGGTAACGTGTAAAAAGTGATGATCCACCGCGGGGTTACTGCCAACCAGGCTTTGGATAGCGCCTTTAATCTGTGGAACCTCAATTAGGTTGGCTATGGCACTTGTCTTTGGGTAAGCCTCATCTAGCGGTGTGCCGGGATCAACTGTTGGGACCGAACCTGAATCCATGATAGAGCGGTAATGACCGGCGAGGTTATCGTTTGATGTAGAGACCGCTCCAATGTCTTCAAGGAACTGTTTATTGATGTGCTCGGGCACGACGGCATCGAAGCGAAGGAATCCGCGCGCGGCAAATTCAGCCATTTGGCGAGTACTGAGCTTTGGCGCATTCATTCGCTTGGGGCGCCCCATTTTTCGAAGAAAAATTCATATTTTAGGTAGCTGGTGTTGAATTCATTACCGCTTTGGTGAGGCAATAGCGGGCTCGACTGAAAGAGGCGCCAGCCTGCATAGAGTGCATCTAACCCGCTCTGATAGGGAGGTTCACTGCTGTCTCCAGCCATATGTAGATGCTGCTTGGTGCCATCATACTGGCTCCAGCCAACTACCTTGCTGTCCAAAGCAGAGGTTTCAAGATAAAGTACCAGCACTTGCTGGCGCCAGTCATGTTGATCCGCCACATGCGACTCCTGGAGTCCGCTAAAAGATAGACCAGGTGATTGCCACGGCAGTAATATCCTGCATGACGCCAGCCTTGGGTGTCAGGATATCATGCAAGTCCCAGAGGATGCACCGGCTCTGTGGGGGCGCTTTTTTATTCGGCAATCAACTCGATAATTTGGTTTGAATATGAATATAAGTCATCTACTTCTAGTGGTTGTTTGCTGCTTCTTGATGATCAGTTGCGCAAGCCAAAGTCGACCTCTGCAGTTAGTTGGTGGTGAGGGGCCAAGGTATCCTGCAGGTGCAAAAGAGTTGGGGTTAGAAGGCCGCGTGATGATTAACTACGATGTCGATGAGCGGGGCCAAGTGGTTAACGCACGGGTTGTCAGCAGCAGCCCCGCAGGGGTTTTTGACCAGGCCGCGCTGCAAGCGGTAAGCAGCTGGAGGTTCAATCCGATGCAGGTTGGGGGTGTTGTGAAGGAGTCGAAAAACTTGCTCAGTGAAGTGGTTTTTTCCCTTGATGGTAAAGATCGTTACGACAGCTTTGAATAGTGGCTTGCGTTTATGCTGAGCGGGCATCAGTTCAAGCGGATCAAGTACAACCCGCTGAACTGACACGCTGTTTTCCCGGCCGCCACAATTTCAGTGGTTAATGTCAGCCGAGCTTTGCCAGTCTCGCCAAGTGTTTTAAACAGAGATTCGTGGCCGCGAAGACTTGTCATCGCGACGATGTCTTCTTTGACGGGAGAGGCAAAATCGATGTTGCCTTTGGCGTGAATAATTGAGGCGTCTATTTCTCTTTCCCACAAAGCCAAGTACAAAAGCCCCCATGCGGTGAGGGCCTCTATTGCATACAGGCTGCCGGCAAATGCGGTTCCGTGTGTATTTGTGTTTCCAGCCAAGGGCGTTTGTGTGGTTAGTCGTTGGTTTGTGTAGGAAACGGGTTTGATGCCCATTGCTCTAGTCAGCGGGAAATCGTCGCGCCAGAGAACGTCTAACCTGTTGCAGAGAGAATTTGAGTCGGACATATTGCAGTGTGCCAGTTGGTTAACTTTGGGGTATGTGTTGAACGATGCATGGATGCGGCTTGCCAGCTGATGCTGTATCGCGCGCCTGATTGGCGCGCCCAAAAAACTCAGCGACGAGGCAGGTTACCAGGTGTTCCAGTGCGTAATGCCTGCTACTGGAGCGCGTTTGGCTCGTTTGAACTCTGTACCCAGAGTGTAGGCAACGGGCAATAAGGCGACCTGTAAAACGTCGTCCGGTAACCCGAGGATTTCGGCTGCTTCAGCCTGATGAAGCAGGTGCAGCGTGGTAAG
>DGQF01000062.1:8088-13652 GCA_002389675.1 Gammaproteobacteria bacterium UBA4421
AGGTAGGTGGCAGAATCGAAAACGCGTTCTGTTTGAACGTCGCCCCCGGCTGATGCTTTTTCACCAGCAGCCGACAGATACCCGCCCGCACCCTTGCGATATAAATCGGCGAGTGCTTTGCGCTTGGCGGGATCATCAACCACGAGCCACCGCCAAGTTTGGGAGTTTGAGCCTGTGGGTGCCTGAATCGCAAGTTCCAAACATTCATTAATCAGTTCACGCGGTACAGCTCGCGTAAGGTCCAGACGTTTGCGCACCGCCCGGGTTGTGCCCAGCAGCGCGTCAGTGATAGATAAATCAAATACCATGGTGTTTCCCCTCTTAAGTTGTGTCCTGAGTGTACTCCATTGTCTGCTGGGATTAAGCTTGACAGTCTTGCAAAAAGAGAGCCGCTGCGTGTTAAAAATTTTAAGCCTTGTTGCCCTGCTGGTTTTCTCTGGCGCCTCGCACGCGGAGCTTGAACAAGAAATTTCGACCAAAGCTGAAGAAATTGCGGATAAAGTGGTGGCTTGGCGGCGAGATATTCATGCTAACCCAGAGTTATCTAATCGCGAATTCCGCACGGCTAAGGCGGTGGCCCAGCATTTGCGAGATCTGGGGATGGCGGTGCAAACGGGGGTCGGCCATACCGGCGTTGTTGGGGTGCTCAAAGGTGCGAAGCCGGGTCCTGTTGTTGCTCTGCGGGCTGATATGGATGCATTACCCGTGGTCGAAGAAACGGGTCTACCTTTTGCCTCAGTGGCTCGAGGTAAATACGAAGGCGCTGATGTGGGTGTAATGCACGCCTGTGGTCACGATAATCATGTGGCTATTTTGATGGGCGCGGCGGAAGTACTCAGTCAACTGACGGAGCACCTACGCGGCAGCGTTAAGTTTATATTCCAGCCGGCCGAAGAAGGTGCGCCCAAGGGTGAAAAAGGGGGTGCAAGCCTGATGATCGCTGAGGGTGTGCTTGAAAATCCGCCTGTAGAGGCGATATTTGGTCTGCATATTGGACAGCAGGGATCGGCAGGCACCGCGATGTTTCGTAGTCGTAGCTTTATGGCCAGCGCTCAACGCTTTGATATTCTAGTTCAGGGCAAGCAAACCCATGGTGCCCGGCCCTGGGCGGGTGTTGATTCGGTGGTTGTAGGCACCCAAATTGTCAATGCACTGCAAACGATCGTCAGTCGTCAAGTTGATATTACGCAGTCACCTGCGGTGGTTACCGTTGGGTCTTTTCACGCGGGTGTGCGTAACAATATCATCCCAGATTCAGCCGTTTTGAGCGGCACGATACGTACCTTTGACCCGAAAATTCGAGCACAAATTCATGAGAAATTGAAGCATATGGCGGTCTCGATCGGCCAGGCCCATGGTGCGCAGGTAACTGTTGAAATAGATTCGGGGGTGCCGGTCACATTCAATAACCCGCGGTTAACGGCAGATATGGTGCCAACCCTGCGAAAAATATACGG
This sequence comes from Gammaproteobacteria bacterium UBA4421, assembly GCA_002389675.1. Classification (GTDB taxonomy): domain Bacteria; phylum Pseudomonadota; class Gammaproteobacteria; order Pseudomonadales; family Azotimanducaceae; genus UBA4421. The sequence continues at coordinate 9,546 of DGQF01000062.1, forward strand.
TAAGGACCGAGTTTTTGTGGCTGGCCGGGTCACCGGCGCAGAAGATTTTGCGTTTTATCAGGAGCAAGTGCCGGGCTTTTTCTTCTATATCGGTGCAAGGCCTGTGGATATAGCGCCCGATGAGGCGATTCCCAATCACTCACCTTTATTCGACGTTGATGAATCGGCGCTGGTGCCTGCTGTAAAAGTTATGAGTCAGTTGGCCGTAGATTACCTCGCCCGCTACAGCCAACAATAGGGTTGCATTGCGTTGCTCGAGCGGCTGTCTCTACAGCCCCCAGCATTCACCATCATTAGCAAATAGGACATAGCCTTGATAGTGCTCTTCAATGGCTTGTCTGCTTAGACTCTCTTTGCCTCGAGTGCGATTCATACGATGACTCAGGACCAGCATGCGTGCGTCTGCTTGTTTTGCGATGCGTCCCAATTGCGAGGGCAAGGCATATCTTTCTTTTTGATTGCCCCGTGCATTCTCTGGAATGGCGTGGGTCGCAATTAACATATCCGCGTTTTTGGCAAACTTGGGCATGACATTTTTTTGATTATTGAAGTCGCCGGTAATCACAACAGATTTGTCACCTACCTCCACTCGCCAGGCCAGCGCAGGAACCCCGTCATGGTAGACTGGTATTGCGGCCAGGCGAAGATGTTCGCTGCCGAATTGGGCCCACCGCTTGACGCCTGAGCTGGGCACGTTGCGCACACGAATCCGGTATCCACCGCTCGACTTGTGAGTCAAAAAATCCTGTAAATGCGGATACACGCCTTCCGCGCCGATAAAACGATCAACAAATGTGGACATGTCAGGAATTCCGGGTACGGCACTGTCAGGGCCCAAAACGATGAGCGGAGCGGTTCGTGTCAGAGAGGCGGAACCCTCAACAAAGGCGGCAAAATCGGCGCTGTGATCGGCGTGTAAGTGAGTGAAGGCCATAACTTCTATATCTTCAAATTGTGCGCCGGATTGGTCAAAGGCTACAGAGGAGCCCGGGCCTGTGTCGATGATTGCGCGGGCTTTGTTATCGAGCCAAATCACGTAACTTGAGCCGGCCGCACCATCGTTTATTTCTGCACCGCCGGCACCAAGTATTTGCACCCAGACGCCAGTTTCACCGCAAACTTGTGCTGCCCGAAGGTCTGCCGCGGTCAATAGTGTGGCCATGAGGAAAAGAAATCTGTAGAAAAGCGGCATTTATTGGACCTCGGTCTGCTGGCGGTTTTGGGGGCTAGAGTTGTTCTATTTCTTTAAGCAAGGGTTGAACTGATGCTTCGTCTGGCATGCGCCAGTCTCCCCTTGGTGACAAGCTGATGCTGCCAACTTTGGGGCCAGGAGGCAATGTTGTGCGCTTAAATTGCTGGTGCATAAAGCGGCTAAAAAACTGGTTGAGCCAATGTTTAATGGTGCTGGGTGAATAGGCGCCTGCAAAGCTCAGGCACGCCAGATAATATATTTTTGTTGGACTGGCACCTGTTCTTAGGAAATGGAACATAAAATAGTCATGTAATTCATACGGCCCAACAATCGCTTCGGTACGTTGACTGATCTCGCCTCCAGCTGGGGGAATTAACTCCGGTGAAATGGGTGTGGACAGTACACTCTCGAGCACCGGTGAAAGTTCTGTTGATGCGCGGTGATGTGCGTACCACCTCACGAGATACGCCATCATTGTTTTTGGCACACTCGAATTGACGTTGTAGCTGGCCATGTGGTCTGCGTTATAGGTGCACCATCCTAATGCCAGTTCACTTAAATCGCCGGTGCCGACGACGATGCCGTTTACTTTGTTGGCGAAATTGAACAACAGCTGGGTCCTTTCGCGCGCCTGTGCATTTTCGAATACGATATCGTGCTCTCCGCCATGTTTTAAATCGCGAAGGTGTTGCTCAACAGCAGCCTGAATACTGATGTCGTGCAACGTAGCCGCGCCTATTTCTGCTAGGCCATGGGCGTTGGTGTAGGTTTTTTTTGTCGTCCCAGGACCGGGCATGGTGAGGGCAATGAGATGTTTGCTAGGTAAATCGAGTTTTTTCAAAGCGTCCAGACAAACAAGGAATGCCAAAGTCGAGTCGAGTCCGCCCGATAGGCCAATGACCAAACGGGCGCTGTTCGCCGCCTGCATACGTCGAGCCAAACCGGTGGCTTGAATGCTTAATATTTCTTCCGCCCTTGCCTCAAATTCATGTTCATCATCTGGCACAAAAGGGTGTTTGGAAAAGCGGCGTTGCAGGTCATGCAGTGGTTTTGATTGACCAACGCAGTGCTCAACACGATAGGGTGTTGGCCTTGAGGCTTGCGAAAAACTGGTGTTGCTGGCCCGGTCGTGACGTAATCGTGCGGTGTCCACCTCGCAGGTTATGTAGTTGCTCGTGAGTGCAAAACGGTTGTTCTGTTTGAGTAATTGTCCGCTTTCGCAAATCAAGCAGTGCCCGCCGAAGACCACGTCTTTGGTTGATTCCGAGGGGCCAGCGCTGGCGTAAATATACGCGCAAATATTTTTGGCGCTGGACATGCGAACAAGGTCGCGGCGATAGTCGGCTTTGGCGATGAGTTCGTTGCTCGCCGATAGATTCAGGATGATTTCAGCGCCTGCCAGACATGCCCGCGTGCTGGGGGCATCAGGGGCCCACATATCCTCACATATTTCGACACCGATGAGATGGTCGTTGAGCTCAAAGAGTTGGTCGCATCTGATCTGGAACTGGCCGAGTGTTGGGTGGAGTATGCTTTCATTAATATTTGCGCCAGAAACAAACCAGCGTAAATCATAAAATTCGCCGTAGTTTGGGTGCACGGTTTTGGGCACCAGACCCAGCAGAGTATTGTGACTGAGCAGGGCTGCGCAGTTCAGTAAGCGTCCATCACTGAGCCGCCACGGCAAGCCGACGGCAATCAGCGGTAATGGATTTTTTGCTTTTAGCAGTTGCAGCGCTTGGATGCTGTTGCTTAAAAGCGCATCACTGAAAAACAGATCTTCAGCAGAATAGCCGGTAATACACAGCTCGGGAAAAACGCCGATGCTGACTTGGGCGTCGGCCATTTGCGTAGCGGTGGTCAAAATTCTTTCGGCGTTCATCAGCGGATCGCCAATACTTACCTCCAGAGAAGCGGCGGCAACGTTTACAAAACCGAGAGATTCAAAATCCATAAGATGAGTTAATCGAGGTGGTGATAAGGAGTCTGTTGTTAATTGGGTGATTAGGTGCCGCTGGCCGAAGTATCAATTGAGAAACTCGAGGGTATCTCCGGTGCTGATGCAGCCGGGCTCGATGACGGTGGCGTAAATACCCAGATTACCGGCGTTGGCATTAACGATAGCGCGCATAATGCCAGGGTCGCGCGTTAGATTATCGAAGCCATGAGTGGTCATGACGCATCTAGGACAGGCCATTTCAAACTTAAGGGTGGCTTCGCCGATGCGCGCGGTTTTGCCCGCCCAAAGGTCTTCGGGGAACCCCCCGTCAGCGCCGTCCACCAAAATATTAGGCCGAAATCTGCGCAGATCGAATTGGCTTTGCGCGCGATGGGTTTGCAGACTATGAAGCGCGCTGCGCGACATTAACAGCAAAGGGAACGCATCGAAGTAGGTGCCCGGTGGTGACTCATAAGTGAAGATCTCTTTAGGGAACTGGCTGAAATCGGGCAGCGGTTCATCGCTGTTGCGAGCGAATAATTCTCGCATGGCGGTTTCTGGGTCTGTGTTGCTGTCCGGGTTCTCCTGACGCAGATAGTGGTCTGTTTGCTCTTTAGGCACTAAGGGCCAAAGCGAAACCGGGGTACCAAGCGCGGTGGAGAGTGCTGAGTGAATGCCGGCGTCGCTTGAGGTGTGCTGCTGGCCGTCAGCAAATGTAATGACAACCGGGGGTGATGGCTGGGATGCCGTGGGTTCATTTTGCAGTTCAGCCTGCATGCCCATAATGCTTGCGTTGCGCTTGCCTACGCCAAAGGTGTTTCGAGTTTCGTCCTTGACTGCCCAACAGCGGTCTCCAGGAAAGCCGTTTGTATCTGCATGGCTGCGCTCAAGACGGTGGCCGCCCATGCTTTTCACGGGATAACGAAATAGTGCGTCGATCTTGATCTTCATAAACTCACTTGGGTCCAGTGTGCGT
>DGQF01000062.1:13690-41558 GCA_002389675.1 Gammaproteobacteria bacterium UBA4421
TGAGACTGTGTCAGTAAATAGGCGCAAACGGCCAAGCTTAGCGGGAGCCAAAGTGTATGTAGGGCTGTTGAGCTGGCGGTGTCGATAAAAAATATAACTAGCGCACCTGAAAGTAAGCCTGTGAGTCTGATTCTTGATTCTGCTGATGGTTTCACGTCACGATATCCACCGCGCCGCCATCGATGCGGATATTTTGGCCGTGAATGGCGTCAGCTTGGGGGCTGCACAAAAACGCGACGAGTGCCGCAACTTCTTCGCGCCGGGTGATGCGCCGGATTGGAATATCTTTTGCGATGTGGGGTTCAATTTCCGCCCATGTGCTTCCCCAGCCTTTTTGTTGTCCTTTGGACAGATAGGCAGCCTGTACTTCGGGTGTCAAAATCAGGCCAGGTGAAACTAAATTCACCCGGATGCCGGTACCGCTCACTTCTTTTGCAAGGCCTACCGATAGATTGGCCAGTGCCCCTTTGGCCGCGTAGTAAGCGGGCATACGACTGTTTGGTCGTGACGAGCCGGTGGTGCCTAGATTAATCACTCGGCCCCAATTTTTGGTCCTCATGGACGGCAAACAATGTCGAATCATGCGCTGCGCTGAGAGAACGTTTTTCTGGTAGGCCTCGATCCAATCGTCGGTGTCACTGGAAGGCCAGGTGCCGGGATCCGCAGTGCCGTAATTGTTGATTAGAATCTCTATATCGTTATCCGAGCATTGGTCAGCCAAGGCTTGAGCGCCTGCGTCGGTGGTGATATCGCCCGTTACGGGTATGCCGCCACCGAGATGCTCCACAGCGGCCTCGGCCTCGCCGGGATTGAAGCCGTGAACATAGACATGGGCGCCCTCTGCGAGCAGTGTTTCGGCGATAATTTGGCCTGTGCCTCGGTGACTGCCAGTCACTAGGGCTGTTCGGTGGGCTAGGTCCAGATCCATTTAACACTCCAGTAAAAAGGGCGCTATATGCGCTCAGCAGATGAGCATACCTAAATCATTGATTGCACCGCTACCTTGATGCGCACCCGCCGTTCCCGTAGACGTGTTTTTGTATGGGCGCTTGTTTTCTGCCCCGAAGTCGCTACTGTGCCCCAATGCAGGACTACGACAGTATTCGCCCATTCAACGATCAGGAAGTCAGACCCGTTATCCAGCGCGTGCTGCGCAATCCGGAATTTGGTCAGGCGGCCTCAAGGCTGGTTATGCCGAAAGCGTTGCAGGGCAGCACTTTTGGAAATGCACTGACTATTTTTTTGCTACGTCAGAAAACGAAAGACCTGAACACCGTGGCCGATTGCCAGAATTTGGTAAAACACTATTTTAGGCGGCTGGTCGCAAATACGATTTCCGACTTGACGGTATCGGGCCTGCAAGATCTGGATCCCCAAGAAACTTACCTGTTTATCTCTAATCACAGAGATATTGTCATGGACTCGGGGCTGTTAAATTTTCTCTTGCACGATGGCGGCCACGATACCTGCAGAATGGCTGTGGGCGATAATCTGTTCGGCCATGAACTTGCGGCTGATTTGATGCGGCTGAATAAAAGCTTCATTGTCGAACGTAACCTCACGGGTGTTCGTGCGACTTTAAATTCGCTCAACCGCACGAGTCATTATATTCGCCACTCTTTGTCTGAAGGCGCCTCAATTTGGATCGCACAGCGGGAAGGGCGTTCCAAAGACGGCTGGGACCGCACGGACCCGGCATTGCTTAAAATGTTGGCGCTGGCCTACAAAGCCGAAGATGCAGAACCCCTAAAAAATATGATCGCCAAGACAAGCCTCGTTCCCGTATCTATCTCTTACGAACTCGACCCCTGTGCGTTACGTAAAGCGCATGAATTATCTGTCATAGATCGAGATGGTGCTTATGCGAAGCAGGATGAGGAAGATCTGCAGAGTATTATCACCGGCATCGTGGGATTCAAAGGTCGCGTGCACCTCCATTTTGGTTTGCCCATTCGATCGCCAGTTGTTGATCCGGTTGAATTAGCATTGACCCTGGACCGTCAGATATTGAGCAATATGCGCATTTATCCCACGCATGTGGCGGCCGCCAGAATGCTCTCAGAGTTGGATGCAGAAAGTCGAGATCTCCTGCCTGCGGTGCCCGAATCGGCTGCGACGATGATGAAATTTGAAGCACAGATTCAAGCTTGCCCCACCCAAGAACAGCCTTTTCTAGTAAAACAATATGCTAATCCCTTGCTTAATCGTCAGGCGCTGGGTTTATAACTTAGGGCTTGCCAACGGTGCTTGGCGTGTTCATAGGTAAGTCAGTGCGGGTTCATCGAGCATTGCCAGTTGCTCGCGAAGCTCCAATAAGTGATCTGACCAGAAGCGGGGAGATTGAAACCAAGGAAAAGCCATTGGAAAGGCGGGGTCCTGCCAGCGCCGGGCGATCCAGGCTGCGTGATGCATAATTCGCAATGTGCGTAAGGCTTCTATCAAACCTAAGGTGCTTGCATCAAAGTCGTGAAACGTGGTGTAGGCGTCGAGGATCACGCTGAGCTGGAATGTTCGGTCGGCTCGCTCGCCGCTCAGCAGCATCCACAGGTCTTGAATGGGCGGTCCCATGACACAGTCGTCAAAGTCGACGAAGTGTGGGGTGTCGTTGCGCCAGAGGACGTTACCCATGTGACAATCCCCGTGGATTCGCGTTAATGGTAATCGCGCCAGCATTGGAGAGATTTGCTCCAGTAAGTGCTCGGTCAAGGTTGCATAGGCAGTTTCAACATCCGCGGGTACAAATTGGTGGTTCAGTAGGTAGTCGCGGCTGTCGTGCCCCAGGCGTTGGGCGCTGAGTTCAACTCGATGCTTGAATTTGGCCCGGCTGCCCACCGCATGAATGCGCCCGATGGTTCTTGCCAGTACCTCAAGATCAGCCTCGTTCTCAAGATTTGGAGGGTGACCACCTTGGCGTTGATAAATCGAAAAGTGATAGTCTTGATGCTTGAACAGACTCTCTGAGTTAATGCTTAACGGGGCAACAACTGATATTTCTGCGTCAACCAGTTCGAATGCAAAAGCATGCTCTTCTTGGATTGCCGCAGCAGTCCAACGATTCGGGCGGTAGAATTTGCTGATCAGAAAGCTGCCGTCCTCTAGTTCCACTTGATAAACCCGGTTCTCGTAGCTGTTGAGCGCCAATAAGCCTCCGTTTGGCGACAAGCCTACGGATTCAAGGGCGGTCAAAATGGTTTCTGGGTTTAATTTCTCGTAAGGCGTTTGAGTTGAGATATTTGACGGCTGCGCAGTGGTTGGTTTCATAACGGGCACTCTAGCATGGCTGCGCGATGGAGCGGTGAGCTATTATCGACGGCGGCAGCGCCCGGCTGGCACACCAAATATCAATCTGTTTGACTCCGCTACGGTGCAAGATTTGGCTCAGGGCTTTCACCGTGCCGCCTGTGGTTAAAACGTCATCCACTATGGCAACGTGATTGAACTTGATGGTTTTTTTTAGGACGAAGGTATGTAGCTGTTGGATTTGTCGGTCGTGATAGCTCAGTGAATGTTGCGCCGGGCCGTGTCGCCTGCAGATGTGTGTTGTCAGTCGAGGAATCTTCAGTGCGTGCCCCAGTGGTTGTGCCAGCCAGTCGGCTTGGTTGTAGCCGCGCCTAAATTGATTTCGCCAAGACAGTGGAACAGGGATTAAACATTCGGGAAGTGAGTTTCCTTGATAGCGGATGCGGATGATATCTAGCATTAGGGCAGACAACGTCTGTCCTGCGCGCAGGTCTCGCTTAAATTTGAGTTGATGTATCAATGTGCGTGTGTCGTTGATGTGTTTGAGTGGCATAACTGCCTGCCCATTAACCAGTGGATGTTTAGTGCAAGACGAGCACAGGCCCGGCATGGGCAGGGGCAGGCTGCAGGCTGTGCAGGCCAGACCAATGCGATGCAGGTCGGCCCAGCAAAATGAGCACAGTCGGTGGCGCGAGTATTTTTTCTGCGTTTGAAAACAAAGCACGCAGGTGTCGGGGATGATTTGATCGAGTATGAACGATAAACCTGGCATACCTGTTTTTAACCCATAGATTTGTTTTTTGTCGTGGGTTATTGCTTTGCAGATTTGTCAGTGCGACGACCTTTAGCCAGCTGTTCTGTTGGACTAGGGATTTTCTTGTCTATATTCCCCATATGCACTTCGTATACACTCGCGCGCTCACGAAAAATCATGTAAAGGTCCGGGAACACTCAGTGCAATACGTAGCCCCAGAAAAAGACGCTCAATTTCTCATGTTTGATCTTTTCAGAGCTCAGGAAATTTGGTCAGGCATCCCGGCGTTTGGTGATTTTAGCCAAGATTTAGTTGAGGCTGTGATTGCCGAAGGCGCTAAAATTAACGGGCAGGTTGTGGCGCCGACCAACGCAATTGGTGATCTTCAAGGGTGTACCTGGAATAGTGGCCAAGTCACAACGCCAGAGGCGTTCAAAGGCGCGTTTACCCAGATTGCTCAAGGCGGGTGGTTGGGTTTGGCAGGTAATCCGGAGTTTGGCGGTCAAGGGATGCCTAAAATGCTCGCCAGCTTAATCGAAGAGATGTTCTGGGCCGCCAACACAAGCCTTTATCTCTACGGCACTTTAACCATTGGCGCTTGCGTTTGTATCGAGGCACACGGGACACCGCAGCAAAAAGCGCTTTACTTACCGAAGCTCTACAGCGGCCAATGGACAGGGGCTATGGCGTTGACTGAAAGTCACGCGGGAACTGATCTAGGAATCATGCGATCCAAAGCAACTCCGCATGCTGATGGCAGCTACAGAATCAGTGGCACTAAGATATTCATCACCAGCGGTGAGCATGATTTAGCGGAAAATATTGTGCACCTGACGTTGGCTAAGTTGCCAGATGCGCCAGCGGGAACCAAAGGCATTTCGCTGTTTATCGTGCCTAAGTTTTTGCCCAATGAGGATGCTAGCTTAGGGTCGCGCAACGCATGGGCCAGTGGCTCGCTAGAACATAAAATGGGCATTCGCGGCAGCGCCACTTCGGTGATTAATTATGATGGTGCAACGGCGTATTTGCTCGGAGAAGAAAATCAGGGCTTAGCGGCCATGTTTTCGATGATGAATTACGAGCGGTTGTCGGTTGGGTTGCAGGGTCTGGGCGCAGGTGAGGTAGCCTATCAATTGTCTAGCCGCTATGCCAAAGATCGTCTTCAAGGGCGCTCTGCGCAGGGTGCAGAAAATCCCAATGCCGCCGCAGATTCGTTGCTCGTGCATCCCGATGTGCGCAGGATGCTGTTAACGCAACGCGCGTATAATGAGGCCGGGCGGGCGTTTGCCCTGTTTGTGGGGCTGCAACTGGATCTTGCTAAATATACTGACGACGAGCAGGCGCAAGCACTGTCAGAATTGCTCACCCCCGTAGCCAAAGCGTTTTTAACCGATAAAGGCTTCGAAGGTGCGGTAATGGCGCAGCAAGTGTTCGGCGGTCATGGATATGTTCACGAGTGGGGCATTGAACAAATTGTCAGAGATGCTCGGATTGGACAAATCTATGAAGGGACAAATGGCGTCCAGGCGCTGGACTTAATCAGTCGCAAGACTTTGCGTGATGGGGGACAGACGCTGTATGCGTTCATCGACCGGATGGCGGCTGATCCTATAGCAGCTCCATTTGATGAGGCGTTGACCGCGGCGTTTGAGCGGCTCAGGCGGGTCACCGGTTATTTGGTTGATCACTCCCCTGATGATGTGCATCTGGCAGGCTCGGTGTCTACGGAATTTTTAGAGCTCGTGGGTCATACAATATATGGTTGGCTGTGGGCGCGCATGGCAACCATTGCGCCTGCTGATGACTTTGGCCAGAGCAAACGCGTCACCGCTGAGTTTTTCTTTGCACGGTTACTGCCCAAAACTCTGGGGTTTGAGGCGAGCATTTGTCAATCTACCAATACAGTGATGGCACTGCCGGCTGATCGCTTTTAAATCTAATCTAGCAATCACAGCGTTATTCGCTTCGAGCGGGCTGGGCAAAAGCAGCGTTACATCGCGGGGTGTTCAGGACTGGATTGCATAGCACCGTTTTGCGCATAGCCGTTGACCAGACTTTGAGCATGCTTGGATCAACAGGGGCGCGCGTCGCAGCTCCAGGGGTCACAGTATTTGGCGTTTTAAAACGCGCCGCGCGCACCACCGTATATAGTGCTTGCTGACCCTGAATAATTTTCAGCATCCTTGAGAGCGTGCCGCGAGGTTCGGTTAATTCAACGCAATGTTGCAATGTGACGTTGGTTGGATAGTTGTTCTCTATGCCCGCAAAGACACCATGATCGCTGAAGCGGGCGCACTGGTTGCGCTGCGTGTCTGCCAATGCCTGCGCGTGTTGTAATGGGTCCCCGGGTGTCGGGGTGGATAATACTTCGATGGTTAGCTTCTCGGTCCAGTTTTCGGCAGGCCCCGGGGGATAATATTCGACGAGATGGAGGTTCCCCAGCCTGCGATCAAGGGTTTTCACCCAATGCTTGGGTACCTCGGTGATTAATTTCTCGGCAGGCGCGGCGTGTGTGGAAGTGACAAATATTAAGCAGCCCATGAGGCCTGCTCGTAATGCCAGCAAGCGCATGTCGTTTAATTCCTTGGGAAAGCCCAAGGGTGTGAAGCAGACAGTCCACCGTCCACGGGTATGGCCTGGCCGTTAACATAGGACGCCCGCTCGCTGAGTAAAAAACATGCCATTTCGGCGATCTCATGCGGCTGACCAAAACGTTTTGTTGGATTGATTTGGCCTATACGGTTTTCTGTTCCTCGTTGGCGAGCGCTGTCAAAAACGGGCTTGGTCATGCCTGTTTCAATAAGCCCCGGACAGATCGCGTTGATACGTATACCGGTGCCGTGTAGTTGATAGGCCACGGTTTGAGCAATGCTGATGACACCGGCCTTGCTGGCACTATAGTCAACACCGCCTGCGTTTGCGCGCAACCCGGCCACGGAGGCTGTGCATACAATCGCGCCAGCGCCTGCTTGGGTAAAATGGGGCACGCTATGTTTAACGGCGAGAAATACGCCCAGCGTGTTGACGCTCAGAGTGCGGTGCCAATCTTCGACGGTGAGGTCTAGCATCGGTTTGCCGCCACCACTCACGCCCGCATTGGCGTAAATGCCGTGCAGGCTTCCGAAAGTGTCGATGCAAATTTGAATATAGTGTTGCACGTCATCTTCGCGGCTGACATCAGCAATCTGGGCAACGGCGTTCCCGTTGCCCGCTTTGATCTCCTGTACCGTTTCTTCAACGCATGGGTTCAGGTCGACGCAGACGACGTTGGCACCATAACCCGCTGCCAGTATGCTGGTTGCGCGACCGATGCCGCTGCCGGCACCCGTGATGATGATGTTTTTATTTTCTAACATGGACTCTCACTTGGTGTTTGATCACTCGCACTTACGAATTTTGTCTAACGTGGGGTGATAACGTGACCCACGCCATCCTAATTGGCTTTGGCATCGATACAGGATGATGATTCAGTGGATTGCAACAGGGTTGATAACGGCTTGTACCGCCCCGACGAAACGTGGCTGCCCCAAAACAAACAGAAATTCACTGACGCCGTCTTTGGCGAGGTCGCGTGTATCCATGTTTTCTAAAATGTAGATGCCATTTTTTGCCAGTAGCTCTGGATGCACTGGGAAAGCCTCTGATGGGTTTTGGGCGGGTAATACTTCCAATGCCCAATTGTCCGCGCCGATGGCGACAACGCCCAATGCGGCGAGGTATTGTGCGCCGTCCATACCCAGACCAGGCTGGCCCGCCATAAAGCGACCGGGATCAGAATCCATCACGTTGAGCCAGCCGGTGTGGAGCAGCACAACATCGCCTTTGCTGATTGAGATATTCGCCGCCTTAGCAGCGGCTTTGATTTCGGCTGAATTAATGGCTGTACCCGCGGGTAGAATGTCTTTGCCTAGCAGCTGCGCAACGTTTAGTAAAACGCCTCGAGTCACGATGGGCGGTAATTTATCGATGGAAAGCTTGGTCAAACCTTTAGGTGTGACAAAGTCACTGGCTTTGTTGCCGTTGTAATAAACATGATCAATCCCCATGTGTCCTAGACCGTCTATTTGACTGCCGATTCCCATCCACAGATTCATCAGATCATCATTGCCAGTTGCTTTATTGCTGCCTAAAGGTGTGCCTGTGCCGTCGTCTAACTGTAAAACGGTCATGGAGTAACTTCTAGGCGGGTACGCCGGCGACGCCGGGCCCGTCTCCACGCCAAGGGCGTAGGTTTTTCCGTGTTTGATCAGGCGGGCTGCGGCAACTACTTTTTCCGCGGATAAATTATTGATTGCACCTAAGGTGTCCGAGGATCCATATTGAGAAGGAAACCAAGACTCCTCTGCCTGGGCAGAGAGGCAGACCCCCAGCAGCAAGCCGGTTGTGGCGACGATTTTTACGAATAACCCCGTGACGAATCTGAACATAATTGCGCTCCCCCTGAGCAAAGTTGATGGGTCGAGTATACTGCTGTCGGCTCAAGTGGACAGTGATGATTGCTGAGGTAGTTTGTCGATTAACGACTGATAAATCCCGCCGAACGCACCGTTGCTCATGATGACAATATGCTTTTTTTGCGGGCTGCCCTTATGTTTACTCGCCGAATCCGGCGTTGGAATCGCATATTTTAAAATCTCGCTCACCAAGGTAGCGTGTTTAGCGAACATCTTAGCGGGTATTACACAGTTGTGGACAACCTCATAGAGATCCCAGCGTATATTTTCGTTTCGGTACCAAAAAACCTGATTTGCAGCCGCGCAGCAAGTGGTCAGTTCCTGATGTAAGGTGCCCAATGCCATGGTGTGAGTCCGGGGTTCTATAACAGCGATAATGTTTTCGCTGCCGACACGCTTGCGCAAGCCCTCCAAGGTGGTTCGAATAGCGCTGGGGTGATGGGCAAAGTCGTCGTATAGCGTTAACGATGGGCTGTCATAGATGACTTCCATACGCCGTTTAACGCCTTTGAATTGATTCAGTGCCTCGATGGCATGTTCTGTTGGAACGCCTGCATGGCGCGCTGCCGATATCGCGTTCAGAGCATTAGACTGGTTGTGTTGTCCCAGTAAACGCCAATCGATGCGTCCAAGGTTTTTATCGTTAAGGTTGACGTCGAAAGCGCATCCATCAGGGCTGGGATTTGATACATGCCAATATTCGCCGTTGTCTTGCGTAATTTGCTTTTTTGGCTGATGCGCGCCAACACGCGCGACGGTCGACCAGCAGCCCATGGCCAGCACATTGTTAATATGTTCGTCGTTGCTGGGGGCAACAATCAGGCCATTGCCGGGCACAGTGCGCAAAAGATGGTGAAATTGCAGCGCAATGGCGTCGATATCATCGAAGATATCCGCGTGGTCGTATTCCAGATTGTTGATGATTAAAGTGCGTGGTCGATAGTGCACAAATTTAGAGCGTCGATCGAAGTAACTGGTGTCGTACTCGTCAGCTTCCAAGACAAAGAACGGGGATGTGCCCAACTGGGCAGACTGGGTGAAATTTATGGGGACTCCGCCAATCAGATAGCCAGGCTCCAAGCCGGCTTGATCAAGTATCCAGGCGAGCATGCTGGCGGTTGTGGTTTTACCGTGGGTTCCGGAAACGGCTAAAACCCAGCGGCCCTGCAGCACGTGCTCACCAAGCCACTGAGCGCCCGAGGTATAAGGAATGCCTTGATCGAGCACGTACTCTACGGCTTCATGTCCTCTTGGTAGCCCGGCATTTCCAATGATCACTAAATCGGGTCTGGGGGTGAGTTGTTTGGGGTGAAATCCTTCATAGACGGCAATGCCGGCGCCCTCTAATTGGTCGCTCATGGGCGGGTACATCGCTTCATCACTGCCTGATACGCGGTAACCCTGCTGCTTGGCGATTTGAGCGAGACTGCCCATGAGAGTGCCGCCGATGCCGATAAAATGGATATGTTTTTGTTTCAAGATAACGCCGTTTGAGTGATTGCAACTGAGAAAATGGCAACAAATAAGGCTACCGCGATCCCAACTCCGATATGGATGTTGAGTGCTCGGTGAAAGACGAACCCGTACACGGCCAAACTCCACAAAGTCAATAAAGTGATGACAAAGACTGCCGCATCGGGGGCAAAGCGCCCAGCCGCAGCGAACGCGATGCTGGTTACAGCGGTTGTCATAATATCGACGCCATAAAGGGCGGTCAGGGTCTGCTGGAGGCGATGTTGCAGAGACATTAGGGTCATGACAAACCCGACCAGCGCGCCGGTTGCGGCAAGGCTAACCACGGAAACAGTCAGCGCCCGCAACAGGCTTACCTCTCTTTCACCGATAAAAAGTTGTACGATGACGTTGAGCAGCGCATTAAGAGCGATCACGATAAACGTAAGGGTGGTGCTGGTCGGGACAGCCTCGGGGCCTGTTTTAAACAGACAGATTCGCCAGAAAAGGGTTAGAACGGCTTGCATAGACTTTAACTCATCGAATTGCGGAAATTGTCGCACAAATGCACATCATCCCGGACAATACAGATGATTTTTTTACTGTCCGGTAATGATTGAGTTGAGGAGTATCTTGCCATGCTGAAAGCGAACGCTTTTTACGCGCAATCCGGCGGCGTGACCGCAGTCATCAATGCATCTGCCTGTGGTGTTATAGAGACCGCGCGTCAATACAAAGGTCAGATGGGCACAGTTTTTGCCGGTCGTAACGGAATTCTTGGCGCGCTCAATGAAGAGTTGATCGATACATCCAAGGAGAGTGTTCAGTCGATTGCCGCATTGCGAGACACGCCCAGTGGTGCATTTGGGTCTTGTCGATATAAGCTCAAGTCAATTCAGGAAAACCCTCGCGAATATCAACGTTTGATTGACGTGTTTAAAGCGCACAATATCCGCTTTTTTTTCTACAATGGAGGGGGCGACTCGCAGGACACGGCGAACAAAGTCTCGCAGCTGGGCCGGGATCTGGGCTATGAACTTCAATGTATTGGTATTCCCAAAACAGTAGATAATGATCTCCCGTTCACCGATAGCTGCCCTGGTTTCGGTTCGGTCGCAAAATATGTGGCGGTGTCTACTCGTGAAGCGGCGCTGGATGTTGCATCGATGTGCGAAACCTCCACTAAAATTTTTGTGCTTGAGGTCATGGGGCGGCACGCCGGCTGGATTGCCGCGGCTTCTGCGCTGGCGCAAAGTCGTCCCAATGATGCGCCGCACATTATTTTGCTGCCCGAAGTGCCCTTTAACCAGGCGCATTTTTTAAAAAAGGTGGCCTCTTGTGTAAAACGTAACGGTTATTGCGTGATCGTGGCCTCCGAGGGCGCGCAGTACGCAGATGGATCTTTTTTAGCGGATGCGGGCAGCAAAGATGCGTTTGGACACACTCAACTGGGCGGTGTCGCTCCCATGTTAGCGGCGCTGATCAAATCAGAATTGGGGTATAAGTATCACTGGGCAGTGGCCGATTACCTGCAACGTGCAGCTCGCCACATAGCTTCGGCAACGGATGTCGAACAAGCCTATGCGCTAGGCAAAGCGGCCGTGGAGTTGGCCATTGAAGGTAAAACTGCGGTGATGCCGACGATTGTGCGCATAAGTGATGACCCTTACCGGTGGAAACTCGGAGAGGTCAAACTGTCTCGGGTGGCAAATGTAGAGCGCAAGATGCCAAAAAACTACATCTCTAAAGATGGCTTTGGTATTACGGCTGCAGCTAGACGCTATCTTGCGCCGCTCATTCATGGTGAAGACTACCCACCCTATGAAGGCGGTCTGCCGCAGTATGTTAGGTTGAAAAATCAGCTGGTTGCTAAGAAGCTGCCGGTCCAATGGTAGCGGAGGTAGGGCCGGTAACATCAGGCAGCGCTATGGGTGGTTCAACGAAACATTTGCTTGCGCAGGAACTTCATCCGCTGATAGCGGCCATCCCGTCGCTCGACATTACTCGCGATAACCTGAGTCGGTTGCGTGCCGTGCGGGCTCAGGATTCTATGTTGGCTGATGCAGATGCAGCGGGGGTCATTCGCGAAGAAATTATGGTGCCCGGCGAGCAACGCGCCGTGCGGTGTCTGTTATACAGGCCAAAAAAAACAGCATCCGGTCGGCCGGGCTACCTCCACATTCATGGTGGAGGTTATATCATGGGGTCGCCGGAAGGTTCTGACAGGGGTAATGTTGCCGTAAGCGCAAAATTGGGTGTCGTGGTGTTATCAGTAGATTATCGCCTGGCACCAGAGCATCCTGTTCCTGCGCCTTTAGACGACTGTTATGCGGGTTTAGCTTGGTTGCATGAACATGCAGATGCGTATGGGATTGACCCTAAACGTATCGGTGTGGGCGGGGAGAGCGCGGGTGGCGGCTTAGCTGCTGGAGTGGCGATAAGGGCGCGTGATGCAGGTGATTATGCGCTGTGCCACCAACAGTTAACTTATCCGATGCTGGATAATCTAACGGGCGACGCAGCCCATCAGGGAGACCCGCTGGTGGGTGAATTTGTGTGGACACGCGCACGCAACCAATTTGGTTGGGCCAGTTTTTTGGGTGACGCTCCGGCTATTGCGCCGCAGGTGCCCGCGCGGGTGAGTAGTTATGCGGGATTGCCGAACACTTGGATGTTCACCGCGAGCCTAGACCTTTTTCGGGATGAAAATATTGAGTATGCGCAATGTTTGTTGCGCGCCGGCGTCGCGGTTGATCTTGAAATATTCTCAGGCGCTTGCCATGGCTTTCAAATGTTGCCGGGCACCCGAATAGGCGCTCGTTATATTGCTGCTCATATGGCAGCACTGGCGCGTGGATTGGGCGTTGAGCGTTGACTGGTGTGAAACTTGGCAGGTCGTTGGGGCGACTAATTAGATCTGGGCGAGGGTAACCTTGCGGCTTGGTCTCTTAATTTAGTGCAGGCTGGCCAAGATAAAGCGTCTCACTATGAATGCCTTATTGCGCCAAGGCTCAATGTTATTTTTGCTGTGGCGGCGATAAAACTCTGAGCAAAATCTGCCGACCATGATGATCGCGTGCCAATGTGCATGCTTTGCAACGCTCAAAATGATAAACAGTGGCCGACACTATTTTTTACACGGCGCTCGCAAGAGAATACGCTGCGTAGTATTCAATGATTGGCAAGGTGCAATGTATGACTGAATCCATCCGTTTGATGATCACCACTGGTCTAGCCATTTGGGCGAGCCTAGTCGGTGGTGGATCGTGGGCAGAGATTAAAAGGACTGCGGAGGGGCGGCCAGATCTAAGCGGGACCTATGACGTGTCTACCTTGACCCCATTGCAGCGTGCTAAGGAATTTGGCACCAGTTTGGAACTGACCCCCGAGCAGGCTCAAGAAATTATGGACACTGAGCGGCGGCAGATGGCGGAGGCCGGTCGCAATCGTGGCCCTGTGAAGGAGGCGCCTCCAGAAGGTGGAGCGCCTCCGGTCGGTAGTGATGAATCTCAACGCGAAGCGCTGGGTGCGGGCAACGTTGGCGGCTATAATTTCTTTTGGGTGGAGCGAGGCTCAGAAGTGTCGTTGGTCGATGGAAAGTTTCGCACCTCAATTCTGATTGATCCGCCGAATGGTCGCTTGCCAGCCCCGACGGCGGCTGGCATGCAGAGGTTTGCTGAGCGTGCAAAGCTGTTTCGTCCCAACGACGGCACTGCATGGTGGTTAGGCATTGATGGGCCTGGTCCTTATGATGGCCCCGAAAGCCTCGGTATTTCTGAACGTTGTCTGGTTGGCTTCACGGGTGCTGCGCCTACATTCCCAAGTTTGTACAACAACTATAAGCGAATTGTGCAGGGCAAAGACCATATTATGATCTTGATTGAAATGGTCCATGACGCGCGTATTGTGCGAATGAACGCGCAACATAGGCCTGCGGCCTTGCGCACCCGGATGGGTGATTCAGTGGGTCGTTGGGATGGTGATACGTTGGTCGTTGATACCACTAATTTTATGGCGGCCAGCGGTCAAGGCCGCGGTAGCAGCGAGAATCTCCGGGTAGAGGAGCGCTTCACACCGCAGGAAAACGGTGACGTTCTCTATCGCTTTACGGTTGAGGATCCCACCGTATGGAGCGCGTCTTGGACAGGCGAATATATGTGGCGGTCAACGGGAGAAAAAGTCTATGAGTATGCCTGTCATGAAGGCAATTATTCTATGGGAGGCATTTTACGCGGCGCGCGACTGCTAGAAAGCGAGGCCCAGTCAGCTGCGGTTGGTTCACAGTAAAGGTTGAGGTTTCACATTTTTGGAGCGAGTCTGCTGTTGTGTTGAGACGGCGGGACGACCCCGCCGTTTAACCAGCTCATAAATTCGAACCTTTGCTCAGACGAGCAAAGGTGCAATGACCAAACTGACAATAGCCATAACGTTGATGAGGATGTTCATTGCGGGCCCCGAGGTATCCTTGAAGGGGTCGCCAACCGTATCGCCAACAACAGCTGCGGTGTGAACGTCGCTGCCTTTTCCGCCAAGGTTGCCTTTTTCAACGTATTTTTTAGCGTTGTCCCAAGCACCGCCGGCGTTAGCCATTGTCAGTGCAAGAAGTACGCAGCCCAGCAGTGCGCCTCCGAGGGTGCCGCCTAGTGCTTGCGCGCCCAAGCCGAAGCCAACGACTGGGGGTACCGCAACAGCAATGACACCGGGCAGTAACATCCGGCGTAGCGCCGCCGTTGTCGCAATGTCGACGCATTTGGCGTTATCGGGTTCAGCGGTGCCTTCCATAAGGCCAGGGATCTCACGAAATTGACGACGAATTTCCTGAATCATTTCCATGGCCGCATCACCAACGGCGGTCATGGTTATTGAAGCAATCAGGAAAGGCACAAGGCCACCAATGAAGAGACCGATAAGCACGTCGGGGTTGCCAATATGCAGTAAAAACTCGCCGTCAGAAGCGCTGTTGATGGTTTCGACATAGGCCGCGATGATGGCCAGTGCAGCTAATGCGGCTGCGCCAATTGCAAATCCCTTACCCATGGCGGCAGTGGTATTGCCCAACTCGTCGAGTGAGTCGGTGATTGCGCGGGTGTCTTCACCCAGCCCGCCCATCTCGGCGATACCACCAGCGTTGTCTGCAATGGGTCCGTATGCATCGACCGCCATGGTCATGCCAACGGTTGCCAATAGGCCGACTGCAGCAACACCGACGCCGTACAGGCCAGCCAAACTTGTAGACACATAGATGATCGCGCAAATGGTGAGCACCGGCACAACAACAGACTGCATGCCAACTGCCAGGCCGGTGATGATGACCGTTGCCGGTCCGGTCTCACCTGATTTGGCGATATTCACCACGGGCGTTGAAGAAGTGTAATACTCGGTGATCAGGCCGATGACAACACCACCAGCGGCACCAAATACCACAGACCACCAGATATTGTCTGAAAGTCCCAAACTAGACATCACAAAGTATCCGGCTGCGATGAATAGTATTGGCGTGCCGATCATACCGATGCGCAGGGCAACGGCAGGGTTGGCGTTTGAGAAAAATCGCACAATAAAGATGCCAATAATGGAGCAGATTAAGCCTGTAGAGGCCAATGCCAAGGGTGCGAACATCAGTGTGGCACGCCCGTCGGCTTCGCTCAGACCGGGTGCCAACTGGGCAACACCGAGCGCGGCTAAGGTGGAGGCAATCGCGATGGTCGCGATCATAGACCCGCAGTAGGATTCAAAAATGTCCGAACCCATGCCGGCAACGTCGCCAACGTTGTCGCCAACGTTGTCAGCGATGACGCCGGGATTTCGAGGATCATCCTCCGGGATTCCCTGCTCAAGTTTGCCGACTAAATCTGCGCCAACGTCAGCGCTTTTGGTGTAAATGCCACCGCCGACGCGCGAGAATAGTGCAACAACTGATGCGCCCATGCCAAAGCCGTGAATGTGATGTGCGGTTTCAGGATCTCCCCCGAAGAAGTAATACACCAGACCAAGACCTAGCAAGCCAAAGGCGGCCACGGCCAATCCCATGGTTGAGCCGCCAAAAAAAGCGACTGATAGGGCCGCAGCTTGGCCTTGTTCGTGGGCGGCATTAGTTGTGCGCACATTGGCCTTGGTTGCCGTATACATGCCAAACCACCCTGCGGCGGCTGAAGACAGCGCACCGGCGAGGAATGCTGCGGCGGTATAGGGGCCCAAACCAGAAAAGTAGATGAGCACCAGTAGCACGGTTGCGAATATCGCCAGCATACTATATTCGCGTCGCATGAAGACCATCGCGCCTAGGTGAATTTGATCGGCTATTTTTTTCAGTGCCTCGCTGCCCTCGTCGTAGCTCCTGACGATAAAGTAGATGATGACGGCAACAATCAAGCCAATTACCCCTACTGCAGGTGGTATCAGCGCTAGATCATTCATAGTGTTCCCCCGTGTTTGAGATTGAAATTTAAAGAAGACTGGGTGGCGAGTGACAATTTAGGCGTGGCGCCCCCCGGCGAGCGCGAATCATAGCAGTGTTTGCGCTCTGCGCCACCTGTCAGTGCTTGGAGTGTCTCCAATGTATGCTTTATCCTTGGGTTAGCAGAGTGCGTAAGTCGATAATCGCCGCATTTGCTCGAGCGATATAAGAGGCCATCACCAGTGAGTGATTAGCAAGAAGTCCCAGGCCGTTGCCATTGAGTACCACAGGACTCCACAGCGTGTCCTGAGAAGGTTCCAGCTCGCGGATGATTTGTTGCAGCGATACGCGCGCATTTTTTTTGTCTAATACATCACCGAAATCTTGTTCGATGGCCTGCAGCAGATGCAGCAATCCCCAGGTAAATCCGCGGGTTTCGTAAAAGACGTCGTCAATTTCGAACCAACTAGTTTTGACGAGTTGGTCTTTGGGCGCGCGGGTTGCCTGCTGGGCCGCGCTGTCGCCGGCCAGATCGGTATTGAGTTGGCGTTTACCAACGCTTGCTGAAAGTCTCTGGGATAAGCTGCCCAGGCGCGTTTCGATGGTCGCCAGCAGTTGTTGAAGATTGTCCGCTCGAGCATAGAACTGGGCATTGGTTTGGCCTGAATCGGTTAACCTTGCCAGGTATGCGTTGAACAGCCTTAGGCCGCTGCGGTATTCATCCTCGGTGCGAGGCAGAATCCAAGAAGCGTTGTCAAAGAAGAACTTGCCTTCGGCTTCGCTGAGTTCTTTGTCTTCGACAGATTGGCTTTGCGAGCGGGATAGATCGTTGCGATACACGCGCGCGGTATCTCTGATTAGGGTCAGAACACCAAATTCCCAGTTGGGTATATTGTCCATCCAAACCCCCGGGGGAAAGAGGTCGTTGGAGAGGTAGCCGCCACGTTTGTCCAGCAGGGTCTCGCCCAGCCTTATTAACGTTGCTGTTGTCATGTAGCCTGTCACGAGCGTGTCGTTTTTAGTCCGCGCTGCATTGGCGGCATTTTCCTGAACAGCAAATGACGCTGGCTCTTTGTCCCACCACCAAGTCAGACCGACAACAAGCAAAAGATATCCAGTAATACCAAGCAAGGCCAAGCCCGCCATTTTACCCGCTCCGGGAAAATTGGTGGCCCTCTCCTCAGGCTCTGATGTCTCTATGTTTTGCCAGAATTTCCAGCGCATGAGCTCTACTCCATCTGGTAAGCAAACCGTTCGAAAGCCACATCGACCGTTTGGCCGTCGGCAAACGTCAGTGTAATCGGAAATGACTGATTTAGGGTTTTTATTCGGAACACCATGAGGTGCAGACCGCCTGGCGAAAATGCAACTTGTTCACCCGGTTTTACGGTCACCTCGCGGACCCGCTGCATCCCAACCCGGTCGCCGGTAATGACGCTTTGATGCATTTCGATTGCGCCTGCATAGGGCGAATGTGCACTCACGAGGGTTATCCCCATTTTGGTATTGTTTGTGATGGTGAAGTAGGCGGCTGTGGTTTCGCGCCCGCCCAATAACTGCCGCACCTTAGCATTGGTCACCTGTATTTCAGGCGGCGCGGTGCAGGCACTGGTTAAGCTGGTTACGGCAATGAGCAGTAAAGAGGTGAGGGTCATTTTGGAAAACATTGGCGCTCCACGGTTGCGGGCAAGCGGATGTTGAGTTGAGCGCGCAGCCGCCCCCCGTCGAAACCGTCAGCCAATTTTTGGTAAATCCATCGGCCCTGAGCGTCGTTTTTAGCGTTGATGATAAATCGGCAGTCGAATTTCGCCGCGTTTTTAGCAAAATTGCCCAACTGTAATGCCAGCATCTGCTCCTGATCCGCGAGCTGTTGTGCAGGCAAATTAATCGTTTTTCGCTCGGCAGTTGCAAACAGAAAAATTTGCCGCTCCGTAGGGCCGATGGACGGGTGTTTGGGTAAAATTATTTTCGCTCGGGCCAGCATTGAACGGGCGGTGGCTGGTTGGTTGCGCTGTAATGCCTTGAGCGACAATTCAATATACCGCTCTACTAAATTTTCTAACCCCCGCACGGCGTCGCTTTGGCCTGGTTGCCGTTTCAAGATTTCTTGGTAGTAGCGGTAAGCGCTTTCTTTGCGGGGGTAGGTTAGCTTATCTTGTGTAATGGCCTCGTCGGCAAGGCGCAGTAATCGCTTGAGCTGCGTCGATGATATGTTTTGTGACGACTCAATCGCTGGCGAAGTATTTGTGGGTTCCACGGGTTCATTTGGCGAGCTTTGACAGGCGAACAGCACAATGGCTGCCAGCGGCAACAGTACGATCAGCTTGTCAGGCATGCAGGGATAGAAGTTGTTCAGATTGCGCGGCATCACACTCGCTGAAGGTAAATCGTGGTATCAATAGCCAACAGGGTAGCGCATTGTGGCGACGTTCTGTTTTTTTTTGAGTTCAAAAACGACTCAACTTTTGGAAAGTCATAAAATCTGGCATGGTGATGCCCGACGCATACTTTGATTTGCTGAGGGTAGTGAAAATAGAATTGTTTATGGAACAACCTGCATGAATAGCATTGTACAGCCCCGTAAAAATTATCGCTTGTGGCAAAGGCGTCTTTTTGCGCTGTTGTTTGTTGTCTTCGCATCGGCCGGATTGTCATCTGTTGTATCTGCTGAGAATTTCTTGGACGCAACTGGTGCTGATGCGCTGCCCAAGGATTGGTCTGATGACAAGGTGGAATTTTTAAAAGTAGATCAGGCCTTTGTGCTGAGTGTGACTTTGAGCGATGAGGGTGATTTCCAAGCGCGCTGGGATATGCCGGCTGGCTACTACCTGTATCGCCACCAGTTTGCAATGAGCGCAAAGGACCCCGATCAACTGACGTTTGGTGAACTCCAGATACCTGCGGGCAAAAGAAAGGTTGATGAGTATTTTGGCGAGGTTGAGGTGTATTACGATAACGCCCAATTGAGCGTCCCGCTGGTGAGTGATTCGAGCATCAATACTCAGATCGGAATTACTTATCAGGGTTGTGCTGACGCCGGATTGTGTTACCCCCCGGAAACCAAATGGTTTGCCTACGACGGTGTGCGTTTGCTGGCATTAGCCCAAGCGCCGTTGGGCCGGCAAGCCGCGGTTAAGGCAGCCGCTGGAGGGCGCGATGTTGCGGCCGAGGAGCAAACGCTCAACGTGGCCGATACACAAGAGCAAGTTCTTGCCGGTGCGCTTGCCGATGAAAGTTTATGGTATGCGCTGATCTTGTTTTTTATTGGCGGTGTTGGGCTCGCATTTACGCCGTGTGTGTTGCCGATGGTGCCGATTCTGTCCAGCATCATCGTAGGTGAAGGCGAAGGTCTATCTAAGGGCAGAGCCTTTACGTTATCCGCCGCCTATGTGTTGGGGATGGCACTGACTTATGCTGCGTTAGGGATGCTGGTTGGTTTGTTTGGCGCGGAGTTGAATCTTCAAGCGGCGCTTCAATCACCCGGGGTGCTGGTCTTTTTTGCAGCAATTTTTGTTGTGTTGTCTTTGGCAATGTTTGGTTTGTATGAGTTGCGTCTGCCGCAAGCGTTGCAGGACCGGCTAAATACGTTGGGGGGACAGCAGCAAGGAGGCAAGCACGTTTCAGTGTTTGTTATGGGGTCCCTATCTAGTTTGGTGGTATCGCCCTGTGTATCTGCGCCCTTGGCAGGTGCGCTGATTTATATCTCAACCACGAATGACGCGCTTTTGGGTGGCGCTGCGTTGTTGGCATTGGGATTAGGGATGGGGCTGCCCTTGATGATGGTTGGTGCCAGCGGCGGGCATTGGTTGCCGCGTGCGGGTGCTTGGATGAACGGTGTGAAAGCGGTATTTGGCGTGATGTTGCTGGCGGTAGCGATTTGGTTGTTGGAGCGGGTTGTGCCCGCGGCGGCGACGCTCGCGCTTTGGGCTATGTTGCTCTTAGGCAGCGGGGTTTACTTAGGGGTGCTGGATTCGTCACCTCGCCAAGGTGTGGCGCAGTTTGGCAAGGCGGTTGGTGTGGTTATCTTTCTGTGGGGGTTGATACTTCTGATTGGGGCTGGCAGCGGTGCAAGTGACCCACTCAAGCCTTTGGCTAGGCTGTCCGCTGCTGGTGCGGTGAGTGTTGAAGGCGTTTCCGGGTCGCAGACGCCTCCCCAATGGCTGGGGGTCAAGAGTTTGGCCGATGTCGAGCAGTATATAAGCCAAAGTGAGCAACCGGTTATTTTGGATCTATATGCGGACTGGTGTATCTCATGCAAAACCATGGAGCGTTCTGTTTTCCCCACCCCAGAGGTGGCGGCGCGACTCAGACAGTTCACGTTGCTGCGAGCAGATGTGACTCGAAACGACGATATTGACCGGCAGTTGCTGAATCACTATGGGTTGTTTGGTCCGCCGAGTCTGGTATTTTTTGGTAACGATGGTCGCGAATATGAAGACGTTCGTATTCAGGGAGAAGTCGACGCAAAGACCCTAGAAAGTCATCTTGAAGCAGTATTACGGTCAATTACAAACCTCTGATATTGGCGTCACGGTTTAAATTTTTGGACAAAACGCGTCATATGCTGATGAATCGGATGCACAGCTTGCATCTTGCGGTGATTCAAGAAAAACTCTGGGTTAACTAATCTGCAGGTGTTGGACGTTGGCTCGAATACTGTTATTAAATGGCCCTAATCTCAATCTACTGGGTACTCGCGAACCTGATCTATACGGTGGGGATACACTGCAGGATATTACTGCGCGCTTGCGCATGAATGCCCCGCTGAGCGTGCATATGGATAGTCTGCAAAGTAATGCCGAGCACGAGCTTATTGAAGCAATTCATCAGGCCAAACATACCGCAACCGATTTCATTATCATAAATCCTGGCGCCTTCACGCATACCAGCATTGCCCTGAGAGATGCTTTTTTAGGGGTATCCATTCCTTTCATTGAGGTCCATATATCAAATGTGTATGCACGTGAATCTTTTCGTCAAACCTCATACTTGAACGATATTGCCGTGGGGGTGATCACTGGTTTGGGTGCACAAGGGTATGAGCTCGCCCTGCAAGCTGCGCTCAGCAGGTTGGGTATTACTGAATAACGGAGCGGCTATGGATTTGCGTAAAATAAAAAAGCTTATCGAACTGGTGAAAGAATCAGGTATTGCAGAATTAGCGGTGAGCAATGGGGATGAGTCCGTGCGGATTGTGATGCCAAACACCACCCAGTTAGCATCAATCGCGCCGATCTCGACGGATACAAATCGTCGAGAGTCGCCGGCGGTGGCTTTGACCCGTGACGATTCGACGTCATTGGTGGCGCCGATGGCTGGCACCTTTTACCGAGCGCCACATCCTGAAGCGGATGATTTTGTTGAGCAGGGCCAAAGCGTTGAGGCTGGCGATGTGCTCTGTATTATCGAAAGCATGAAAATGATGCATGAAATCCGTGCGGCCAGCAGCGCGACGGTTTCCCAAATCTGCGTTGCCAATGGGCAGTCTGTTGGAACTGGCGCGGTATTGTTTAGGTTTTTGTGAGCTGGCTGCAGCTTCGGTTACAGGTCACCCCTGATGCGTTGGATGACGTCGAGCAGGTTTTTTTTTCATGTGGTGCTGTTGCGATTACCTTGTTAAGTGATGCAAACGAACCCGTTCTTGAACCTGATCCGGGGGAGACACCGCTTTGGTCGAGTGTCTGGATACAAGGGTTATTCCCGATCGATACTGATATCCATGCGTTACGCAGTGGACTTGAGGGGCTAAGTATTGTGCTTGAAGGCGCGCCTGAAGTGGATTTTGTTGGTGCACAAAACTGGCAGCAGGCGGTGCGAACTTATGCCGTCGATCGGGTATTTGGCGAACGGCTCTGGCTCCTGCCCAAAGACCAAGCGGTGACCATAGCTAAGCCAAATCTCGTGCAGCTCAGGCTAGACCCAGGCCTTGCTTTCGGCTCTGGCAGTCATCCCACAACCAGTTTGTGTCTGCAGTGGCTGGCCGATTCGATCAAGCCGGATATGAAGGTCCTCGATTTTGGCTGCGGTTCCGGTGTTTTGGGCATCGGGGCGGCGCTGTTGGGTGCGTCGGTTACGGCTGTTGATCATGATAGACAAGCTGTGTTGGCGACCTCTGAAAACGCGGCATATAATGGTCTCGGCCGAGATAGAGTGAATGTTATGGCGCTGGATCAGTGGCAGCCAGAACAATATCTCCAGCATTTTGATGTTGTGGTCGCAAACATTTTAGCGGCCCCGCTGCAGGCTTTGGCACCGGATTTTGAGCGGGTGTTGAAAGCTCGCGGCGCCATTGTACTCTCTGGTATTTTATCTGATCAGGCTGATGAGGTGATGGCTTCTTATGCGCAAACCGATTTTTCGTCCCCCGAATTTGAAGCGGGTTGGGCCCGCTTGCAGGGGTATGGCCGTGGGCGTTAACGGTCTGCATCTGATGCGTGATTGAAGGGCCAATGACTGACGAAAGCTTAGAGCCGCTGATTACGCAATGTGCCCATTGTGGGTCGTCCTTCCGTGTCACTGATGTACAGCTGCGGGCGGCGGCTGGCACTGTGCGTTGTGGTGAATGTGAGGTGGTGTTTGACGGGACACAGCGGCTGAGCATCGATGGCGAGCCTGTTGGATGCCCCGGTTCGGGAAGTGACGGCGTTGACGAGGTTGATGCCATCCTTGCTGAACTGAGCAAAGTCCCTACTGAGCCAGCGGTTGAACCGGCACTGGACAAGGCGGAACTTGCGGTGGTTGAACATGCTGCACTGCTTGGCGAGGATGAGGACAAGCGAGACTTGCCGGCAGAGCTGTTGGTCCTTGAAGCGGCATTGCTAAGTGATATTCGAACCAACGAGGCCACTTCTGAAGCCGCGGTGGAAAATGTGCTCGAGCAAAGCAAATTCGAAAGTCGCAATTCCCAGCGCAGCGGTCTCGGATCTCAAGGGTCTGGTCTGTCTTTGCAGCGCGTTCGGTTTGCTTATGTTGCGCTGCTGGTGCTCTTAGTTGTTGGACTGCCGGTGCAGATTCTTTGGTTCAAATATGATCAGTGGGTGAACGACTCTGAATTGAGGCCGCTATATGCCGCAATCTGTCCTCTGACTGGTTGTCAGTTGCCGCCGCAGCATGATGTACAACGGATTGTGTCTCAGCGGACAGTGATCCGACCGCACCCGCAATTTGAGAACGCAAAAATTGTCGACGTGCTGCTGCTGAACAATGCAGACTTTGCGCAGCCTTTCCCGCGGATAGAAGTGATGGCTTTTACCTTGCTCGGAAAGCCCGTTGCCGAGCGACAATTTTTACCGAGTGAGTATCTGTCGGCTGGTCAGCAAAGGCCGGCTTTTCTGGCCGCCAAAACACCGACTCACGTTTCACTGGAAATACTAAATCCCAGTGAAGACGCCTTGAATTTTCGGCTCAATTTTCGCTAAAAAGCGGTTGCGAAGGTACGGCACCACGGGTTTACTATGGGCCGCTAGAATCTTAGTACTTTAATTATTTGCTTAACCTACAAGGGATTTAACATGATTGGATATACGACTATTGGTGTCAGTAATATGGCGCAGGCTGAGCAGTTTTATGGTGGCTTGCTGGCGGAAATCGGCGGGCAACAATTGTTTGGACAAGATCGTATTAAATTCTACGGAACAGGTATGGATGCCGCGATGTTGGCGATCTGTATTCCTTATGATGAACAGGCTCAGCATCGCGGTAATGGCAATATGGTGGCAATTCCGGGCGGGTCTCGTGACAAGGTCGATGCGTTGCATGCAAAAGCCCTGCAGTTGGGTGCAACCGATGACGGTGCGCCTGGTGAGCGTGTGCCGGGCGTATTTTACGGCGCTTATGTGCGTGATCCAGACGGTAATAAGCTTTGTTTCTATGAAATGACCATGTGATTGCTTATTTGGTGAGCAGGAGCCTGTGATGCAGATTGGTCCTTATAGATTGCGCAACTCGATGGCTTTGGCCCCCATGGCGGGTTTGAGCGATGTGCCATTTCGTACGTTGGTTTGGCGGCTAGGTGCGGGATATATGGTCAGTGAGATGCTCAGCAGCAAGCCCGAGTTGTGGGAAAGTGGGAAAAGTCGGTTGCGACGTGTTCCGGTTCCCGGCGTGGATCCGGTGGCGGTGCAAATTGCCGGGACCGATCCACGGGTGATGGCAGAAGCGGCGCGGCGCCATGTCGATGACGGGGTGCAGATTATTGATTTGAATTTTGGATGTCCTGCAAAAAAAGTCTGCCGCAAAGCGGCGGGCTCGGCGCTGTTGTCGAATTTATCCTTGGTAGCTGATATTGTCGGCGCCGTTGTCGCCGCTGTTAAGGTTCCGGTGACGGTGAAGACCCGGGCAGGTTTGTTGCCGGGCGACGACGTCGGGGTTCAAGCCGGTTGGGTCGCCGCATCGCAAGGTGCGCAGATGGTGGTGATGCACGGGCGTAGTCGCGCGTGCAAGTTTAAAGGTCGCGTTGATTATGGCCCTGTGGGGCGGTTGAAAACCCGGCTGACGGAATCCGGGATCGATATTCCGGTGCTTGTTAACGGCGATATCGACAGTGTCAATCAGGCGCATAACGCGCTCCGGATGACCGGTGCCGATGGCGTCATGATTGGCCGCGCTGCGCTGGGTCAACCCTGGTTGTTTGCAGAACTCACCGGAGGGGTTGTGCCGGCCACGGGCCAAAAATTTGAGTTAATCCTGCAGCACGTGGCGCATATGCACGAATTTTACGGTGATCAAGCAGCGGTGGGCATTGTGCGTAAACATGTGATCGCTTACTTGTCTCGGTTGGGGCTGCAAGATCACGTGCGTGGCTTCTTGTCGTTGCACAAAAGTCTTGAGCAGTTGGGTTATTTGCAGGCCCTGTTTAGTGCCGAGAATGCGCAGCCTGCAGAATATTCAACTGCGTCAGCGGTGAATGTCGCCGCCTAGTTCAAAAAGCTGACTGCGAGCTTTGCAAATCGAGTCAGTGATCCACTATGGGAGTGCTTTAGATGTCACATATTAAAATAAAACGCGCATTATTGAGCGTGTCGGATAAAACGGGCATTGTTGAATTAGGGCAAGCTTTGTCCAGCTCCGGCGTGGAGATTCTGTCTACAGGAGGCACCTTTAAGACCCTGCTAGATGCGGGTGTGCCGGTGGTTGAGGTTTCATCCTATACCGGTTTTCCTGAAATGATGGATGGCCGGGTCAAGACGTTACACCCGAAAATCCATGGAGGGATACTGGGCCGGCGCGCCACCGATCAGCCGGTTATGGACCGTCATGGGATTGCTGCAATTGATCTTGTGGTTGTGAATCTTTACCCGTTTGCGCAAACCATTGCCAGGCCCGACTGCACCGAAGCCATGGCCATCGAAAATATAGATATTGGTGGGCCGGCAATGGTGCGATCTGCCGCAAAAAACTATCAAGATGTATTAGTGGTGGTAAATCCTGAAGACTACGATGCAGTGGTGGCCGGGTTATCTGAGGGATTTGATGAGGCCCAGCGGCGTCAGTTCGCGGTGGATGCGTTTCGCCATACCGCCCAGTACGACGCCACGGTGGCCGGCTTTCTGGGCGTGCACGAACCAAGACCGGAACGTTTGAGCCTAACATTTCGCAAGATCGAAGATCTTAGATACGGGGAAAATCCCCATCAGAAAGCAAGTTTTTATAAAGATGTTGTTGATGCTGGCGTTGGCAATATTGGGCATTATGAGCAGCATCAGGGTAAACGGCTGTCATACAACAACATAGCTGATACCGATGCCGCCCTTGAGTGTGTCAAGGCATTTGAAGCGCCCGCTTGTGTCATCGTGAAACATGCAAATCCCTGCGGGGTAGGCGTGGCCGGGACGATCAATGACGCCTACGATAAGGCGTTCAAAACCGATCCTACTTCAGCCTTTGGTGGTATCGTCGCCTTCAATCGTCCGCTCGACGAAAACACCTTGATGTCGGTTTTGAATAATCAATTTGTCGAGGTGTTGATTGCCCCCAGCATTGATGCAGCGGCAGTGGCGGCTGCAAAAGGTAAGAAAAATGTTCGCTTGTTGAGTTGTGGCGATTGGGACAGTGGGCAGCGCGGGTTGGAATTTAAACGGGTTGGTGGAGGCTTGTTGGTGCAGGATGCTGACGAGTGGTGCTTGGATGAAGCAGCGCTTCGTGTGGTCAGCGCGGTACAACCCACACAAGCAGAGATGCAAGATCTTCTATTTGCCTGGAAGGTGGCATGGTTTGTTAAATCTAACGCTATTGTATATGCGCGCGAACTGCAAACTGTGGGGGTTGGCGCGGGTCAAATGAGCCGGGTTGTCAGTGCAAAAATAGCGGGGCTGAAAGCCCGCGAGGAAGGCTTGGTTGTCCGCGGCGCGGTCATGGCTTCTGATGCTTTTTTCCCTTTTCGTGATGGAATTGATGCAGCCGCCGCTGAAGGCGTTTCGGCGGTTATTCAGCCCGGGGGCTCTGTGCGCGATGAAGAAGTTATTGCTGCAGCTGATGAGCACGGCATAAGTATGGTGTTTACCGGCGTGAGACATTTCCGTCATTAAAGTGTTTGGGGGGCTCTAGCGTGAAAGTTTTGGTGATTGGTGGCGGGGGACGAGAGCATGCTCTGGCCTGGAAGTTGTCCGAATCTGAAGGCGTCGATGAAGTTATAGTCGCGCCAGGAAACGCCGGCACAGCAAATGAAGCAAAAGTACGAAATATACCTGTAGCGGCTGACGATATTCACGGACTGTTAAATCTGGCACAAGCTGAAGGGGTTGGGTTTACATTGGTAGGTCCAGAGGCGCCGCTGGTTGCGGGCATTGTCGACTTGTTTACGGCGCATGGTCTTGATTGTTTCGGACCCAGTCAGGGGGCGGCACAGTTGGAGGGCTCCAAAGACTTTAGTAAAGAATTCTTGGTGCGTCATCGCATACCCACAGCGGCTTATGAGTCGTTTACTGATGTCGATGCCGCCCGTGAATACATCCGAGCCCGAGGTGCGCCTATTGTGATTAAGGCTGATGGATTAGCGGCAGGCAAGGGTGTTGTGGTTGCGCAGAGCGTACTTGAGGCTGAGGCGGCGGTGGGGGATATGCTCAGCGGTAATGCCTTCGGTCAGGCCGGTGCGAAAGTGGTCATAGAGGAATTTTTACCCGGGGAGGAGGCGAGCTTTATTTGTTTGTGCGACGGCAAGACGGCTGTCCCATTCGCCTCATCGCAGGACCATAAGGCGCGAGATGATGCTGACCAAGGTCCAAACACGGGAGGCATGGGAGCGTACTCACCAGCACCGGTGGTAGACGCTGCGCTGCATGCGACAGTGATGGCACAAATTATTAATCCAACTTTGGCAGGCATGGCCGCCGATGGCTTGCCCTATGTGGGGTTTTTATACGCGGGATTGATGATTTCGCCCGAAGGACAGCCAAAGGTTATCGAGTTTAACTGCCGTTTTGGCGATCCGGAGGCTCAACCGGTGATGATGCGCTTGCAATCGAATCTCTTGACAGCCTGTCGTGCAGCGTTGGCTGGGCGGCTGGCCGGATTCGAGTTGGCGCTTGATTCGCGCACTGCATTGGGGGTGGTCATGGCCGCTGGAGGCTATCC
>DGQF01000007.1 GCA_002389675.1 Gammaproteobacteria bacterium UBA4421
CTCTATCGGTGAGCAATACAGCAAGCTTAAAGGATCCTTTGATTGTGCTTTGTCAGATACAAAATTCAAAAAAGAACCAACCCGCATCGCATACGCCAATCCCGCCGTTTCAGACTAACACACTCAAACACATGAAAGATGAGCAGATGAGCAGCCAGGGGAAACCCTCTGAGGGAGGCGGATGTCATTTGAGTCCCCATTCGCCTCTCGAACACCGGCGACGATACAACGTCTTCTAACCCAAGATTCTCGTGCAG
The DNA here is from genome assembly GCA_002389675.1 of Gammaproteobacteria bacterium UBA4421. Classification (GTDB taxonomy): domain Bacteria; phylum Pseudomonadota; class Gammaproteobacteria; order Pseudomonadales; family Azotimanducaceae; genus UBA4421. The sequence continues at coordinate 258 of DGQF01000007.1, forward strand.
CTCTGGCGCTCAGACCAATGGACGAATCTCCCAGTTAAAATTACTATCTTTAGGATTACGCTCGCCAACAATCGAATAATTTTTTAACACCGGGGCCCCGATGACCAGACTAACAAGCAAGACGCTAGACCAACTGACCGAAGATCAGCGAGCAGTCTATGCTCACATTATTGCATCACGCCCGGTTAAACCAAAAAACGGCCACATAGGAGGCCCATTTGACATTTGGCTGCGCAGTCCAGAGTTGGGCAAACGGCTCGTCGATTTGGGCGGCTTCTTTCGATTTCGCAGCTCTGTCGAAAGGCGTTATATAGAGCTTGCAATTCTCGTGACAGGCCAGCATTGGCAGGCCCAATTCGAGTGGTGGGCTCACGAACCTATGGCAAGAGAAGCCGGTGTTCCCGAAGACATCATTCAAGCGATAAAAATCGGCGACGAGCCAATCCTAAGGGATGCCGGAGACCGGGCGTGCTATCAAATGGCACGAGAGCTACATCAAAACAGGCAACTCAGCAAGACCACGTTCGAAGCCGCCGTTACCGAATTCAGTGAAGTCGGTGTCGCTGAGTTAATTGCTTTATGTGGTTTCTACAGCATGGTCTCTATGACGCTCAATGGTTTTGACGTACCACTGCCCAGCGGCGCGACCTACCCCTTTCCACAGCAACCCGTCTAAAAATCCTAACTGGCATCCCTATCAGGCTAAGACAATATGACAAAACACGCGAATCTTATCTTGGGGGTTGTCGCTTTGGTTTTGATCGCATACGCCGCGATTTCGACGCATCAGGTCATAGAACGCGAACGCCAGCGAATCAAGCCCATAAAAGAGCACCATTTGCGACAAACCAATTTGAATAAGGCAGCTTTTGAAGCGCAGGTGCAGGCGGTCGTCGACCGAACGGATTTAACATTCGAGCAAAAACTCCATCTCCTTAACGAATTGGACAAAAAATACGCAGACCTCACCTTGGAACTGCTCAACAAAGCCCTGCAGGACACCTACGAGATATCACCCCCGCCCTAAGGTACCACTGAGGGTGATCATGCAACCATCTAGGCACTGGTGGAAATCCAGGAAAAGACCCCGACACCAATGAACATCGCTATTGAACTCAGTTGGAATAACAAATCTACCCGGTCGATGCGACGGGTCGCCTCCTCCCTGCCTTCCTGTGTAGCCCTAGCATAGACATTGGTGCCCCAGGTAAATAATGCAAACAAGCCCATGGCAATCAAATAACCACACGCAAACAATTGATCCAGAAATGTAAGATAGGGCAAGGAAGGAATATCGTCGTGATAGGCTTGATGCAGAAAAACGAGAGTCAACAGCGCAGTAGAGGGCACAGCTAGCCGAATATCCGCCAGCGAACCTGCAACGGTCGGCGCCATCAAGACTACACTCATGATAATGACTAACGGCAATACCCAGTTTACAAAAGCGCTCCAGTAATCCGACTGATAGACAATATCAAGACGTGCCTGACTTTTGGTCGGCTGATACCATGAACCAAAACGCGAAGGATAACGATGCAGAAAACTCTGCAACGACGCGCCTTTTAGCTCATACCCACTCAAGCCGCCCGAGTGACCTAAAAAACCATTCTGATGGTGATGGCCAAACAACAATGCCTGTTCATACTTGTCAGACATCTGATCAGGGTTGACCTCAACAATTATGGGCAAGATCAGAACATCAAAAGGATCTCGCTCAAAATTGACTTCATCGTCATAAAAACGACTGGAAAAGCGAAATCGCTGATAGCGCCGACCAGCAGACAATAAGGTAGGTTGATGCGTGTCCACCTCAAACGTCGAATCCCAACTTTCGATTTGGTTCACCAAACGTATCAAATCAGCTGGGCCAATATCCTCCTGGTCCATCAGGTCTTGAGTGTCGCTGGACCACTCAATCCAAATAAAACCATCCGCCGAAAAGGTGCGCGACTGAAGCGACAATTCATACACCTTATCAACGTGCATGCCAATATAGATTATATGCTGTTCGCTTGTGACCGCGTCCAGGCCGATTTGAGGAATGGTGAGTTCGGGGAGCTCAAATCCATCGTAGCCCGTTTGTTGCTCTTGCACCGACGGGTAACTGGGCTGGGCTGATGTTTGCCATGCGACCACTCCAAGCACCAAAAACAAAGCCAAAACCAGCCAGCTTAGTCGCTCGCGCGTTTGCCGTACGCCCATCGAATTGGATGGGCTCATAGCTCCAACGCCCCTGTAGCGGGTTGAAATCTTCCGGCGTCTGGGCGCTCAACAGTCCAGTCGCAAATGTAACCTTCATTCTCGGGCAACCATGCAGACCAGGGCTCAGGCTCAATGTGTCCACCGTCAAAGACAACGCCAAATTGACCCTCTGCATCCACTTTCCCAATCAATGCACGCTTATTTAAATGATGATTAGCATGGACCTCCACGGCGCCCTCCGGAGTTTCCAAACGCACCCCTGGCAACGCTTGTAGCACTGATGCCGGATGTATTGATTTTGCCTTGGAGACGCCCGCGGCCCACAAAAGCACCATCTCATAAGCGGCAACCGCAGGATCATTAGTTACACGGTGTACCCCGTTTAAAGATTTAAATTGCTCGGTGAACTGCCTGGACAGCGGGCTATCTAAGCTTTGAAAAAAACTCCATGCGGCATACGTCCCCTCAAGGTACTGAGCACCAACAGCGGAGACTTCTTCCTCAGCTATAGAAAAACTCATGACCGTATAACCACGCTGCGAAGTCAATCCTGCGTCATAGAGGCCACGAAAGAAGGCTACGTTTGAATCACCATTAATCGTATTCACAATAATTCCGCCGTCAGGCAGGCTCTGCTCGATCGAATCGATCAAAGGCTGAAGCTGCATCTCTCCCAAGGGCACGTAACCTTCACCCGCCAATTGAGCCCCTAAAGCATCCAGTTGATGTTTAATAATTCGATTCGCTGTACGTGGATAAACATAATCAGAGCCTGCGAGAAAAAAGCGGCTTCCGTGGTTTTCATAGAGCCAATTTATCGCCGGCTCAGCTTGTTGATTAGGCGTCGCGCCAGCATAAAAAATATTCCGTGAACACTCTTCCCCTTCGTATTGAAGGGGATAGAAAAGCAAATGATTATGCGCTTCGATCACTGGCAACATCGCTTTGCGGCTGGCTGAGGTCCAACCGCCAAAAACCACGGCAACCTGATCTCGAGTAATCAGGCGTTCCAGCCGTTTGGCAAAAATCATCGGTTTTGACTGACCATCTTCTTCAATTGGCACAATCTGCAAGCGTTGGTCGCCCACTTGTAGCCCGCCAGCCTGATTAATCTCATAAATGGCCATGAGTTCTGCTTCAGCAACCGTATTTTCCGAGACCGCGAGTGTGCCTGTTCGGGAATGCAACACGCCTACTTTCACGATCCCATCAAAGTCCTTTTGCTCAATCACTTCTGTGCCGCATGCCGATATCATCAGGCAACAAATCAATGGTGCAAGATTTAATCCCTTCAAATAGAACTTCCAGCCCCGCATACCAGCATCATCCAAAATCGTTCTGCCCATATTGAACAAGCCTCAAAGGGAGTTCAAGTAACTTGCGGGTGCAAATGTGTTCACTACTCGAGGGTGTGAAACAAAAAGATTACAACGCGATGATCGAAGATTATTTTGCATAGTCAAAAATGCATGATGCTGAAGTGACGTTCATTCGCCAAGCGCCTTTGTTTGCCCCCGCAAACCCGCGCTACCCAAATCAAAATGATTTTTTTGAGTTTCTTGCAGCCGATCTCATGTCTTTAGGGGCCGGATAGGATAAAAGACGAACGAGCAAAGACGGGCAAAAACTGAACGAGCGTTGGTCAAAACTCGCCAAATGTGACGTCAAAATGGCGGTGATGTTTACTTCGGCAATGAGTGCCTCGAGCTCTGCGACATCACAACCTTCGAGACTGCGCCCAATTGGCGGGCGAAAGACAGCCGATGCCGCGACCTGCACGCGCTACATTCAAAGGAACAAGCATACTGTCGCCGCTGGCAGTTCGCCCCTCTTCGCTTGCGCTGAAACACGGGCGAAGTGCTCGATTACCTCAGCGCTGGCCAAATATATCAGCGTAACTCACTCGAAAGCCATCCACCCACACGCATCTAACCGATTGTTTTATATTGGAAATATTGGTAGCCCCGGCAGGAATCGAACCTGCATCTACCGCTTAGGAGGCGGCTATTCTATCCGTTGAACTACGAGGCCCGGGCCGGCCATTATTATACCCATTCATCCACGGATAAAGCATTTACGCTGTTTATTCGGAATATAATTCCACTTCAACCAAACAGGTCCCCGAACTGGGCCCTTGGGCCAACTGCGACGTACCTTTGTCGCAAGTCAGCACGTTAGGATTGCCGTTGACCTCCAGACCCGGCAACTGGGGGGCAAACCAAGCCCCTGTTGGCAAGCTAACCACATCCGGGCGCATTTGATCACTCAAGCAAGCACCCGCCAAACAAGCCCCGCGGTCATTAAACACGCGAACGATATCATCAGCACCTATGCCCCGAACCGCCGCCGCAGCCGGGTGCAGAGTCAACACCTCTTTGCCTTTAATCTTAGAATCTTGGCTATGCGCACTATGATCAAATTGGCTATGTAATCGATGAGCCGGCTGTGGCGTCAGCAAATGCAGCGGGAAGCGCTCGCAACCCTCACCGCCTAGGCGCTCAAACGGTTCCAGCCAGGTCGCGTGACCTGGGCAATCCTCATAGCCAAATGCAGCAATAGTCTCTGAGAACAACTCAATTTTCCCAGAGGGTGTTTTCAACGGATGCGCACCAGGGTTGGCCTTGAACGCTTTGAGCCAAGTTGTTCGGACTGTATTTTCGGGCAAACGATAAGACTTTGCCGACCAAAACTGATCAAAAGAGGGTAATTCAAAGCCTTCATTATGGGCATTTTTGGCAGAACGCTGCCAGAGATCTTCCAGCCATTCGCGCTCACTCAAACCCAAATCAAAGGCTTTAAGCCGATCAAATCGAGCCGCCAGTCCTTTAAAAATATCATGATCCGAGCGCGCTTCGTGTTGCGGTGGCAGAGCCCGCTCCATGGCATGAGCAAAAGGATCATGACTTGACGCACAAATGTCCTGACGCTCCAGCGAAGTTGTTGCAGGGAAAACAATATCTGCCCACTGTGCAGTAGGCGTCCACCACGGCTCGTTAACAATAACGGTCTTCGGTTTTCGCCAAGCTTCAACCAATCGGTTTAAATCTTGGTGATGATGAAAAGGGTTGCCTCCCGCCCAATAGATAAGTTGAATGTTAGGATAGGTAATGCCTCGCCCATCATACGCAATGGTCTCGCCGGGGTGCAGAAGCATGTCCGCGATACGAGCCACCGGAATGGCAAACTGGGTCGGATTCTGCCCCTTGCTAAACGTCGCCCAATTAAAGCGCCGCCCACTACTGCCGATAAAGCCTTCAGCACCATATCCAAAACCAAAGCCACACCCGGGCTCACCGATCTGGCCAAGCATGCTTGCTAACGTCACCAACATCCAATAGGGCTGCTCACCATGATGCGCGCGCTGCAAAGACCAAGCAGCGCTCAAAAATGTTTTATGTGCCGCTAATTGACGCGCCAACGCGGCAATGGCCAGAGCAGGAACGTCACTGATTTCAAACGCCCACTGGGGCGTTTTTGGCATCCCATCGGTCCGCCCCAGCAAGTAATTGCGGAATTGGGCGTAGCCCGCACAATGGCTGTCGAGAAACGCACGATCCAACAAATCCTCTGTCTCCAGCACATAGGCCATTCCCAACATGAGCGCAACATCTGTGCCAGGCCGGCAAGGCATCCATTGCGCATTTAACCAATCGGAAACATCTGTCGCCACCGGCGATATGTTGATAAACGTAACACCCGCTTGCGAGGCTGCGCGCGCCCCTTGTTCAGATTCATGTTGTGTGATGCCACCGTAAGCCACTTGCGTATTGCGCAGAGGAATGCCTCCAAAGGCGACAAATATCTCAGCATGTTCTGTGATTTCGGCCCAAGTGGTCTGCTCTAACTCCATCTGGTGCCAGGGGGCAACTACGTGTGGCAAAACAACCTGCGCGGCCGCCGTGCTGTAAGTATTCATCGCGCGGGTGGCGCCACCGAGCAAGTTAATAAACCGATGCAGTTGAGATTGCGCATGGTGAAAACGGCCCGCACTGGCCCAACCGTAAGATCCGGCAAAAATAGACCGGTTACCATACTCATCAATTACTTTTGCAATAGCCTCGCCAGCAAGGTCGAGCGCTTCGTCCCACGGCACTTCTACAAATGGTTCTGCGCCTCGTAACTTGCGATCTCGCTGGGTAAGCCAGCTTTTACGAATTGCCGGGCGCTCAACGCGCAGCTTATGTTGCACACCATCGGTTAACACCCGGCCAATATTTGAAGGTGCTGGATCCTCCTTGCGATAATGCAGCCCCACGATCTTGCCGTCGCACACCTCAACGTCGTAAACCCCCCATTGAGTTGCCGTTTGATAGCGCATACCTATAAGCCCCTAGAAAATTTAGCTTCCCAAGCGGTATCTGAGTTTTACAATTAACTGCTCGCCCACCGGCTCTGCGTAGGCGTCCGCTAACAAATCCGAAAAATTACCGGTTTCAAAAGCAACATCCTTTGCACCATTGAGGGTGTAGACAACGGACAACTCGGATAATGGCGCAATTTCCCAGCGGTAACGCAGCTGCAAGTTCAACCGAGACAAACCAAAATCATCAGGCTCAACGTTCGGTTTGCGCACCTTCTCCAAATTGTCATAATTTTTCTGCACCTGATAAAACGCTTCCTCCTGCGCCCTGATGCCGACCCACTGAGCCGCTAATCGAATTTGTTGCTTGGCTGTTATAAAGAAATCTAGGTTTATCCGCGGTCGCCACTCGTTAGAGTCAAAAGTTGTAAAGTTGGTGCCTTCCTGCCATAGCAGCCATCCGTTCCTGTCCTGATACTGCACAAAAGCACCAATATTGATTTGATCAATGGGCCGCCAGTTAAAACCAATATTACCCTTCATGCGATCGCCGCCCTCTTCCTCACCACCATGGCCTAGACCCACTCGAACACTAAGTCTGCGGGCGGTGTCGGTGACATATTCAAGTGAGAGATCGTGCCGACCCTTTACTTTAAACGTACCATTTCCGCGGCTTGAACGGTCGTCTGCACGTGCCGGAAAGTAAGCCGCGCGCAGCCGCACTCGATCTTGGTTTAACAAATCTAATCCCAACCTTGAGCCAAACCCCTTTCGCGTTTTGTACCCCTCACCATTTACCTCGTACTGGGTAAAACTATTGATGGACAATTGACGAAGCCAGAGTAGGTCTGAGCGAGAATAATCGATATTAAACGTCATATTAGTCGCGTCGTTGCGACGACTGAACCCAACATCGTTAATATCAAAGCGATCGTCAAAATGGGATATCCCGCCTCTGAGCACCAAACCCTGCCGAACCGTATAGCCAACGTCGACAAACCCACCGTAGCCTTTGCCTTCGTCCTCCACGTCAGACTGTATAATCTGACCGTCTAGTTTCCACGCCCCGGATGCTGTCAGATAATGAAAATCAACGCCATGCACGACGGCATCAGCCTCCGGGTGCGCTGCCAAGCTTGAGATAGTGCCCACCGCTCGATAATCACCCTGCGGCGTTTTATCCTCATAAAGCAGCCGCGCAATACCATATGAATTGCCGTCTTGATGATAATTTATTTCGCCCACGTCGAATTTTATATCGTCTTCCAATGCCGTCAGGATCCCATAACGGACTTTACCGAACTGTCCGACGGCTTTAACAGCGCCCAGCAATTCGGTTGGTTGATTCAATTCCCGTGCCGGCACGACAACCCCTTCTGGCACTTCCGGCGGACGCGGTGTACCGCCGATACGCCGCGTATTGAGCACCGCCACAGGGTCATCACCCGACGCTCGTGGTGTGGCGTTAAAAACCTCAATACCCTCCTGAAAAAACAATCTTTTTTCGGGATAAAATGTTTCAAATGCCCCCAAATTAACAATTACATCGTCACTTTCGACGTTGCCAAAATCAGGGTAAAGAGAACCGGTCAACTGCACGTTCGTCGACGGCCGCCAAAATAGGTCAGCACCAACTTTTATCTGGCTTTCACCCTCAACTTCATCCTGAGTAAGCGCTGAATAGGGGTAAAAATTCCATTGCTGGCGTGGGTCGACACGCTCCAAAGCCAGGGGCTGCAGCGCGGACATAAATAGCGGTTGAGTGAACGGCAATGCGGGCAATGAATAACGCTCGTCCATATAGGCCACTTTACGCGAGGCATAAGCATTAATCACACGTCGGCCAGCTTGCTTGGGCATCGCAAATTGTGACCACGGCAGGAAAATTTCCGCATTCCACCCTGAAGCTGTCACCTGAGTTGCACCCTGCCAAGCACCATCCCAGTCGGAGCTAAAGCGACGCTCAGGCAAAACAGTCCCGTCTATCTGATTGCCGCCAAGCGCCAAATTAACCCAATATCCATAGCGACCATCACCAGATGTATCCAGCGTTATACCGACAGTGTCACGATTAATTCGCCTAGCATCACGACCAGAATACACTTGAACCAACGTGTCACTTGGCTGCTCAAGGGTGAAAGAGACATACAACCCCCTTTCTGTGTAAAACATTTTCACCAATGTGCTGTGAGTCGGCTTATCCCCGGTGTCAGGATCGACAACCAAAAACTGGTCTACGCCAGCGAGTTCACCCCACATCGGCTCATTCAACTCGCCGTCTATCTCAATAGCAATTTCCGACTCTCTGTGGGTGGCTAACTCGAAAGGTACTAGCGTATTTAGCGTTACAGGTGTCAGGATCTGGAGTGGGTCTGAGGCGGGCTTTGGTTGGGTTGATGTCGGTGGTGGAGAGAAGTGTGCGGGATTTGGGGAACCGCTCGGGGAGCCGCGCGCGGCAGCTGCATACATCAGTCTGGGCGGCGGCGGTTCACGCGCGCCAAAAGAACGCCCGTAGGGCATGTAGAGAGCCGCATCCCGTCTCAGCTTGTTCAGCTTGTACCCGGGCGGTGCCTCATCCACCACAGGAGGCGGTGTCTTGCGTCGCTGGATCATGTCCGCGTCATCTTCGCGGGCCTGGCTACCACGATCGATGTCCAACGACAGATCTTCAAAATCTTCTTCTATCCAATCGTCATAAGCACCTGTCGAGAACAGGCTAGATTCGTAATTTGTGCCATCACCATCGTCCCGCCACAACCAGGCGTCACTGAACCCTCGGTTTCGAGCACGTTCGATCCTGTCTTGCGCCAAGGATTGTGTCATGAATGGCCCAATCGCCACGCGATAAAAGAATCCGCGATCTGTTTCAGTACCGATCACAGCAAGCGAGTCTGTCATTAGCTCCGATGCATCGGCCCGAGCGCCCTCGGCAGAGTCTATATTTTGAAAGCTACCCACAATACCCCAGTATTGTTCCTCAGCAGCCGCGTGACCTACCGGAAAAATGCAAAGCAGTAAAATTATTAAGCGGGCACGCACCATAGTTAAACACAAAACTTATTAGCAAATATCAGGCGCAAAATCATATCAGGGCGACAAAAGTAAAGCTATGCACAAGGCGATCCAACAGCACCACTTTGTGAGCTCTTCGTACGCTTGATTCTCATGACCACAAGCCTCTTATTCAGCGCCCATCTCCACTTTTAAGATATTAAAGGTTGAGGTCGACGCAGAACTTCCAGATAATACGGGCCCTTGCGCACCCGTGGCCAAACTGGATAAGGCACCGGTCTACGAAACCGGGGATTACAGGTTCGAATCCTGTCGGGTGCACCACTATTTGTTCAGATCAAACCCAGCAAAAGTCGTTAAAATGTCCCACCCAGAGGAACAACCACAATCTCAAAACGACCAAAGCGTTAAATTCAGAGGCTGGCGTCTGCTCGGTTATCTGATGAGCGTGATTGTTGTCCTGGCGATCATTGCTGGTTTAGTCGATATTCTGGTCATCGGGCCGCTAGACGGGCGGCTCTGATCATTTGGTATTCAACAATTCATCGCGATACGAAGAGCAAGTCGTTGAACCACATTCCCCAGCAAACCCATGCGCAGGCTACGGCCAATTCTTTCAAATGCGTCTCGCAAGTATGTGTTCATTTGTTGCCAATTCCGCTAGCATGTGCGCCTTCAATGGTGACCCATCTTGGTCCCCTCGCGGCGATATGCTGTGAACTCCGCCAGGCCTGGAAGGGAGCAACGGTAACAGCGGTTTCGGGCGCGAGGTGTGGCTAGGTGGGTCGCCGCCAATTTTTCCGGAGAGGTGTCCGAGTGGTCGAAGGAGCACGCCTGGAAAGCGTGTATAGGTAACCCCTATCGAGGGTTCGAATCCCTCTCTCTCCGCCATTATCAGATTTCATTCCCGTCAATTTCTTCAAGATACGATCCTAACCTACTGATTTAATTGTAAATACAATAGGTTGATAAAACTGGTGGATCGCATTTAATTGTTTGAAGACTCGGCTTTTTTAGTGTAATTATTAGTGGTTAATTGCAATACAGGATGCCGTTATGGGGGCAACCTCAAGGCCGAATCTTACTGACAGAGCATTTCAAGGAAATGTCCCTGGCTCTTGGAGCACCAGAATATCAGGGCTAACCTTTGAAAGGCATCTCTCTGGTCAAGCGAACTTTCGGTATCAAAAACAAAGAAAGAAGTTTGGGTTAACAATCAATACCGAATTGGCGGCATCACGCTGGCATTCTTTAGGCGATGCTCTAGCTTTTTTCGACCAATGCAATCAGGACATATCGAACGGGATTGATCCATTTAAGATGGACGCTAGGCGTCGTATGGATACGTTTCGAGCTAATGCCGAGGCCTGGTTACCCGTTAAGTTGGCCGAATTAAAACCCTCAGCCCTTAAGAGCCACAACAACTACAAGCGCTACGTTCGATATATGGTCAAGGAATTCGGGGAAAAGCCAATTTCTGATATCAATCAACATGATGTCGGGACGTTGTTAAAAAAATATCTGGGAACGCCAACTCAGGCTGACAGGATGCGTGGCGCTCTAGAAGCAATTTTGGATCGATACCATGTTCCCAATAACACTCGTAATCCTGCAGAGGCGAAGGTGCAAAAGCTCTTCGTTGGCAACTTACGCAAACTCGCAAAAAAGAAGTCTCGCAATTACGCCGCGATGAAAGTTGAAGATGCTCCTAGGTTTTACAGAACGATCCGCGACGAGACAGGCCTAGCTTACCGGGTCCTGGAGCTTTATTGCTTAACTTTAGGTAGCCGTCTAACAGGCGCTTTGAATGCAGATTGGAGTCACGTCGACTTGAATAAACAGACTTGGTTGGTACCCAAAGAAAATCATAAAATCGCCAATTGGCGGACCCATCTTTGTGCCAGCGCTATTGATTCCCTACATCGCGTGGCTTCGCCCGATACTCCTCGCCGCGGGTTCATATACGCAACACAAAGCAGCCTGTCAGGCCACCTGTCGGATACTAGGGTGAGAAGCGTCTGGAAACGTCATTCACCGTCTGGCATGGATGGTGAAGCAACCACCGATATTATGGGCTTCCGTGCAACGTTCTACTCTTGGGGTATTGATGAAGGCCTGAACACGGATCATTTGACACAACAGCGAGGTGCAAAGCCCAACGTAGATGAGGCTTCACTCACATATATTCGAACAGACGCTTACGAGGCCCGCAAGCGCATCATAACTAAATGGGAGGATTTTTTACTTAATGGATGATTCAGAAATGTTCTTGGCGCGGGCCAAACAAAAACACCAATTCGCTCAACGTCTTGCTGCGATCGCGACCGAGCACCGTGACAAGAGAAAGCAGAGGCGAGCAGTCGCCGATCTTATTCGCGAAATGCCAGAAATGGGAAGCCCTGAGGTATTAGCCGGGCTGTTACAGGGTGCGGGACTGCCAAAGCAGCTCAACGAAAAGCATCAGAATATCTGGGCGGCATACGAGTTTTATAGATTAGACGGTCTTGGCTACGAAGATGCCGTTCAACGCTTGTCAGACGAATTTCATTTGAGCGACAAAGGAATCGAGAGCGCCATTCAGCGGGCCAAACGCGGAGGTCGTGAGCTTCGCTGACCCTACTTTTTTGCAGCAAACAAGTAGGTAAAACCGCAAGTAGACTGCTGTTATCTTTATGTGGCTCTTCAACAACATAAAGGCGAAATTATGCAAAACCTCGAAGATCTGGTTAATGCATCCCTCAGCGGACGATTGGTCCGAGCCAAGGAAATTTCTTACCGGCTAGGCGTGTCGGTTCCTACGATCTACCACTGGGAAAAATCAAATGATTTTCCTAAGCGGCTTAGACTTGGACCTAATCTGGTTGCCTGGAAAGGCGATGATATTCAGGCGTGGCTGGACAAATTAGAAGTCGAAGGTTCATCCCAACAGATTGAGCCGCTGTCGCAACAATCTGAAAAAATTTGAGAGGTGCGAGATGGCTGACTTTGGTTTTACTCTGTATCAATCGGATCTGTACCAACCGGACCGTCCCTTTCCGCTGTATTCAAGCATCAGAAACGAGGTCGCCGAGGATTATCTGGATTTGACTGCGATTGGGGAGTTAATTAAAAACCCCAGCGTTGGCCCAAAACTGGGCGCTAGTCTCATCACACCTTTCAATGCATCAGCAAAAACGAAGGTTGCGGCGTTGGAGTCAACCTTTCAGATGCTTGTGATTGACCATGATCATGACAACTTAAGCGCTGAAGCTTTGCAGGCGTTATATGATAACTATGACTGCTGCTACTTCGCTTTCTCCACCTCGAGTCATCAGCAACCCCCAGAGCCTTGCAATCGCTGGAAGGTGTTAATTCCCTATGATAATCCAATTAGCTCGACCGAACACGCAGTGCTTGCTGCGGGCGCATCAGTTGCGTTAAACAGCGATAGCGCGCAATCAAGAATTTCACAGGGGTTTTTTGCGCCCAACAAGTTGCATGAAAACGCCCCGTATCAATGGCACATAGAAAATACGAAACCGTGCCTTAGCCCTCTGGTCAAAGAGCATCCGTTTGTCCGCGATTGCCTGCACGCTTACGAGGCTAAAGATAAGCAGTTGGAGGAAAAAGCCCAAAGAGCGAGCAGCGATGCAGTTCAATGTCGAAAATATCCACCGAGCATGGACGGTGAGCTATTCGATAAGATATGCAACACGTACGATATACCCTCTCAACTAGAACAGCATGGATATAAGCGATGTGGTGAAAAATTCCTCTCGCCAACCAGCGAGAGCGGGTGTCCGGGTTTAGTCCTGCTTGAGGGTCCTGACGGACACCAGCGTTGTTATAGTCACCATGGCGCCGCGGATCCGCTCTCACACGAAAACCATGCAGGACATGCGCTGGATGTGTTTGACGTTATCTGCGCACTAGATTTTGGTGGCGATACTCAGCTAGCAGTTGCGAAATTAGCCGATGCAGCAGATCCCAAGGGACAGCAGGAGCGCAGACAAGCCTACCGTGAGTTGGCAACACAACGCAGTGACCCAGCCGGTGCGGGCGTTTTAGTTCCTGTTGACTTAAACGCCTTTTGGGGTGCACCAGAAACACCCCAGAAATATTTGGTGCGCCATTACTTCCCAAAGGGTGAATTTGCCTTGCTCGCTGGTCATGGTGGAACGGGTAAGACTGCATTCAGTCTAGTGCTAGCCGCACATGTAGCCTGCGGAAGCACCTGGAATGGGCTTGCGTCGATTCAAAGTCGGGTGATATTTGTCAGTTTAGAAGACCGGCCCGAGCGGATCAGAACACAGCTGCAAAAGATTTGCGCGACTTATCAACTCAGTGCGACAACGGTTTTGACTAATTTAGTTCTTCTAGACGGCACTCAGAGCGACGGGGTACTTTATGCGGAAAAACCTGATCGAAATACAGGCACTACACTGCTGTGGCAGCAATTTAAACAACTGCTAAACCAAAAGTATGCCGATGTGGGCCTAATCTTCGTGGACAACGCATCAGACGCCTATCCAGGCGCCATATTTATGCTTCAAAAGCTCTACAGCCCTTGTTAGCTCTCGATTCTTTCGGGACTAATGAGGAGCCGTAGACAAATGAGTAGACACTCAAAGCATCCTAGATATACCTACACCAAAGGCAACATCTATTATTTCTCTAGGTCGGTTCCTGCTGATCTCAGATGTTTCTACTTAAAACCACGCATAACCCAATCACTCAGAACTAATTCTCAGTCACGAGCAACCACTGCATCTAAAGTTTTTGCATCAAAACTAGATGATTACTGGTTAGGTTTGAGGTTAAAGCGGCTAGATGTCCCTGCCGCTCACTTGTTGGTAGTTGACCCCAGCACAAAACTTTCATCCTTACCCACCATTGAGGAAGCTCTCGAGACCTATTTTGCTGTCATCGGCCAAGGTAGGCAGAAACTATTCTTCACAACAGCTCAGCGCTACATTACTTATCTGGTTGAGTGTCTTGGTAATAAGCCGATAGACAGCTACACATCCAAAGACGCTGCGGTGTTGCGAGAGTGGCTGATTGAGAAAGGTTTGAGCAACAGCTCATTGCAGCGTGTCTTCTCAGGCATCAAAGCTGTAATCAACTTTGTCACGTTGGAGCAGGGTCTAGAGTGCCAGAATGCGTTTGCAAAGGTGTATCTCCCATCAAACACTGATGCCAAGAAGCGTCATGCTGTTACGCCAGCTAATATGGCTAAGATCAACAAAGAATGCGTTGCACTGGATGATGACATCAGGTGGTTAGTCGGCATTATCTTCGATACAGGTATGCGTTTATCTGAAGCTGCAGGCCTTATGCTGAGTGACTTGCACCTTGATGCAGAAACACCTCACATACAACTAGTCCCACATCCTCACAGACGTCTTAAAACAGCCTCTAGCGAGCGTAAAATCCCGCTTATCGGTTTGTCGTTATGGGCCGCAAAGCGCCTCAAGCAGCACTCTACAGGCTTGTATTGCTTCCCAAGATACACAAGCTCTGAGCGATGTAATTCAAACAGCGCATCAGCCGCAATCAACAAATGGATCAAGACTGTTGGAGGCTCAAGTGATGTTATACACGGGTTGCGTCATAGCTTTAGAGACAGGTTAAGAGCCGTTGAAGCACCAACAGATATGATTGACCAGTTGGGGGGTTGGAGTTTGAAGTCTGTTGGGCAAGGTTATGGTGATGGATATGATTTGGAATTGTTGGTTAAGTACCTAGCCAATATAACAATTTAGGGCTGTGCGGGCAGATTCAGAAAATATGCACTAGCTGCAACCGGACGTTGTATTTAGACATCCTCCGTTGCCTGCTAGTCATTCTAAGATTTAATGTATACTCCTAGCGAAATTCTACTCTAACCTTAATGGAAATGTTATGAAAAAACTTTTGTCTATTGCCATAAGTACACTCTTCTTGAGTGCGTGTGTCTCGAATGAGTCAGTTAGAGCAGTCGAGCCGTCTGACTTCACTTTAAGTTGCGAGAGCCTAAAATACGAGCTTGCGAACTTAGGTGCTAAATTTGAAGAATCCAAGGAAGACTCTGGGTTTACAGGAAAAAATGTTGGAATGGCCATATTATTTTGGCCGGGTATTTTCGTTAATGAGTCCCGTGCCGGTAAGAATCAGAGTTCAATAGACAACAGAATTAGCCACTTGAGTGTTCTGTATAATGAGAAATGCGTGAGCAAAGAAGAGTAACTCGACCCAGATCTAATAACTTAATTTTATCCTTAGCCAGTATACAAAGGGCTAAGGGTTCATTAGGTCTATCTCTAGATAGGACTGCTACTCATTAGTCCCGAAAGAATCGAGAGCTAACAAGGGCTGTAGAGCTTTTGAAGCATAAATATGGCGCCTGGATAG